>CATLOT010000001.1 GCA_950054155.1 uncultured Bacteriovoracaceae bacterium
GTGCCTCGATAGCTCAGCCTGGTAGAGCGAACGCCTCGTAAGCGTTAGGTCGCGAGATCGAATCTCGCTCGAGGCTTGATTTGTTCCCACACTTGCAACTTTATCTATTGCATTCTCTTCTGTATTTTTTTTCATTTAAATTACTAAAAAATTTATTTCTGTTATGGAAGTAATCGAAATTTTACGGCAAGTTTCAAAACAAGTTTTTGATAATGTAAAAAACCTGTCTATAACAGAATACACTACAGGTGATTTTGGCAGAGGTGCTGGTGGAGATATTTCACAAAATATTGACATCATAGCTGAAAAAACAGTTCTAGATTATCTAAAACAAACTAATTTCAATTGTATTGTATTAGGTGAAGAATGTGGGCGTGTCGAAATAAATGATAATCCAAAAGGATATGTCATTATGGACGCAATTGACGGAACATCTAATGCAGTTAACGGCATTCCGTTCTTCTGCTGTTCCTTAGCGTTTGCAACAGATAACAAACTGAGTTCTATTACGGATGCAGTAGTTACTAATCTATCAAATGGAGAACAGTATTGGGCATCAAAGGGGAAAGGCGCATTTTTGAATGAGACTAAAATCCATGTACAAAATAAAGAAACAGTACACAAAATTGTTGGGGTGAATACATCTGGGGCATCTCCAGAACTTTTGGAAAAGTTACAGACAATTTTTGAACGTCATAGCCCTACAAGACACTTTGGGGCAAATGCACTTGAGATGGCTTTTCTTGCAAGAGGTTCAATAGATGTTTTCATTGATTTACGAGGTAAAATTAGAATTCAAGATATGGCTGCAGGATATCTGTTAATCAAAGAAGCGGGTGGTTTAATTGTGGATGCAGATCTACAACCATTAGATTCAGATTTTGGAACTATGACTAGATTGTCATTTATTGGTGCAGCCAATCAAGAAAGTCTAGATCAAATAATATCTGAAATAAAAAAACAGTGATAAAAATGAAAGCGTTAATTATTGCCGCAGGGCAAGGAACAAGACTGAGATCTGTTGTGGATACTAAACCATTGGCATCCCTCCTTGGTTTATGTCTTATAGAACGAGTTATCCTTACTGCAAAAAAATCAGGAATTAAAGAATTTGAGATTGTAGTAGGATATCATGGGGAGAATATTCGTGAACAACTATCTGATGGAAAAAAATATGGCGTAAAGATACGGTATATTCAAAATGATCAATGGACTCAAGGCAATGCTATTTCAGTCCTAAAGGCTAGAGATCGTTTTAAGGAATCATTTGTACTTTTGATGGCTGATCACAACTATGACCACAGAATATTAAACGAACTATTAAAAATCAAGATTAAAAAAGATGAATGCATCCTTTGTGTTGATAAAAATCCAAAAGATTATCTAAACATAGATGATGCTACAAAGGTTCTAACTATAGATCATAGAATCGAAACAATTGGTAAAAAGCTAGGTGATTACAACTGTATCGATACTGGCATATTCATATGTAATCCTGTAATTTTTGATGCATTAGAACAAAGCATCTCCAATGGAGATGAGGGTCTTTCTGGTGCAATATCAATTCTAGCACAACGACGCAAGATGAGATATATGCCACTTGAAGACAATTTCTGGATTGATGTTGACGATAAAACAGATAAGAATAATGCAGAACTGCTCATTTGTAACAAACTCAAAAAAAATACAGACGGACCAATATCAACAATACTCAACAGACCACTTTCACTGAGACTTTCTAAAATATTGCTAAAAACAAGAATTACACCAAACCAAATTTCAGTTCTGAGTCTTGTTATTGGTTTAGTTGGTGCATCTTTTTTCTTCAACGGAGAATATTTTTATCTAGTTTTAGGAGGAATACTAATTCATATACATTCTATAGTGGATGGGTGTGATGGGGAAGTAGCACGTCTTAAACTAAGGCAGACAAAGTATGGAGGTTGGCTTGATTCAGTTTTAGACAGATATGTTGATGCTATCATTGTTTTGGGACTAGTCTATGGTTACTGGAGTATCAATGGAGATATCACAATATGGGTACTCGGATTTTTTGCAATGATTGGAAGCTTCCTTAACAGCTATACTGCAGACAAATACGACCTTAATCTCAAAATGACCATGAGTATTGGAAGCCATCAAATACGCATAGGGAGAGACATGAGATTACTACTCATAACAATTGGTGCTTTAACCTTTCCTTCACGGACGAGTTTATTAAAGATGAGTCCAGCCTTTTCGCGGTCCCCATACTTTAGCCAGCAAATACGAGAGGGGAGGCCTTGGAACTGAACCATTTCTTGAGCTTTTTTAAGCCAGTTAGCAAGCTTCTTGTCTTCTGGGAAAGCTTCCATGAGCGCTTTATCGGTAATGCGGATATCCTCTGGATCACCAGATAGAGCAACCCAGCGAAAAGGACCACTGCCTTTACAGAATAGTGGGCGGATATATGCAGGTACAAAACCAGGGAAGTCAAAAGCGTTTTCAACACCGGCACGTTGAGCACCAGCTCTGAGATTATTACCATAATCAAAGACATAGGAGCCCCGACTTTGAAATTCAAGCATCGCTCTTACATGAATGGCCATAGTCTCGTAGCTAAGTTGCATAAATTTAGCAGGGTCCTCTTTTTTAAGCTTGTTCTTTTCCTCATCACTCATGTCATGAGGGTGGTAGCCATTTAAAGGATCGTGAGCACTGGTTTGATCAGTTACGAGATCAGGAAGAATATTTTTTTCAAGGAGGTAGGGAAAGAAGTCTGCAGCGTTGCCAACAACACCAATAGAAATAGCCTTTCCTTCTTCTTTAGCTTTAAGAGATAATTCAATTGCGTGGTCAAAGTCATCAGCAAGCACATCGAGATATTTAGTGGTTAAGCGTTTTTCGATACGCCATTTGGCGACATCACAACAGACACATACACCACCAGCCATTTTAACGGCGAGAGGCTGGGCACCACCCATTCCACCGATACCGGCTGTAAGGACGAGTTTACCTTTTAGATCACTACCTTCTCCATAATGTTTTTCAGCGGCGGCCATAAAGGTTTCATAGGTTCCCTGAAGGATTCCCTGAGAGCCAATGTAAATCCAACTTCCAGCGGTCATCTGGCCATACATCATAAGACCTTGATCTTTTAACTTGTTGAAGTGCTCCCAGGTTGCCCACTCGGGAACTAGGTTTGAATTGGCGATGAGAACACGAGGCCCTTCTTTATGACTTGGAATAACTGCAACAGGTTTACCGGATTGCACAAGCAGTGTTTCATCATCTTCAAGATTTTTTAAGGCGTTAATGATGTCATTGAGAGCTTTTGGATTTCGCGCTGCTTGACCATTGCCACCATAGACAATGAGTTCGTCACGATCCTCTGCTACTTCAGGGTGGAGATTGTTAAGAAGACAGCGAAGAGCAGCTTCTTGATGCCAACCTTTGCAAGCTAATTCACTTCCAGTGGGGGGGAGAGGGATATTCATTCTAGGCCTCCAATATTTTTAGTGATCTCTGTAAAGATCTCATCTGTTTTTATAACTTTAATTATATTTTCTATATCAATATGAAATGCGCGGTCTTCATCGATGAAGGGGACATGCTGGCGAATAATACGATGAACGCCTTCAAGTGCGGGTGAGCTTTTATTAGGTCTTTGAAAGTCTAGTGCTTGAGTCGCACAGAGAAGTTCAATAGCAAGACAATTAAAAGCATTATCGATAACTTCTTGAAGTTTTCGACCTGAAGTTACCCCCATCGAAACGTGGTCCTCTTTGTCGGTTGATGTGGGAACACTATCCACACTAGCAGGATGACAAAGATACTTGTTCTCTGAAGTAAGAGCTGCCGCCGTAACATGAGCTATCATTAAGCCGCTATTAAGCCCAGAGCTTTCAATAAGAAATGCTGGAAGCTCAGAGAAGGTTGGATTCATCATCTTCTCAACACGCCTCTCTGAGATATTACAAATTTCTGCAACACCCATTGCGAGATAATCCATGGCAAGAGCAATGGCTTCTCCATGGAAGTTACCACCAGAGATGACATCGTCCTCTTCTCTAAAAATGAGAGGATTATCGGTGACAGCATTAAGTTCGTAACTAAAGACTTCTTTAATATGATTGAGAGTCTGGCGACAGGCACCGTGAACTTGGGGCACACAGCGAAGTGAGTAAGGATCTTGAACCTTGCCACAATCAACATGGCTATTCATAACTTCACTACCTGAGAGTAGCTTTCGTAGATTATTTGCGGTTTGAATTTGACCTGGATGAGGCTTTAAGTTTTGAATTCTACCATCAAATGCTCTTAAACTTCCTCTTACACCATCACACGTTAGGGCTGCAGTGACGTCAGCAAGTTTCATGAGTCGTTCAGCTTTTTCGATACCAAGAGCACCTAGGGCAACCATTACAGCAGTACCGTTTATGAGAGCAAGTCCATCTTTTGGTCCAAGCTCAATAGGTTTCTTGCCAATTTGGTCGATTGCAAAGTCGGCACGCACCTCTTTGCCTTTATAAATAACTTGGCCTTCTCCTATCAAGCATAGAGCGATGTGACTTAAAGGAGCGAGATCACCGGAGGCGCCAACGCTACCTTTTGAAGGAACGATGGGACAAATGTCGTGATTAAGGAAATCAAGGAGTAACTCTACTGCCTGGGGATTAACACCACTATAGCCACTTGCAAGACAATTAGCCCTTAAAAGCATAATAGCTCTGGTGACCTCGGTGTTAAAAGGAGCACCAACACCAGTACAATGACTGCGAATAAGGTTTACTTGAAGCTTAGCAAGGTCTTCTTTGGGAATATGGACATCACTGAGGGCACCAAATCCTGTATTGATTCCATAAACAGGCTTACCTTCATCAACAATTTTTTCTACATACTCTTTACTCTTGATAAGGAGATCCATGCTTCCTTCGGCAAGAGAAACGGTGATGTCTTTTCCTTTTCCATAGGCGACAGCTGCGATTTGTTGAACACTTAAGTCAAGTCCATTAATTTTAACTTCCACTAAAAACCTCTTAACTATCTAATGCTTGCAACCTTGGTGAGGTATTCACTAGGTTCTGCTTTGAATATATAACTACCAGCAACGAGATTATCTACGCCGGCCTTTCTGACTTTTTCAGAATTTTTGTCACTGATGCCACCATCTATCTGAATTTGATAGTGATAACCCTTTTCCTCTTTGAGTCGAATAAGTTCTTTTACCTTATCGAGACTACTTTCAATGAAGCTCTGCCCACCAAACCCAGGCTCAACTGACATGACAAGAATAAGATCAAGTTTAGTCAAAAGCTCATGGGAGAGAGTACTAAGAGGAGTATTGGGTTTAACGCTAACGCCAATGCTCTGATAATGATCACGATATTTATCGAGAAGAGCGATTGGTTCTTTAACTGTTTCAATGTGAAAAGTAATATTGTGAAGACCAAAGTCTTTCATCTCTTCCATATGAAATTCAGGGTTTTCAACCATAAGATGAGCATCGAGAGGTAAGCCCGTTTTCGCACTGATCTGTTTAATAATCGGGATTCCGAAAGTGAGGTTAGGAACGAAGTGGCCATCCATTATATCAAGATGAATCCAAAGGTTTTCTTGTCCCTCAAAATGACTAATTTCTTTTTCAATATTAAGAAAGTCACAACTCAAAATGGAAGGGCTAACTATATTATTCATAATGATTCCTATCAAGAGAGGGAATGACGCTCTTGCTTTTAAGGCCGTTAAGGTAGTTCTTATCTTCTTGGGGCTTCTTCCCCTCAGGTTGAACGCTTTTGAGACGAAGTGTTCCCTCTTTTGTACCGAGAAGAAGGGCTCCGAGCTTGTGATCGATCTGACCTGCTTCAAGGTTCTGTGGGAAGAGTTCAAGTTCCGTAACCTTTAACCGTTGACCACTAATAAAAATAAAAAGACCTGGCCAAGGAGTGTAGGCCCTTAATTGGTTAAGGATTTCAGGTGCACTAAAATTAAAGGGATTAATAAGGCCATCTTGCTTCTTTATCGTAGGGGCAAAAGTCGCTTCTGAGTCGTTCTGTTGCCGATAGGAAACTTGATCTGGCTTTTTAACTAAAGTTTCAAGAAAGTTTGAGAGGCCAAGGGCGGCTTCACCTTCAAGTTTTTTAAAAAGAGTTGCGCTCGTGTCATCATCAGAAATCGTTACTTTGTGTTCATAACAAATATCGCCGGCATCCATTTTCTTTATCATTTTTTGAATGCTGACACCGGTCTCTTTGTCTCCATTTAGGAGTGCGTATTGAATAGGGGCCGCACCACGATATTTTGGAAGGAGGCTTGTATGGATATTAAAGGCACCGAGCTTAGGCATCTTAAGAACTTTGCTCCCTAAGAACTGAGCGAAAGCGATAACAACGAAGAAGTCCGCCTCAATAGAGTGAAGAAGCTTAAGGGCATCCTCGTCTTTGTTAATATTCTCTGTTTGGATAAGGGGAATATTATTTTCTTTTGCAAAAGTAGCCACAGGAGGGCTTTGGAGTTGTTTGCCACGGCCTGCGCGTCGATCTGGCATTGATACAACAGCTGCAACCTCTACACTTGGGTGAAGGTGAAGGACTTTAAGAGAAGAAACAGAGAATTCAGGAGTCCCAAAAAAAACGGTTTTCATTATTTCCCCTTTTTCTTCTTTTTAAGAAACTTTTTCATAAGGAGGTTCTTTTTGAGCATGCTTAGTCTTTCTAAAAAAACAATTCCTTCAAGATGATCATTTTCATGTTGGATGCAAACACTAAGAAGTTCATTAGCTTCTATGGTGTGATGGTTTCCATCCCAGTCTTGGAATTTGACTGAAATTTCCTCCGCTCGTTTAACATCTTCATAGACGCCTGGAACACTGAGACAGCCCTCTTGATAGAGGATTTCGCCCCTCTTATTTTCGATAACAGGGTTGATGAATATCATGGGGTTGAAATGACTGAGTTGATAGTCATTGGTTCCGTCTGCTCTTGTCACGGCCTCTCGCTTATAGTCGATATCCATAACAAAAATGCGTTCACTGATACCGACTTGAGGTGCAGCAAGGCCAATACCCGGGGCTTTATACATCGTGTAAAGCATGTTGAGGCAGAGTGATTTGAGGTCTTCATTGAAGTCTTCAACTGGTTTAGCGACTTTTTTTAAAATAGGGCTAGGGTAGGTAAAGATCTTGAGAAGCTCGCCACTAGGACTAAAGTCCTTAAAGGCTTCTTCGTATACAGCAATAGTGGTTTTCATGGCGTTCTTATAGCACGCACGCGGGGCGTTAGTCCAATGACATAACTTGGTACAATGGTGCTAAGCTCTTAATTTTTTTGAACAATCGTATAATGTTCTTGGAGGGACTTGAGTGATCCTTTTTGGAGCGCGCCAAGTATGGCCTTCGTGTCAGAGCCTCTTTTCCAAACTTTCCAGCGGTGTAACTGTTGAAAGCTCTCTTTTTCAGGACTTTTTAGGTACTTATCTTCGTTAATAAATACGAGATCACCCGAATTAATAGAGTCTTTAGACAGATTACCACTGGGAAGTAGCGTCACTTCTCTATCAAGGGACTCCATAATGAAGAATGGCTTTCGATAATTGACGAAGACATTGGCACTTGTTGAGCTCATGATTGTTACGGCTTTTTGGGGAACTGTGGGCAGGATGCCCAGGGGTATGAGAAATAGCCACATGAGTTGAAAGAGAAGGGCAAAGCGAAGGAATCCAAATGTCGCCTTCTGGTTTTGGTTAAGATAAGTCCAAAGACCAAATACAAAGAGTGCGCCTATGAAATATTCATCATTAGCTTGAAAAGACAGGTCTTCTTTAAATTTGTAGAGCGCAAATAGAAGGATAGCGCAAAGAGCGAAGAACGAGTGAAAGAGAATACTTAGTTTTTTGAAGTAATGTGCTGTTTTCTTCTTTGAATCATAAAAATTGTAGAGAATAAACAAGCAGAAAATGGGAATAGACGGAACTGCATAGTGATGACTCCGCTGCTTTGGAAGAAACCATAGAAAGAAGAAGCAGCAAAAGCTAATCACGAAGAACCAATTTATTTTCTTAGAAAGTATTACCCTTTTGATGTCTTTCCAAAAAGCAGGAAGGAGCAACCAGATAGGAAAGCTATAGATGAGAAGGCCTTGCAAAACATGGCGAGCGGGATAGGTCTTTGATGTGAATTTCCCAAGATTTTCTCTAATAAAGAAATAATTAAAAAACTCTGAACCAAAACGAATGGTTGAGGCAATAAACCATAGACTTCCCACGATAAAACCAAGGGTCATGAATTTAAAAAAACGAGTGAAGTCCTTTTTTGCGAGAAAGGTGTAAGCGAAAAGGGGAGGCGCAATCATCACTAATGAAACAGGCCCCTTTACGAGGACACTTAAGCCAGTGAATATTGCGCCCCAGAGAAGATGTTTGTTACGACCACGATTAAGATAGCTAAGGAGATAGAGAGCACCCAGTGTTGTCAGGAGTGTAAGTGCTGACTCCATCATGAAAATGCGGGAATACTTAATAAAGTAAAAGGGAACGAGAAGACCGCAAAAAGCTTCGTGCCAATTTCTCTTGAGTTCATCTTCGTACCAGAGTGATATAAGGAAAAGGCAGAAGAGACTAAAACAAAGAACACTGAAGCGGGCCCAGTAGAGATAACTCCCTCCAAAAAGTTTATAAAAACCCATGGGAAGCCAAAACTGTAAGGGCGGTTTACTCCAATGGTAGTCACCATAAATTCGAGGAGTGAGGAGGTCACCAGCTTCGTACATTTCTTGGCTAATAAGGAGATAAAAACCTTCTGTTCCTTGCCTTAAACCGTCAATATTACCTAGGTCATAAAAGAAAAGGAGAATGATAATTCCCAAAAAGAAGTATTTAAGATTGTCTTTTTTCATACGAGTTTTCTATTTTTATAAAATTGATGGGCTAGAAATACACTAAAGAGAACGGGAACGCCAAAGCTAGCGATAAAAGGATTGAGTTTGGAAGATTTTCCAAGTTCAATAAAATAACTGTTGATAAGCCAATAGAGAATAACAAAAACAAAAACAAAGAGAAGACTCTTTCCAAAAGAGCTACCGCGTCGGTTTGGCCTAAAAGCTCCAGTGGCGGCAATAAGACCAAAAACAATACATATCAAAGAGACACTGAACTTCTCAAGAAGCATAACCATATATTCGTTGACGTTAATGCCTCCTGTGTTGAGGCGTGAAATGTATTTATAGAGATCAAAAATATTCAAAGTCGTGATATCAGCTTCTATCTCTTTAAAGTCAGCAGGTGTTTCTGAAATAGATATAGGTTGTTTATCATTCCTCGTCACAATAGGGAAAATGTTACTTTGAATGTGGGCCGTGTTGGTTACGTCGCTTCCAATCCAAGCATTGCCGATATAGCGCAGGGCTTTTGCCTTAACCTTTTTAATAAGAAGATTCTCAGGGTTATAATAATAAATTGAGACATCATTGAGTTGATCAATTTTCTTATCAAAACTAGAAAAACTAAAATAATAGTTATTACTTTTAAACCACAGTCGACCGGACTCTATTGTAGAGGCCATTAATCCTTGGCTTTTTAGGTTTTTAAATTTGTGTTGACCATCTTTTATAAGGAAATCTTTCTTTGATTTGGCAAAGGGTTCAAAAAATCCCGCGACCATAAATTGAAGGCTCGCGATGACTAGAGCACCTGTAGCCACATCGAGAAAGAACTTCTTTCTTGAATAACCTGCTGCAAATATCGCCGTGAGCTCATTTCTGTTTTTTAACTTGTTGATGGCAAAGAGACTGGCCATAAGACAACTAACTGGGGTGATAAGCTTAAATTTGTCGGTGATCTCAACAAAGTGATTAAGGATAACTTCCATCGCCGTAACGTTATGGCGTAAGAAACCCGTAATAAGTTCAGCAATAGTGATAAGAAGTGTTAGGGCAAGAAAAGCACCTAAGAAAAATCGAAACCACTCTTTGAGAATTAAGTTTCGCAAACTGGTCACGATAATCTTCTCTCTTTAGCGAATTGATAGAAAAAAAGAAGAGTAAGCTGTGAAAGGCATTTAACGGCATCACCTACTAGCGGCATTTTTCGAAAAAAGAAGTAAGTGGGACAAAGGGAATTGTAATAGAATTCAACGAACTTAAAGCCCCAAGACCGAGAGAGGAGAAGAGACTTAAATTGACGATATTGATGAGTAACATGATGATCGCTCCCAAAAATATCAGAGGAAACAAAACACCCTTTAGACTCTACTTGAATTCGTTCATAGGCTTGCTTGAAAGCTTTTGGGTTATGGGCAAGTCGCTTTCGAATAAAAGCTTTCATGGTTCGTGCATTAACGTATTGATACTTATAACCAATTGTGAATTTAACGAATTGGTCTAGACATCGAATGCTTTCAAGATGGAGGTTGGGACTGCGGTCATAGGCTTTGGCGAGATCCCAATAGGCATGACTGATAAGAAATAGTTCTGCAATATCGGTTTCTTGATTAAAGAGTTTTGGCTCTAATTTTGTCTCGTCAACCTTGTAAAAGAGAGCAAGGGCGTTGAGATACTGACTGTATAGCTCTACAGCTTTTGGTATTTCATCAGCAGCACTATATTCTTGTGCTTTTTTAAGAAGCTTTAAGCGCTCTCTATAAACCTTAGGAACCGCTTCTTGCGCTTCTTCAGTTTTAGCCTTTTCATTCTCAGCCATTCTAGAACCTATAAGAGAGACTAAAGCTAGTCTCTTTGATCTCTTCAGCTTCTTGGTTCATACTTTGATCTTCTAAGACATCAAGATTTTGAATCGCAAGCTCAATAACAAGCTTTGGTTGAATCCAACCAATGCCAGCACCATTACCCTTTTCCATTTTTCCTTTATCATCAAAAGTTCCAAAACGAAGGAAAAAGTCATTAAAGAGTTTCAATTGGGTTGCAGCTCGCCACACTAGAGTGTCTGAGAGATTACGATTGTAATCAGCGCCAATATCAAACATAAGACTTACAAAGCCTTTGTATACGTACTGCATACCACTGACTGCAAGAGTGTCATTTTCTTTATCTTTAAAAGGATCATAAACAACAACACCCATGGTGACTGATTCGCTGATGGCATGAGCAACACCAAACGTTGTCTGTTTAAAGTCTTGTTCTACAAGCTCTCCACTCTCATTATAAACCTTTTCTTTACTGTAGCTGAGGTTGACACCAAAGCTGGATTTTTCACCAATGGGACGGCCAAATGCGGAGGAAAATCTTTTTATATTTTGACCACGATAATCAATAGTATTGTAACTAAGTGAGCCACCCGTAAGACCTTTAGCATCACTTGCAATAATACTCATAGAATCAAACTCTTGAGTGCTATTGCTATTGGTTTGTGTTGCTTCAAGACCAGACTTTTGGAAATAAAGACTTGAATTCTTATAGTAGGCAATTGTCGCGGGGTTGAGATAGGTAGCTTCATCAAGAAGAAGACTAGCAACACCTGCACCACCAGTACTTTTCATACGAGTCGTTTCAAAGCGAGGAACACGATTTGTGGCTGAGGTTGTTGGTGCCGTAAAAATTGCTAATAGTGAAATTACGGAATAAAATTGAATTCGCTTTGTAACCATTGAGACCTCAAAGACCAAGTTTAAAGATAGGATTATTATAATGAAGATCAAAAAGGCCGTCATCCCCGTTGCCGGAAAGGGAACACGATTTCTTCCTGCTACTAAGCAAATACCCAAGGAAATGATTCCAATAATAAATAAGCCCATGATTCATTATGCAGTGGAAGAAGCAATTTTGTCGGGTATTGAAGAGCTTGTATTTGTCACAAGTACGGGTAAAACGGCGATTGAGGATTACTTTGATAGAAACCTGGAATTAGAGAACTTCCTTCTTAAGAATGGAAAAGAAGATTATGCCAATCTTATAAAAGATATTGGCACTAAGATTGAGATCATTACAGTTCGCCAAAAAGAGCAATTGGGTCTTGGTCACGCAATTAATTGTGCCAAACACATTATAAAAGACGATGCTTTTGCTGTGATCCTGGGTGACGACCTCGTTCTGTCTGAGGTTCCCGTTACGAAGCAGCTCATGGAAACATCTCAGGCAAATGGGGGAAGTAGTGTCATCGGGGTTATGGAAGTACCCCCTTCACAGACAAATAAGTATGGAATTATCGACGGTACCTTACTGAAAGACTCAAGTAAGACTTATAAAATGAGCAAGATGATCGAAAAACCAGAGCCTGAAGTCGCCCCTACAAATTTAGCGACACCTGGACGTTATATCTTAAAACAAGAAATCTTTGAATTTCTTGATAAAATACCAAGAGGTGTTGGAGGCGAATACCAACTTACGGATGCTATAAATATGATGGCCGAGACAAATACAGTGCTCGCTCATGTCTTTGATGGCGACCGCTTTGATACGGGATCCGTTAATGGCTACTTAAATGCAACAGTGCAATTCGCATTGCGAGACCCAAGTCTTCGCGAGACAATGCTTGAAATTTGTAAAAGAGGCATAGAAGAACATGGTTAGAACTATACTTATTTCATTTTTATTTTCTTTATCAATTTTTGCGAGTCATCCGACAACAGAAGGCCTCTTTAGAAATGGTAACAATCCAGATGTGAGTTCAGACCTTGTCGTCGTCAAGATGATGATTTCTGAAGAAGTAAGTGAAGTACTCCTAGAAAAAGAGTCTCAAGAAGCAGATGAAAATGAAGAGAAGATTGTTACCGAAGAAAAAAAGAAAGAACCTCTCTATGTGAAATACCTGTTGTCAGTAGAAGAAGGGCGGCCGGTCCAATTGCTCCAGGTTATCTACTCTAAAGGACGGATGAATGATGAGGATATTGTTGATCTGAAATATTATTCGAACCTTGAAAGCAAGATCAAAAAATCAAATCCCAAGCTTGCGATTTACTACTCTATCTTAAGTTCGTTGGCACTTAATAGGAGTAAGGAAATGAGTTCTTTTTTAAAGCTGGTTTCAAGTGAGTATAAGCCAAATAATGAACTCATTAATAAAGAAAGGCTTGCCCTTTATAGTCGTTACAAATCATATCTAACGTTGGTGAAAAATGATGAGGCGATTAAAGAAACAATGGATAATCCTTTAAGACCCGAAGACCCAGAAGTGAGAGAAGCTGTTAATGAGATTTTAAAAAAACCATTTCTCAATAAGGATAACCACCTAACCCTTCGAAAAGCTCAAGAGGGCTATGAGTGGTATCTTAAAAATGATGTGTTAGAGGGCAGCTTTGATAGTGATACATTGAGGATGGAAAAGTTGATTTATAGGAAAAACGACAAAGAGATGAAGCTTAGTTTTGACGACTACATCCTTTTTAATGGAACTCATGAGTTACCAAAGAATATTAATATTAAGGACGAAATAAAGAACATAAAAATAAGGGTTACAAATTTAACCCATCTTCTCTTAAACGATAAAAATATGGCTAAAAGATATGGTGAATATCGTGAGAAGTTTTCTAAGTTAGAAATTAAGCCAGAAGAGAAAGTCGATACATTTCTCGTCTATTAATGACCTACTATAAAATTGCGGTCAATACACCGTTTAATAATTCAATCCTAACCTATAAGTCGGAACGTGATCTTGAAAGAGGGACCTTGGTAGAGGTTCCTCTAGGTAAGAGGAGTGAAAAGGGTTGTGTTCTCTCTGTTGATGAAACCCCAGACCTTTCCTATGAATTAAAAGAAGTTAAAGGCTTGTTAGAGTTCGGATATGATCTCGATGCCAGTTATCTAAGCTTTCTTGAGTGGGTTGCAAGATACTATCACTATCCATTGGGACAACATATTTTCGACGTTTTAGCGAAACCCCTAAAGCGACCACGAAGTGTAGAGCTAATAAAGGGCGAAAATAGAGAGCTCCCATTTGAATTAACGAGTGACCAGCAAAACGCGTACCTGAAAATTGCGAAATCGTTTAATACTTTTGAGAAGTTCTTAGTTCACGGTGTAACGGGCTCTGGAAAAACCTCAATTTATTTAAAGCTATTTCAAGATGTCCTCCGAAGTGGAGGGTCTGGATGCTTTCTAGTTCCAGAAATCAATTTAACACCTCAGTTTATAAACACCTTTAAAACACATCTTGATGGAATCATTCTCACTTACCATTCTTCGATGTCTAAGTCAGAGAAAAATAAGGTTTGGGAAATCGTTCAAAAGGGAGAGGTTCCTTATCTTCTCATTGGTGTTAGGAGTAGTATCTTCTTGCCCTTTAAAGAACTCGGCGTGATTGTCATCGATGAGGAACACGATGGTTCCTATAAGCAGGACGACCGCTGCCCTTACCATATGCGAGATGTCGCCATTAAGCTTGCCTCACAAAAAAAGTGTCCAGTAGTCATGGGCTCAGCTACACCAACAATAGAGACTTATCATTCATTAGTTAACTCAAAGAACTATATCAGACTCGCCAATCGAGTTAAGGATTTGGATTTACCAGATATCGAAGTTGTTGATAGTCGAACATCAAAGGGAAGCCGCTTTGATGAAAATTCAATCTGGCCTTTTACACAAAAAAGTATTGAGCAGATTGGCGACAAGCTCAAAAATAGCGAGCAGGTCTTAGTTTTTGTAAATCGTTTAGGATTTGCCAACTATGTCCAATGCGGATCTTGTGGAAAAGAATTTCATTGTCTGAATTGTACCTCAAACCTAAAGTTCTTTAAGAGAACGAATGTCTTAAAGTGTCAGGTATGTGACTTTACGATGCCTTATCCAGAAGCGTGCCCAGATTGCGGGAATATGAAGCTCCTTCAAAAAGGCTTTGGAACTGAAAGATTAAAAGAAGTTTTAGAAGATCAGTTTCCGACTACTAAAATAGAACGATTTGATAGAGATGCAGTCAAGACATTTAAAGAGCTTGAAGAAATCTTAGACCGATTTGAAAAGCGAGAGTCTCAACTCTTGGTGGGAACTCAGATGCTCAGCAAGGGTCATAACTTTACGGGCGTGAATCTTGTGGTTCTACTGGGGGTAGATGGACAGCTCAATTTTCCGGACTTTAGAAGTAATGAGAAAGTTTTTCAGTTGGTTACCCAAACTGCAGGGAGGCCTGGTAGAAGTGAGATGAAAGGCAAGGTTCTCATTGAAAGTCTTTCTCCAGATAATCAAATATTTAAATATATCAAAGACTATAATCAAGAAGCTTTTATAAAAGAAGAATTAGAAGTCAGAGAAACCTTGGGTTTTCCTCCTTTTTCAAGGCTTGTTGCCATCTATTTTACGTCGCGCTTTCAAAACGATGCCATGAATGAGGCGACTAAAGCGGGGAGAGCTCTCAATGCGATGGTATCAACTCACTTTAGCTCAGTAGAAATTCTTGGGCCAAGACCAGGAATAATGGAAAAAAGAGCTAATAAGTTTACTTGGACTATTCTCTTGAAGAGTACAAATCTTAATGAACTTCATAATCTACTGGGCTCATTCCGAAGAAATACCAAAGTGAAGAGTGGAACATCTATAAAGGTAGATGTTGACCCTCAAAATCTTGCCTAAGTGCCTGATTTCGCTTTGTTTAAGTAGTCTTTCTCAAGAAATTTCCTCAAATACCGATAAAACCAAGGATAAGTAATGGTCGTGTATTTTTAGAGGAAAATGCCATGAAGTATTTTAGTGTGAAATTAAGTGTCCTTACTCTTGCAATGCTAATGAATCAGGCGAATGCAAGAATTCCCGGAAGAGGCGCTAGCCCCTCAGCAGGTCCTTCCGGTGGAACCGACATTAATATCTCAAACCCTGGTGTTGGTGTTAGCAGTACTGTTGTTTCTGCGGGAAGCGCACAAGATTGTGATCCAAGAGATACTGGTGGCTACGTAAGCATGAACTTCCTCAGAAATATTGTCGACCCTTCAGTCGCATCACCTGGTGAACTACAGGTAGTTGAAGTTGAGTCTGGAAAATATCAGGTTCAAATGGCTAAGCACATTAATGCCTGTGCAGACCTCGATTTTGAAGTGACCAAGGCCGATAATAATTACTTTATTAGAGTTAAAAATAATTTTGAATTCACACCTGAAAATGTTCCGGTCCAAGATGGGGAAAAGTTTGAGAACCTATCTTTTGATGAAAAATATTATCGTTGTGTCGAAGCTAAGGGACTTCTCAAAAATGGTGCTTTTGACCGCATTAAAGCGGAACAAAGTGGCGCCGTATCCTATGGCAAAAACTCAAATCCTTTCGCAGTTGATGTTGGAAATGGAGATAAGAGTGTGACGGCTTATTTTGGCTCTCCAAAGGCAACGGCTTATGGTCCAGCTTATAAAGCAGAAAACGTAAACCCAAAACCCTCTGGATGGTCTTGTGTTTCTTATGAAAACTTTGGCGAGGAAGAGTCGAGATTATTTACCTCACGAAGAGATCGCGTCTACGACAGAGCACTTGGTGTTTGTGAAAAGGAAAACGCTGAAGAGATTCTGGAGGAGCTTTCAAGGCTCAGATCATCGAGTGCTGGAAACTTTCGTGATCTAGAAAACATTCTTGAAAATGCTTACGAGAAAGCCAAAGATAAGCGTGTTGATGAAATCTACGGAAGAATGGATGAAATTGAGAAGGCCATGAAACCTGACTCTGATGGAGAAATGGTTTCTGAATCAACAGCTGAGGAATACGCAAAAGAATATAGTGCACTTTCAAAAGAGCTTAGCCGAATTGTTATTCAACCTGCGACTAGAAAAGTTACTGATCTTCTACAAGGAAGAACAAATGAAAATAAAGAGCAAATTGATGCCGAGGTCGCGAAACTTAATAAGCAAGTTCAGGAGTTTTCTAATAGAGACTTTAATAGCTTAAGTCAGATGTATGATGTTCTAAAAGAATACAATCTAACAAAGGAAGCTCGTGACATTGAGGGGCTAAGATTAGCTTCACACCACTATGGAAGAGTCTATAAAGGTGGGCGTGAAGAAGGTCGTGGGAAGTCTCTCTCACTTGAAGAAGCTTCAGAGCAAGTTAAAAAGAAAATAGGAAGTTTCGAAGATAAAGTTTTAGCTGACTGGACCGCTCAGTATGAAATTAAGCGAGGTAATAAGAGAGTTCTTTCAAGCGCAAAAAGAGGTTACCAGAAGGAGCAAAGTGATTACCAAAGGCTTATTCAAACTCTTAGCAAAAGAGAAAGTGACTCATACAAAAAAGCATGTGCTTCAACCTTTGGCATGGTGAGAAATAGAAATGCCTGCCAGCGCTGGTACAAAGGGCGTGAGGCTCGGGCAAGAAGATATCAATCTCAGATGAATGCCAGTAAGAGAGATCTCACAAGAGCTCAGGCTCAGTATTTTAGTTATAACAGACTCTATTCTGATTACATGGCGGATCTTGAAGAGAGAAGGGCCAACTCAGGATATGATGAGTTTAGTTACTATGATGGCAATAATTATGATTTCTACTATGATGGCGGTAGCTATGATTCCTATGATGACAGCTACATGTTCCAGATGGGCGGTGGGATGTCATCTCCCTTTTCTCAAATGAGAATGCCTGCGACACAGGGATTTCACCAAGGTGGGATGATGCCTCAACAGCAAATGCCCATGAATGGAGGAATGTCATCTCCATTCAATATGGGCCACAATCCTTTTAACTAGAAACGAATCGAAGTTCTGAGTTGAAGAATATAACTATCATCAACACTGTTAGGCGTAGCAGTGTTGGTGTAACCAAAGTAGTCACCAGTTAGTAAGTAACCAAATTGTCCTTCTACTGCTATCTCTGAATTCCAATGATAAGTGAAACCGGTATCAAATTCGGTACCAAGATTATCGTCTTGCGTGAAGTTCGCAGTGAAGCGCTCATTTCTAAGGTGGTTGTATGATGTCTGACCTGCCGTAGCGACCTGATCAGCTTTCGCCATAATTAAGCCGATATTCCATCTCCACTTTTCACGGCTGTATAGTGCATGAAGCTTAAAGTAAGTGGCGTTGTGGATGTAGCTATCGTAAACATTGTAATTACCACTATCAGCGATACCTCTTAAGTTGTAGCGAAAGAGAAGGTTAGCCACTTGGTAGTTGGGGTTGAGGTACATGGCATCAACTGTATTATCAAGGCCATCGTCACCATTGACCTTTCCGAAGTTCGCACCGAAAGACCAGCTATTTGAAGCTTGATAATTTGCTTCTACAATAATCGCCTGACCCTTATAGGCCGTCTGACTACCAAAAACGCTACCAATCTCACCGGACATAATAGGAACTTCGATACCAAAATCAAAAGTGCCAAATGACTTCTTAAAGTAAAGGTCAGTCATCTTTACGTCAGTAGCACCTAGAGCAGTAGCTGCAGAGTTTGGATCTGAGGCCCCATCAACTGTCGTTGTGTAAGCAGATGAAGCTTGAGTCGTTTGCTTTTTGTTGTAAAGAATACCAAAGGCCATATCGCGATCAACACTGTCATACACAAGTGATACACCGTAATCTTTAGTTCTCGTTCCTTTGGTAAGAGAGTTACCAGCGTTAACTCTTGTCCAATAGGGCTCAATTTTAAAATTTCCAAGCTTAATTTTTACAGTAATACCATCTCTAAGGTAGCTAAAGCGATCCCATGTATCTTCACCTGAATCGACAACGGCACCAAGTCCAAAGTGTTGTGGGTGACGACCAAGGACATAAGTTGCAGTATCAGAGTAAAGTTCAGCATAGAGTTGATTGACGACAAGTTCATCATCACCCTGGCTAAAGTTGTATTGGTAGAGTTGGTTAGCTGTTCCCGATTGTTGAGAAAGAGTTGAATTGTCACCAACGAAACCACCACGAGCATACCCACTTGAAAGCTCAGCTTTAATGGTTGCGCTATCGTTGATTACAATATTGGGCTGAAGTCTAAAAATATAACTTTGCCAGTTACCGTTTACTGATTTGCCATTAGGAAGTTCAATTTCTTGAGAACCGGCAGTATTACCGCCGAAAGTTGTGCTCTCAATACGACGATAGCTATCAAGTCTCGTGGTATCAAAGCCAAGTACTCCATGCCAATCAATGGGAAGGGCAAATGCAGACTGAGAAATAAGTAAAATTAAACTGGTAACAATAGAAGTTTTGAACACTCCATTCTCCTTGGGGCTCTGAATTCGATCAGACACATGTCGTAAACTTTGTTACTATAAGAAAAGCCTGTAAATTCGTCAAAATAATGCGCTGGGAATAAGCGCTTTTGGAAAGAAAAAGATGAAGAGAAGAGAGTCCATTAAACTTATTTTAAAGATCTTCTTAATTGTGTTCTTCGTCGTGACTCTTGGCGTTGGGTTCTTTTGTTATTCTGTCGTGAGTCACATCAATATTGAGAAAATTGCCAATAGTGCACCCCCGAGAGAAATGGAGAGAGAGGTTACCGATGCTTTGGATCAGGGGGTCTTTTTAAAGAAAGACTTGATTGGCCTCTATTACACATGGTCAGAGTCATCGAATAGCTTTGATTTGATGGTGAAGGAAAGACTCAATCAAGGCAGTTTTGAACGAAAGAGAGACGGGATTTTTACGACCGAAAAAGTGCCCCTTCCCGAGTTGAAAAGTAATGACTGCGAAATCGTTTACTGTCTTCAGTCGCGACTATCCTTTGAAGAAATTCCAAGCCTCCTATGGAGAGGTTTGATTGGCATTGAAGATTATCGTTTTCTAGATCATGCAGGTGTCGATCCTCGCTCGCTTGCCCGTGCACTTTGGCACGATATTAAAGTGCTGAAGTTGGAACAAGGGGGCTCAACCCTGACACAGCAGTTGGTTAAAAATCTCTTTTATACGAATGAGCGAAAGTTCTCTCGTAAGATAAAGGAGATGATTGCAAGTACCTATATCGAACTCAAGTTAAAGAAGGAACAAATCCTCCAGGCTTATTTTAACGAAGTTGTTTGGGGAAGTTTTCAGGGGATAAAGATTAAAGGGGTGGCCGCGGCAGCGCTATTCTATTTTGGAAAGAAGCCAATGGAGCTAACGCCTTTTGAGGCCTCTATCTTAATTGGTTTGCTCAAGGGACCTTACTACTATAGTCCTCTGTCTCATAGAGATAGGCTTGAAAAGAGAGCAAGTGTAGTTTTTGAAAAATTAAAAGAACTGCGCCTTTTTCCAGAGAGTGCTCATAAGTGGACTCAAGATGATTGGGAAAAGTGGGGAAAAGCGATCAAGGAGACGGCACAGAAGACTCATTTGCGCTCTCTCTACATACTTTCAAAAAAAGAGAGAAAGCAGCAAACTTTCTCCAATTACGTTTTGCTCAATGAAGTTGAGTCTTTAGATAAAGAGCTCAAGAAAAAATATAACAAAAGCGACTTTGCCATTAAAGTTGTTCGCTATCGTCTTGATGCGGAAAAACAGGACCCTGTTTTCTCTCATTATTCAAAGTATGAGAGAAGTCTTGAGCGCGCGATTAATAGCGAAATGCATCAGGTTGGGAGTACCCTTAAGCCGATAATTTATGGGCTCTTAAATATTCACGGACTTTCAATGCAGGATGAGGTGGAAACGGGGGTCTTGAATTTGAAGTTAACCTCTGGAGTTTGGTCACCAAGAGAAGCCCATTCTGGCCTTGAGCCAAAGGTGAGCTATCACACGGCACTCATTCAAAGTCTTAATCGTCCCGTAATAAGAGCTGTTCAGAACTTTGGTTTTGAGAAGTTTGAAACTATTCTCAGTGAGAAGATACCGCGATTAAAGACGCCTCTCGCTGAATATCCTGCTCAGCTTCTTGGTAGTGTTGAGCTCTCCCTTAGTGAACTAGCTACGGTCTTTGGTGGCTTTTTACGAAAGGCCTGTTGGGAGGGCTTTGGAGCTGAGGTCCTCAATGCACTCTCAGATCCTAAAACAACGACCATTCGTTATAGGGTGGGAGAAAAGCTCGGCCAAATGAATTTTTTTGGAAAAACAGGCACCTCTAATAATGGTTACGATAATTGGTTTGTTGGCTTTGATGGAAGAGAGCTTTTGATAACTTGGGTTGGATTAGAGGGCGATAGAACTAAGAATAAAGAGTTTCGTCTTTATGGATCAAATACCGCCTTTCTCATTTTTAGGAATTACTACCAAAAACGAGGAAAATTATTCAATGAAATGGCGTGTCAGGACAGCATAAGTATTGCCAAGTAGCTTTAATTTAAGTATAAATTTTTACTCAGCATCACAGGGGTGTCGACAAGTGGTTAAGTCAGCAGATTTTGATTCTGCCATTCGCAGGTTCGACTCCTGCCACCCCTGCCACTTTTTTTACTAAATTCAATCAAGGTTCCCGCCTATGAAAAGAATAGTCCTCGTATCCGGAAACTCTAACAGGAACCTTGCCTCTAAAATTTCAGATTTCTTAGATGTTTCACTCGTTGACCCTCAGTTGGTTAGGTTTGCGAATGGTGAAATTTTTTGTGAAATGGAAAAAAATGTTAGAGGAGCTGATGTTTTCGTTATCCAGTCAACATGCACACCGGTTAACGACAACTTGATGGAATTGCTCATTATGGTGGATGCACTAAAGAGAGCGTCTGCGGCATCAATCACAGCAGTCATTCCCCATTACGGTTATTCAAGACAAGATAGAAAAGTAAGTCCAAGAACGCCAATTTCAGCGAAGCTTGTTGCAGACCTTCTCACGACAGCGGGAACGACCAGAGTTATCACAATGGATCTCCATGCTGGTCAGATTCAGGGCTTCTTTAATATTCCTTTCGACAATATTTACGCGTCACCTGTCATTAGTGACTATATTGAACAATCTCTTATTCAAGAAAATTCAATCTTTGTTTCACCAGATGCTGGTGGAGTTGAGAGAGTTCGCCATTACGCTAAAAAACTTAAGCGAGATATTGCGATGATCGATAAGAGGCGAACAGGTAAGAATGTTGCGAAGGCCATGAATATTGTCGGTGATGTAAAGGGTAAAGAGTGTATTATCATTGATGATATGATTGATACTGCGGGAACACTTGTTGAAGCATGTAAGGCCCTTAAGGAAAATGGTGCAACAAAAGTTTATGCCTGTGCCACCCATCCTATTTTCTCAGACCCTGCACTAACCAGAATTCAAGAGTCTGATGAACTTGATCGCGTCATTGTAACTGACACAATTCCACTTTCGCCACGTGGTCAGGAAATAGATAAAATTAAAGTTCTCTCTACGGCAGAGCTTCTCTCTAAAGCAATTCACAGAACATTCAATAATGACTCTGTGAGTTCGCTCTTCGTTTAGGTAATCCATTGGCCAGGTTAATAGTTGCACTCGGAAATCCTGGTCGTGAATACGTTGATACACGACATAATATCGGTTGGCTTCTCTTTGATAGGTGGCCATTAGCCAATGAGCTCCACTGGAAAGAGAAGTTTAAAGGACTTTTTGCCCTTACAACTATAAAGGGGGAACAGGTTGTCCTTTTAAAGCCACAAACTTATATGAACTTAAGTGGCGAAAGTGTAAGACCAGCGATGGACTTTTTTAAGGTCGACGTTAACGATGTTCTCGTAGTCCATGATGAAATAGATCTTCCCTTTGGAACTCTTCACCTTAAAAAAGGTGGCGGACTTGCAGGGAATAATGGGCTCAAATCAATGGCCCAACACTTACCCAATCAAAACTTCCTCAGGCTGCGTATGGGAGTGGGTAAACCAAAATACGGAGATGTAGCTTCTCATGTTTTGGGAAAA
This sequence comes from uncultured Bacteriovoracaceae bacterium, assembly GCA_950054155.1. Classification (GTDB taxonomy): domain Bacteria; phylum Bdellovibrionota; class Bacteriovoracia; order Bacteriovoracales; family Bacteriovoracaceae. Next base: position 22,604 of record CATLOT010000001.1, read on the forward strand.
TTTAATAAGGATGAAGAGGAGCCCTTTTTGGAGGACTTCTTGGACTTGGGTGCGAAAGCTTTGGAGTTTTATTTAAAGCAGGGCTTTCAAAAAGCTCAAAATAAATACAGTAAGAAATCAGTATTAGATAAAGGATAAAGAAATGGGATTAAATTGTGGAATCGTTGGATTACCAAATGTTGGAAAATCGACAATCTTTAAGGCACTAACAGCAGCTCCAGCAGAAGCCGCGAATTATCCTTTCTGTACCATTGAGCCAAACGTAGGAATTGTAAATGTCTCTGATGAGCGTTTAGATAAAATTACCAACTTCATTAAGCCTCAGCGAATAGTTCCCACAATCGTTGAATTTGTAGATATCGCGGGCCTTGTAAAAGGAGCTTCTAAGGGTGAAGGTTTAGGCAATCAATTTCTAGGGCACATTCGCCAAGTGAGTGCGATCGTTCATGTGGTGAGATGCTTTAACGATGATAATGTTGTTCACGTTCACGGTAAAATTGATCCTGTCGATGACATCACAACAATTAACTATGAATTAGCTCTTGCAGACCTTGAAGTTGTAGAAAAGAAGTTAACAGGTTTGCCCAAAGTTTTAAAAAGCCAAAATAAAGACCTCCAAAAGATTGCAAAGCTTCAGCAGCCTATCCTTGAGCAATTAAAAGACCATCTTGAAAAAGGGGAAAGAGCTGAAAGCCTAGAGCTTTCTGAGGATGATAGAGAAGTCATTAAAGATCTTAACCTCATTACCCTAAAACCAGTTCTCTATCTCTGTAATGTAGATGAGGACTCAGCTGGTGAAGGAAATGAATATACAAAATTAGTATCTGACCACGCAAAGAGTGAAGGGTCTCATGCCCTTATTATTTGTGGAAAGCTAGAATCAGAGATTAGTCTTCTGGAGACGGAAGAGGAAAAAGCTGAGTTCTTAGAAGCAGCAGGTATTGAAAAGTCTGGTCTTGAGACACTCACAAAGACAGCATACGATATGCTAGGGCTAAGAACATATTTCACTGCTGGCGAAAAAGAAGTTCGTGCATGGACTTTTAAAGCAGGCTCTAAAGCTCCCCAGGCCGCTGGAGTTATCCACACAGACTTTGAAAGAGGCTTTATTAAAGCTGAAGTTTATCACTGTGAAGACCTCTTTGCTCTTGAAAGTGAAGCCAAGGTTAAAGAGGCTGGTAAACTAAGAGTTGAAGGAAAAGAATATGAAGTGAAGGATGGAGATGTCGTTCACTTCAGATTTAATGTTTAGCTTCATCATTTAGAGCTATCTGAAAGCTATTGTTTACAGGGAAATCTAGACGGTCAAAAGAGCCGTCTAGAAGAGAATAAAAGAATAAGTTTCTATAAATCAGTTTGACGTACTTTCGAGTCTCCTTAAAAGGGATAAGCTCCACATTTGTCAAAACATCCTCTGTAAATGGAATAGACTTCTGCCATTTGCGAACATTCCCGGGGCCTGCATTATAGGCAGCTAGGGCAAAGACAAGATTTCCTTCATAATTTCTTAAAAGGTTTTCAAGATATTTCGTTCCAATTTTAATATTTAATTGTGGAGAATAGAGGTGTTTTGTTCTTAGGTTTCTTTTAAATTGGCGACCAGTTGCAGGCATAATCTGCATTAAGCCTCTTGCTCCGACAACACTCTTAGCTTTTTCATTAAAGGCTGACTCCTGTCGGATAAGACTAAGGATTACCCTGTCTTCAATATTTGGTGCCGCTTTTTGAATACGTTTTCTATACTTTTGAGGAAATAGACTTTTAATAACAAGATTGTTTAGTTTGATGACACCCTTATTAAGATTTGTGTAGGCGACTTTGAAGGAGTGGAGATGACTTTGATTTCCACTAAAAAAGCGAATTAAAAAGTATGGTTTCAGCTTAAATGACTCCTCTGTGGATAAGCCCTTAAAGAATTTGTTAGCCGAAAGTCGTCTAAGGTCATAAGCCTGAAAGTTACTTAGGGTTTTAGTGTTGGCCAATTCGAAGATATTAAAGAGTGTCGCTTTTTTAATGAGTTCCTTTTGAAGGCTGACGTTTAGATTTGGTTCTTGGGCGTCTACCATAAGGGAAACTTCATAATTTGGATTAAGTTGACGCAAGTTTTTAAGACTAAGAATACTGTAAAAACTTAGAGGATTAGTTTTAATTTGCTCGAGGTAAAGCTCTTTAGCTCTTTTATATTCTTTACTCTCTTCATAAATACGAGCGATCCAGAATCTAAGCTTTGAATTAATAAGAGAGAATTTATCTAAAAGCTCTTCGTTTCTAATAAAGCTGCGTGCTTTTTCTAACTCTCTATCTCTATAAAAGGAAAATAATGTCTGAAACTTACTTTCAAACAGTTGGTCTTCATCCGCCGTTTTTTCACTTAACTTAAAAAGATCAACAGCTAATTCAAAGTCGTCACGACGAGCAATTTTCTTACCTGACGTAACAAAGAGGAGCCATGCTTTAGAATCATCAATATGCTCACTGTTTTGTTCATAAAAGGAAATCGCATTTTGTAAGTATTCTTTAGCCTGATCATCCTTACCTTTTAGGTAAAGAGATTTAAAATTCTTTACAAGTTGAGTGAATTCTTTAGTGATATACCCTCGGTTCTTCTTGTCAAAGAGACGATTCTTTTGAATGAAAAGAGTAAAGTCAGGATCAATATTGATGTAGCTTAGAAGACTATGGTGGGGAAGCTTTTTATTTTGATAAACAGCATCTTTAAGAAGATTACCTACAAATTGTTGATCTGGTTTTGGCCAAGCTTTGAGAGCTCGTATTAACTTTTTTTGATTTCGGTAAGTTGAAAAAAGTGAAAAATTGTTTTTTAAATAATTACGACCCTTGTCTTTAAGGGTTTTAGCTTTAAAGACAGCGTTAACATTGTGGCTTTCACATTTACTTTTGTAGAGAGAAGTATAACTTCTCCAAATATTATCTCTACTATCGATCTTGGGGCAGGAGGTGATCTTTCTGGGCTTCATTTTGAAATGAAGTCTCGATCCCATCTTAAGAAGCTCGTAATAGGGTTTAAGTTCTTTACTCTTTCTCGCTTTAAACCTTGCTAGGTTAAACTTAATGCTCCTTGTATCTCGTCGTCTAAAGGACCAGTAGAAGTCCTCTAGGTTTTTAGCCGCACGAATGTCGTTAGAAGATATCTTCTTGGCTTCAAGGTCAAGACTAGGAATTCCACTAACAGTCGCATGAGTGGAACTCATGAATAAGATAGCTATGAATAGGTACTTGCTGAGATGAACCAAAAAAAACTCCATTTTTCGCTCATTCAAAATCGGTATTATTCTTCTTCGAAGCGATTTTGAATTTGATTCAGTCTCTGAGTGATTTCCGCGAGCACAGCACGTTTATCCTCAGGAACAACCATTCCTAGGTTGCTTATGTAAGAATTGACTTCATTGAGATAGATAAGATCCTGGTGGTGCCTGTCTTCAAGCTCATCAAAAGCATCATTAAAGTCGTCGGCAACTTCTTGAAAGTAGTCGCCTTTTCTAAAGAATAGTTTACCACCATCGATACCGTCCCTTTTGCCGCGTAGAAATTTTTGCAGCTTAAACATAGGTCCAGCAATTTTATGACTAAAGAAAATACAGGCTACAAAGACAAGGGCCGTGAAACCAACTTGCCAAAGGCTAAGGATGACGATGAGGCTCGTTCTTTTGGCCTCGAGTTGTGCAGCCGCCTCAGGGCTTTTTGAAGCGATAAATTCAATGAAACTTGTAAGTAAATCAAAAATGGTTAAGGGATAAATTATGGAGGAAACAAAAACGAGCCCACATACATAAAGACTGAACTTTAGTTGGAAGTGCGGGTTAATAAGATAAGTATTTCTTTTGTATCCAGCCATTTTAATTATTTTAACGGGTTAGAAGGTAAATGATAAAGGGAAATGTCATTACGCACCAGAAATTTAAAGAATGGCAATATTGTCCAATTCCAATTGTTTGATATTACTTTAAATTCTCCTTTGCTTGGTTTAAGAATAAAGCAGGAGATACTACTTATGGAAAACACGATAAAATTACTCGGTAATGTTAAAAACCCCAAAACAGGTAAAACTCTCGGTGACGAAGAGAGATGGGTCAATGCAGAAGCCAATGAAAATGGTCAGGTAATTATAACTTATAAGCGTGATGGAATTAGTCCTCAGGAAAAGCGCCAGATAGAAGACGATATTGTTGACGCCCTTAAGTCCCAATATGACGAAGATAAGATCCTTGTAAAAACTGTAAGCTCATCTGAAACACCAAGTGCTCAAAAGCCAACAGCAGCCCATGCTAATTTAAAAGTCGGTCATGGGGTCAATGGAAACAAGAAGAGAATACCAAATGTTAAAAAAGTAATTGCTGTATCAAGCTGTAAGGGCGGGGTTGGCAAAAGTACTGTTTCTGTAAACTTAGCCTTATCTCTTAAGAAGCTTGGAAACAAGGTCGGTATTCTTGATGCTGACATTTATGGCCCTTCATTACCGCTTCTGCTTAATAAAAAAGGTGTAAAGCCAGAGGCGACGGAAGACAAAAAAATCCGTCCTTTAGAAGCTTACGGTCTTTCTTTCATTTCATTTGGTCTCTTCATTGATGAGGGTGATCCTGTTATTTGGCGAGGGCCAATGCTTGGTGGTGTCCTCAATCAATTTTTCTTTGATACTAAGTGGGATGAACTGGATTACCTTATAATAGATTTGCCACCGGGCACTGGTGATACCCAGTTGAGCCTTGTTCAAAATACTGAAGTTGATGGTGTCGTTGTTGTATCAACACCTCAATCAGTGGCTATTGCTGATACCATTAAGGGACTCAAAATGTTTCAACAGGTCAATACGCCTGTTCTGGGTATGGTTGAAAACATGTCTTACTTTAGCCCTGATGGAAAGGAAGAGAAGTACTATATCTTTGGTAAAGATGGGGTGAAAAATATCTCAACGGAACTAGAGGTACCATTCCTTGGGCACATCCCCTTAGAAATGGTGATGCGAGAAGGTGGCGATAGCGGTAAACCCTATATGGCCGATGATACATATAAAGATAATGAAGGATATGCTTCTTATATGGATATTGCTGAGAAAGTTGCTAAAATAGGAAAAGAAAAAGGATTTTTTGGCAAACTTTTCAAGTAGGATATATTGGCCTTCTTAAAGACGATCTCTGATCAAGTGACCCTGAACTTTACGGGCAGGGTCAATATTTTGGATAAGAAAAATAACAAGTTTCTTGGAAAGGTTTCTCTTTTAGAGGGAGCGATTGTCTACTCTAGCTATGAGGCAAAAGTAGGTAAATCAACTCTTTACGATATCATTATAGAGGATCTTGAAGGCGAAAATTTAAGATTCGTAGTAGAGCCAGAAATTGTCACTCTCTCTGAAGCTATTTTTGAACTATCTTTTGATGAGCTTAAAGTTTCAGCTCAAGCTATTTTCCAGCAGTATAAAGAATCAAGGAAAATGCTTCCACCACCACATTTAAGGCTTATGATCGACCCTGATTTTGTTGCAAGAGGACCTAGTGTGTCGTTTTGGGAGTTTGAAACTTTGACTGTTATTTCAGACTTTAATAAAGTATCGGATATATTTTTGGAGTCACCACTTTCAGAGTATCAAACAAGTCTCTCATTGGTTAGTTTGAGAAAGAAGGGTGCATTAAAGGTTTTAGGGCAATAAAGGAAAGGCTTATGAAGTCACAAAAGCACAATCAAGGCGATCTTAAAGAACTTACAGTAAAAATCGAAAAGGACATTGTGGAAAGCTTTGAAGCAATGGCTAAGAATAGTGGTATTCCTCTAGAGGATTTGGTTGTAACAGCACTTAAAAGATTTAGAGCTTCTCATGGAGATTACACAGGGAAAACTCCTGAGTTGGATTAAGTTTTTTGTGTAGTTTCTACTACCCTGTTTAAATTCTTTACACTTTGCCCGGTTTTCATCGGGCTTTTTTGTTTAAACTTCAGTCAAATATTCACGTAATTTCAATTATATAGTCCCGCTTGGGGCTTAATATGCCCCTATAGGGGCAGTTTTTAAGTTCTGGCACGCGCGTTGCAACATATATCCTCATAAGAACCAGGAGGATTAATGAAAGCCGCGAAGACTTTGGCAAAGACATTCACAGTAGCGATGGGGGTAATGTCTCTTGTAGCTATGGCCGAGTCTTACTATGACAGCAAGTTTTACACTGCTGACTTCATGGATAGTGTGGCCGAAGTTAAAGTGAATATCCCAAGAGCAAAAGTAGATAATAGGGTGGTTGCTTCACAACAAAAGAAGCTCCCTTTAGTCCAAAGGGTAGACCTTAGTAATAGCGAACTTGTTAATGGTGAATGGATCATTACTAAAGTTGTCGATGATAAAGAGCAAATTGCTTATGATTCTTCAAGGGAAATTGATGGAGAGCGTGTTGTTGTTAAGCTTGAGTTAATTGATACCAGTATCGTAAGAATTGATGATGATTTTGGACAAACTTTTAAAATTTCTCTCTTAACTCGTGAGGGTACAATTGCCCTCTTTAAAGAATTCGGCGAGGGATATGAGATTGTTCAGGCAATTAGAGTTCGCTCAAATGACTTACTAGCTAATAAAAAAGTAAATAAGCCCATTCAAGAGGTTAAAGAAAATAAGAATGCCCAAAAGTATCACATTGAGGAAGACCTTCTTCTGGTATCCGCTTTGGATCCTCAGAAGAATAGAAACGTTCTAAGAGCTGACAACCTTGAAGGTTATGCTTACCTAAGAAATGGTGAGCTTATAATGGAAAGTGTGAGACTTCATGTCGGGACCAATAAGCAAACGGAATCTCTTTCAACAGAGGCAAGAGTTAAAGATCATGGTGTTTTTAACGATGAAAGAGGAAATCAAGGGATTGTGACGAACGTAAATAATGACGAAGTGAAAGTTCGCTTCTCAACAGGACCATTAGCCGGTGCGATGTTAAATTTTGTAACTGAACAAAAGAAAATGGAAATTGAGGAAAAGTTTGGAACATCTACGCAAACACCCGTGAGAGCAGCTGCTGAAACCCAAGCGCCACAGAATCCTTATCCTGAGGATAGTTATAAAGATAACTATGAGGAAGAGGCTCAAGATAATGATTATTATCAAGATGAAGTTAAGGAAGAGGCGCGGGAGCAAGTTAATGATCAAGTGGAAGAAGAGCCAGTAGAAGAACAGTATTACGATGAAGGTGAGTATCAAGAAGTAGAAGGTGATCGTGAAAACGATTCAGACCTCATGCAAATCGATGAATATGAAGTTGAAAAGTTTCAGGACTTAAGAAATCAGGCGCCAAGATATTCAGATAGAGATCCGGCAAGTGTAACGAAGACGGGTTTTTCATTCTAAAAAAAAAGCCCCTTTCGGGGCTTTCTTAATTACATCATTTTTTTAAATTCTTCAGTAAGAAGAGGAACAATTTGGAAAAGGTCTCCAACGATTCCATAATCTGCTTTTGTGAAGATAGGTGCATCAGGGTCAGTGTTTACAGCGACGATAACTTTAGAAGTTCTCATCCCTGCAAGGTGCTGAATAGCTCCTGAAATACCACATGCAATATAGAGTGAGGGAGCAACTGTTTTACCAGTTTGACCAACCTGCATTGCATGAGGTGCAAAACCTGAATCTACAGCAGCACGAGAAGCACCAACTGTAGCGCCAATAACATTTGCACAGTCCTCAAGAATTTTGAAGTTCTCTGCATTCTTCATGGCACGGCCACCACTGATAATGATATTTGCTTCCGTGAGGTCAACCTTTTCAGAAGCACCCTTAACAATCTCTTTAATAGCGGCTTTAATTTCACCAACGTCCGCACTAACTTCATTAACAGTTCCAGCTGCACCATTGGCACTTTCTGGCATTCCGAGTGCATTTGGTCTAACCGTTACAAAATGAGGCTTAGGTCCTTGAATTTCAACTTTTGCAAGAACTTTACCAGCGAATAGTGGTCTTGTTCCAGCAAAGTTTCCACCATCCATTGTGAAATTCGTTACTTCTGAGGCCATCCCTGCATCAAGTGAACCGGCAAGTCTTGGGAGAAGGTCTTTACCAAGTGATGTAGAACCGGCCATTACATAATCATAACCACCATTATCAATTACTGACTTAAGGGCTTTTGAGTAACCTTCAGGTGAATATTGCTCAAGTCCTGAACCTGTAATCTTGTGAATGTTAGCAGCACCATGCTCAGCGAGTGCTTTAGCACCGGCTTCAGGAAGGTTGCCAATACAGGCTACATCTACTTCTTGACCACTTAGGCGACCAAGGATTTCTAGAGTAACACTCTTAACATTATCATCTGTTGTTTCTGTAAAAACTAATATCTTAGACATTATGATCTCCTAAAATTAAATAACTTTTGCTTCGTTACGAAGAAGTTGAACAACTTCGGCAACAACTTCAGCTTGCTTTCCTTCATCCATGGCGTCGTACTTTTTACCAGGTGGCTTTTCTGGAGGAAGTTGAAAGTTACTATACTTAACTCGACGATCGTCGGCTGAAACTCCAACATCAGCTAGAGATAGGTTTTGAAGAGGCTTTCTTTTCGCTTTCATAATTCCTGGAAGACTAGCATAGCGAGGTGTATTGAGGCCTTTGTTACAAGCTACAAGAACTGGGTTAGTAACTTCGTATACTTCAAGAGCTCCACCTTCAACTTCACGCTTTAGAGTGGTCTTGCCATCAGCATGGTCAAAGCCAACAACAACTGAGACAGAAGGCATATCTAGCATTTGTGCAAGAAGTTGAGGAACTTGAAGGCAGTCATCATCAATTGCTTGCTTCCCAGTGAAGATAATGTCAGGAGTTTTTCCTGATTTCTCAATTCCACCTTTAATTGCTTTGGCAATCATGTAAGAGTCGAGATTGTCATCACCTTCAACAAGAATTGCTTCATCAGCGCCCATTGCTAGGGCCGTACGAAGGGCTTCTGTGTCTTGAGTAGAACCAACTCTAACGACTGTAACTGTTGAACCAGCATTTGCAGCTTTAAGAAGAAGAGCTTGCTCTACAGCGAATTCATCATAAGGATTCATAATCCATTTGATAGAACTTGTTTCAATAAATGTACCATCACCATTTGGTGTTACTTTGGTTTCCGTGTCTGGAACTTGCTTTACGCAGACAAAAATATTCATCTTATATCTCCTTATAAAAGAAAAAAATTGATATGTTACTTCAGTACTTCTTTGGCAATAACGAGTCGTTGAATTTGAGAAGTCCCTTCGTAGATTTGGATGAGTTTAGCGTCTCTCATTAATTTTTCTACAGGGTATTCTTTACTATAACCATAGCCTCCGTAAATCTGAACCGCGTCAGTCGCGATCTCCATAAAGCTATCACTAGCAAAGGATTTGGCCATACTTGCGAGCCTCGTATTTGGCTGATTATTATCAATAAGCCAGGCTGACTTGAGAACCAATAATCTCGAAGCCTCAACTTTAGTCGCCATCTCTGCGAGCATAAATTGAATGGATTGGTGCGCGGCAATTGGCTTACCAAATTGGTTTCGCTCTAACGCATAGCCTTTAGCGTGGTCAAGCGCGCACTGAGCACCTCCAACAGCACTTGCGGCAACCATGGGCCTTGAGTGGTCTAAGGTTTTCATCGCTATTTTCCAGCCATCACCAGGTTGACCAAGCATATTTTCTTTAGGCACTTTAACATCACGAAAGGTAACGCTTCTTGTATCAGAACAACAGTGGCCCATTTTCTTTTCAGGTTTACCGACCTCTATTCCCTCTGCTTTAGCATCAATAACTAGAGCGCTAATACCCTTATGCTTTAAGCTCGGATCAAGAGTTCCATACAAGGTAAAGAGATCTGCGTATCCTGCATTGGTAATCCACATCTTTTCACCATTAACTACCCAGTGATCTCCACCGTCTTTTATGGTCGTTTTAAGCCCGGCAGCATCGCTGCCATTACCTGGCTCTGTAAGACAAAAAGCCGCAATTTTATAAGACTCTGTGAAAGGCTTAAGAAACTTTTCTTTTTGCTCTGAGGTGCCGCCAATAACAATAGGAAGAAGGGCTAAGTCATTGGCCATAATGGCTGTATTCATACCGAGGCATCCATAGGCAAGAGCCTCTGTAATTACCATTGAATCAATTGTGCTGAAACCAGCACCGCCAAATTCAACAGGGATACAGGTATTAACTAAACCTAGTGACCATGCCTTTTGAAGGATATCCATAGGCATCTCGCCTTTTAGATCATACTCAGAGGCGTTGGGCATCATTTCGTTCTTAGCGAACTTCATGGCCATCTCTTGAATTTCTTTTTGTTCAGAGGTTAATTCAAAGTTAAGCATGGTTACCATTCCTAAATGAGTTAATGAGAATGGCTTAATTATAGTGGGGCGTGAGAATCTGGGTCAATTTAATTAGAATTTACCTGTTACCAAGTAACCAACAAGAATTGTCAAATGATGTAGGGAAGTCAAACTTCTTTTTAAGCGTTTCAAAGTAATCGAGTTCACGTAAGGGAGTGACTATAAAACTACGTTGAAATTGCCTAGGGTGGGGTATTGTTAGGTTTGGCGACTCTAGTGTTTCGAGACTATAGAAGAGTATATCGATATCTAAAGTACGAGGGCCTTTATTAATCAATCTTTTTCTACCGTGAGCATGCTCAATTTGATTAATTATCTTCAGCACCTCATCGGCACTCGTTTTTTTGTCTAATAAAAAGTGATGAACTTGATTAAGAAAGTCGGGTTGATCTTCATAATCAACAGCACTTGACTCATAAATTCTGCTCGATTGGATATGAGGAAAATGTGAACACAAATCTTTTAAAGCTTCTTCAAGGTATTGTTCTCTATCACCTAGATTAGTGCCCGTAGATAATATAAGATCAGTCATTTTTATTTGTTTCTTTTTTATTCTCTTTTTTATTCGCTTTAGAAGCTTCTTTTAAGATTGGCTCCTCACTGTAGCGTTTTTCAACTGAAGGAAGTTGAGTGTCGGCCGGGGGAATTGGCGCAGACTTTACGCCACAGCCACTAGCTAAAACTAAAGAAAGAAGTAAAAGTTTAAAATTCAAGGGAAAATCCAAAGTTGAGTGCATCAGATCCTACATCAATGCGCGCAAACCATCCAGGGACGAGACGCTTTAGAATAGTGACACCAAAGACCGGTCCAGATTTTTTAAGGGTCTCAATAAGGGCGAGCTCGTCTTCAGCTTGTGTCGGATCAATATCTCCGGTTCCAGCCTCTGGGCTATCAGCATTTATTATTTGATATCCTGCATAGGGCTGAATGAAGGAATAAAAAGGAGCTTCCACAGTGTATTTCACCTTTAGAGTAAGGGAAGTGAAGGTTGTATCAATTTGATCGCCTGGAAAGTCCGTAATTGTTGTTTGGCCGTAGCTAGCTTCCCCCCAAATATTGTCGTCGAGTTGGTAGGCCCATGCACCCGATACTTGGCTATATCTCTTGGAATCTCTGTTGGCATCAACACCTTCTACTTGAGAGAGAAAGATAGAAACAAGATTATCATTTTTGATTTTACGATTGGTATTTTCTTCTAAAGAGAGGTCATCTTCTAAGAGGGTTGATTCATCAAAGAGTCCTTCCTCATCTTGAATAATGGCAACTTCTTCAGGGTTTTCAGCAGCTTTTTTACGATTCAAGAAATAGCTATCATCACCTCTAATAACCTTAACTTCCATTCCAGGTCTAAGAAGTTTATTAATTTCTGGATTATAAATTTTAACGATTTTAATACCGCCACTGCCATTTGATGTTTTGGCCACAATGGAGCGGTTAACAAGTTTGTCATCGAGAACAATTGAGATGAAATCACCTTTACCATAGCCACCAGAATTATTGGTAAGGATAAGAACACGTCCACTAGCACTGATCTTTTCTATTTTCTCTGTACTCATTTCTGCAGCGTTAAAGGTTGTGCCACCGCCGCCAAAGCCACCTGAATCAAGTTCATCTACAATTGATTGAGCGCTGGTTGAAAAAGAAATAATAAAAATAAGTAAGAAGATCCATCTCATAGGAAAAATTCTACCTTTTATAGTTAATTACTGTCCACATGGGCAAACCTGACCAAAAAAGTTGCCAAAATTCAGGAATTTTTGAGGCCGATCCGGCAACTTATTTACCATTGTAACACATTGAATTTATTCTAAAATAGAGATTATAAGGGTTTAGGGGTGTTTTGCCTTAAGCAACCGGTATGATGTTCCGAAAAGGAATAAAACAAAGAACGAAAACCTGTATAGGGAGCCTATAATGAAAGTAACAAACTATCTATTACTCTTAGCCCTGATCGCGACAGTATCTTGTTCGCGCGGAACAAAGAATGAAGAAATGGCAGAGGGTGGAGATCCTTCAATTAGTGAAGCGGACTTCATCGTTGATGCTGAAGATGAGCAACTTATTATAGAAGATGAGCCTCTTATGGCTGAAAGCGAGCCAATGATGGAAGAGGTATCTCTCGACTCTGGTGTAGCATCATCACCTCAAATTGAACTTAGTTCTGATGAGGGTCAATATACAGTAAAAAGAGGGGAGACTCTCATGATGGTCGCTTTTAATATCTACGGCGATTATAGAAAATGGCAAGACCTTAGAAATCTTAACGGCCTATCAGGTCAAACAGTAGCCGAAGGTTCTGTTATCCGATACATGAAGCCAGTTCAAGAATTTGTATGGAACCCAGAAGGCCTTCCTTACCTCATCAAAAATGGTGACTCTCTAGTTTCAATTTCATCTGATAAGTATGGAACGCCAAAGAAGTGGGAACTTATTTACAATAATAATAGACCACTTATTAAAGATCCAAATTTGATTTTTGCTGGATTCACTCTGTATTATATCCCTGAGAGAGAAATCGCTTCGGAATACTAATAAATGCTAAAAAATGAAGTAAAGCGCCCTCTTTTAAAGAGGGCGTTTTTTTTTTCCATTTGTCTGATATTACTTTCATCTTGTGCACAGATGAAAACACTCTTTTATAGAGAAAACCCGATTGTTCCTAATAATCAAATACCCGGTATTCAAAATAAAGACTATGTATCCCACCTGATTCATTTGGAAGAATCTCTAAAAGAAAACAGAAGGATAAAGTTCAAAAGACTCACGGCAAGAAACAGGGATTATCTTACAAGAGTTTTTTATAGAGTTGTCACAAATAACGAACTTCTCTTGCCTCAAAATATAAAGCCAAAGTTTTCTATTGTGAGAGATAAGACACCCTTTATATTCTCGCTACCTCATTTTCATTTCTATATCTCTACCGGCTTAGTCAAAAGATACTTAAAGAACGAAGCTCTTTTACTCGCAGCTTTTGGTTTCGAAATTGTAAAATCTGGTCGAAATGTCTTTGAGAAAAAAAGAGTGATCCCTCTTGGTGTTACCGGAGTGAAGGACTTACTTACTCTCACTCGAGTAGACTATTCAACAAAGCTGGAAATCTATAAATGGACATATTATGCCTTAAGACGATCTGAGTATGATGCTGCAGCAATATTGAATTGGATACAAACTCAAAATAAAAATGCCCTCGATTTTTCTTGGCAAATTAGAGATCCAAGAGGGGTTTCAAGAGAGGAACTTGCCTTTAAGAGCTTTTTAGTGGCGCAGGGGATAGAGCAGTTTGAGCTTAGTGAAACAAACTCCTCTAAAGACTTTTATAAATTCAAGGATAGTATTTAAAAATGACAACAGACGCTCAAATAAAGACAGAAAAGCTTTTTATTGACTCTTTAGTCTCAAGATCAATTGAGGCTAAAAAAATTTCTACGGGCACGATTGAGGATATAACTAGATTAACTGGGGATGCCTCAAGTCGTCGCTATTATAGAGTTTTTCGTCAGAAGGATTGTTTTGTCGTTTGCTTACAACAACCAAGTGAAAACAAGACAGACGACTTCTTAAATATCCAATCAATATATGAAAAGAATAATATTAGAGTTCCGAAGATTTTTGATTACGACTTATCTAAGGGTTACTTGCTCGAAGAAGATTTAGGGGACATCACACTTCTTAAAGAATTATCTGGTTTAGGAAGTCAGAAGGAAGAGTTAAAACAGTATAACCTAGCACTAGAGAGTCTATTTAAAATTCAATCCATTAAAAGAGATGATTATGTAAACGAAAGCTTCACTAAGCGTTACTTCGATATTGATAAATTAATGTGGGAGGTAGAGTTTACTGTAAAACATCTTATCGAAGGCTTTTTAAAAGCAGATGTGGGACCGACAGAAAAAAAAGTCATCATTAATGGCTTTAGAAAGATATGTAAAAAGCTAACAGAACAAAAAATGGTTGTAACCCATAGAGATTTTCACTCTCGTAATATAATGAGCTCTCAAGGAGAGCAGATCATAATCGATTTTCAGGACACAAGAATTGGCTTGCCTCAATACGATCTCGTCTCACTTCTAGAAGACTGTTACTATAAAATCTCCCCTAAGAATAAAATGACACTCAAAGAGCAATATTGGACTGAGTTTGTAAAAAAGAAATCTCTTCAAGAATCAGAAGAAGAGTATCTCTATCTTTATGAGCTAATGACAATTCAGAGAACTTTTAAGGCCCTTGGCAGCTTCGGATACATCTACGCATTAAGAGGAGATAGTCGCTATTTGAAGTACATAGGTTATTCTTTTGAAAAATTAAGGAACCTCCTTTTTAATTACGAAGAGTTTTCTAATTTGAGAAAAGTTCTTTCAGAGTACTATTATGAAAGCTAAGGTTGCCTTTATTCCCTGCGCAGGCTTTGGTTCTCGGATGGGACCAATTGGAAAGTCTATCCCGAAACCACTTTGGCCTCTCTTTGGTAAGACACTTTTGGAACACCAAATAAACTATTGTAGAGAGCTGGGCTTTAGTCATTTTGTTATTAATGCCCATCACTTAAAAGATCAGTTCATAGAGTTTGAAGAACAAATTAAACTGAAAGAGGGAGAGAAGTTATCGATATTGGTAGAAGATCCTCTCTTAGGTAATGGTGGCTCTTTTCATAATATAAAGAAAAGCTTTCCTGATATTGAAGAAGTCTTTGTGTTTAATCCAGACTCTTTTTTGATGATGAGTCCAAAGGACTGGTCTAAGTTTTTTAATGAGGCAGAATTAAAAACAAACCTTCTCATCACTATTCCTTGTAAAGAGGAAGACCAATATAATCGTTTTGTTGTCGATAAAAAAAATTGTCTTTTAGAGATAAGGCCTCCTTCTGCTGGCAATGCACCTAATTTAACTTACGCTGGTTTTGGGAAAGTGAATCTTGAAGCTTTTCCATACGTTAAGGGGGCTTCCTCCTTCTTTGAAACCGTGGCTGACCCAAAGACAGAAAAAGTTTTTACTTATGAAGTTGAGGACTATGAATATTGGGATCTGGGAACTCTCGATTTATATAGAAAAGTAGTATCAACACTCCATTCCAATAAGAACACGAGGCTCTATTCCTTTCTTAAGAATTATGACTCAAGCGATACTGATTTCTCTTCTTACAACGCTGAAAAAAATGGGTGCTTTAACTTTACACAAGAGCGACTCAGCTGCGAGGAAAGAGGGATATTTATAAGGAAAGACTTACCTAAGATTCATCTTGATTAGGTTTAATGGCATCAGTAGGACATAGTTCGACACAGAGGTTGCAAAGGCTGCAAGACCAATTATCGATGAGATATTGGTCATTATGAAAAGTGATACTGTTCTCTGGACATATAACTCTGCACAGGTCACAGTTAATGCATCTTGTGTTAACCTCTAAATTGATAGCCATAAAAGCATATTAACATTTTTTGGAGAAATAGTTTGAGATTTTTAAGACGTTCAGCCGTAGTAAGAAATATCCTACTGTTTTGTTTTCTTTCACTTTTCTTTTTATCAATCGTAAATTCTCTTTTTAGTGGTACTTCAGCATTAAACTTGGAAAGCTTTCTAACATTCCTGACTGCAAATAAAAATAATGTGGCACTGAGTTTAATTACAGTTTTTACAGTTGTTAGAGGACTAAAAATATCTTCCTACCTCTTTCTTGCTTTTTGTGCCTTTATTATTATTCAATCAATTACTGTCTTTATTCAGGACTTTAATAAAATAATCCTGGGACTTACTTTCCTCTATAGTGTTGTAGCTTACAACCTCTTTCTCTTTTTAAAACTAGAGCTAGATGAGCCTTTTTATAATCCCCAATACCCCAATAATATAATGCCTAGCTTTGAAAATAAGGCACTACCTGTTGTCATTAAGGATGGTGGCAAAAACTATATTGGTCACCTCACTAATTGGGGTAAAAATGGATTCTACTGTAAATTAATCAACGCTACTGAAATCCCAACTGGTAAAATAGAAGTTGAGGTCGGCTATGAGGGCTATCTTTTCCAGGCGATAGGCACCATCGTGACCACGCGAAGAGGTGGAATTGGAGTCAAAATTAACAGAAATCCTGTCCCCGAGTTAGGCTGGCCTGACTTTTATGGTATTATTTCAGAATTAGGTTTAAAGCCTTGTTAGGTATAAAAAGGAATGATTAGGATGATCAAATATATCTTTGTATGTTTACTTGTTTTTAGTGCTTCTTGTACAAAAAAGTCGACACCAGAAACAGCTTTAAACGACTTCATCAATTACCGTTTTAAGAGCTCCCAGAGTAAGGATGACCTTCTTGAAATGGCCGCTAATCCTCTAAGAGAAAAGCTTGAAAGCATCGAGGGTGAGGATTTAGAAAAGTTTCTTAATACAAGCGCTATTCATAAAAGAAAGTTGAAGGTTTTACTCAAGAACTGCGAAGAGACGAAGTGTTTTATCACTTATGTCCTCCGATATGAGCAAGGAAAGGATAATCCTAAGGACTTTGGTGTAGAAGTTAAGAAAATTGCTCAAGTTATTAAGGAAGGCGAGGCTTGGAAGGTTTCAGATATCAATAATGTAAAAACATATGTTGAAGCAAAGGGAAATCTCGATGTTAGCGCTGAGGGCCCAACAGAAACAAATAACTAAACTCAAATAAAATATCTGCCGAAAAGCAGGTATGAAAGCTGACGACGAAAAGCTCATAAGTAAGCTCTTAGATGAGACTTATAATAAGAACTCCCACAATGCGAGGAGTTCTGTTAGTAATGTCGTTAACCTCGCAGATTATTTTAACCGCCGAGAAAACTACTACAAAGATCAGTCTAAAGGTATAAAAGTTAATGAACTAATGTTCTACTTTAAGGACTATGGGGATTATAGGCGATTAATTTTTGGTGACCATAAAATCGATATTCCCAAAGGGCTTGGGATTATTAAGATTGATCCAACGTACGAAGAGGAAATCGTTTTCAAAATTTCGGATGAAGTATTTAGGAGTGTTATCTCAAAGACTCTTGCTAAGGAGATTAGTCATCTTTGGATCAACGGGGGCAGTAGTGGCCAATTTATTCCGAAAGGTGAAAAGGTAGAACTTTTAAAAATTGCAGCATAAAAAAAGCCTCCTTTCGGAGGCTCTTTTTTTATAATGACATGTAATAGTCTTTAAGCATTTTTGCATCATCTTCCAAGTTAGGAGAGTTGCAAATCATATAGCCTCGACAGTCTTCTTCTTTAAGGGCTTGCATAAGCTCCTTCCAATTGAAGTCTGATTTTTCAAGGTTGATGTGCTTAAGGTCCCCCTTAGAGTTTGAGCTGATACCAGAGATATGGATATGCATATTTCTAACGGCATCTTCACCAAGCTCTTCTTTTAGGGCTCCAAGAACATTATGAAATTCTTCCTTAGAGTTATATTGACCAGTTCTTGCAAAGAGGTGGCTGAAGTCCATACAAGGACGACAACTTGTTACATTCTTTGTAAGACTAATAAGTTCTTCGAGGCTTCCAAACTGAGAGGTCTTTCCTGTAAGTTCTGGACGAAGCTCAATTTCAATGTCGAGTCTATTCAGACGCTCTTCAATGACATTCATTGATTTTTCAACAAGATCGAATACATCAAAAGGACTGTCTTTCATGTAGAAAGCGGCGTGGAAAGTCATTGATTCAGCACCACAAAGATCTGAGATCTTGGCTGTCTGGATAATTCTTTCAACGGAACTATCAATCTTATCCTGCTCACGAGCATTAAGATTAATATAATAAGGACCATGACTAGTAAGAGGAATTCCTAGCTCGTAAGAGATCTTTCTCAGACCACTACTCACTTCTTCTTTCATTCTTACGCCATGAGCAAACTCAAGTTGCATACAATCGAGTCCAAGTTGATGGATTGCTTTTACTCCCTCAATTGGATTATTCTTCTTCGCGGTGCTGTTTGGTACTCCAGCTGTCCCGAATAAGAGCCTGTCAAAACGCATATAACCCCCTGCTTAAAGGCTGCTCAGGTGTGTGTTGTGTGTATTTTTCGCGCGTCACGTGCTAAACTATCGAAAACACGATGTTTAAGAATTGCTTAATTGCGGCGTGACATGACGGTTTATAGCCCTAATAGAGTTTAATGTCTATAATTGACACGAAAACCGGTGAATTCTATAAACGCACCGCGTAACAGGGGGGTTGGCTATTCGTAATTTAGCAGGCTTAGCAATACTCACTTTTTTTATAGGAGTGTTGTCTTTAATAGGGTTCTTTGTCTTTGGTCCTCAAGGTGAACTTGTGGGATTAGTTATAGCTCTTCTGACAATATTTTTTGTTTTTCTTTTTGGTGACAAGTTATTTCTCGTTTGTATCGGCGCTAAAGAAGTTGAGTCGAAGAGAGTGGGAATTTATGATCGACTTGAAAACCTCGCCTGTCTTAATGAATTAGAGGGAGTTAGGCTCTATCAAAGTTTTGATGTGCCCGTTAATGTCCTCTGTATTCATCCTCTCGTCGGGATGCCGTGCGTTGTGTTTTCGAATGAGGTCTTAGAGGCAAATGGAGGCGAGTTTGTTGAAAGCGCCTTAAGCCTTTCGATGGAGTTGATTAATAAAAAGGCCTTGAAAGGAATCAATACCTTTGTTTTTGTGGCCAATTTAGTTTTACTTCCCAAGTTCTTCTTTAATCATTTTCGTCTCAAGAGAACTGGTGCTCTTGTCGGATTCTTTCTTTTACCAATTGCGTTTTTAAAAGACTTTATTTCTCAAGCTACTCTCGATGTGATTCATTCAGATCGTGATGAGCGTTACCTGCGCATTAGTTATTTTTTAGAGAAATATTCGTACTCCAAGGAAAGTCTTGTAATGAGCTTGGCGGATGACTTTAGTATAATCAAGAGAACAGATTATGGTTTGTGGAATCAGTTAAGAGGATCAAAACCTATAAAGCAGCAGCCTTCGGTGTAAAGTGAAGCAAAAGAACACTAAGTCCTTTGATTTTTCTCGATATTACCCTCTCTTCTTTACAGTCGTTTTTGTTTTTATTCTTTTCCAATATTCTTTTAGTTCTTTAGAGGCAATCTTTTACGATATTCGTGTAAAGTATGATGTCGGAATAGGGCAAAGTGAGAATATTATTCTCATTGTGATGGATGAAGAGTCGGATGAGTTTTTAGGCGAAAGTTATCCTTACTCCTATGCTACTCATTATCATCTTTTTGAGAAGCTCTCAGCAGATAAGCCTAGAGTAATTAACTATTTTGTAAATCTTCAAGACCCAAGTAATGAAATTGAGAAAGAAAATTTAAGTCGTTTTAAAGGGTCTATATCATCCTTTATATCAAGCAAGGGTATTTTTCGTTTTGGGACGACAATGGATACCTGGGGGCAACGTCTACCGCCTGAGGATCTAAGAACATTTGGCTATTCATTGAGTCTTATCAATAAAGATACCAATATCTTTGCAAAAGATTCTGTCGCGAGAAGAGTCATTCTCAATTACAGTGGAGAGGATAGTCTGCATTTATGGACTGCCAACGAGTATAGAAAGTTTCTGGGGCTTAAGCCGATACCTGCCAAATCTCACATGGGCGCTTACTATCTTAGAGAAGCTGATGCCACCTTTGCCTTAACAAGATTTTATACGTCCCCTTTAGAATCCAATAAGAAGATTAAGAGAATTCCTTTTCACTCCGTACGAGTGGGTAATTTTCCAGAGGGATACTTTAAAGATAAAATCGTTTTGATCGGGCCGAGCTATATAAGCAATAGTGAAGACTATGTTTCCACACCTTTTGATAAAGAAAACACAAGAAGCTCTATCATGGCCCTTCATGGCGTCTTTATTCAGTCACTTATTCAGGGAAAAACAGTCTATAGGGTACCAAGAAAAGTTTCTTATGTTTTATGCGTCATTATAGCCGTTTTTCTCTCTGTGATGATCTCGTGGCTTAAGCCTACTCATGGTCTTCTCACAACTGTGGCGGTTATGCTTTCGTCACTATTAATAGCTTATATTCTCTTCGCCGGATTCGGTGTTTGGCTCTACATTTCACACATCGTCCTTTCCGTCTTTGTTGTCTATTACATCTGGGTTCCTTTTAGGGCGATCGGTGAGTACCAAAGACGTTATGCAATTCAAGAGGAGACGAAGCTCTTA
The DNA here is from genome assembly GCA_950054155.1 of uncultured Bacteriovoracaceae bacterium. GTDB lineage: Bacteria > Bdellovibrionota > Bacteriovoracia > Bacteriovoracales > Bacteriovoracaceae. Next base: position 43,049 of record CATLOT010000001.1, read on the forward strand.
AAAAAGGTAGAGAATTTAAAGCAGAACTTTATTAGTCTTATGAGTCATGATTTGAAAACGCCTGTGGCAAAGATTGCCGGTTTAACTGACAATATGCTTAATCAAAGGCAGTTCTCTTCTCCAGAGGGGGAGAAAAATCTACGATCGATTGTGGATTCAACAAAAGAGCTTAATAAGTTTATTACAAGTATTCTCGATCTCACCAAAATTGAATCAAGAAACCTAACACTTAATATGGTGAATAAGGACATTAATAATACGATTGAAATGGTGGTTAATAACCTAAGGTTTGAGGCAAGTAATACAAATGTAAGAGTTGAAAAAGAACTCGGTCCTTTATATCCCATTCAGTTTGACCCGAATCTTATGAATAGGGTTCTTTCAAACCTAATTGAGAATGCAATTAAGTATTCTGGAGAGGGTTCCGCCGTTAAAGTAACGACGTGGGATGACGAAAAGTGGGTATATATAGAGATAGCTGATAATGGAGTAGGTATCCCGGCTGGAGATATCGAAAATATATTTGAGAAATTTTATCGGGTTAAGAATGACGCGAGTCACTCAATCAAGGGAACGGGTTTGGGTCTCTATTTGGTTAAATACTTTGTTGAACTTCACGGGGGAGAAATATCTGTTTCCAGTGAGTTAGGACAAGGAACCAAATTTCAGATAAAATTAAAAAATGAATAATCCACTGGTGGGAGAGAAGTATGCATAAGGTATTAGTTGTTGATGATGATAAGGTTTTACAAGGCTCAGTAAAAGAGGCGCTAGAGTATCATCACTTCTATGTTGAAACTGCTGATAATGGAAAAGAGGCCCTAAATAAAGTGACCTCTGGGCAGTATGACTTGGTTGTTATGGATGTGAATATGCCAGAGATGGATGGTATTGAAGCGTTAGAGCAAATCAAGAAATATAACCCTTCTATTATTGTTCTTATATTAACGGCTTATTCTAATGTCGGTGATGCTGTTAAAGCTGTTAAGTTAGGTGCATTCAACTATCTTGAAAAACCCATTACATCAGACAACCTTGTTGCTCTTATAAAGAGAGCATTAAAGGCAAGAAGTCTTGTAGAGACTTCAAAATTTTCTGCTCCAACCTTGAGCTTAGGAAATGATGACAAATTTGTTGGTGAATCTGATGAAATGGTTAAGGTTTTTAATGTCATTTCTAAATTAAGTCAGGTCAACACACCAGTACTTATTAGAGGTGAATCAGGTACTGGTAAGGAACTTGTCGCCAAGGCAATTCATTACAACGGACCTCGAAAAGATGAGCGTTTCGTTACAATCAATTTGGCAGCGGTGCCAGATAACTTGATTGAATCAGAGCTCTTTGGTCATGAGAAGGGAGCCTTTACCGGAGCATCTGAAAGAAAAATTGGTAAGTTTCAGTACGCAGATGGGGGAACCATTTTTCTCGATGAAATTGGAGATATTAGTGCGACGATGCAGGTTAAGCTTCTAAGAGTTCTCCAAGAGAAAAGTTTCACACCTGTTGGATCAAACCGAGACGTAAAGGTTGATGTTCGTGTTATTGCAGCATCACATAAGCCGTTTGAGGAGATGATCAAAGATGGCTCATTCAGAGAAGACTTATTTTATCGTTTAAATGTCTTACCAGTTTACCTTCCTCCGTTAAGGGAAAGAATCTCTGATATCCCCCACCTCATTGACTATTATGTAAGCTACTTTAACAGCATTCATAATCTTGAAATCAAGGGACCGAATGAAGAGGCGTTAAATTTACTGTCTCACTATACATGGCCTGGGAATATTAGAGAGCTTAGAAATGTCATTGAGCACGCATTCATTATAGAGTCTACTGATCATATACGACCTTCTTCACTTCCGGAGTCAGTTCGAAAAGGAACTCGACAAGAGGGAGCTAATTCAGATTCGGAAGATGAAACAAGCCGAATTGATTTCAAAGGAATTAGAGAGTCTGTTCTCGATAGAGACATGAGTGATGAAGATGTAAATCAGTATCAATTCACTTTTGCTCAGGTAACCGAAGATAATGATATCAAAATGGACTTTCAGGTTGCGAAAGATCTTTTTGAGAAGGAATTTATTGTTCAAGCTTTAAAGCTTAATAAGGGCAAGATTAATCAAACTGCACTTAAGGCCAATATTCCAAAGAAGACACTCTTAAGAAAAATTGAAAAGTACGAGATTAACCCGAAAGAATATTACTGATGAATAATATATGGAAATATAGCCTCGTTTTGGCTTTTTCCATCATTCTTGATCAACTGCTTAAGGGAACGGCACAAAGTCTAATCTCCATGGAGGGTGGCTTTCATCCTATAAGTGATTCCTTTCTCTTCGTGAGAGAGTCTAATGCAGGTTTAATTTTTGGTTTTCGCGCTTTCTTTGATTTAGAGACTTTGAATACCTTTTCCTGGATAGTGACTCTCATTTTTATTATTCACTTTCTGAGAAGAATTGTTTTTTACCGTAATCGTTCCCCGATAAGAGGTTGGGGTTATACCTTACTCTTAATGGGCTTCTTTTCCTCATGGCTTGACCGCTATTCTCAGGGAAGTACTCTGGATTATTTAGGGCTTAAGCTAGGTGAATATACTCTCACTTTCAGTGTTGGTGACATCTCAAGTGCACTAGGGGCGTTGATTCTAATGACAACAATCTCTAAAAGAGTGACAGTAAAGTGAAGCCTATCCTTTTTCACCTTTTGCATGAACCCATTTATAGTTATCCCTTGTTAATGGGATTGGGATGGGGAGTTGGTTACAATATAACAGCGTCCTTATGGTCTCAGGCCAAGCTACCAGAAAAAGTCCTTAAGGCTTTCTTTATCTTAACCTTTGTCATTGCATGGATAGGAGCTAAAGCTTTCTTTTTAATATTCTCTGCCCCTGAGAAGGCCTTGGACTATTCAAAAGAAATAAACTTTTGGATGGGAGGGGGCTTCGTTTTCTATGGCGGTCTCGTTTTTGCCGGACTCTTTGCCGTTCTTTTTTTTAAATTCCAGAAAGGCCTTGACCTTTCTCACCTCGGGCTTGTCACACCTGGAGTCGCTCTTGGACATGCAATAGGAAGAGTTGGCTGTTTACTCGCAGGTTGTTGCTTTGGTGATCAGTGTGACCTTCCAATAGCGATAACAGTTAATGGCCTCTCAAGACATCCTGTCCAAATCTATGAGTCAATTGGCCTAGTCGTTATTTTTTTCATCTTAAAGTGGCTCTGGAAAAAGAGAAGAGATCCTCTGATGATGTTAAGCAGCTATATGCTTTCGTATTCAACATTGAGAATGATCAATGAGTTTTTTCGTGGTGATTCTATACGCGGAATCCACTACGGGCTTTCAACCTCACAGTGGGTAAGTGTTGTCATTTTTATAATGGGGACTGTCGTTCACTTTAAAGCGATTAAGGAATCTTAGGCGGACTCTTCACTACCTTCATCAGACTTTGGTGGCTCTAAACTAATATTCTCTTTTTCGAGAACGTCAGCTAGTTTTCCTTGTGTCATATAAAGGTTGGAGCTAAGGGTTTCGTTACCCCATGCGATGAAAGAGTCATTATGCTCGTACATGGTGATAGTTTCCCAAGGGCAATCTTGAGAGCAGTTTTGACAGCCGATACAGCGAGCAATATCAATTTCTACCATTTGTCTAAAGCCAGGGTTTGAAGCATCCGGCCCAGGAACAAGCTCGATTGAGTCAACAGGACAGCCTGCGATACATACCTCACAGCCTGTACAACCACTTTGGTGAACAACAGCAATGAGCTTAGGCGGCTTTTTCCCTTTTCTTTTAGGCTTTAGTCGCGCTGTGTGAAAGGGATTTTCAACTAAAACTTCTCTTTCATCAATGTGTTCACTCATAACAGAACCCTGTTTATTCAATTGCTTAAGAGCATTCTAATACAATGAACGCGTCTCACAAAGCAATTTTGCTTGGACTTTTTTTTTAAGCTATATTGGCTGAGCTGTAAATATCCATAATTTCAAGGTTTGAAAATGAAAAAACTTCGCTTTGTAACGGCTGCCAGTCTATTTGATGGCCACGACGTGTCAATTAATATTATGAGAAGACTCCTCCAGAGTAAGGGTGTGGAAGTGATCCATCTTGGTCATAACCGATCTGCTCAAGAGGTTGTCGACGCTTGTCTACAAGAAGATGCCCACGCGGTAGCTCTGTCGTCTTACCAGGGCGGTCATATGGAGTATTTCACCTATATTAGAGAGCTTCTTAACGAAGCAGGTGCCACCAATGTGAGAATGTTTGGAGGCGGCGGAGGCGTGATTACGCCATCAGAGATCAAAGAACTTCACAAGCGTGGAATTAATAAAATCTATTCTCCAGAAGACGGAATGAAGCTCGGTCTAACGGGAATTATTGATGACATGATTGAAAGATCGACTTTCGATACAACAGAAAATGTAGACTTCTCAAAACTTGCAAGCACCCCTCTCGCGGCGACTCAAATTTCTAAAGTTATTAGTCACATTGAAAATAGTGGTGAAGCACCTTTTGATTTTAAAGAAAAGAATATTCCCGTCCTTGGTATTACCGGGACCGGTGGAGCGGGTAAATCTTCACTTATTGATGAGCTCCTTCTTCGTTTTCATCGTTATTACAAGGATGCGAAGATTGCTTTGATTTCAGTCGATCCGACTAAGAAGAAAACTCAAGGAGCCCTTCTCGGTGATCGGATTCGCTTGGGGTCGGCTTCTTACGATCAGTTCTTTATTCGCTCATTAGCGACGAGAGAATCAAAAACCGAATTAAGTCCTCAGATCAAGAAAGTCGTATCTTTTTTAAAGTCTCAAGACTTTACTTTCATTCTTGTTGAAACGTCTGGGATTGGTCAGGCGTCAGATGAAATTACACAAGTTGCTGATAAGTGCATCTATGTTATGACTCCTGAGTATGGTGCAGCTACGCAACTTGAAAAAATTGAAATGCTTGAGTCCGCCGACTTCATCGTCCTCAATAAATTTGAAAAGCCACGTTCTGAGGATGCTATCCGCGATATTAGAAAGCAGTATCGTCGTAATCATGAACTCTTTGCAGGGCACCCAGGATCACCTGAAGATGATGAGCTTCCAGTTTTTGGGACGATGGCCTCGAAGTTTAATGATAGCGGTGTGAATGCACTCTTCTTTGAATTGGCAAAGTCGTTAGATTTTGACGTAGAGCCGGTTAAAGAATTACCACTTGAAAAGTTACCAAGTAGAAAAGGTAGCATTATTCCTCCAGAGCGAACGCTATACTTAAGAGATATCGCAAAGACTTGCCGCGACTATAATAATGAAACGACAAGAAGAGTAGAGCTTTTAAAAGACTATGAAGCGCTTAAAAAAGCATGTGAGCTTGTACCTGAAAATGGTGATCTCAAGACTAAGCTTGAAGAGGTTACTAAAGACCTTGGTGAAGATGCTGTAAAAGAAGCTGAAGAATTTTTTAAAACAAGAGATGAGTATAAATCTGGTGAATTCTCTTACACAGTTCGAAACAAAGAAATAAAAGTTCAAACTCTAACAGAGTCATTAAGTGGCAATAAAATAAGTCGTGTCGCTTTACCTCAAATGAGCTCGATGGCTGATATTCATCGCTATCAGCGTTCATGTAATATCCCAGGTTTCTTTCCCTATGGTGCTGGAATCTTCCCTTTTAAAAGAGCAGATGAAGAGCCCAAGAGGATGTTTGCAGGAGAGGGCGGACCCTGGAGAACCAATAAACGATTTCATTACCTGTCAAAAGATGACCCGGCCAAGAGACTGTCGACAGCTTTTGATTCTGTAACTCTTTACGGTGAAGACCCAGATGAGAGACCTGATATTTTTGGTAAAATTGGTGAGGCCGGTGTTTCCATAGCGACTCTTGATGACATGCAAGCGCTCTATGATGGATTTGATCTCACTAGTCCTAATACGTCAGTCTCAATGACAATTAATGGTCCAGCACCAATTATTCTAGCTCTCTACATGAACACTGCAATTAAGCAAAAACTAAGTGAAGATGACTTCTGGAATGAAGAGAAACGCACGGAGATAATGCGTCAGGTTCGAGGTACTGTTCAAGCCGATATCCTAAAGGAAGATCAAGCTCAGAACACTTGTATTTTTTCTCTTGAGTTTAGCTTAAAGCTCATGGGTGATATCCAAGAGTACTTTTGTAGAAACGCTATTAAGAATTATTATTCAGTCTCAATTAGTGGTTACCATATTGCTGAAGCTGGAGCTAACCCTATCACTCAAACGGCATTCACCCTTTCAAATGGATTCACCTTCGTCGAATACTATTTAAGTCGCGGGATGAATATTGATGACTTTGCAACAAACCTAAGTTTCTTTTTCAGTAATGGCCTTGACCCAGAGTACTCAGTGATTGGACGAGTTGCTCGAAAGATTTGGGCTGTGACGATGAGGGATAAATACGGTGCAAACGATAAGTCGCAAAAATTTAAATACCATATACAAACCTCGGGTCGTTCTCTTCATGCCCAAGAGATTGACTTCAACGATATCCGTACAACACTTCAGGCCTATCTTGCTCTAAGCGATAACTGTAATAGTCTCCATACAAATGCTTATGATGAGGCGATCACTACGCCTACGGAAGAATCAGTGAGAAGGGCGATGGCCATTCAAATGATTATTAATCGTGAATTCGGTCTCAATAAAACAGATAATCCAATGCAGGGCTCTTACCTTATTGAAGAGCTTTCTAATATTGTTGAAGAAGCGATTCTCACAGAATTTGAAAGAATTTCTGACAAGGGAGGCGTTCTAGGAGCAATGGAGAGTATGTACCAAAGAGGGAAAATCCAAGAGGAGTCCCTTCATTATGAAACTCTCAAAGACTCTGGCGAAATGCCAATCATAGGTGTGAACACATATCTCTCTCCAGATATCGAAGAACAAATGCAACAAGAGATTGAAATTTCAAGATGTTCTAATGAAGAAAAGCAAGAGCAAATCACAAGACTCAATGCTTTCAAAGATAAGAACAAAGATAAGTCGGCACAGGCCTTAGAAGACCTCAAAAGTGCGGTTCTCGCTGATAAGAATGTTTTCGAAGAGCTTCTAAAGACAGTTAATTATTGTTCTCTTGGTGAGATTACGAATCTTCTGTTTGAAGTCGGTGGTCGCTATAGAAGGAATATGTAATGACGGAGAAGTCGAAGGTTTATACAAAAGGCGGAGACCGGGGCGAAACTGGTCTGGTGGGTGGAACACGAGTCTCCAAGTCAGATCAACGAATTGATCTCTATGGTGAAGTCGATGAGTTAAATTCTTGGGTTGGTGTTGTTGTGTCTCATTTGGATAATAAACTCTTTATTAATGAGATAGAGTCGTTAAAGACAATTCAGAATCTTCTTTTTGATTTGGGGAGTAATCTTGCTTGTGAAGCCGAGAAAAGAAAGGCTTTCAAGTTACCGGCAATAAAGGAAAAAAGCATTAGTAACATAGAATTGGCAATTGATCGCTTGGACTCGGAATGTCCCAAGCTCACCAACTTCATTCTTCCAGGTGGAGGGGCAGCCGCAAGCTTCCTTCACCTCAGTAGAACCGTTTGCCGAAAGGTTGAGAGAAAGCTCATTCAGTATCAAAAGACTACTGGTGAGGAGCTTCCTGAAAATAGTGTTAAATTTATAAATAGATTGAGTGATTTCTTCTTTGTCCTCTCTCGCTATGTAAACTTGAAAATGGGAGAGAGTGAAGTTTTGTGGAAGCCGTAGGTCCTATTTTTTAAAAAGGCCTTTTAATTTATTCACGAGACCAGCATCTTCTTTTTCTTTTGAGGCCTCTTTAACGGAACCTCTTTTCTTTTTGCTCTTTTTCTTTTCTTTTTTGAGGAACTCACTCGCTTCTTTTAATTCGTTGTGTTCGTCAATCGTAGTTGCAGCAGTTCTTGTGTGATCCTCTTGGGAAGCCTCAAGGACATCACTGCCGGTATCTTCCTGTTCTTTCTTTTGACGAATCTTAGCGAGTAAGTTCTTTTGTTTGACGTGCCCGAACTCATCTTCTTCATAGTCATCAACGCCTTCAACTTGTGCACCCATTTTGACAAAGGTTACATTCGTTCTTTCATAATCTCTTTTATGAAGGCCAAGTTCTTTTGCGGACATGTCACTATCATCAAGCTGGAGAGAGACCTTACCAATTTGAACAAAGTCATCAAGATAAAGGTAAGATTCATCTATTTTTGACCCGTTAAGGTAAGTACCGTTGGTCGTACCAAGGTCTTTAAGAACGACGCGAAAGTCATCATTTATTTTTATAGCTAAGTGCCTACCGCTGACCATATTGTCATCGAGTGTTTTGTGACACTTGCTTGAGCGACCGAGGATAAAAGGTTTGGAAGTGAGTCTGACCCTCTCTTCGCTACTTTCGTCTTTTATAATTAAAAAAATTGCCATATGTTCACCTAATTTCAATATTATAGGATTATTTGGTCTGTGTAAAAATAGGTTCTTGGTCTACTTCAAATTTGCCGGTATTATAGAGGTGTTGTAAATAGGTCAAGAAAAGACGTATTTTAAGGAACGGTGGCAATTATATGAGCAATTCAACAAATTTAGTCAATCTCACTGATAAGGCAATTGATCAGGTTAAGAATATCTTTAGCCAAGAAGATAAGGGTCCAGAGTATGGCCTACGCTTAGGAGTCGTCGGTGGAGGCTGTTCTGGGTTGAGCTATAAAATTGATTTTGACACGAAAAGAGAGAAAGACAATGTCCTCGATTTTAATGGTGTGAAGGTTTATATAGATTTGAAATCATCAATTTATTTAAAAGGGGTCACTCTTGATTTTAAAGATGGTCTCAATGGAAAAGGTTTTGTCTTTATAAATCCTAACGCTGCCAATACTTGTGGTTGTGGCGAATCTTTTTCTGTATAGGTCGTTCATTGCGAGAACTACAAAATAAGTATTTTAATCTTGATAGTGAATACGAAGCACTCCTCATTTGTGGCCCTGATGCTGAAAGGTTTTTACAGGGGCAGCTTACGAATGACATAAGCAAGCTTGAAAATAATAGCTTTCAACTTCAATGCCGCCTCGACCGAGGGGGAAGAGTCCAGTCCTACTTTTATTTATTAAAAGGCGTTGAGGGATTTATAGCTCTTGTACCACAAGAGCTAAAAGAAGATTTAAAAGCTGACCTTGAAAAGTACATCATCATGGATGACCTTACTATCGAGGATCATAAAGTAACTCCTATCGTCGTATGGAGCTTTGAAGAATTAAACTCCTCATATTCTGGCATCCTGGCAAATTTTCCTGCTAAGGTTATTCTCGAGCCATGCAAGGCCCTAGAGGACTTTGAAGAATTAAATAAAGAAACCTATCAAGATCTTCTTGTCCTTGGAGGTGCACCTGTTCTTGGTAAGAATGTCACCATAGGCACCTTAGTCACTGATACTATTTTAAATTTCAAAGGCGTCTCATTGGATAAAGGCTGTTTTTTAGGCCAAGAAACAGTTTCAAAAATTGAGACAAGACGTGGGGGAGCTTACTTTCCTGTTGCAATAAAATTAAAGGGAGATCAAGCCCAAAGGGGAAATTCTGGTGAGAAGTTTTCCGTTGAGGGAAAGGCTGCTGGAAAAATAATTGATTTCATCAATTTCAAGGGACAGGCTTATCTTATTGTGTCGCTTATTCGTAATCATAGAGTTCAAGGTAAAGAGTTAACCCTAGTATGCACTGAAAGCTCTTTTATGGGTGAGGTTGAGTATATTCCTCTTGGTGGCGAATTCAATCATGAGAGTTTTGTTCAAGACCTCTATGAAAAAGCCGTAAGTCTTTTTCAGTCTGATAATGAAGAGGAAGCGATTAATCTCCTTAAGGCTGTTGTAAAACTAAGTCCAGATTACGAAGATGCCTACGAAGCGATTGGCGTTATTCTAGGAAGGCAGGAGAAGTTTCAGGAGGGAATAGAGTTCATGGATAAAGTTCTAGAAGCCAATCCTGACTCTGTAATGGCCCACACAAATAAGAGCCTCTTTTATATGCGTCTTGGAAAAATTGAAGAAGCTGAGGAAGAAAAAGCACAGGCAACAGTAAAGAGTTTTTCTCAATATGGTAAAGAGGCACAACAAAAAAAGGCGAAAGAAGAGCAGAAGAAAGCAGAAGAGGCTGAGATCGAACGCCGGTTTGATATGTTCAAACAAGTTCTCGAGATAGATCCTGATGATAATCTCGCGAACTATGGTTTAGCAGATATTTACTTTCAAAGAGGAGAAGCTGAAAAGTCGATACCTCTTTTAGAGAAAGTGATTAGCATCGATAAAAATTATTCAGTAGCTTATCTTCTCTTAGGAAAGGTCTTTTTGAATACTGAGAATAAAGATAAGGCGAGAGAGGTCTTTAAGAGGGGCATAGAGATTGCTTCAGCTCAAGGAGACCTAATGCCTGCTAATGAGATGCAGGCTAAGCTAAGCGGGCTTTAGAGACCTCTTGCAGCTGTTCTTTTAGTTCTGAGCGAGATGCTTCTGAAAGTATAGTCCAGCTTTTCTCTTCAATAGCTTTATCCCTTTCAACTTCGCTTAAAACTTCATCGATAATTTGTTTACCAAAGTCAGTGATTTTTTCCATCTGATAGGCCTTTTCAAGATCTTCATGGCATTGGCGGATGAGCTCTGCTTCCTCAAGAAAGCGCATGTGAATTTTCTGAACTTCATCTTTGGTGAAAAATTGATCAAGATTCTCAGCCAGGGAAAGTTCTTTGAAAAGGCGGTAAGCCCAGTAAAAAGTCACAACAGCATGATAAAGACCTCTGATTGGCCTTAAGCTTCTACGCCATGGGGAAAAGAAAATTTTGTCATCATCCTCAAATATGATCTCTTCTTCCCCTTCTAAAAGGGCATTTAAGAAGTGATGACCATTTTCATGAAGAAGGTCATCTGTCATATCAACAAAATCTCTATTGGCCATATTGATTGACGAATAGCCGGGGAGGGTTGCCATTGAGAAGCTTACAAGCTCTTCCTCAAAAATCGGGACAATATTCTGAGTATAAGTTTTAAATAAATTCCAAAGTTCAGGCGTTAATTTACTTAAGACTTGGGATGCTTTTTTGATTTTATCGAGGTGATCAAGGGAAGGCGCCCCATTTTCAGAAAGACCTGCAAGGATATCAATACCATCTGAAGTTTGGTGAAGTGTATCGAATCCATGCTCGATAACCTTATCGTCAACAAGGACTTGTATTTTTCCTTGGTCAGGGAAGTACCCAACGATTGGAAAAACGGCTTCTGTAGTTAGCTCACTAACATAGCAATGCTTTTTCTGTTGACCGAGAACAAGATGGCCAAAGCCTTCTCCGAGCTCTGTGACGGGACGATAGCTAACGGGTCCCTCTGGCTGCCACTCTTGCGTATTGATATGAAGATAGTAGAAACTTACGATTTGTAGCTCTTGCATCTCTAAAATTTCTTCAAAGATAGTTTCAATTTCAGCTTTATCTTCTAGCCTTTCAACAATAAAGCCAAGTAGATCAGATTCAGAGAAAACACCAATGAGATCACTAGGCTCATTGAGCTCTTCTTCGATTAAAGCAAGAGTATCAACGAGTTTATCAATAAGATTTAGCCAATAGAATTTAAGGGGATGATAAGAATCAAGATCTTTTTGGAAAATGATTTCCCTCAATTCATCTTGAAAGTCGGCACTAAGATGTTCGCTTTCATGTCCCTCGCCAATATCTTCTCTGACTTCGCTAAGGAATTGAAGATAGCTTTCTTCAACAAAAGTAGAATGACCCTCTAATGCATTAGAGTTTGAGATATTTTTTTTTAATTCCATGGGATTGTCCTAGCGATTTAGGAAAAGGATATGAAAGTGGCTGGAGTGGCGGGATTCGAACCCGCGACCAACGGATTAACAGTCCGCTGCGCTACCGCTGCGCCACACTCCAATCCATTTTCATGAGCTTCCTTTTATAAAAGACTTCTTTTCTCTTGTCTACTGTAAAGTGTGAAAATAACAAATGGGTAAAAACCTAAGTGCCTGAAAACCCGTATTGCTTGACAGGATCGCTCAAGTTAATTGCAGAATAAACCGATACAAGATTGAGGAATATTATGGAGTTCAAAGGTGAACTGGTAAGGAATCTGCTTAGGATTCTTACTCCAGAGGAAATTGCTGATTTAACGGTCTCTTCTTCAGGTAAGAAGAAAGTCGACCTCTCTTTACTTGTTGAATCTAGCCTTAGGGGTGAAGATTACAAGTCTATTATCGAAAAAGCTCAAATCGAAGATGAAGAAGAAAGTGAATTAAATGAAGCAAAAATTCTTCCTTTCGATGAAGGTGAGGTGATCACTGAGCCGCTCACTTTTCAGGCTGGTCAGAGGGTCCATGCCCTTATAGAACAATACTCCAAGGTCTTTGCGGAAATGGACAAAAAGGTTCTAGGACCTAAAAGATTTCCCAAGATCAAAGGCTTTTCTTCAAAACAACAAACAAGTACCTTAATTCTCGAACAAAAGAAAAAGCTCTTTGCTTCTTATTCAAAAATAAAATCGATGGAAGTTTTATCTCTTTATAAAGATAGTAATGCTGTAGAGTTAAAGCACACGAAAGGAAAAGAAGAAGACTTCTCCCTCTCCTCTCGTCAAGGTGTTCTCGTTAATAAGAAGCAAGCCTAAAGGTCAATACCTTTAATGCTATTTAGTCCACTTGGACTAACTTCTTGCATTTGTAAGCTAGCTTTTTGCTGAACACAGCTATCAATCATTGCCACAGCAGCAGGACGATAGTTACCACTGTTTTTTAAACCACCAAAGGGAAGTTTAGGGCTGGCTCCACAAGTCGATCGATTCCAGTTAATTAGGCCGGCTTCAATGTCTTCAAAACACTTTCTAAAGATGGTTTCATCTTGAGTAAAGATACCTGCAGCCAGACCGTATTCTGATTGGTTGGCCATTTCGATAGCTTCTTCAATATTTTCATAAGTAACAAAAGTACAATTTGGACCAAAGATTTCACTCGAAAGAAAATGGCTGTCACTTTTCCACTCTTCACTAAAATGAATAGATGGTGTCACATAATACCCTTGGTGCTTTTTAGTAATTTGCTTTCCTCGCATAATCTCTTCAAAGCCTTCACGCTTGGCCATTCCCATAAAGGTTAGGTAAGCATCAACTGCGCGTTGGTCAACAAGAGGGCCCATGAAAGGTTCTTTTTCAAAGTCCATGGGATGATCAATGATAATTTTCTTACTAATGCTATGAAATTGCTGAATAAACTCTTCGGCAATACTTTTATGAATGAAGGTGATGCTATTGCTAGTACAGCGCTGTCCACTTGTCAGGTAACAGGCTTTTATCATCTCTTCGAGGGCAACTTCTTTATTGGCATCTTTATGGATAATACCTGGATTTTTACCTCCAAGCTCTAGGGCCACTAGCTTTGTTAGGTCAGAGTGAGTCGATTTGAGGATGTTTAATCCAACTTCTTTACTTCCTGTGAAGTAAACACCTTTGATCTCTTTAAAGTTGAGAAGCCTTCTTCCAATTTCGCCATCTCCTTGAATAAGGTTGATGACTCCTTTTGGAAAACCGGCTTCGTGAAAACAGTCGATAAGTATTTGGGCACTATAAGCCGTTTTTTCAGAGGGCTTAAAGATAACTGAATTACCTGTGATAAGTGCACTTAAAATCTGAGTATTCGCCAGGTGGCATGGAAAATTAAAGGGCCCAATAATAAGACAAGGACCAAGGGAACGATAGGAAAGGGCACCGCGAACTCCAGGCATTATCTCGTCATAGCTTTTGTCGGCTACTCTTGGCAGACTATCATTGATCGTTATGTCGACTTTACCTATGACACTATTAACTTCTCCTGTCGCTTCCCATAGGGGTTTGCCCATTTCTAAAGATATGGCCTCAGCCATTTGTTCTTTGCGCTTTTTTACTTGTTCTTGAAATTTCTTTAAGAAAGTTATTCTCTCCTCTAGGGGTAGTTTTCTCCAGAATTTATACCCTTCAACCGAGCTCTCAACGACGTCATCAACTTGCCCGTATACAATTGGCATTTCCCACAAGATCGTATCGAGATCACTTGGACATTCCCGTTTAATAAAGTGCTCGATACCGTCGTGACCTTTTTGAGATGCCGTATTGTAGCGACCGAAGAAATAATTACCTTTGATTTCAAACTTCATAGATACCTCTAATAGCTAAACCCAAGACCGCTAGGTTGGGTGATAAATTTTTCTTTTTCAATTTTAGGATCGATAGTAAGCTCATCTCCATTCTCACCTTGAGTTTCTTGACCGCTTAACAGTGGACAATAAAAAGTATACTCAGGGTGTTGAGTAGAAAGAAGAAAACACTGCTTCTTATCCGAACTCTTAGATACTACCGTATATGATTTGATTTGATTAATTTTAGTAATCTTGTCTAAGGCGGCTCTATAGTGTGGTCCGCCATCAAAGGGATCAACTTCGTTAACATATTCAAATCCGATAGATTCGAGCATTGTCTTAACAGGAGCCGTTTGCTCACCAACTTTTCCAATAGCGTCTCTTGCCGCTAGGGGGAGAAGTGCTTCGTAGATAGTGTCATGAGGGAAGAGAGAAAGGATAAACTCTTTGTTTTTTCGAGAGAGGATATCAGCATCATGATAGTTCATATTAAGAAACTGACGGCCTACCGCTTCCCAAAGAGGTGATTTTCCCTCGCTGTCAAAAGGGGGCATAAGCTCGACATGGATGGTGTCGGTAAAGAGGCTTTTGTTTTGACCGATAAAGAGAAAACGCGCAAAGCTGAGAGCTTTCCCAAGCTTTTGCTCATGTCCTCGATAGGTTGGATTAAGAACCAATCCACCTATTTCAGTAAAACCTTTTGTTGTGTGACCAAACTTTAGGGTCCCATGAATAAAGCCAGTGTTTAAGGATTGGCTATATTTATGCTCTTGGCCCACTGTCAGATAGAAGTGAGGTTCCTCTTCTGTACCATGTAAACCATGGATTAATGAGATTCCGATAACTTTCTTTTTTTGAAGATCCTCGAGGACAAAAATGTAGGTACTCTCTTCTTTTGAGAGCTCCCCTTTGAAACTTTTAAGACTTTTTTGGATCTTGGTCTCAAGGAGATCTTTATCATTTGGAATATTGATGAACTGCATGAGTTGGCTCAGCTCAAAAATATCTTCCAAATCCTTTAAGTTTACATTTCTTATGACAAACATAACTAATCCATAAAAGAAGTGATCTCACGAAGAAGATCATCATTAAAAGACAGGGGAAAGCGCATCAAGTTAGGACTATGGCAGTAAAGTAAAAAATGTTCCGGTAAGGATTCTGTTTCGAGTTCAACTTCAAGTCCATCAATTCTTTTAACAGAGTTTAAGGAGTTAAAAGCCTGTTCAAGCTGTGTTTGTCTTTGCCTAATGAGGCCATTTTTCCCATAGAACTGCCCCTTAGTGAGGAAGTTTAACGTCATAAGAATTTCAGTCATGTCCTCGCGGTAATCCTTTTCAACAAAAGAAATCCCAATGGGTTTAGAAAATAATCCAACTAAGTTGTAGTGATTGTCGCTAAGCTTTTTACTCAGGAACTCACAAGAGCGCCCAGCAAATAAGTTTTCGGCGTCTTTTTGGGGATAAGTGATAAAAATATTTTGTCCAATAAGTTTTGAAAGAAGAGATTCACATTCCTTTTTTTGGCCCGTATCGTCTTTAGGTATTCGGTCATTGAGAAGGCGAATAAGGTTAATTTTAAAGCTTAACGGGTGACCATAGCCTAAGAGTCCATTTTGCCCGGTGAAGTCAAAAAAGGTTGTTCCGTCGGACGAAGTGAATTTAGGACCTGTGCCTGTTGCGTATTTTAATCCTTCAAAATCAAAACTTTCGTAGTTTCGACTAGCTTTAAGAAGGGAGGTAAATAGTTGATGGGAATGCTCTTCAATTGTACTCATAGGAACCTAATTTTGCTTACTTGAACTCTTATTACTAGCCCATAATAATAATACCATGGCCAAAGATAACTCATCTGAAATTTTAAATACAGCGAAAGACTTATATTTAAAGGCTGATTATGAATCAGCTCTTGAGACGATAAGAGAGGGACGTGATGATTTAGACCCAGGTCTATTTCATTATAATCTGGGCTCACTTCATTTAAAGAAAAATGAACTTGGGCCAGCACGGCTCCATCTGGAAAAGGCGAAGAAAGAATCTTTTAGTTTTCCTATGGTCTATAAGAACCTGGATATCGTCATCGCTCAACCTCAGGTCTATGACCCGACAAAATCAAAAGATATCCTAGAGTCTTTGACAGCAAAAGTATTAGATACACCAGTTACTTTCTTCTTCATCCTCGCTGCTGTCATCTGTTCAGCGGGCTTACTGGCGGTGCGAAAGAACCTTTTAAAGAGTGTTGCCACGGCATCACTCGTCTTAATTTTAGGAATAGTGCCTCTTAGCACAAAAATGATTTTGGATAATCTTTATAGTTCAGCAATCGTTCTTAAAACGGTGAGAGTATTTGAAGGCCCCTCTCAGGTTTTTACAGATTATGGTGAAATTGCAGAAGGAAGTCGGGTGATTATAGGGGAATCCAAGGCAGATTGGTATTACGTCATTTCACCTAAGGCCATTCAAGGTTGGGTTCCCAAAGCAGATATCGCATTTTATTGAGGATAAAACTTGAGTTACGAAAAAGAAATTAAAGAGAAAATTAACGGCCATGAAAAGTTACCTGAGAGAATAGAGATTTCAGTTCTCAAGTACTTCTGGCAATCTAACCCTCTTGTCGGCCGTAAGAAAGATACCATTCCACGTTTTTTGAGAAAGATGGGTGTCTTTAGTAATTTCAGTGAAAATGAACTGCGTATTTTTGCTAAGTTTCTCCACCACAGAAAATTCTCTCCTGGCGAGACTATATTTAAGCAAGGGGAATTGGGTGTTGGTTTCTATTTGATTTTTAATGGCTACACGGACATCGTCGTAGATTCGATTTCTCCTGAATCCAATGAAGGGCAAGGAGGAAACCGCCACATTTTGACTCTTGAGAAGGGGGATTACTTTGGTGAACTCGCTCTCTTACAGGAAACCAGTGTAAGAAATGGTTCTGCGATAAGCCGCCAGGGTTGTGAGCTATTGGGGATCTTTAAGCCTGATGTTGAAGAACTTATTAACACCTATCCCTTAATAGCGGCGAAACTTCTGCAGTCGGTTAGCCTCATTGTTGCGAACAGATTATTTAATCTTACAAGAGAAGTTCAGGAGCTTAAGTTCAAACTAAGCTCTTATGAAAAGGACGCGAATGCCTGATTCAAGACAGCGTGTCCCACGTGAAGGGGTAAAACTTTTTTTCTTCCTCGGCTCGATAGTTGTTTTCTTAGCTGTGTTAGCCTTAATGCCAAGGGTTAGCATTCCGTTGTTACTCGGTTATGTGATCTTTCTCATCATCTCTCCAGCGATTCCGACGTTAGAGAAGCTGGGAATTAATAGAACAGGCGCCGTTTGGATTGTCTTCACTTCAGTGATTTTCTTTTCTACTTATCCCTTTGTAAAAATTGTGCCGACAGTGACATCGGAAGTTGAAAATATTCAGTATTATCTTCCTAAAATTGAAAGATACGTCGTAAAAAACTATGAGGACTTTCAGTTTTTAGTAAAAGAAAAAACTAGCTTTGAATTAGGTGATAAATATCTCTACCAAGGATTAGAGTGGGTAAGATCTAAAACAACGAGAATTCTCCTGAATCTTCCCACTCTTTTAGCATCGGTAATTGAATGGGTCTTTCTCATTCCTTTAGTTGTCTTTTTTCTGCTAAAGGATGGATCAATTTTTAAAAAGGGGATACTCAAATTAACACCCAATAGAATATTTGAGAGGTTTTATTTTCTTTCCCATCAGTTCAACAAAAAACTAGGTGATTATATTTTTGCCAAATTTGTTGAAGCTTCAATTGTAGGCATAACAATCACGTCAGGGTTACTCATTCTGGAGGTGCGCTTTGCCCTTCTTTTTGGTCTTTTGGCTGCCTTTACCAATATAATCCCTTATGTCGGCCCTATTTTTGGCTTTATTCCGGCCCTTGTTTTTGCCTTAGCTGAGTATGGAACCGGGACAACACTTGGAGCAATCATAATTCTCTACCTAGTAGCGAATGCTATTGATATTGCTATTGTTTTTCCCATCCTTGTTTCTAAAGTTGTTGATCTCCATCCTCTAACTGTTGTGGCCAGCGTTATTCTCGGCTCCCAGTGGCTTGGGGTTGTGGGAATGGTTATCTCTATTCCACTGGCAGCAGCTGTTAAGTTAATCCTACAAGAGGTTTACAAGGAAATTTACCAAGAGTAAGTCTCTTTCATTTTGACGATATTTGTTAAGAATTGATAGGATAGAGAGAAATCCTCATGGGTATAGCTATGCATAAAATATATTTGATTGGTCTCGTTCTCAGTTTGCTAGTCGGGTGTGCAACACCTCGACCTACGGGCAAAACTGAAGCTGAAAAACTTTATAAAGAAGCTGAAAGTTTAGTTAAAGTTGGACGCTATATTCTCGCTACTGAGAAGCTTAATAGAATCCGCAGTAAATACCCTTATAGTTACTATGCTACTTTTGCGGAGCTCCTTGGAGCTGACGTTCTCTTCAAGCAAGAGAATTACGCAGAGGCGGCCGCAGCCTATATTGTTTTCAAGGACTTTCACCCTCGCCATAAAAAAGTGGATTACGTAACCTGGAAAATTGGAGAATCATTCTATCGTCAATTACCAGATACTCATGATCGTGACTTAAGCAGTGCCTTTGAAGCAATTAAACATTTTAAAGAACTTTTAAGGGTTTTTCCTCAAAGTGAGTACGCAAAGAATGCAACTTCTCGCATTGAAGACTGTAAAGAAATGCTGAGGTCAAAAGAGCAGTACATAGCTGATTTCTATTATAAGACCGGAGTATATGATGCCGCTCGCTTTAGATATGAAAATATTATTAGCGAGTTTAAGGAGCCAGGAATCAGAGCTCATGCGATGATTAGAGCCATTAAAGCTTCAAATGAGCTGGAAGATAAAACATACTGCCTTAAGCATAAGGCCCTTTATTTAGATTTGATCGCTGATGACTCAAAAGAGGATTTAGCACAAGCTCTTGATAACTGTACTGCTCAAAACTAGGAGAGATAGGTGAGATCTTTGAGAAGAAACGAAAGCTATAGAAAAGCAAAAGAGTTCTTTGATCAACAAGAGTATAAAAAGGCAATTATCCTCCTCAACGAAATTATTGAAGAAGAGAAGGACGATAAAACACTTCTTGCTAAGACCTACTTCTTAATGGCGAATATATTTCATCTTAAGGGTGAGGTCGGAAAAGCAATCAAAGGCTTTAATAAATGCCTGAGTTTGGACCCAACTCACACCGATGCTTCCATCAGTCTTTCAGTACTCTACAACGATATCGGACAGTACGAAGAAGCAAAGAGAATCTTTGAGGTTGCGAACCAGAGAGTAAAGTCAGGCAATGATAATAGCTTCTTAGAAGATGGGCATATTAATAAGAAGTTTGCGGCTAAGCACTTTGAATTAGCAGAAATGTACTTTACCTATAATAGGTTAGATGAGGCACTCTTTGAATATAATAAAGTCAAAAACCTCGATGCAACAAACTTGGAAGTAAGAATAAAAATAGCAAAGACTTATGCTAAGAAAGGCTTTGTGAATAAGGCTTTCGATGAACTTCAAAAGCTCAAGAATGAAGAGCCAAATTTTATTCCCGCAAGAGTCGCTCTAGGTGTTCTTCTTTATGGAACAGGGAAAATTCTAGAGGCACAATCTGAATGGGAAAAGATTTTAACAAAAGACCCAAGAAATGATGAGGCCCTCATGTACTTGAATCTCTCTCGTACGGCCACAGAAACATCGCTTAGCTAAGTTCGAAAATAGAAATCAGAAATAAAAAAGCCTGCTCGTAAGCAGGCTTTTTTTTATTGTGTTAAATAAACTTCTTATAAATCTTTAGTGGGACCTTGCTCTTCAGTAACAGAAGGCTCAGTTGAGGATATTTGTGCGTCTGATGGAGATGTAACAGAAGGAGCGCTAGCAGTAGTTCTGTTGCTATCATCTGAAGCATAGCTCACAATGTATTTCTTAAGTTCTTTATACATCTTACAACGTACTTCTAACTTGCTGTCTTGAAGGACAATTTGACGAGCTACTTTAGTTTTGTTGTTAATTACGATTGGAGCTTTAAGGTTTGCAGACATCTCTGTGACAACTTTTGGAATTGTAAGGATGGTGTAAACACTAGCATCGTTAATACTTTCAAGGTCTAGTGAATTAAGTTCGGCAGGAAGAAGCTTAACTACGTAGTTAGGTTGAAAGATTTTAGGTTCAATAATTGGGAAAGCAGTTGCAGGATCTTCTGCAGACTGAAACCAAAGAATAAGAGTTTGATCACCTGGATCAACAATAAAAAACTTTTTAAGGTTTTCGAAACCAAGTAGACCTTCTTTGAAGACGATAACGTCCTTTTTTTCTACTTCAAGTTCTCCGAAACGTGTGGTGTTGATTTTCACTTACCTGCCTCCAATATAGGACCAAACGGCCATGGTAATTGATTCTAGCAGTCAGCAAATCGAGAAAGCAAGTGGGAATTTACTTCTTCTTAAGATCTGAAGTGAGGTCGGATAAGCTACTTAAATCACTTTGGGAGGCTTCGGTGTTTTGGTCTTGAATGGCCTGGTAAACCTCTTCTCGATGGATTTTGGTCTCTTTAGGAGCCTTGATCCCAAGTCTTACTTGCTTACCTTTAATTTGCACCACAACAATCTTAATGTGATCGTCAATTGCAATACTTTCGCCTAGCTTCCGTGTCAAAACTAACATAAATGTTCCCTCAAATAGGATTCCTGAACCTTCCTGATTCGGTCCGAAACCTTCATATATTACCTGCAAAACTTAAAGGCAAGTAAAAAAATTAAGTTTGAGGAGTACTATCTAAAGAGTTAAGACATTTAAAGAGCTGGTGTAAATTTTACCTAAGAAAGTCGAGGAGTCTCTGGTTCATGAATCCACGGCTGGATTGGTAGGTCGCCTTGAGAATATTTTGCTGACGCGAGATGTCGCTAAAGAGTTCAGTAATATCGGCGTCCATAAGATTACTTTTACGGGTCGCTGCACCAATTTTCTCGTCCTCATTAGCAATCTTAGAGGTCTCGATACTATTCATTATCGAGCCTATTTTTGTGCGCATAGTAACGAGTCTATTTGTCGCTGTGTCGAATTTCTCAAGAAGACTTTGCGTATACGAGGGATCGTTATTTTCAAGGGAGGAGGTGAGTCCATCAAGAAGAGAGAAGATATTTTCTCGGGTTTGATATTTGGAATCCTGTTCTTGAACGCTGGCAAGGTCGCGCTCGTTCATCATCTCTTGGTCTACATCCCTATCTTTTCGATACTCTGGAGGGATACCATCTTGAGGACTAACTTTTTCAAAGGGGTTTGGCTGCTTGCTTGAGGTGTCGTCGCTTGCATAGAAAACTTCTTTACCATTGAGATTGATGGGTATGAAGAAGTCTTTACTGATTTCTACAGTGATCTTTCCTTGGTCGCCCTGGTAGTCACCCTCTTGGGTGAAGGGTTTTGTGAGAGTCTTATAGCCGCCAAAGAGATATCGGCTTCCTACTCTTTTATTGGCGATGGAAAGAGCTTGATTTCTAAGTTGTCTTATTTCGTTAGAGACATTTTTTCGAATATTTTCGTCATAGAAATCACTCGATTGCGCGATGGCGATTTCTTTTGCTTTATTTAAGATCTCAATAGTTTGCTCAAGAGACTTTTCGGTTGAAGTTAAATAGAGTTCGGCATATTCAGAGTTTCGAATATATTGCTCGTTATTTTTGATTCGCGATTGAAGGCTCATAGCCTCAATATTTGAGATCGGATTATCACTAGGGCGAGTAATACTTTTAAGAGTGGAACCTTTCAGTTGAAGGTTCTCCATTTTTTCCTTGGTTTTTCCAAGGCTGTATTTAAGAGAATGTGATGAACTATTTTCCGATACCCGTGTCATCTCTTACCTTTTAATACTCAGAACAGTGTCAAACATCTCGTTTGCCGTGGCCATAACTTTTGCTGCAGCATCGTAGGCATGTTGAAAGCGAACCATGTTGGCAGTCTCTTCATCGAGGGAAACACCACTAACGCGCTCTTTGATTGGCTCAACTTGAACGCGGATACCTTCCATTTGCTCAGAGTCGAGCCGTGCTTTCCCTACCTCGACACCGACATTGCCAACCGTTTTTAAATATTGCTCTTCAAGTGTTGCCGTGCCACCAGCGACAAACTTCTCATGCTGAAGTTTAGAAATTGCAAGGGAGACACGATTATCACCGGGAGAGTTTGGATCAAGTGCTGTAACGATATTGGAAATATCTTCTTCAACATCTTGGCTTAATTTAAGTGCATTGATTGAACCTTTAGCGACGGGGCCAATTTCAAAAAAGTTGACTCCCGTAGTTGCTCCCTTTCTATCATATTGAGGAACTTCACCATTTGGCCCAGTTTCTATTGGGCGACTGACATAACCTTTTTTATGAATGGCATTTACAGAGCTTGCAAAGTCAAAGGCGACTTGATCCATTTCTGTGCGAAGGTTTTTAATGTCATCATTCCGAACGCGGATAAGGGATGTGAGCCTTCCGCTTTTAAATTTATGAGTAATCTTTTGTGAGGGACGTGATTTAAAGAAAACCTCTGTAGAGCCATCTAATCCACTTCCACTATCCTTTACACTAGCTGCTGCGGTAGCCAGCTCTTGATAATTACCGCCAGCTACAATAGTCCCGACACCCACGGCCGAAACAATAAATTGATCTTTATCGTCTACATAGGTGTGCACTTTGAAACTCTTAGACATCTCGCGAATAGCTAAATCTCTTTGGTCTCTAAGGTCACCAGTTTGGTTACCAGAGGCTTCAAGATTAGCGATCCGAACGTTGAGTTCTGTAATATTCTTGGCAATAGCGTTGACGTCTTTTACTTCACCAATGATTTTTTGATCAATACTCCTGGCAAGAGTTTCGAGTCCATCACCGATGCGTTTAAAGTCTTTAACGACAAGATTAGCAGTGTCGCGAACAACTGAGCGCATTGTCTCGTTGTCAGGCTGTGAACTAAGTTCTCTAAAGGCATTGTAAAAGCGGTTGATAATATTGTTAAGGCCTTCGCCATCGACTTCGTTAAAAATATTCTCTACCTGGCCCATTTCTTCATAGCGAAAGCGAGAATAGTTTTCTTGACTCGTTGTCTTTTGCAGTCTCTTTTCAATAAAAGGATCGTGGGTTCTGTTAACGCCACGAACACGGGCACCTGTCCCTTGAATGATTCCGGCTTTATTAATTGGGGTAGAGGTCGTTTGATGGACACGCTGGCGAGAATATCCCTCAGTGTTGACGTTGGAAATATTATGACCTGTCGTCTCAAGAGACTTCTTGGCTGCGATTAAACCTGAATTTCCAATCCCTAAGATATCAACCATTTTCTAGCCAAGGTCTGGTCTAACAGACACACCCTTTTTGTTATAAGTATTATAATTCTTCACGCCGAGAGCTTCTTCGCGAATCTCTTTTAGACTGTTAATAGCCTTGTTTAAGAAGACTTGGTTCTTTTTGTTTTGAGTTTGAATTTTTTCAATAACATCAATAAGAAGAGCATTAAATCGATAGAGATGTTGAGTGTTATTTTGTTTCTCAAAAAAATTCATAACTTCAATGAGTTCAGAAACAGATTCAACTTCTTTTTGATTGTTTTGTTTAAGGTACTCATTAAGTTCGTTAATACAACGTTCTCTAGCGTGTTCGAGAAAACTAATATTTTTAATAATTTCTTGTTTCTCAGCAAGAAGGCTTTCAAGTTCATCGACATCACTTTTTAAGAGTAAGGCATACTCTTCAAAAGTCTTGTCTAATAATTGAGTATGTTCTTCACAAAAACGCTTCCATATGTCCGTGACACGGAAATAAATAAGATGAAGTGTTTGATCAGTATTCTTCACTCGTACTCCTCTTAGAATTCACTCGATAGGATTTTATCTGCAAGAGAGTCATAGTCGACTTTGTAAGTTCCAGCGTTAATCTGCTCCTTGAGGCGAGCAATCTTTTCGCTGTTATCAACTTCAGGTGCCTGGTCGACAGCTTTTTTAATCTTTGCAAAGTCTCTTACAGCACTTGGGATCTCAACTTTCGCATGAGACCCAGTTGAATGATTAAGTTCCTTAATTCTCTTAGGCTCATTTCTTTGTATATAACCAGAGTTTAGACCATTGGTTCCGATTTTACTTTTTGCAGTCTTACTGCGGGGAAAGAAGCTAGAGCGTGATGCATTTGGATCTACTTTACTCATTATTTGCCTCCCGGCCGATAGAAACAGATTCGTGTTTCTCAATTTTAGTTGGGCTTGGTGGCCCTTCCATTTCGATATTATTCTTTTTAATTAAACCTTTATCCTTATGAGCTGCAAAAGCTGCTAACGCCTCAGGATTTCTAAATTTTTCAGGATAGATCTCATCTAGAATGAGTTTCTGAATTCCTAAGCCTGAATTAACTTCGCTAAGCATCTTTGCTTGCTCTGTTTGGTTTAAATCTTTGTAATAATTCATAGCAGAGTTATCTTCGCCGCTATTGCCGATGGTGGATTTCATTTGCTTAAGCATGTATTGAGCAAATTGTTGCTCAAGTCCTTGAGCTACTTTTTTGTATTCTTGAGGAACATAACGAAAATCATCTTTGATTTTACGAGCTTTCTTAGCTTGTGAATTATTGTGATTCTCAATGTGAGGACGATGTATTTTCACTGGCCTTCCTCTGCCTCAATTAAGCTTCCATTCCTTGAAAGCCCCATCTCATGGTTATTTTAACATTTTTTCCTATTTTTGTCGTGCATAGGAAAATATACGAAAAAATTTCGTATTAAATTAGTTCGATATCTCCAATAAGCGCCCCGTTTCTTTTAAGTGCTTGAAATATCGAAATTAAGTCCTCTGGTGTAGCACCAAAAGCATTTAAACTTTTAACGAGATCATTAAGTGTAGTTTTTTTGTCAATCATGTAGAGCCTTTCAGGGCTGTCGCTTTCGCCACCTTTAACCTCGAGGGTCAGATCCCCATGGCTTACAGCTACTGGGTTAATTGTGACTTCGCCTCCGGCAACGATAGTTCCTGTTCTTTCATTGATGACGATTTTGGCTTTTTGATCACTATGGACCTTAAAGTTTTCAAGAATTGCCATTAACTGTACGACTTTGCGTTGGTAGTGAACGGGAACAATAAGGTCTATTGTTGTGGCATCTTTGCTTGTCGCATATTTTCCGCCAAGCTCCTGATTGATCGTTTTCTCAATTCGGGCTGCCGTCGTAAAGTCGGGATTCTTAAGACTAAGGCGGAGTGATTTCTTGTCGTGAAAAGCAAAGTTAATTTCTCTTTCAATAGTTGCTCCGTTTGCAATTGTTCCTGTCGTGGGGAATGCTTTTCCTCGATTGAGGCCACCAATGGAAACGTTTCCGCTTGCCACGGCGTAGACATTACCGTCCCCCCCTTTAAGTGGAGTAACGAGTAAGGTCCCACCTGCGAGGCTACTTGAATTACCAATACTGGAAACATTAATATCAATGGATTGCCCAATTCGCCCAAAGGCTGGAAGTTTAGCTGTAACAATAACTGAAGCTACGTTTTTACTAGCAACCTCCTTTTGGGGATTAAGACCTAATTTTTGAAACATCATTTTAAGAGAAGAATCTACAATTTCGCCACCTCCATCACCAGTGCCATTTAGTCCAATGACAAGACCGTATCCGATAACAGGGTTTTCTCGAACACCTTTAACATGAACGAGGTCCTTTAGGCGGCTCATTTTCGCTGAGGTGTGAAACGAGAGGCAAAGCAATAGTGAGAGAAAAGTGATTTTCATAATGTTACCTAATGACCGTTACTTGGTTTTCAATAATACGATTACTATTGACTGTATCGTCAGTAAGGACATCTCTTCTTGTGACGAGAGCCTGTACTTCAACAACACGTTTTCTATTTTTGTAGAGAACATTCTTACGCCCTCTTAGAAGCAAGTGATCATCATTGATTTCTTCAACAACGACACTTGAAATACGGTCATAAATCTTGTCCGTACTGTCATCAACCTTGTCATCCTCTTTGCTCGGCGCTGTCGCTGCAGATGCGGGTGCCTTACCTGGGTCACCCTCTTTTTGAGCACCCTCTTTAGCTTTGATCGGAGAGGGGAAAGCTCTTTTGAGTTCTGCTGTGATTTCGTTCTTAAGTTTTCCAGCTACTTTGATAAGAATGATGTCACCGTGAGACTTTTGATCTTCTTCAGTAAAGAGGTAGTTATTTCTTCCTTCCACACCTGACCAGAGAGAACCATCTCCTTGGTTGTCCGCCAGGTCATCAGCTTTGTAGCGTTTCTTATCTTCACTGGGATTACGGTAATCACGCTTAACCGCGGGTACGACATAGGGGTTACTTTCACTGTTGATCATCGGCTTACTTGAAAGAGAGCGGTGTGACTGTCGTCTCGGTTGCATGCTCTGTTGACCTCGGTACATGGCAAACTGATCACGCTTTTGCGGAGGAGGATTGTAACCATCTTGTTGATCAAACTCTCTATGCATTTGAGCGATGTAATTTGAGCAACTTGCTAATGAAAGTGCTGCAATAATGAGGGTAAGTTTAATCAAATTCATAGTTGAACCTCAACCTTGTTAAAGTCTACAATTTTTCCGATAACAGTTTTATTTGTGCGATTATTTTTCAGTCTGATGACCTGTCCAAGCTTTCCCGATTGATGAGGCGTTGCTTTCCCTTCAAGGCGAAGAGAGTTTTTCTTGAGAAGAATTGTAACGGGTTGTCCAACTCTTACCAGGTTTACAGGAGTGATATCACTGTAGTGAATAGCCTCTCCTTTGCTTTTCCCTTTGTTGAGCTTATAGAAAACAATTTGATTTATATTAGTAAAAAGTCGGTCCGGGTTTTTACTATAGATTGTTTTAACTTCAAGTTGAGAAGGGCTTAGAGGCTGATTAGAGACGCCAATATTTTCACTTACAACTAACGACTTTGTTTTAACGGCGAGATCACCTTTAAACCATAAGCTTTTATAGGAGTTGTCGATGGGATTAACGATGGTCCCCTTGATTGTCTTAGAACCGGTGTGGGAGCAATTATTGCATTCAAGAGAAAGAGTATCACTCTTATTAAGGGCAATTAACGTTTGGTTGGCATGAGAAAATTTTAAATTAGTTACTTTCCAGTCTTTGGGTTTAGTAAGACGACTGTTGATATAGTCTGAAAGTCTTGAAATGGTAACGCTCTTTTCAAGAGTAATGCTCGGTAGTTCTACACGGAGAATGTGGTGATTTAAGTTTCCTTTGAAGTCAGAAAGGAAGTTTAAAAAGCGATTGCTTTGATCATCATTACAATTCTTAAATACGATATGTGATTTAAGTTCCTGGAAGTTAGGTTTGTTTTCAAAAACCAAAGTCTGAGGTGTACTAACAAGACAGCCAAAAGACTTGAATGAAATGAATAGGAAGGTGAGGGTTTTCTTTATCATATTACCTAATTGTATTTACGGTTTGAAGTATTTCATCAGCGACTTTCATGACTTTACTGTTCATTTCATAAGCCCTTTGGGCCTTAATAAGTTCTGTCATTTCATTCATAATGCTAACGTTTGAAGACTCAAGAGCCCCCTGTCTAATCGAGCCAGACTTAGCTTCCCCAGCAACATTTTGAATGGGAACACCACTAGAACGGCTTGGTTTATAGTTATTTCCACCAAGCGCAACGAGCCCAGTATTGTTCGTGAAGGTGAAGACAGGGATTTGACCAACGTTGGTCGGTTCAACTTGGTTTTTGATGAAGGCTTCAACAGTTCCTTCTTCAGTAATATTCACACTTATGGTTTCTGGCGGAAATTGAAGATTGGGAATGATCGCAAAGCCACTTCTGTTGACGAGGACTCCCTGACTATTTACATTGAAGCTTCCATCTCGTGTATAAGCAATCGTTTGATCAGGCATAATTACACCAAAGAAGCCCTCACCGTTGATCATAAGATCAAAGGGGTTATTTGTTATTTGAGGCGAACCTTGAGTAAATTCACGAGAGACGCCGGATACCTTAGAGCCACTTCCCACTTGATGACCAATGTTGTGATAGCTATCGGCTCCGGTTTGTGAGCCTTGCGCTTTAATTGTTTGATAGTGAAGAGATTCAAATTCTACTCTCTCTTTTTTAAAGCCATTAGTATTAACGTTCGCGATATTATTGGAGATAGTTGAAACATGAGCCTCTTGAGCGGCCATTCCTGTGGCGGCAGTATTAAGAGCTCTTGAGAGGCCGAATGATGAATGACTAAAAATAAAGAGAAGTAAGATAATTCTCATTTAGAACCTCGCGATATCGTTGTAGGCCTTGTTGGCCATATTGTCGTATGTCTTAATAACTCTTTGAATAGATTCTAAATTTCGATGCGCCTTAATAAGATTACTCATCTCTTCGACGGTATTAACGTTAGAACCCTCAAGTGCACCTTGAATAATGGCTGTTTTTGGCTCGTTCTTTAGAATATTTCGGGTGTCATTATTCATAAAAAGAGAGTTGCCCTCTTTCATGAGAACCTCTGTGTTCTTGAATTCAACAACACTAAGCCTTGCAACCAAATTACCATTTTGAAAAACTTCGCCCTTCTGATTGATGTTGATTGGTCCCTTTTGAAGTTTGATGCTTCTTTCTTGGGGACTGGGAACCTGCTTATTTACCTCAATAACTTCATTACCATTGCCAACTTCAGGAAGGTCTAACTTGGCCATGACTTTCATACCTTGGTCAGTAACCATTTCACCTTGTTGATTTACGGAGAAGTTCCCACGTCTTGTGTAACGGATGCCGTTGGGACCGTGGACTTCTAAAAAGCCTTTGCCATTAAGAGCGATATCGAGCGGGTTATTGGTCGGGCGAATTTGACCTTGAGTGAAATTCGTAAAACTTCCATCAACTACAGGATGCGCATGTTCGGCCCCATAGCTACGGTAGAAGTCCTCTGGTGCCCATTCCTTATTAGGAAGATCGATATCTGTGCCTTTTTCATAAGCTGATAAGTATTCACGAAAGACCATACGGTCTTTCTTAAAAGCTGTTGTATTGGCATTGGCCACGTTGTTGGCGATAGTCTCAACCTTCCTTTGCTGAGCTTTTGCGGCCGATAGGGGAACCCATAGTTCTTTCAAACGCACCCTCCATGGTGGTTTATTCTTCCTCCAATATAACAATAGGTGCCAAGGGATTCACACGGGCAAATTTATCCCCCCGCGTAACTTAGTGAATTTGTGTACATTTAAAGGTGTTTAAGGCAAAATTTTCAATGTGTAAGTCAATGAAAGTGTCAGTTTTGTGACCCCGCGTCATGAATAGGGGAGAACTTATGTCAAAAACTAAAGAGTCTTTTGAAGAATCATTAAATAGCCTTGAGAAAATAGTGACTGACCTCGAGTCTCAAGAACTGGATCTAGAGAAAAGTCTTGAGATGTTTGAAAAGGGAGTTGGCCTTTATAAAGACTGCAAAAAACACCTAGAGAAAGTTGAGAAAAAGGTGGCTAAACTAACAGAAAGTTTAGAGGAAGAGGAAATTGACGATTAGAGCCCTCATTTTCATATCAGTGGTGCTCTCCTTAATAGTATCTTGCCAGTCAAAGAGACAGCACGATCGAGGGGGAACTACTGAAGCAATGACTGTGAATTACGATAATTCACCAGTTAAGTCTGTGCCGAAAATTGAGGAACAACCGGTTAATGTAGCAGTTGGGCCGGTGCCGTTAAAGGGTCAAGAAAATATTATTAAAGAACGTAAGGAAAAAGCTGTTCTCGCCATGGTACTTGGAGCTGGTCTTTATCGATCAATAGCAGTGGTTCCCTTATTAAAAAAGTTAAAAGAAAACGCAGTCGACCCCATCGTTATCATGGGTCATGGTCTCTCTGCGGTAATGGCAGCCTATTATAGTTTTGGTTATAAGCCAGATTATATAGAGTGGAAGTTTTTTAAATTCTTTAATGAACTTGAAAATGAAAAGCCATTTACTAGTAAGTGGTTGAAGCTCTTGGATACAAAGCTGCTAGCTGATCTGGCAGATAAAAATATTGAAGATGGAAAGATTACTCTTTTACTACCCCTATGGAATTCAGAGAAAAACAAGGTTGTCTTTTTAAAAAGAGGAAATCTTAGAAAAGCACTTCTTGCCTCTGTTGATCCGTATAATAAGTTAAATCTTTTATATAAGCCTGCCTACACTCATGGAGTGGTGCCTTTAAAAGAGCTCAAAGACTTGGGCGTAACTAAAGTGTTGTCTGTGGATTATTTAAGTTCAGGTATTTCATGGAAACGAGGGGATGGTTTCTTAAATGGAACTTATCAAAAAGCAGCTTCCATCCAAAACAAAGAAAAAGAGAAGTTAAAAAATAATATTTGGCTAACCTTTCCTCTTAAGGAATTTGCCCTTGATGATGTCTCGACTCTATCAGACCTCGTCCATAAGAGTAGAAGTTATTCAAATGAGGCTATCGAGTTAATTAAAAAAGAAGAAAAATTATGAAAAAAATATTATTAAGACTAACTATTGGTGTCGTGAGCTTAGGCGTGATTGGGGGAATAATTGGAATTTCAATCCTCGTCTATTTCTCATTCGATTTGCCTAAGATTAGTACGCTTAATGACTACAACCCGCCTATTCCTTCAAAGATTCTATCAAGGGATGGTACTGTCCTCGCCGATCTTGGTCAGGAAAACAGAGAAGTTGCAAAGTTTGAAGAAATTCCTAAGAGGATTGTCGATGCTTTCCTTTCCGCAGAGGATGACAGCTTCTATCAACATCGCGGTGTTGATTATATGGGGCTTTTTCGGGCTTTTATTGCAAATTTAAAGGCTGGTAGGGTAGTGCAAGGAGGAAGTACGATTACTCAGCAAGTAGCCAAATCCCTTCTTCTTACGAGGGAAAGGTCTCTTTCTCGTAAAATAAAAGACTTTCTCTTAGCTCAGCGAATTGAAGAAAAATTCACTAAAGAGGAGATTCTATTTCTCTATTTAAATCAAGTCTATCTTGGCGGAGGTTACTATGGAGTTAAGGCAGCATTTGAAGGCTACTTCGGAAAGTCTCTGTCGGAAGCTACGATCGCTGAGGCCTCACAAGTAGCTGGCCTTCTTGTGGCACCTGGAAAATATTCGCCCTATGTAAACCCGGAAAGGGCCAGAATAAGGCAAGGTTATGTCCTTAAGCGAATGAGAGATACTGGTAAAATAACAGAGGAAGAATACCAAGAAGCTCTCAAAGAAAAGACGAAGTTTAGAATACGAAAATCAAGTGGCTTTAAGGCAGGCCACTTTACCGACTGGGTAAGGCAAAGAGTGATTGCTCTCGTCGGTAATGATGAGTTTTTAAGAGAGGGATTTACTGTTCAAACAACACTTGATTATGAACTCCAAAAGATTGCCGAAGAAGAAGTGTTAAAAACGGTTAAGGATGTGGATAAAAGACAAGGCTTTAAGGGTCCTTTAGGTCATATTGAACTTGAGAAATTAGCAGATCATCGAAAAGAGTTCCTTACAAGCTTTTACAAGAATGAATCAACATTCTTCACTTTAAACGAAGAAAATGAAAAAGTTTATGAAGTTGAATTTAATGAAGAAGAGTTAGAAGCAGTTAACGACTACAAAAAGGAATTTAAGGAAGTCGTTAAAGATAAGAGATTTTTCCCTGGTATCGTTCCTGATTCAAAATTTCACTCTTATTTAAAGAAGAACGAAACCTACAAGGGTGTTGTTACTTACGTTGATGACTGGGCAAGGATTGTCTATGTTGATATCGGTGGTGTACCAGGAATTATTCCCTACCTTGGTTTCTATTGGGCGCATGAACGTGTGATCTCTGACGAACGACAATATTTTAAAAGGATATATAAACCATCTAAGATTCTTAAAGAGGGCGATATCATCCTGGTAAAGGTTGAGGATTTAAAAGGTCGCTTGAAAAAGCATGCGTTTAAAGGCTTTAACAAATACATAGAGCGTAAGAATAAGAAAGAACAAGCTCTCATCGCAAAGCAAAACTATGTGGTTCTTGAATTGGATCAAGTGCCTGAGGCGGAGGGTGCTTTAGTCTCTATGAATCCAGACAATGGTGAATTAATCTCATTAGTGGGTGGTTCAGATTTTGGAAGAAGTCAGTTTAATAGAGCACTTCAGTCAAAGCGGCAACCAGGATCTGCCTTCAAACCGATACTCTTTGCTGCTGCTCTTGAGAATAACTATACTCCGTCGTCAATCATTATCGATAGTCCAGAGACTCTTGGTGGTGTTGATGAGACGCTCAACTGGAAACCAAGAAATTATGACGGAAAGTTTAAAGGCCCAGTTACTTTAAGAAACAGTCTTGAGCACTCTCGAAATGTACCAACAGTCAAAATTGCGAGTGACCTAGGAGTACAGCGTATTTTAGACTTTGTTGATCGCATTGGTTTTAACGCGAAATTGGATCAAGACCTTTCCCTCTCACTCGGATCTTTCGGTGTTACTCTTATGGATATCGTTAGCACTTACGCCATTTTTCCAAACGGTGGAAAGAAAATTGAGCCAAAAACAATTGTGAGTATTACGGATAGATTTGGAAATGCGATTCCCTTTGATGAAAGATTTGAAGATCTTAAGCCTAAATTAAAGGAAGAAGTTGTCGAAAAAACACCTGAACCAACTCCAACACCTGAAGAAGACCTCTCTTTAAAAGAAGTTCTAGGTGAGGAAGAGAAGAAGAAGGAAAATCCCTTCCTTATGACTCTTGGAGGAAATCAGGTGTATGACGAAAGGCTCGCCTATCTTATGACAAATCTACTTAAGGGGACTGTCCAGTATGGTACAGGGCGAGGAGCGCGTCATGTTTCAAACTATATTGGTGGTAAGACAGGAACAACCAATAATTATGTAGATGCTTGGTTCATTGGATTTTCTCAGAACTTAGTTACAGGTGTTTGGACTGGCTTTGATGAGAATCAATCTCTCGGCTGGGGAGAAACTGGCGCAAAAGCAGCACTTCCGGTCTGGCGCGCCTTTATGGCCGCTGGTCTCAAAAAATACGGGGAGTATGACTTTAGGCCGCCTCAAGGGATCGTTAATGTCCTCATTGATAAGGAAACTGGACGCCCAGTGCCAGCAGGCTCTGAGAAGGGTTTTCTGGAAGCCTTTGTTGAAGGGACTGAACCAGGAAATAAAAAAGAGTCTGAGTTCTCTGCTCAAGAAGAAGGTAATGGGTTGATTTTAGAGGAAGATGATTACTACACGAATCAGTAATTCTCATAATTTTCCGCCCCTAAGATAAAAGAAAAATTTTCATCAACTCTTGTATGAGTTTGTCGATAAGAAATTAAGACACTCATACAATGGTGGAAATTTGAATCAAAATAGTGAGAAAGCCAAAAAATACATCCTGATCAGCTTGCTGGTCTCTTTTGTATTTCACATCGGTTTCCTCACCGTCCTTAAGTTTGATGACATTAAAAAATCTGTTTTTACTCCTGAGAAAAAAGAGGAAAAACGCTTAAGAATTGTTTTGAGAGATAACAAGCCCAAGTCTAACCCTAAGCAAATTGTTACCTCTGAAAAGTCTAAAAAGAAGGAACGTGATCCTAAGGCACGTTTTCTTTCTAAAAATACTCAAAAATTTGATCGTCAAACTACCGCTCGCAAAACGGGTGCTTTCAAGGAAGCAGGTAAAGGCGTTAAAGAAGGTAAGAAGCGCGTCGCTAAGAAACAAAAAGAACAACCAAAAAAGCAGCAGCAAGCAGTTCAGCCAAAGCGTATCGTAAAGGCTAAGAGCAAGAAGGCTAATGCACGCAAGAAAAAGAAGATTACTTTTGCTGACCTCACTATGGGGGCTAAGGCATTTAAGACACTCAAGAAGCGAGAAGTTGCCCAGCAATCCTCCAAAGCACTTGGCCTCAAAACTGGTGACAAGAAGAAAAGCGGTCTTTCGGCTAATAACGATTTTGTAGAAGATATTCCTCTTGGCGATATGACTAAGCTAAATACCGTGGAATACAAGTATTATGGCTTCTATCATCGCATCAAGCAAAAGCTTGAGCAGTATTGGGGTCGTACCATTCAAAATAAAGCACAGGCCTTATGGCGCTCGGGAAGAAGGTTCCCAGCCAGTGGTAAGAATAGAATCACTTCTTTGGTTATCCAGTTGGATAGTCGCGGAAATATCGTAAAAATCAATGTTAAAGGAAGTAGTGGAGTCGAGGAGCTTGATGCCGCTGCTATCGATAGTTTCAATAAAGCTGGACCATTTCCTAATCCCCCAACAGGGATGATAAAAAATGGACTTGCAACCATCGAGTGGGGCTTTGTCGTTAAATCTTAGTGTTGATTTGGCGTTTTAAGAATATCTTTTAGCTTACTCAATCCTTCCATCATGACATAGTCAGACCAGATAGAGTCGAGCTCACGTACTGTCTCTACGATATTCATAGCAGCTTGATCTCTTGAAATATTTTGGCTTTCAGAGAGATTTTCAATAGCAAGAGAAAGAGCTTTGATAGCAGGCTTCTGACATGTTTCAGAAAGTCTTTCTTCATAGGAACTATCAATACGCTTTTCTTTCGTTTTGATAATTGCTGTATTTAATAATTGTACGAGTTCTTGATTTTCAACCATATCGAAAAATAACCTTGCGACATTCAGACTTGAGAACAGGAGCGAGTATCAGCGCTTTTCTATATTTCGTAAAGTAAATTTTTGGTGAAAAGGAAAAAAAGAAATGAAATTAAAACGTCAATATGAATGTAAACTATTGCCTATGAATTATTGTATTAAAAGTGAGTTTTCTATCTAAAATTTATAAATTAGCTGTATTGACTTTATTAATTCGGCCTCCTTTTGGAGGCCGAAATTTTATTACTCTTCGCAGACTTCTTCGTATGACTTCGGATCAAGAAGTTCATTTAAGTCGTCAGTATTAGTGACCTTAAGCTTAATAAACCAGCTTTCGTATGGGGCTTCATTACACTTTTCAGGTGAATCAACAAGCTCCTCATTGATTTCAATGACTTCTCCTGAAATAGGTGCGTATAAGTCACTTACCGACTTAATAGATTCAACAACGCCAAATGTAGAGTTAAGCTCAAGCTCGGTTCCAACCTCAGGAAGCTCAACAAAGACAATATCTCCAAGCTGAGACTGGGCAAAGTCTGTGATACCAACAGTAACGGTATCTCCCTCGATGAGGGCCCACTCGTGTTCTTTCGTATATTTTAGGTTCTCTGGGATTTGTGATGCCATTACTTGTGTCCTCCTACAACGAACGCTTTCGCGTGGTAATTTGCGGGCATAATATTTGCTCTTACTTTAATATTAAAAACTTTATCTTTTGGAAACTTATCCTTTTCAATCAAGGCGATACCAATTCCTTTGGACAAGGTTACAGACATTGTTCCAGAGGTGATTTTTCCAATAACTTCATTTTGCTCATTGAGTACTTCGTAGCCTTCACGGGGAATTCCCTTGTCCAGGCTCAGTTTTGCAAGACGATAGTTGGGTTTATATTCGCTGAGAGTATTTTTGCCGATAAAGTCACCCTTATCAAGTTTGACTGTCCACTTAAGACCAGCGTCAAGAGGAGTGATGGTATCATTGAGCTCATGTCCATAGAGAGGATAGGCAACTTCCAGTCTGAGAACGTCCCTTGAGGCGAGACCGCAGGGGGTTACTCCTGCACTTAAAAGCTGTGACCAAAGAGTTTTAATATCTTCATGGCCTCCAAAAACTTCAAAGCCATCTTCACCCGTGTAGCCTGTGCGAGCAAGAATGAATGAGCCTTTGGGCGATGTGATACGTCGAGCACTATAATAACTAAAATCTTGGTCTGGGAATATTTCGAGTTCTTTTAAAATACTCTCGCTCTTTGGGCCTTGAAGGGCGAGGAGGCTGTAATCATTGGACTCGTTTACAAGAGTGCAATCAAACTTTTCAACATGTGAGTTGATCCAGTTCCAGTCCTTTTCAATGTTAGCTGCATTAACGCAAATAAGGATCTCCTCTTCAGAGAGCTTATAAGCAATAAGGTCATCAATTACAGTGCCATCCTCTCTACAAAGAGGTGAATAAACAGCTTTTCCAATGTCGGCACCTATGAAGTCATTTGGAATGAGGTAATCGACAAATTGAATAGCCTCTTTTCCACGAACAAAGAATTCTCCCATATGGCTAACATCAAAAACACCTGCACTGGAGCGAACGGCTAAGCTCTCCTCTTTTACTGAACTGTACTGAAGTGGCATGTCAAAACCTGCAAAAGGCGCCATTTTAGCTTTGAGTTCAAGGTGTTCTTGATGAAGTGATGTTTTCTTTATTTCAGACATGGGAGTTCTCCATTTGTATTTTTGTTGCCTGGATAAGATTTTCTCCAAGGCTTAAAATTGTCATTTTTCCCACACCCCCTGGAACTGGAGTGAGGAGTGCGCAATGGTCTTCAACTGATGCTTGATCAATATCTCCGCAGAGTTTACCGGATTCATCATGATTGATGCCCACATCAATTAAAATCTGATTCTTATCTTTATTGAGGAAGCTGTTATCTAAGAAACGTGCTTTGCCAATTGCAGCCACTATAATGTCGGCATTTTGGCAAACCTCTTTTAGGTTCTCTGTTCGCGAGTGGCAAAGTGTCACAGTGGCATTGTGATTCGTCATCAAAAGAGTCAAAGGCTTACCTACAATTAGACTTCTCCCTATGATCGCCACTTTCTTCCCTTCAAGTGTCACATTATGTTCTTGAAGCATTGTGATGACCCCTTTTGGGGTGCAGGGGAGAAGCGAGTTGTCACCTTTGTCTCCACTGAGAAGAGAATAGAGGTTGTGAGCATGAAAGCCATCAACATCCTTTTCTGGAGGGACAAGTTGACCAACATCAATATGACTTAAGTGAGAGGGTAGGGGGAGTTGGACAAAGAGGCCATTATTCTTTGGATTCGATCCATGGCCCTTTAAAATCTCGAGAAAGTCCTTCTCGCTTATATCCTCTGGCAATTTGTGAATGTCACAAGTCGCTCCCATATTCTCCATAAATTTCTTTTTATTTCTCGTGTAAATAACACTAGGAGGATGCTCTCCAACGAGAATAACTTGAAGGTGAGGGGTTAATCCCTTTTCCTTGAGTTGAGTACACTCGTAAGTTAAATCCTTAACAATTCGTTGGGAGATTGGTGCGGCCTTGAGAAGTGTTGCCATTCTTTGGGTCCTTTGATTTATAGAATGTCCGTATAATAGATTATCAATTGCCTTTAGACCATATGGCTTTTGAGAGAATGGGAGACGCTGTGCTTTTTTATATTGGATTTGGTTTGCAATTGATTGGCTTTGCTAGTGTTGGCCTGTGTCTTTTTTCGGGTATGAATAAGGGTGATTATGGTCAACTAGAGCTCATTCAACTCGTAGGCGGAGCGCTGCTCTTTTACGGCGGTCACTTTGTAAAAGTTAAAGGTGGCGGTGAGTCTTAATTTATTCGACTAAGGTTCCTGATTAGGGCTAGAATGGATTATGCTCTTTTTAGGAATAGATCCCGGTTCACGTAAGGCAGGTTTTGGCCTCATCGAAAAAAAGGGAAGAAGTTTTAAATACTTAGAATCAGGATGTTTGTCATATGACAAAGTTCCCACCTTCATTGACCGATTGGGCTTAATCCATCAATCCTGTTTAGAGCTAATAGAAAAGTATAATCCAGACGAAGTCGCTATCGAGTCGCTTATCTACGTCAAGTCTATTCCAAGCCTGGCTAAGCTTGCTCAAGCACGAGGGGCTATGATTTCGGCTTTTATGGCGACCCATCAGGGTAAAGTATTTGAGTATTCACCTAACCTTGTTAAAAGTACTGTGACGGGTCATGGTCATTCAAATAAAGAGGGAGTTGATAAGAGCTTGAAGATGCTCCTTGGCTCACAGCTTGAGTTTAAAACTCATGATGAGTCGGACGCTCTAGCAATC
This sequence comes from uncultured Bacteriovoracaceae bacterium, assembly GCA_950054155.1. Taxonomy (GTDB): domain Bacteria; phylum Bdellovibrionota; class Bacteriovoracia; order Bacteriovoracales; family Bacteriovoracaceae. The sequence goes on from CATLOT010000001.1 coordinate 81,067, forward strand.
GCGTTATGTCATGGCCTGATGAGGGGAACCCCTCTCACTAAAAAAGGGCATGCCAAAGGAAAGCGTTCGGGTCAAAGTCTAAAGCAAGCGTTTAAGCATTTGGAGAATTCATGATTGGTTACTTAACAGGTGAAGTTTTATTTAGTGATGGTAAAGAAGTTGTTCTTAAAACGAAGGACGGGGTTGGGTATCAAGTTTATCTTCAAACTCTGTTAGTAGAGGGGACTGAAGCAGAGCTTTTCATCGCTCATGTCTTTAGGGATGCGGGACAGGAATTATTTGGTTTTACAACATTAAGAGATAAGAAACTTTTTGAGCTTCTTACTTCGGTGAAAGGTGTTGGTCCAAAGTCTGCCTATAGCCTTATTTCTTCACTTGGATCGGAGACAGTGATTCAAGCCATTCAACTTGAAAATAAAAAGACTCTAAGTAAAGCACCAGGTGTTGGTGCAAAAGCAGCAGCTCAAATCTGTTTGGATCTTGGAAATAAAATTCAAAATGTTTTGATATACAAAGGTAACAAAGAGGGAGACTTCCTCTCGGCTACAGAAGTAAGAGAGAATATAGGCGAAGCAAGTAACCTCTCTATGTTTAGTAGTGTTCACGCGACGCCAATCCTTGAGGAAGCACTCATGGCCTGTAAGGAGCTTGGATTTAAGGAGGATCTCATACTTGCGAAAGCCCAGAAGATTCTCAACGAAAACGATATTCAAAGACCCGAGCAGCTTGTTCACCTAGTTTTAAAAGAGGTTTAATCCATGGAAATGAATCGCTTCCTCTCGTCAGGTTCCGCAAATCAAGAAAGCCAATATGAAAGTCGTCTAAGACCACAGGGCTTCTCAGAGTATATTGGGCAGGAGAAAGTCGTTCAAAATATTAAGGTCATGGTGGAGTCGGCTAATATTAGAAAGCAGGCTATGGATCACTGTCTGCTCTCAGGTCCTCCAGGTCTGGGGAAAACTTCACTTGCTATGCTCATCGCTCAAGGTCTTGGAAGCGAGCTTCATCTCATCAGTGGGCCAGCTATTGAAAAGAAGGGTGATCTTGCAGCTATTCTAACGAACCTTCAGCCAAGAGATGTCCTCTTTATCGATGAGATTCACAGAATGCATATTTCAGTTGAGGAGATCCTCTACTCGGCAATGGAAGACTATCGCCTTGATATTGTTCTTGGAGAGGGGCCAAGTGCGCGAACCATGCAAATTGAAGTCGCTCCTTTTGCTCTTGTTGGGGCGACAACTAAATCAGGACTTCTCTCAAATCCACTAAGAACACGCTTCATGGGTAACCTTCACTTTGATTACTATCAGGTTGAGGAGCTCGCTCAGATTGTGAAAAATAATGCTGTTAAGCTCGACATCTCAATAGATGAGGAGGCAGAGACTCTTATTGCGAAATGTTCGCGAGGCACCCCAAGAATTGCTAATAGGGTCTTGAGGAGAGTTCGCGATTTTGCTCTTGTTGAGGGAGTTGAAACCATTTGTAAAAGTCAGGTGCTAAAGTCACTAGACCTCATGGAAATTGATGATTGTGGTCTGGACAGAATGGACCGAAAGATTCTTCAGGTAATGGAGGAATATTATGGTGGTGGTCCTGTCGGTATCGAAGCGCTCTGTGCGACCTTAGGTGAAGAGCGCTCCACGATTGAAGATGTGTTTGAGCCTTACTTGTTAAAGGAAGGCTTTATTACGAGATCTCCACGTGGTCGAGAGTTAAGCGACAAGGGAAGAGAGCATCTTCAAAAGTCATAAGCCATTAGGGTTTATCTATAATCGCCATCGTTAGCTTGCTAGTACAAACGAGCTTGCCTTGTTCGTTGGTAATCTCAATATCCCAAACTTGAGTTTTTGAACCAATATGTTGGGCGACCGCCTTGCCTGTAACCCTTGTTCCATTTAAGCCTGGTCTAATATGACTCGCTGTAATTGATAATCCAACGGCGACTGACTTTTGCGGATCAATCACCATATTAGCTGCAATTGAACCAAGGCTCTCTGCCAACACACAGCTTGCTCCTCCATGAAGAATACGAGCTGGTTGAACCGTTCTTTCATCAACAGGCATTGTGCCAACTAAAAAGTTAGGCCCTTTCTCCGTAACCACAATATCGACGTGCTCAACCAATGTTCCCTTGCCTCGGGCATTAATTGTTTCAAGATCGTAACTGTCACTGAACCAAATAGATTTATCGCTCAAGGTAAACTCCTCTTTAAAATCCTTAATCAAATTCATAGCTTAGAAGAGCTATCAGTATAGGTGAAGCCCCTAAATAGTAGGCAGTTTTTAAATTAACTAATGGTTATTTTCTTATGAAATAAGCGAGAAGTGCTTGAAATTGATACAATTTACAAGTTTAGGGATCTCTTAAGGCCAAATCACTTAGAATCTGTTAAAAGGTAGGACTTTGTATGATGCAGGTTGGGAAGATAATTTTGCCCACAGGAATCCAGAGTGATTCTATAGTCTATAATATTATTGTGTGTTGCCAAAATTCGTCTAAGAACTGTATCATTATTAACTGATTGAAATAATTAAGGTTAAGAATATGTTGTATCAAAGGACCATTGCGAAAAAGGTAGAAGTTACTGGTATCGGGATTCACTCCGGTAAAAAGGTGACTTTGACGCTTCACCCAGCTGAGGCTGACTTTGGTATTCAGTTTAAAAGAACTGACCTTCCTAATGCAGAAGCCCTTAAGGCAACAGCACAAACTGTTGGTGCAACTGAAAATAACACGACGATTGGCGCAGGCGTAAACGCTGTTCACACGGTTGAGCATCTCCTTTCTGTATTTTATGGATTAGGGATTAATAACGTTTACTGCGAAATTGATGGCCCTGAGGTTCCTATTATGGATGGTTCTGGTGCCTCTTTTGTTTTTCTCCTCAAAGAAATTGGAATTACGACTCTTAATAAATCAAAAGAGTTCCTCGTTGTTCTAGAGCCAGTCAAGGTTGAGGTTGGCGATAAGTGGGCGATGATCGAGCCTTCATCAAAGCTTGTCATCGATTCAACAATTGTTTTTACTCATCCAATCATTAAGACTCAGAAGAAATCTTTTGAGTTCTCTTGTGAGAACTACATTAGTGAGATCTCAAGAGCCCGTACTTTCGGTATGTTGAGGGATGTCGATATGCTTAAGAGAAAGGGCCTTGCAAAAGGGGGATCTCTCGACAATGCTATCGTTCTTGATGATTTCAAAGTTATTAATGCCGATGGTCTTCGCTTTGGCGATGAGTTCATCCGTCATAAGATTCTTGATACTATTGGGGATATTAGTCTTCTTGGCTATGAGATCGCCGGAAAAATTACGACCTTTAAGTCTGGTCATAATCTTCATAACCTTCTTTGCCGTAAGCTTCTTGAAACTCCAAGTGCTTATCAAATCGTTTCGGCAAGCTCGCTTCAAAAAGAAGCGATTGAAGCTTTTGAGCTCCCGCGTGCCTTGGCACCGAGCTTTCACTAGTCTCAATTAAAGGTTTTCCACACCGAAGAAATTCATATAATAAGAAGTGATCTAAGGGTTTAGATCACAATTCTTAATTAAGGACAGTTCATGAAGCTTTCAAAATCCGTTTGGCAAACATACAAAGAAGTTCCTGCAGAGGCGGAAATTCCAAGTCATCAACTCATGGTCAGGGCCGGCCTTATTCATAAACTTGGATCGGGTCTTTATTCCTATATGCCTTTTGCGATGAAGGTAATTAAGAAAATTGAGGGGATCATCCGCGAAGAGCTCGACGCTATTGATTCACAAGAAGTGCAAATGACGGTCGTTACTCCAAGCGAGCTTTGGAAGGAGTCAGGTCGCTGGGATAAGATGGGTGATGAAATGCTTCGCTGTACAGATAAAGGCGAACGAGAGATTTGTTTAAGCCCTACAAACGAAGAGGCCATCACCGATATTTTCAGAAAGTCAGTGAAGTCCTACAAGAGCTTGCCGACTTCTTTGTACCAAATAAATACTAAATTTAGAGATGAGCTAAGACCTCGCTTTGGTCTTATGCGCGCTCGTGAGTTTACGATGAAGGATGCCTATAGCTTTCATATGGATAAGGAATGTCTGGATAAAGGTTACGCTGAGTTTAAGGGTGCCTATGAAAGAATCTTTACGAGAATGGGGCTTAAATTTTCAGCAGTCGAAGCAGACGCTGGAAATATGGGCTCAGGAGATTCTCAAACTCATGAGTTCCAAGTTATTGCAGATACCGGTGAAGACACCATTATTTATAGTGAAGCAGGGTCCTATGCAGCCAATGTTGAGAAGGCGCAGACCATTAGAAAAGGTCTTGAGTTTGACCTGACTGGTGGAGAGTTAAAAGAGGTTCACACACCAAAAATGGCTACGATTGCCGATGTTTGTGAATTCTTAAAAAAGCCACAACACCAATCAATTAAGTCATTGGTCTATACAATTACGAAAGAAGATAAAAGTGAAGAGGTACTTCTCCAAGTTCTTGGGGATGATGAGCTTAATCCTTTAAAGCTTAAAAATGCCCTCGGTGCAGAAGAAGTAGCACCTGCGCTAGAGCATAAATTAAAGGAACTTGGTCTCCCCAAAGGCTTTATCGGTGCAGTTAATGCACCAAAAGGTATGAGGATTATCTTTGATAAGGCCATTAGTCTTGATGCCTTTTACGCTACAGGTGCCATGAAAGAGGATTATCATTTTGAGAATTTCAATCCTAAGAGAGACACTAGTGAATATGAGGTTTTAGACCTAAGGATGGCAAAGAAAGGTGACTTTACCGAAGATGGCCAGTTCGAAGTCGATGAAAAACGTGGTGTCGAAGTTGGTCATATTTTTCAACTTGGCGATAAATACACTCAATCAATGAATGTAAATATTCTTGATCAAAATGGGAAAACCAAGAATCCTCTCATGGGCTGCTACGGAATTGGAGTCACTAGAGTAATGGCCGCAGCAATTGAGCAAAACCATGATGAAAACGGCATCATTTGGCCAAAAGCATTGGCTCCTTTTGATATTTATTTTGCTCTTATCGGAAAGAGTGAAGAGATTAAGGAAACGGCAACTGCTATCTATGAAGAGATGAAGTCAGAAGGTTTAGAGGTTTTGTTTGATGACAGAAAAGCAGGACCAGGCTTCAAATTTAAGGATTCAGACCTCCTTGGTCTTCCCCTTAGAGTAGTCCTTGGAGAAAGGGACTTCAAAGAAAGTGGAAACTTGGAAGTTGTCGACAGACGTACGAATGAAAAAACTTTCGTAAAGAAAGAAGAGCTTATCGCAAAACTAAAAGAGCAGCTCAGTAACTTATAGGAAGGCTATGAAAGACCTCATTTTTGGAATTCACTCAATTGCTGAAGCAATAAACAACCCTGCCAGAGGGGGTCTTGAGCTCTTTTGTACGGAAGATGGAAAGAAGGACTTAATAAAACTTCACTTTAAAGGAAGTAAGATTCCTGAACGATGCAAAGTAAGAGTTCTCTCTAATCACCAATTAAAGGAAGAAGGAAAGTTTGCCTTAAGGGACTCTGGTGCGAAGGAGCAAAGAGTACCTTCACAACTATTCCTAAGGGCAGACAGTCTTCCTCATAAAAGTATCGCTGATATCTATAACGATCTTGAAAGTGGAAAAGCGTTAAAAATATTAGCACTAGATCAAGTTACAGATGTTCATAATTTAGGAGCGATCTTAAGAACGACTGCTTTTTACGGAGTTGATTACGTTATTACTTCTAAGAAGAATCAGGATAATTATCCTCCGGGGTTTTTTCGAATAGCTTCTGGGGCCACAGAGCATGTCCCCATGGTTTCAGCATCGAGTTTAGGAAAGGCCATTACAAAGCTATCTGAAAAAGGTGTTTACTGTTTTGGTTTAGCTGAAGAAGCAACTCAAGAAAACCCAGAGAAATCAAAGGCTAAATCAATATGTATGGTGATGGGTGCGGAGGAAACAGGATTAAGTCATGCCACTCGCCGAGTGCTTGAAGAATTCGTCGCTTTACCGGCCCGCGGTCAAATAAAAAGTCTTAACGTTTCGGTCGCTGCAGCCCTTGCGATAGAAAAATTTATGTTTCTTTGTTAAAAAGCCTTGATTTTAGTTAGAACATCGTTTAAAAAAATACACCTCAAAAGATGTGTGCTGGTGTAGCTCAGTTGGTAGAGCATCGGTTTTGTAAACCGGTGGTCGTAGGTTCAAATCCTATCACCAGCTCCACTTTTTTGAGGCGAGGTTGCCGAGTGGCCAAAGGCAGCAGACTGTAAATCTGCCGGGTTTTCCCTTCGATGGTTCGAATCCATCTCTCGCCACCACCTTAAGCGGGTGTAACTCAGTTGGTAGAGTGCCAGCCTTCCAAGCTGGATGTCGCGCGTTCGAATCGCGTCGCCCGCTCCATTTTTTTTCTCCCGATCATAAAGTTAGTGACAATCAACCATGCCGAAACAGGCTAAAGGCTAGCTCTCTCTTGTGCGGATTTGGTTAGGAATTAACTTTTTCGCCGGTTTTAGGGCCCTTGGGAGAGTTTATTGTTGCCATTGGGCACCAACTTTTTTAAATAGGTTAGACGAAAATTTAAGTTCGCTCGCGTAGCTCAGGGGTAGAGCGTTCCCTTGGTAAGGGAGAGGCCGCGGGTTCAATTCCCGCCGCGAGCTCCAGCAAGTCCTAAATAAAGAGGCAAATACTCTTTAGGCTTGCCTAGAGCAAAGAAATAGATAATACTTTGGCAGTTATAAGCCAAATAAAGTTGAATATTAAAACGTTGTACCAAACTAAAATTGGTTTGTTTTTATTTTAAGGAGTCTAGTAATGGCTAAGGAAAAATTTGACAGAAGTAAACCCCACGTAAACATCGGAACGATCGGTCACGTTGACCATGGTAAGACGACGCTAACAGCGGCAATTACTATGACAATGGCGGCAGACAACGGTGGAGCGGCTAGAGACTATGCAGACATTGACTCGGCTCCAGAAGAAAAAGCACGTGGTATTACAATTAACTCAGCACACGTAGAGTACGAAACAAAAACTCGTCACTACGCGCACGTTGATTGTCCCGGACACGCTGACTACGTAAAGAACATGATTACTGGTGCAGCTCAGATGGACGGTGCGATTCTCGTATGTTCAGCAGCAGACGGACCAATGCCACAAACACGTGAGCACATCCTTCTCGCACGTCAGGTTGGCGTACCTGCAATTGTTGTTTTCATGAACAAAGTTGATCAGGTTGATGATGAAGAGCTTCTTGAGCTCGTAGAAATGGAAATTAGAGAGCTTCTTTCTTCTTACGACTTCCCAGGTGACGATATTCCAATCGTAGCTGGTTCAGCACTTGCTGCAGTAGAAGACAGAGACGAAAATATTGGTAGAGCTAAGATCCGTGAGCTTATGGATCAAGTAGATAGCTACATTCCAGAGCCAGCACGTGATGTTGATCTTACTTTCTTGATGCCAGTAGAAGACGTATTCTCGATCTCAGGTCGTGGTACGGTTGTAACAGGTCGTATTGAGCGTGGTATCGTAAATGTTAACGAAGAAGTAGAGATCGTTGGTATTCGCGACACTGTAAAGACGACAGTAACAGGTGTAGAGATGTTCCGTAAGCTTCTTGATCAAGGTCAAGCAGGTGACAACGTAGGTCTTCTTCTTCGTGGTACGAAGCGTGAAGATGTTGAGCGTGGACAGGTTCTTTGTAAGCCAGGTTCAGTAAAGCCACACAAGCACTTCAAAGGTGAAGTTTATATCCTTTCTAAGGACGAAGGTGGACGTCACACTCCAATCTTCAAAGGTTACCGTCCACAGTTCTACTTCAGAACAACAGACGTAACTGGATCAATCAAGCTTCCAGAAGGTGTTGAGATGGTAATGCCAGGTGACAACACTTCTTTTGAAGTAGAATTGATCACTCCAATTGCGATGGAAAAAGGTCTTAAGTTCGCGATTCGCGAAGGTGGACGTACTATCGGAGCTGGTACTGTTTCTGACATTATCTCTTAATTTTAAGCGATGAATATAAAGGGGCCGGATCATCCGGCCCTTTTTCTTTTCCTTTTCTAAGGAATTCTAAAAAAGGGTGTATAGCTCCAACGGTAGAGCGGCTGATTCCAAATCAGTAGGTTGGGGGTTCGAATCCCTCTGCACCCGCCACTTTCTCATGTTTAAAAATTTAATCATCTTCTTAGTGACTTCAATAATGCTTCTCTTAGGTGCTGAAGTCGTTTCTCGCTTTGCTGGGTTTGGAAAATTAGAAATAATGTCTGGAAGAGTGGTTGATTTTCACAACTTTTTCTGTGGTGAGGGGTGTGAAAGATTCCCTGGACTTGATTGGGTTAACGATCCAACTTATTTCGATAAAAACTCAGTGATTGAGATAGGTGATCAAAAGGTAACTAAAGAGAAGAAAGATAATGAGAAGCGTGTGCTTTTTATTGGCGACTCAGCAACTTATGGTTTGGGAGTTGAAAAAGAGCAGCGGTTTTCCTCTGTCTTGAAAGCCAAATTCGATGACTCATGGAAAATGATCAATTCAGGGATACCTGGTTTTGATAATGTAGATGAGCTTTTTCAATTAAAAACAAATCTTTATAAGCTTTCCCCAGACTTTATTGTTTGGCAGATCTTCATGGCAAATGATTTGAATATTAATATTTCAATGGTCGTAAGAGAGAGTCGCAAAAAAGGGTTCCTTTTAAAGGCTTTTCCAAGCAGTGCCTTTTTAAAGCTTGTCTTCAGTGCTTTGACGCCCTTTGGTTTTGAGGGGCTTCTTTTAGAGTCAGTAAGGGAAGGGGAGAACAAATACCAAACTTCCAAGTCACCAATTGACCAAAGAGGCCTGAACTTCTTCAACTTTCATGAAGGCGAGTTTGCTCTTTATCATAAGGAGCCATCTTCACTTGAGCCTCTAGTGAGAGAGGTGTTCTATAAGGTTGCCTCGGAGTTTAATGAGTTTTGTAAAGCACTCAAAGTGCCTGTTTTCGTTGTTGTTGTCCCGACACGCTCTATGATTGAAAACAATCTTTCGATATTGCCAGACTTAGAAAACGCTAAAAAGCATTTTGGGAAGACTGAAGAATACTATCGGGAGAATTTAGACTTCTCTCGCCCGCACCGCTTTGTCGTCGAAACACTAAAAAAGCTAGCTATCCCATTCTATGACCCTGTAGAGGATGGGGTGGGGAGTTGGTTTTTAAAAGAGGGGGATGATCACCCAAGTGTAAGGGGTCATCAGAAGATAAGTGATGCCGTGGAAGTGTTTTTGCGCAGCGCACCCTGAAGAAAGAACACATCTTTAGCTACATTTTTTGTTTATTGCAATAAAAAATTAGACTTTTTGCTATTTTTATTACATAAGGGAGTGCTAATGCATTAATTACCCGTTTTTTGAACTCTTCAATGAGTGAAGAAAATCAACTTTTGTGGTGTTGTATGTCAATAATCAAAGCAGAAGACAATAAGAAGTGGATTAACTTTTTTGTCGCTGTCATTGCTATTTTAAGTGGCTTTTTGGTCATTCGTTTTCTCGGTCAAATGGGAGAATGGTTTGATCTTGAAGCAAAAGTTCCTTATTTCATTGGAGTATCCCAAGGTTTAGGAGCTTTAATTGGTTTGGTTGTTTTCCTTGTTGTTAAAGGTAATGAAGGTGCTCGCCAGCACTTAGATCAGGTCTACAGTGAGTTAGTTAAAGTTATATGGCCGGACTCTGAATCCGTAGTAAAGAGTACGATTGGAATTCTAATTGGCCTATCAATATTAAGTGTAATCTTTGTTGGCGTTGATTACGTCTTTAGATGGCTTCTTAATTTGATTTATTAAGGTTTGAGGTAAGTAGATGAGCGACGAAATCAAAGACCCTTCAATGGAAGAATCAGTTGAGACAGTAGAGACTGCAACAGAAACTCAAGAGGTTTCTGCAGAAGCTACTGAGACTGCTGCCGACCCTCATGCAGATCCTGAGCTAGCAGATGGCTCACAAGATGGCTTTAAGTGGTACATTGCAAAGACACTTACTGGTCAAGAAAATAAAATCGCAAAGTCACTTCGTGAAAGGGTGATCAATCATAAAAAGCAAGAGTTCTTTTCTAAGATCGTAGTTCCAGAGGAAACGGTTGTTAGTAATGCTAATGGTAAGAAAAGAACTATTAAGAAAAAGTTCTTTCCAGGTTATGTGCTCATCAGAATGGTAATGAGTAACGATACTTGGCACCTGGTAAAAGACACTGACAAAATCACTGGATTTGTTGGTGGTACACCGACGAGCCCACAGGCACTTACTGAAGAAGAAGCTGCTTATATGCTCGGTCAAGGTGAAGGACAGGCCAAGAAGCCTCGCTCAAGTGTTCAATTTGAAGAAGGCGAACAAGTTAAAGTTATTGAAGGACCTTTTGCTTCATTTGTCGGAACTATTGAAGCCGTCAGTGACAAAGGGAAAATCAAGGTTAATGTATCAATCTTTGGGCGACCAACCCCTGTGGAATTGGACTTCTCACAAGTGGAAAAAATTTCATAAAAGTTGGAAGATTGTAATCACAATCGTAAGGAGTAAAGCATGGCTAAGAAAATCACTGGCTTTATTAAGCTACAGATCGATGCTGGTAAGGCGAACCCTTCACCACCAATTGGACCTGCTCTAGGTCAAAAAGGTGTGAACATCATGGAATTCTGTAAGGCATTCAATGCTAAAACACAGAAGTCTGCTGGTATGGTTCTTCCAACTATCATCACAGTGTATTCAGACCGTTCATTTTCATTTGTTACTAAGACGCCTCCAGCATCTTGGTACCTTAAAAACAAGCTTAAGCTTAAGTCTGGTGCTAACAAGCCTGGACATGAAGTAGCTGGGACTGTTTCTGAGAGTATCGTTAAAGAGATTGTTGAAGGTAAGAAGCCTGACTTAACTGCTGCTGATGAAGCTGCAGGTATGAGAACTATTGAAGGATCTATCCGTTCAATGGGTCTTAAGTTGGATTATAAGTAATTAGGCTTTGTCGCTAATTTAGTGAGGTAATGAAATGAAAAAGAAATCAAAAAAGTTTTTAGAAGCCTCTTCAAAAGTTGAAGAGCGTATTTATTCAATCGACGAAGCCATTAAGCTTGCAAAAGAAGTTTCTTACGCAAAGTTTGATGAGACTGTAGATCTTGCTTTCAATCTTGGTGTTGATCCAAGACACGCTGACCAGATGATCCGTGGAGCAATTGCTCTTCCAGCTGGTACAGGGAAAACAGTAAGAGTATGTGTGATCACTTCTGGAGACAAAATCACTGCAGCTGAAGAAGCTGGAGCTGACTTTGTTGGTGGTGATGATCTCGTTGCTAAAATTGCTGGTGGATGGCTCGAATTTGATCGTGTGATCGCATCTCCAGATATGATGGGGAAGCTCGGTCGTATCGGTCGTGTTCTTGGTCCACGTGGTCTTATGCCTAACCCAAAACTTGGAACTGTTACTCCAGATGTAGCTAAAGCTGTTACTGAGCAAAAAGCTGGTAAAGTTGAGTACAGAACTGAGAAGAACGGTATTATCCACGTTCCGGTTGGAAAGAAGTCTTTCGAAGACGGTAAGATTCGTGAAAACGTAAATGCAATTATCAATGCAATTGTTAAAGCTAAGCCAGCAAGTTCTAAAGGTACTTACCTTAAGACACTAACTCTTAGTACAACAATGGGTCCTGGGATCGCTCTTGATACTCAAGAGGCATTAGGAATTGCTAACTAATAAATAAGTTGTGGGGGCATTTGCCCCTTTTTATAAATGTTGATGTTGTTTGAGGTTGATGAAGGCCGGTGGCGAAAGCCATAAATCCTGCCAGAAATCTCCCTCCGAACACTGGAGGTGCTTATGTTGAAGAGAGCTGAGAAAGATGCGATTATCTCAGGGCTAAAAACGGACATTGAAGCCGCAAGAGCCGTCTTTCTTACCAATCTAATCGGCATTGGTTCAAACGACGCAGTTAAGCTTAGAAAGGAAGTGCGCGAATCACAGGGTAAAATCGTTGTGACTCGTAACACGCTTTTTAAGAAAGCTGCTGAGGGAACCGCTGCTGAGGCCATCGTGGCCGATCTAAAAGGACCGCACGCACTAGCATTCGCTTTTGAAGATGCTGCTGCTGTGGCCAAAGCTTTGAAAGAAGCAGGGAAGGAATTCGAAGCTGTAGAGCTTAAAGGTGGTATTTTAAACGGTGAGGTCTTATCACTTGAGCAAGTTACTGCTCTTGCTGAACTACCTTCTCGCGACGAAATGCTTGGTACAGTACTTGCTACTATGATGGCTCCTGTATCCGCTTTTGCCCGTCTTACTAACTCGATTAAAGACGAGTGTGAGAAGCAGGGTGTTGAAAAGCCTGGTGACCTTAAGGTTGAAACTGCTTCAGAAGAAACTGCTGAAGCTTAAGAACAAAAATTGGTTAGAAAGTTAAAATTTTAAAAAAATTGGAGATAAAAAATGTCTATTACAAATGAACAACTAATTGATCACATTTCTCAAATGTCTGTACTCGATCTTGCTGAGCTTGTTAAAACAATGGAAGACAAGTTTGGTGTTTCTGCAGCTCCTGTTGCAGTAGCTGGTGCAGCTGCTGGTGGCGCTGCTGCTGAAGAGAAAACAGAATTTACTGTAGTACTTGCTGACGCGGGTGCTAAGAAAATCAACGTTATTAAAGAAGTTCGTGCAATCACTGGACTTGGTCTTAAGGAAGCTAAAGAGCTCGTAGAAGGTGCTCCTAAGCCAATTAAAGAAGACGTTGAGAAAGCAGAAGCAGAAGAAATCCAGAAGAAGCTTGAAGCTGCTGGTGCTAAAGTTGAGCTTAAGTAAGCCCAGCTTATTATTTGCTTAAAAAAATAAAAGGTGTGAAGATGGAAGTCATCTTCACACCTATTTGCGTTTATACGAATAAAATTTTCTCAAACTTCTCTACTAGGAGAACTAGAAATGACCCAGGTTTTCAAGCCTAACGAATGGTTCCGAAAAAACTTTTCCTCTGTGCCAACGGTGTTAGAAACACCTCCTCTAATGAGACTCCAGACCAATTCATTTGATGAATTTCTCCAAAAGGATGTACCTCCTGCGAAAAGAGAAATGATTGGTCTTCAGGCAGTATTTAATTCTGTCTTCCCGATTTATGATTTCAACAAGACGGTATCTCTAGAATTCGTGAGCTACGCACTTGAACAACCAAAATATACAGTAAAAGAATGTCGTCAAAGAGGCCTTTCTTACGAAGCTCCACTTAAAGTTATCGTAAGACTTGTTTTCTATGATGTAGCTGTCGATAAAGATGGAAACGAGCAAAAAACAGTTTCTTCTATTAAAGAGCAAGAAGTTTACCTCGGTAATATTCCTCTCATGGCTGAAACTGGATCTTTCGTTTACAACGGAACAGAAAGAGTAATTGTTTCTCAGCTACACAGATCTCCGGGGATTATCTTCGAGCACGACGGTGGTAAAAAACACTCTTCTGGAAAACTCCTTTATAGTGCACGTATTATCCCACATCGTGGTTCTTGGTTAGACTTTGAGTTCGACCACAAAAACATTCTCTTTGCGAGAATTGATAGAAAGAGAAAGCTTCACGCAACTGTAGTTCTCAAGGCCATGGGTTATTCGACACCTGAGCTACTTGATATGTTCTACAACAAAGAAGTCATTAAGTTTAACAAAGACGGTACCTACACTAGAGAGCTCGATATGAGCCTCCTTAACGGTACTCGTGCAAATACAGATATCCTTGACCCTAAAACTGGAAAACAACTTGTACGTAAAGGTAAGAAGTTTACTAAAGCTTCTATCCGTAAAGTTACAGAAGCAGGAATTAACACTCTTGAAGCTGAGCTTGATGAAATCGTTGGTAAAGTTGTTGCTGAGGATATTTTTGATGAGAACACTGGTGAGGTTCTTTGCCTCGCTAACGAAGCTCTCTCTGAAGCAAAAATCCAAGAGCTTTTTGCAGCAGGCGTAACTTCAGTAAAAGTTCTCTACATTGATAATATCAATTTCGGTGATCAGGTAAGAAACACTCTACTTCTCGATAAGACTGATTCAAAAGAAGAAGCTCTTATTAAGATTTTTGAAAGACTAAGACCTGGTGAGCCACCAACTCTAGAAGCTGCAGATACACTCTTTGAGAATCTCTTCTTCAATGAGGAAAAATACGACCTTTCTAAAGTTGGTCGTATGAAAATCAATTACAAGTTTGGAACAGATATCCCTGTTGAGAATACTGTTCTAACTAGAGACGATATTATTATGACGGCTCGTTACCTTGTTGAACTAAACAATGGTAAAGGAAAAGTTGATGATATCGATCACCTCGGTAACAGAAGAGTTCGTGCCGTAGGTGAACTTCTTGAAAATCAATTCCGTGTTGGTCTTGTGAGAATGGAAAGAGCTGTAAAAGAGCGTATGGCCATTCAAGAGATTGATACAATGATGCCTTACGATCTCGTAAACCAAAAGCCAGTTGCTGCTTCTATTAAAGAATTCTTTGGTAGTTCACAGCTTTCTCAGTTTATGGATCAAACGAACCCACTCTCTGAGGTAACTCACAAGAGACGTCTCTCTGCACTTGGGCCAGGTGGTCTTACACGTGAAAGAGCTGGGTTTGAGGTACGTGACGTTCACTCCACTCACTACGGTAGAATGTGTCCGGTTGAGACTCCAGAAGGACCAAACATTGGTCTTATTACTTCACTTGCAACATATGCACGTGTTTCTGAATATGGTTTTATTGAGACTCCCTACCAGGTAGTTAATGAAGACCGTACTATTTCTGAGCCAAAATACTTCACTGCTTTCCAGGAAGAAGGAAAAGTTATTGCTCAGATCGATACTGAGCATATTAAAGATGGAAAAGTAAGAGGGGAGCACATTCCTTCTCGTGACTCTGGTGACTTTACGATTCGTTCGAAAGAAGAAATTGATCTTATGGACGTTTCTCCTAGCCAGATGATCTCGATTGCAACATCTCTTATCCCATTCCTAGAGCATGATGATGCCAACCGTGCTCTTATGGGATCGAACATGATGAGACAGGCAGTGCCTGTTGTGAAAACTGATGCTCCAATCATTGGTACTGGTGTTGAGGCCGTTGTTGCCCGTGACTCTGGTGCGATCTTGATTGCTAAAGCTGATGGTAAAGTTATCTTCGTTGACTCAAATAGAATCGTTATCCAAAGAGATAAGTTTCAAGAGGGTGAGTCAGGCGTCGATATCTACAAACTTATCAAGTACCAAAGAACTAACCAAAATACTTGTAACAACCAAAAAGCTCTCGTTAAAGAAGGCGATACGGTTAAGAAGGGAATGGTTATTGCTGATGGTCCAGGTACACATCTTGGTGACCTTGCTCTTGGGCAAAACGTTCTTGTGGCATTCATGCCTTGGGGTGGTTACAACTACGAAGACTCGATCCTGATCACTGAAAACCTTCTTGCAAGAGATGTTTTCACTTCTGTGCATATTGAATCTTTTGAAGTTGAAGCTCGTGATACTAAGCTTGGTAAAGAAGAAATCACTCGCGATATTCCAAACGTTTCTGAGGATGCTCTTGCTGACCTCGACGAAGCCGGTATTATCCGCGTAGGTGCCATTATTAAGCCAGGTGATATCCTTGTTGGTAAAATTACTCCAAAAGGTGAAACTCAACTTTCTCCTGAAGAAAAACTTCTTAAAGCGATCTTCGGAGACAAGGCAGGAGATGTAAAAGATACTTCTCTAAGAGTACCTTCATCTGTACGTGGTACAGTAATTGATGCGAAAGTTTACACTCGTGAGGGTGTTGAGCTTGATGCTCGCTCTAAAGAAATCATCG
The DNA here is from genome assembly GCA_950054155.1 of uncultured Bacteriovoracaceae bacterium. Classification (GTDB taxonomy): domain Bacteria; phylum Bdellovibrionota; class Bacteriovoracia; order Bacteriovoracales; family Bacteriovoracaceae. The sequence goes on from CATLOT010000001.1 coordinate 96,831, forward strand.
ATCAAGAAACAACTCTTATTCGCAGAGACGAAAGAATTGAGATTAAAGCAATTCAAAACTCGGCGATTACTCAGATTGCTAAGCTCCTTAAGGGTGCTACAACAACTGATAAGCTTGTTTCTGAAGATGGCTCAACAGAACTTCTTGCAAAAGGTGTTGAAGTAACAGCTGATACGTTAAAAGGAATTCCTTTTGAACTCATCGGTTACTTACCACTACAACCAGAGCTAGAAGAAAAACTTTCTGAGTACTTCGCAGATATCAGAAATAGAATCAACAGAGTTCGTACAAAAGCCAACGATGAAATCGCCATGCTTCATAGAGGCGATGAACTTCCTCCTGGTGTTATCAAGAAGGTTACAGTTTACGTCGCAATTAAGCGTAAGCTTCAGCCTGGTGATAAGATGGCCGGTCGTCACGGTAACAAAGGTGTTATCTCGAACGTTCTTCCTCAAGAAGATATGCCATATCTCGCCGATGGTACTCCAGTTGAGATCGTTCTTAACCCTCTTGGTGTACCTTCTCGTATGAACATCGGTCAGCTACTTGAGCTCCACTTAGGTTGGGCCGGTCGTGGACTTGGTGAGAAAATTAAACTCATGATGGAAGAACAAGCTGAAATTCACCAGCTAAAAGATTTCATCTATGACATCTATAAAACAGACGAAGTTAAAGAGTTCTTGAAAAAGGCCTCTGACAAACGTGTTCGTGAAATTGCTGAGCAACTCGGCACTGGTGTCCGCTTTGCAACTCCATGTTTTGATGGTGCAAAAGAAGAGGATATCCGTGAGATGTTCCGCCTCGCTGACCTTGAAGAGACTGGTAAAACAACTCTCTTTGACGGGTTAACGGGTGATGCATTCGCCGAAGAAGTAACAGTCGGTATCATGTACATGCTTAAGCTTCACCACCTTGTTGATGAGAAAATTCACGCTCGTTCAACAGGTCCTTACTCTCTTGTTACTCAGCAGCCTCTTGGTGGTAAAGCACAATTTGGTGGTCAGAGACTTGGGGAAATGGAAGTTTGGGCACTTGAAGCCTATGGTGCAGCTTATACTCTACAAGAATTTCTCACAGTTAAGTCTGATGATGTGATCGGTAGAACAAGAATGTACGAGTCAATCGTTAAGGGTGAGCAGGTTTTAGAGCCTGGTCTTCCAGAGTCATTCAACGTTCTTATCCGTGAGCTTCAGGCACTATGTCTTGATGTGAAACTTGAAGAGAATAACGAAGAAGAAAGCTTTAACTAATTTTTGAGGGTAAAAAATGAAAGACCTTTTAAACTTTTTTGATAAACCAAAAGATCCAATTAGCGTAGAAGCCGTCTCTATTAAGATGGCTTCTCCGGATACAATCCGTGAGTGGTCTTTTGGTGAAGTTAAAAAGCCAGAGACAATTAACTATAGAACCTTCAAGCCAGAAAAAGACGGCCTTTTCTGTGCAAAAATCTTTGGTCCAATCAAAGACTACGAATGTATTTGTGGAAAATACAAGCGTATGAAGCACAGAGGTGTTGTTTGTGAGAAGTGTGGTGTTGAAGTAACACTATCAAAAGTAAGACGTGAAAGATGTGGACACATTGAGCTTGCAGCTCCTGTTGCTCACATTTGGTTTCTTCGTTCACTTCCTTCAAGGCTTGGGGCACTTTTAAACCTTACTCTTAAAGAGCTTGAGAAAGTTCTTTATTATGAAGCGTTTATCGTAACTCAATCGGCAACCGATGAAGTTGAGAATGGTCTTAAAGTTGGTCAGGTGATCTCTGAGCAACAGTACTTTGAGCTAAAAGAGCAAGGTATTGAGTTCGAAGCCGGTATGGGTGGAGAAGTTGTTAAAGACCTTCTTAGAAAAGTTGACCTTGATATCGAAAATAAAGAGCTTCGTCGTGGACTTCAAAATGCTACGACAGAAATGGCTCGTACGAAGTTTATTAAAAGACTAAAAGTTGTTGAATCAATTTTAAAGTCAGACAATAAGCCTGAGTGGTTCATGATGGACGTTGTTCCTGTGCTTCCACCAGATCTTCGCCCACTTGTTCCTCTTGAGGCAGGACGTTTCGCAACTTCTGATCTTAATGACCTCTATAGACGTGTTATTAACCGTAACAACCGTCTCAAGAGACTTAAGGAACTAAACGCACCAGAAATCATTATCAGAAACGAGAAGAGAATGCTTCAAGAAGCAGTTGATGCTCTTTTTGATAACGGAAGAAGAGGCAAAGTATTCACTGGTGCTAACAAGCGTCCATTGAGATCACTTTCAGATATGCTTAAAGGTAAGCAAGGTCGTTTCCGTCAAAACCTACTTGGTAAACGTGTCGACTACTCTGGTCGTTCGGTTATCGTTGTTGGTCCAAGCCTAAGACTTCATCAGTGTGGTCTTCCCAAGCTAATGGCGCTCGAACTTTTCAAGCCTTTTATCTACAATAAATTGATCGAAAAAGGTCACTGTACGACAATTAAAGTTGCAAAACGTATGGTTGATCAGCAAAAAGAAGAAGTTTGGAATATTCTTGAAGAAGTTGTTCAAGAGCACCCAGTTCTTCTTAACCGTGCACCAACTCTTCACCGTCTTGGTATTCAAGCATTTGAACCTGTCCTTATCGAAGGTAAAGCTATTCAGCTTCACCCACTCGTTTGTACAGCCTTCAACGCTGACTTCGATGGTGACCAGATGGCGGTTCACGTTCCTCTCTCTCTTGAGGCTCAAATTGAATGTCGTGTTCTTGCAATGTCGACTAACAATATTCTATCTCCTAAAGATGGGACGCCAATCATTGTACCTTCTCAGGATATTGTTCTCGGGCTTTACTATATGTCACGAGTACGTCCATTCGCTCGTGGGTACGGGAAAACATTTTCTTCAAAAGAAGAGGCACAATTCGCCTTCCATAGTGGAAACCTTCACCTTCAAGCACCTATTAAGATTCGTGTTGACGGTGAAATCGTTGAAACAACTGTTGGTAGAACCTTCATCTACAACGTTATTCCAAGCTGTCTAAACTACAAGGACATCAATAAAGTTCTTGGGAAGAAAGAGCTTGGGAAGTTGATTGACCTTGCTTACAGAGTTGGTACTGAGAAGGACACTGTTCTTCTTGCTGATGCTCTTATGAGACTTGGGTACTACTACTCAACGAAAGCAGGTATCTCGATTAACGTTAACGATATGACTATCCCAGAAGATAAAGTTGGGATTCTTAATGACGCTTATGCTGAAGTTGATCGTGTAACCGAAGAATATAACGAAGGTTCTATTACAAACGGTGAAAGATACAACAAAGTTGTCGACGTTTGGTCACAAACAAATGAGAAGCTTACTCAAGTTATGCTTGAGAAGATCTCAAAAGATACTTTTGTAAATGAGAAAGGTGAGACTGAAGAAGCTCCATCGTTCAACGCTATCTTTATGATGGCAAACTCAGGTGCAAGGGGTTCTACAACTCAGATGAGACAGCTCGCTGGTATGCGTGGTCTTATGGCCAAGCCGTCTGGTGAGATTATTGAGACTCCGATTACTTCAAACTTCCGTGAAGGTCTTTCGGTACTTCAATACTTCTCTTCTACTCACGGTGCTCGTAAAGGTCTTGCTGATACGGCCCTTAAAACAGCTAACTCTGGTTACCTAACTCGTCGTCTTGTTGATGTTGCTCAAGATGGTATTATCCGTAACTATGACTGTGGTTCTACTGATGGGATTATCCTTAACTCTAGAATTGAAGCTGGTGAGATTGTTGAAGATGTAACTGAAAGAGTTATGGGACGTGTGACCGCAGGTCCAATCCTTAACGCTGACGGTGAAGAAGTTCTTCCATCAAGCTACATGCTAACAGAAAAGGATATCCCTCTTCTTAAAGAGCATGAAATTGACCAGATTAAAGTAAGAACTGTTCTTACTTGTAAAGAAAGATACGGCTTCTGTGCTAAGTGTTTCGGTCGTGACCTTGCAAGAGGAACTCTTGTTAGCATCGGTGAAACAGTTGGTATTATTGCTGCTCAGTCAATTGGTGAGCCAGGTACACAGCTTACGATGCGTACTTTCCACGTTGGTGGTACTGCAACTGCTGGTGCACAGGTTAACAAGACTGAGATCCGTACTGCCGGTATCATCCACTTTGATAACGTAAAAGTGGCCAATACTGCTGATGGCGGAATGATTATCATGAACAAAGTCGGTGAGATCTTGATTAAAGATAACACTGGTGTTGAAAAAGAAAGATATCCTGCTGTTTATGGCGCTAAGATCTTCTTCAAGGAAGGTGACGAGGTTAACGTTGGTGATAAGATCATCGAATGGGACCCCTTCTCAATTCCAATCCTTACAGAAGTTGAAGGTACGATTAAATTTGAGGATATCCTTGTTGGTCAGACTATCAATGAAGCAGTTGATCCTGTTACTGGTCTTACAACAAGAGTTGTTTCTGAGTCTAAGGACCCATCTCTACAACCAAGAATCTCGATTGTGGATGCTTCAGGTAACCCAATTCTTGTTCCTGGAACTAAGAGATATGCAACTTACCGTCTCCAGACTGGTGCCAATATCATGGTTCAGGAAGGCGAAAATGTTAGTACCGGTATGGCACTATCTAAAGTTGCTCGTGAAACGACAAAAACAAAAGATATTACGGGTGGTCTTCCAAGAGTTGCGGAGCTATTCGAGGCAAGAAAACCAGCAAATGCTGCACAGATTTCTGACGTAGCAGGTACTGTTGAGTTTGGTCCAGAGCTTAGAGGTAGCCGTCGTATTATTATTAAGCCTGATGATGGATCAGAGCCTGTAACTTATTCTGTCCCTAAAGGTCGCTTTGTAGTTGTAAACGAAGGTGACTACGTTCGCTCTGGTGAGCCAATTATGGATGGACCTTCTAACCCACACGATATCCTTCGTGTAAAAGGTATTAAGGAACTTGCTCGTTACATCGTAGATGAAATTCAAGAAGTTTACCGCCTTCAAGGTGTGAAAATCGATGACAAGCACATCGAGGTAATCGTTTCTCAGATGCTTAAGAAAGTAGAAGTAACTGAAATCGGTGACTCAAGCTTGGTTATTGGTGACACAATCACTAAGGGCGAGCTAGCTGAACTCAATGAGAAGCTCGAAGCTGAAGGCAGAGAACCTGCCCAAGCAAGATCACTTCTTCTTGGTATTACGAAAGCTAGTTTAACGACAGAGTCTTTCATCTCTGCCGCTTCATTCCAGGAGACAACAAAAGTTCTTACACAAGCTGCGCTTGAAGGTAAGAGAGATGCTCTTCGTGGCCTGAAGGAAAACGTTATTATGGGTCGTCTAATCCCTGCTGGAACGGGTCTATCTCGTTACAGAGACTTTGACGCAGCCGTTAGTGACGCGACAGAAGAAAATAATGAGGAATCAGTTACACTGATGTTTTAATTAACTTGTGCTAGCTAGTTTGGTGTGCTACATCAACTAGCTAGTTTATGTATTTACTAGTAGCGAAAGTAGAAGTGAATCGTAGGAAGGAGCTGTAGGATGCCTACTATTAATCAATTGATCAGAAAAGGCCGTAAAGACAAGTTCGAGAAGACCAAGTCTCCGGCACTAAAAGCATGTCCCCAAAGACGTGGTGTTTGTACTCGTGTTTACACGACAACACCAAAGAAACCAAACTCAGCGATGAGAAAGGTTTGTCGTGTTCGTTTAACATCAGGATTTGAAGTTACTTCATATATTGGTGGTGAAGGGCACAACCTCCAAGAGCACAGTATTGTTCTTATCAGAGGTGGAAGGGTAAAAGACCTTCCAGGTGTACGTTATCACACTGTTCGTGGTGCACTTGATGCCACTGGTGTTGATAAAAGAGGTCAGCGTCGTTCTAAGTACGGTGCTAAAAAACCTAAGAAATAAGATTAATTTTAAAATTACTCTTTAGCCTGACTCTTGGGTTAAAGAGAGTAATCCAGATTTGATCTGGGTGAAGAAGGAGTATTTATGAGTCGTAAGCATAGAGCAGAACCCCGTCAAGTATTACCTGATCCACGTTTCCAAGACGTTGTTGTAACTAAGTTCATCAACGCTCTTATGTACGGTGGAAAGAAGTCTACAGCCGAGAAAATCTTCTACGGGGCTCTAGAACTAGCAGAATCAAAAACAGGTGAAGAGCCACTTAAGCTTTTTAAGAAAGCTCTTTCAAATGTTAAGCCAGCAGTAGAGGTTAAGTCTCGTCGTATCGGTGGTGCTACTTACCAAATTCCAGTTGAGGTTCGTCCAAACAGAAGACAATCTCTTGCTATCAGATGGCTCCGTGACTACGCACGTGCGAGAAACGGTAAAACTATGACTGACAAACTAGCTGACGAGCTTATCGATGCAGCTGGTGGTCGTGGTGGCTCTGTTAAGAAGAGAGAGGACGTTTACAAAATGGCTGAGGCCAACAAGGCGTTTGCTCACCTTAAGTGGTAATTTCTTTTTAATTTTTGCATTTTTAAAAGGCTTCTTTGGTTTTATACTCGAGAAGCCTTTTTTTTTACTTTTAATCAAGTGATTTTATATGTCTAAGAACTTGGAAAATATCCGTAATATTGGGATTATGGCCCATATTGATGCCGGTAAAACAACGACAACCGAAAGAATTCTTTATTACACTGGAAAGAATTACAAAATCGGTGAAGTTCATGATGGTGCTGCAACGATGGACTGGATGGTTCAAGAGCAAGAAAGAGGAATTACTATTACCTCTGCAGCAACAACATGTAAGTGGAAGTCTGAGACTATTAACATTATTGATACTCCCGGGCATGTTGATTTTACGATTGAAGTTGAAAGGGCTTTAAGGGTCCTTGATGGTGCTGTAGGCGTCTTTGACTCAGTTCATGGTGTCGAGCCACAGTCTGAAACAGTATGGGCCCAGGCTGATCGATACAAGGTTCCTAGGCTTGCATTTTGTAATAAGATGGATCGTGTCGGCGCCGACTTTAATAATTGTGTTGAAGAAATTAAATCAAAGCTCAATAAAGTCGCCGCTCCAATTCAGCTTCCTATTGGCGCTGAAGATGAGTTTGACGGAATTATTGATTTAGTTGAAATGACGGCCAAGAGATTTAAATCTGAAGACCTTGGTGCCTCTGTCGTATCAGAAGATATACCAGCGGAGTTAAGGGATGATGCTGAACTTGCACGCGAAACTCTAATTGAAACCCTCGCCGATTATGATGATGACTTTGCTGAAAAATATTTAGGAGGCGAAGACCTAAGTGTTGAGGAAGTAAAAGCAGTTATTAGAAAAGCTACCATTCAAGACTTTTTTATTCCTGTACTCTGTGGCTCTGCTTTTAAGAATAAAGGCGTACAGCCCCTTTTAGACGCTATTGGGGACTATTTACCTTCTCCCTTGGATCGTGGCGAAGTAAAAGGTGTGAGTGCAAAAGATAATGAAACTGAAATGACAAGAAAGCCTGAAGTAGGTGAGCTGTTTTCAGGTTTAGCCTTTAAAATTACGACGGATCCTTTTGTTGGATTATTAACTTATGTGAGAATTTATTCTGGTGAAATTAAAGTTGGCCAAAATATTCACAACCCTCTCAAAAAGAAAAAAGAAAGAGTTAATAAAATTCTTCAAATGCACGCAGATAAAAGAACTGAGCTCGAAACTGCTAAGGCGGGTGATATTGTTGCCCTTTCTGGGATGAAGTTCACAACAACGGGTGAAACTCTTTGTACTGATCATAAGCCAATTATCTTTGATCTTATGGACTTTCCGGAGTCCGTTATCTCAGTGGCGATCGAACCAAAAACTGCAGCTGATGAAAAGAAACTTTTGGCGACTCTTGATCAGCTTCAAATTGAAGACCCAAGTTTTAGTTATAGAAATAATCCAGAGACAGGACAACTTCTCATTTTTGGAATGGGTGAGCTCCATCTTGAAATTATCGCTGATAGGCTTAAACGTGAGTTTAAAGTAGGTGTGAACGTAGGTAAGCCTCAAGTGTCTTATCGAGAAACGATATCGCAACCAACTGAAGCAGAGAACCTATTTAATAAAGAACAAGCTGGGAAAATGCAGTTTGGGCATGCCAAGGTAAGAGTAGAGCCTTTTGATTGTGATGGCCAAATTGTCTTTGAGACTGAGCTTACAAAGAAAAATCTACCGGAAGATTATATTGCAGCTATTGAAAAAGGTATTCGTGACACTGCTCCAGGCGGTGCTCTTGCGGGCTATCCTCTTATCAACTTAAAGGTGACACTGTTAGAGGCAAAATTTAACGAGGAAGAGAGCTCTGAGGTTGCTTATGTAATTGCTGCTTCACAAGCCTTTATGGATGCGGTAAGAAAGTCGACTCTTGAGCTTTTAGAGCCGATTATGAGTCTTGAAATTGTCACTCCTGCAGATTACACGGGAGATGTCATTTCAGATATTAATCAAAAGCGTGGTCATATTAGCAGTATGGGTGCCAAGCAGAATAAAGAGCTCATTGATGCCGAGGTTCCCTTGTCTGAACTATTTGGTTACAGTACGGACCTGAGATCAAAATCCCAAGGAAGAGCTAGCTTCTCCATGGAGTTTTTGAAGTATCAAATTGTTGAAAAGAATCTTGCAAAGAAAGTATTAGAGTCAAAAGGTATTTATATTTAGAGGAGATTAGTAATGGCTAAGGAAAAATTTGACAGAAGTAAACCCCACGTAAACATCGGAACGATCGGTCACGTTGACCATGGTAAGACGACGCTAACAGCGGCAATTACTATGACAATGGCGGCAGACAACGGTGGAGCGGCTAGAGACTATGCAGACATTGACTCGGCTCCAGAAGAAAAAGCACGTGGTATTACAATTAACTCAGCACACGTAGAGTACGAAACAAAAACTCGTCACTACGCGCACGTTGATTGTCCCGGACACGCTGACTACGTAAAGAACATGATTACTGGTGCAGCTCAGATGGACGGTGCGATTCTCGTATGTTCAGCAGCAGACGGACCAATGCCACAAACACGTGAGCACATCCTTCTCGCACGTCAGGTTGGCGTACCTGCAATTGTTGTTTTCATGAACAAAGTTGATCAGGTTGATGATGAAGAGCTTCTTGAGCTCGTAGAAATGGAAATTAGAGAGCTTCTTTCTTCTTACGACTTCCCAGGTGACGATATTCCAATCGTAGCTGGTTCAGCACTTGCTGCAGTAGAAGACAGAGACGAAAATATTGGTAGAGCTAAGATCCGTGAGCTTATGGATCAAGTAGATAGCTACATTCCAGAGCCAGCACGTGATGTTGATCTTACTTTCTTGATGCCAGTAGAAGACGTATTCTCGATCTCAGGTCGTGGTACGGTTGTAACAGGTCGTATTGAGCGTGGTATCGTAAATGTTAACGAAGAAGTAGAGATCGTTGGTATTCGCGACACTGTAAAGACGACAGTAACAGGTGTAGAGATGTTCCGTAAGCTTCTTGATCAAGGTCAAGCAGGTGACAACGTAGGTCTTCTTCTTCGTGGTACGAAGCGTGAAGATGTTGAGCGTGGACAGGTTCTTTGTAAGCCAGGTTCAGTAAAGCCACACAAGCACTTCAAAGGTGAAGTTTATATCCTTTCTAAGGACGAAGGTGGACGTCACACTCCAATCTTCAAAGGTTACCGTCCACAGTTCTACTTCAGAACAACAGACGTAACTGGATCAATCAAGCTTCCAGAAGGTGTTGAGATGGTAATGCCAGGTGACAACACTTCTTTTGAAGTAGAATTGATCACTCCAATTGCGATGGAAAAAGGTCTTAAGTTCGCGATTCGCGAAGGTGGACGTACTATCGGAGCTGGTACTGTTTCTGATATCATTTCGTAGTTTCAGTGACTTACGGGGTCGTGGCCGCCGACCCCTAAAAAAAATGCGGCCTAGCATAAAAAAAGGTTAAAAAAGTTTGACATTGGGCCACAAAAAATTTACAAGTGTGCTTCAAAAAAAATTAGGAATAGGTTGAAGATGAAAGCGTCAAGATTGCGAATCAAGTTGAGAGCGTACGATCACAAGTTGTTAGATAATTCTGTTAATGAAATTGTACAGACGGCAAAGGAAACCGGAGCACGTGTTGCGGGTCCTATTCCACTACCAACAGAAATTAACAAGTTTACAGTTCTACGTGGACCTCACGTAAACAAAAAGTCTCGTGAACAGTTCGAAATGAGAACTCACAAAAGATTGATCGATATCGTCGATCCAACACAACAAACCGTTGACAGCCTTATGAAGCTTGACCTGTCTTCAGGTGTTGATGTTGAAATTAAGTACTAAATAGAAAAATCGGGGTTTCGGCCCCATATTTAAATTATTAACCCATGCACGCATCCCTGAAGTCAGGGTGATGCTGTGGAGGATGAATGACCGAAGAAACGAAGTCAGTCGAAGAGACTGCGGAAAACACTTCTAAAGAAAATGCAGCGACCGCTGTAGAACTATCTTCCTTTTACGGTATTAAAGCTGGAATGACTCGTATTTTTGACGAGGCAGGTAACCACATTCCTGTAACTGTTATTAAGCTTGAGCCAAATTACATTACTCAAGTTAAGACAGCAGAGAAAGACGGTTATGAAGCTTACCAAGTTGGTTATCAAGCAAAAAGAGATAAGCTTGTTAACAAGCCAACAAAGGGAAGACTTGCAAAAGCCAATGTAAAACTTGGTCTTACTAAGTTTGCTGAAATTAAAGCAGACGGAGTTTCGGCAGACGCTCTAGGTAAAGAAGTTGCACTATCAGCATTTGCTCCACAAACATTTATTGATGTAACTGGTAAGTCTAAAGGTAAAGGCTTTCAGGGTGTAATCAAGCGTTACAACTTTGCTGGTGGTCCAGCATCACACGGTTCAAAATTCCATAGAACAACAGGTTCAATCGGTAACAGAGCGACTCCTGGTAAAGTATGGAAGAACAAGAAGATGCCTGGTCACATGGGTTGTGAAGTAAAGACAGTACAAAACCTACAAGTTGTTGAGGTTAATGCTGACAAGGGTTACATGCTAATTAGAGGTTCTGTTCCTGGTGCGAAGAATAGCTGGGTAAAAATTTCTAAAGCAGTAAAAAAATAATAAGCAAGTTAAGAGGATAAAGCGATGACTGATATAACAGTTCTTAACTCCAAATTCGAAGATGCAGGAAAGCTTTCAACAAACGTTGAGCTCAATGCTGAAAATATTAAAGAAGCTACGGTTCATCAGGTTGTGAAAGCGACACTAGCAGGCCGTAGACAAGGTACTCACTCTACTAAGACAAGAGCCTTTGTAAGCGGTGGTGGTGCTAAACCATTTAAGCAAAAAGGTACTGGTCGTGCTCGTCAAGGTACAAGCCGTTCAGGTCTTATGGTTGGTGGTGCTAGAGTTTTTGGCCCATTGCCAAGAAACTACGACCAAAAGGTTAATAAGAAGGTAACGAAGGTAGCTCTTCAATCAATCATTGCTGACAAGCTTCAAGCGGGCAAGTTAACAGTTGTTGATAGTTTTGAGTCTACTGGGAAAACTAAAGATATGTTCAAGACTCTTAACGATAAAGGTCTTCTACCAGCATTAGTTGTTACTCAAGATAAGAACGATCCAGCTCTTAAAGCTGCTCGTAACTTACAGTGGGCGACTTCTCTTCCTGTAGAGCACTTTAGCATCTATGCTGCTGTTAAGTATGAGAACCTAGTAATTGAAAAACAAGCATTGGAAACATTGCTAAATAGATTGGTGTAATTATGGCCGTATTAGAAGAAGTACTACAAAAACCACTTATTACTGAGAAAACATCAATCATTGGTGAAGCTACTAATAGGTATGGTTTTATCGTTGATTTAAAAGCTAATAAAAACCAAATTAAGAACGCAGTAGAAACTCTCTACAACGTTAAGGTACTTAACGTTAAGACAAGCATTCTCCCTGGTAAGCTAAAAAGAGCTGGAAGATTTGTAAAAAGAACTTCTAAGACTAAGAAAGCTTATGTTCAGTTGGCAGAAGGTCAAAAGATTGAGTTTTTTAAAGGCGTTTAAGAAGTCTTGAGATAAGGATAGAAAAATGGGTATTCAAAAATTTAAGCCAACAACTCCATCTCAAAGAGAAAAAGCAGTTGTAAACAGTGCTGACCTTACAAAAGGTGCAAAAGTTTTAAAGTCTGCTATCGGTTCTTTGAAGTCAAAAGCTGGTAGAAATAATGCTGGTCGTATTACAACTCGTCATAAGGGCGGTGGTGTTAAGAGACGTTACAGAGTTATCGACTTTAAAAGAAATAAGGAAAATATTCCTGCAACTGTTAAGGCGATTTCTTACGATCCAAATAGAACATGTAATATTGCTCTACTTGCTTACGCTGACGGCCTTAAAACTTACATCCTTGCACCACAAGGACTTAAAGTTGGTGATGTAATCATCTCTTCAGCAGAAGCTGATATTAAAGTTGGCAACTCAAAGCAACTAAAGAATATTCCTGTTGGTACACTCGTTCACAACGTAGAGTTACACCCAGGTGCTGGTGGCCAGATGGCTCGTTCAGCAGGTGCTTATGTTCAAGTTATGGCAAAGGAAGGAGAAGAGATTCTTCTAAGAATGCCATCTGGCGAACTAAGAAGAGTTAAGCAAGATTGTAGAGCGACAATTGGTCAAGTTGGAAATATTGACCATGAGAAGCGAAACCTTGGTAAAGCAGGTGCATCTAGAAAACTTGGTATTCGTCCAGGTGTTCGTGGTGTTGCTATGAACCCAATTGATCACCCACATGGTGGTGGTGAAGGGAGAACTTCAGGTGGACGTCACCCAGTTACTCCTTGGGGTATGCCAACTAAGGGTTATAAAACAAGAAAGAATAAGAGAACTAACCGCTACATCGTAAAGCGTAGAAAGTAATTAGGGAGAAGTTAATATGGCCCGTTCACTTAAAAAAGGACCATTTGTAGATACGTCACTTATGAATAAGGTTCTAGCAGCCGCTGACGATGCAAATAAGTCAAACAAAGTAATTAAAACTTGGTCACGTCGTTCAACAATCGTACCAGAGTTCATCGGACTTACGTTTGCAGTACATAATGGGAAAAAGTTTATTCCAGTTTATGTTACTGACAATATGATTGGACACAAGCTAGGTGAATTTGCACTGACTCGTACTTTCAACGGTCACGGTGCAGATAAGAAGAAAAAGTAGAAGTTGATTAATAGGAGAGCCGGATCATGGCCATTGTAGTAAAAAACAGTAGAGTTGGAATTGCACCTAGAAAAGTAAGACAGGTTTGCGATCTTATTAGAGATAAGAAAGCGTCTGAAGCACTTAAGATTCTTCGTTTCTCTGAGAAAAAAGAAATTGCAATCATGCTAACGAAGCTTATCAATAGCGGACTTGCCATTGCAGCAGACTCAGAAAAATACGACATTGATAACCTTGTTATCAGCACAGTATTTGCTAACGAAGGACCTACTCTTAAGAGAATTCAGCCAAGAGCTCAAGGCCGCGCTTTTAGAGTAAGAAAAAGAACTAGTCACGTTACAGTTGAAATGAAGGAAGCATAGGAATAGTTATGGGACAAAAAGTACATCCATATGGGTTCAGATTAGGTTACATTAAGGGTTGGAATTCCAACTGGTACGCTGATAAAGCTACCTATGCGAAGACTCTTCAAGAAGATCTTGCGATCAGAAAGTACATTGAAAAGAACATGAAGAATGCTTCTGTTGCCAGTGTAGATATCGCAAGAACTAGTGATCAGGTAAAGGTTACTGTTTACACAGCAAAACCTGGTGTTGCTATCGGTAAGAAAGGTGCAGGGATCGAAAAGATCAGAAATGACCTTAAGAAACTTACTACAGGAACACTTATCTTCAACATTGCTGAAGTTAAGAGACCTGATGCAGACGCTAAGCTTATCGCGGAAAATATCGCTTCTCAGCTTGAGAAACGTGTTGCTTTCCGTAGAGCGATGAAAAAAGTTATCCAATCAGCCTTTAGAGCTGGTGTTAAAGGTATCCGTGTTAGAACTGCTGGCCGTCTTGGTGGAGCTGAAATGGCACGTGCTGAAGGATATTCAGAGAGAAAGGTCCCTCTTCACACTCTTAGAGCTGATATTGATTACAATACAGCTGAAGCCCAGACAACATATGGGATTATCGGTGTGAAAGTATGGGTATATAAGGGAGAGATTTACAAGTAAGTAAATCCAGTTGACGACAATAGATTAGGTTGAGGTAGAAAATGCTAAGTCCCAAAAAGGTAAAATGGCGTAAACAACAGAAAGGTCGTATGAAAGGTAAGGCCTACCGTGGAAATACTATAACCTTCGGTGATTTTGCTATACAAGCAACATCATGTGGGTATATAACGAACCGCCAAATTGAAGCTGCTCGTATCGCTATGACCCGTAAAATTAAGAGGGGTGGTAACGTCTGGATTAAGATTTTTCCAGATAAGGTACTAACAAAGAAACCTGCTGAAGTCCGTATGGGTAAAGGTAAGGGTTCTCCAGATAGCTGGGTTGCTGTAATTAAGCCTGGTCGTGTTCTATTTGAAATCAGTCACTTAGACCATGATCTTGCACAGAGAGCATTGAAACTTGCATGTTACAAGCTACCTGTAAAAACGAAAATTATTAAAAAAGCTACAACTGAAGCCGCCAACTAGTACGGCGACTGAGAGGAAGACATGGCTGACGTTCTAAAATATAACGAAATTAAAGACTTAGATGCTGCTGCGATTGATACAAAAGTGAATGAGATGAGAAGAGAAATCTTCACTATGAAGATGGAAAAGTCTACAACTGGTTTAGAAAAGCCACACAATCTCAAAGTACTTAAGAAGAATATTGCAAAACTCTTAACAGCTAAAGCAGCTAAGAAATAAGAATAGGGTACTAAGATGACTGTAGAAAACACAAAATTTAAGAGAAAGCTTTACGGTGTAGTGGTAAGTGACGTTAACGACAAGACAATTGTTGTAAACGTTGTGAGAAGATTTAAGCACAGAACTTATAACAAGTTCGTATCTAAGTCTAAGAAGTACCATGCTCATGATGTAGACAATAAAGCTAAAGCTGGCGACAGAGTTACAATTATTGAATCACGTCCTTTCTCTAAGAAGAAGAAGTGGGAGCTCCTTAGTATTAACTAAGAAACTAAAGTTAAAGTGGTTGCGGAGATAGAATCATGATCCAAATGCAGACAAAGCTAGATGTAGCAGACAATTCAGGCGCGAAAGTTGTTAAGTGTGTAAAAGTACTTGGCGGTTCAAAAAGAATGAGCGCAGGTCTTGGCGATATTATTGTTGTTGCCGTTCAACAAGCTCTTCCAGGTGGAAAGATTAAGAAAGGCGACGTTAAGAAAGCTGTTATTGTAAGAACATCTTACCCTATTAGAAGAGAAGATGGATCTTATATTCGTTTTGATAAGAACAGTGTTGTTATTTTAAATCCAAACAACGAGCCTGTTGGTACACGTATTTTTGGACCTGTAGCGAGAGAGTTACGTGGTCGTAACTTTACAAAGATCTGCTCTTTGGCACCAGAAGTACTATAAGGTTATTAATAAGGTTGAGATATGCAAAAGCTAAAAGTGAATGATGAAGTTATTGTAATTGCTGGAAAAGATAAGGGTAAAACCGGATCTGTAGTCAAAATCAATAGCAAGAAAAATGAAGTGATTGTTACTGGCATTAACCTAGTAAAAAAAGCTCTAAAGCCCTCTCAGGAAAATCCATCAGGTGGTTTTGCTGAAGTAGAGAGACCTCTTCATGTTTCAAATATTGCTGTTGTTAGTCCTAAGACAAAAAAGGCTACTAGAGTAAGAATTGAAAGCAAAGATGGAAAGAAGGTAAGAGTTGCAGTCGCTTGTGGAAGCGAACTCAGCTAAGGGATATTGAGGCTATTATGAGTAGATTAAGAGAAAAATACGATAGCGAAATTAAAAAAGCTATGCAGGATAAGTTTGGATACAATAATCCAAATCAAATTCCTAAAATTGAAAAAGTTATCGTTAATTGTGTAACAAAAGACTGTGTAACAAACTCAAAAGTTGTTGAAAGCATCAAGGCAGATCTTGCTGCAATCACTGGACAAAGAGCTGTTACAGCTAAGGCTAAAAAGTCAATTGCCTCATTTAAGGTAAGAGAAGGTCAGGCACTTGGTGCATCAGTTACTCTACGTGGCGAAAAAATGTACGAATTCCTTGATAGACTAATTTCAATTTCTCTTCCAAGAGTACGTGACTTCCGTGGTGTTTCTAGTAAGGCATTTGACGGTAAAGGTAACTACACTCTTGGTCTTAAAGAGCAGATTATTTTCCCAGAAATTAACTACGACAAAATTGACAAAGTTAGAGGCATGGGGATTTCTATCGTAACAACAGCAAATAATAATGAAGAAGGCCGTGAGCTACTTACTCACTTTGGCATGCCTTTCAGAAAATAAGGTGTATTGAGATGGCAAGATTAGCAGTAACCGTTAAAAACAACAAAAGAAAGAAGCAATCTCAAAAGCAACTTGCTTTGAGAAAAGAACTTCGTAAGAAAGTAAGAGATGAAAAACTTTCTGAAGAAGAAAGATTTGAAGCTCAGCTTAAGCTTCAATCGCTTCCAAGAAATGCTTGTGAAAACAGAGTTAGAAACCGTTGTGAGCTCACTGGACGTTCACGCGGATATTATAGAGCCTTTGGCTTATCAAGAATTCAATTTAGAGAGTTGGCCCTAAGAGGGATGATTCCTGGCGTAACTAAGTCAAGCTGGTAAGGACGGAGAGTAGTATTATGATGACAGATCCTATTGCAGATATGCTAACGAGAATGAGAAATGCCCTTCAGGCAGGTCATGACCGTGTAGAGTTCCCAGCGAGTAAGCTTAAGGCGAACGTTTGTAAAGTTTTAAAAGATGAAGGTTATATTCGTTCTTTCAAAATTATCGCAAAAGAAAAAGCGGATATTAGAATTAAAGTTCTTTTTAAAGATAACGCTATTGTTGGTCTTAAAAGATACTCGAAGCCAGGTCTAAGACAGTACCGTGGTTATAGAGAAATGCCTAAGGTACTTAGTGGTCTTGGTATCTCTGTTATCTCAACATCTCAGGGTGTAATGAGTACAAGAGAAGCTAAGGACAAGAAGGTCGGTGGAGAAATACTTTGTAGTGTATGGTAATCACTACTGATAAAAAGAGGAAATAACGATGTCACGTATTGGAAAGATGCCTGTTGGTTTACCAGACAAAGTTGAAGTGAAAGTGAATGGAACGCATGTCAGCGTTAAAGGTCCAAACGGACAGCTTGATTATACTTTTTCTGAGAATGTAAATATTGAGCTAAAAGATAAAGAAGTTGTAGTTACACCTATTGATGAGTCTAAAAAGGCCGTTTCAATGTGGGGTACTGCAAGAACTCTTATCAACAACATGGTTACTGGTGTTACAACTGGTTTCACGAAAACTCTTGAGTTTAATGGGGTTGGTTATAAAGCTGCGGTAAGTGGCTCAACACTGACTCTTAACTTAGGTTATTCTCACCCTATTGAGTACAGTCTACCAGAGGGTGTTAGTGCAAAAGTTACTAAAAACGTAATCGATATCAGCGGTGCAAACAAAGAACTAGTTGGATTTGTTGCAGCTAAGGTTCGCTCATTCAGACCACCAGAGCCATATAAAGGTAAAGGTGTTAAGTATGCTGATGAGCATATCATTAGAAAAGCTGGTAAGACCGGTGGCAAGAAGTAAGCGGTAAAGGTTGTAGGATAAAAATTATGAGAAAGCCAAACGGAAAACTAAAAAGCGAATCTGCGAGAAAAAGACTAAGAAGAAAACTTTCGATTAGAAAGACTCTTATTGGTGATTCTTCAAGACCAAGAGTTTGTGTAACTAAGTCTAGCAAGAACCTATTTGTTCAGGTTATTAATGACGAAGAAAGCAAGACTCTCTTTTCTGTCCAGACTTTTGGTAAGAAAGGTGTTGAAGCTAAAGCAAATAAAGACGGTGCTAAGCTTGTTGGAGCAAAAATTGCTGAAGGCCTAAAGGAACAAAAGATTGAGTCTGTTGTTTTTGATAGATCTGGATACAAGTATCACGGTGTAATTGCAGCCCTTGCTGATTCAATTAGAGAAAACGGAATTCAAGTTTAATCCTTGAGGAAAGATATGAGCGAAGAAAATAATACTGAAAATACTGAAGTTAAAGCTGAAGCGACAGGGAAGAAGTCTGAAGGAAAAGGGAAGAAACGTTCTCAAGCTCCTAGAAAAAAGGCTCCTACAGTAGCTCCTGAATTCGAAGAAAGAGTTGTTGCCGTTAACCGTGTTGCTAAGGTTGTTAAGGGTGGTCGTAGATTTTCTTTCTCTGCCCTTATGATCGTTGGTGATAAGAAAGGTAGAGTAGGTTTTGGACTTGGGAAAGCGAAAGAGGTTCCTGAGGCAATCAGAAAAGCTACTCAAGCTGCACAAAAGAACCTAATTCACGTTCCACTAGATGGAGGAACTATTCCTCACGAAATTCTAGGTGAATTTGATGCTGGTAAGATCCTTTTTAAGCCTGCTGCTCAAGGTACAGGTGTTAAGGCTGCTGGTGCATGTCGTGCAATTTTAGAGCTTGCTGGTGTAAGAGATGTTCTTACAAAATCGCTAAGAGGTACAAATCCTCATAATGTTGTTAAGGCGACTTTTACAGCTCTCTCTGATCTTAGATCAGTAGAAGATATTGCAAAAGTTAGAGGAAAAGAGGCTAAGGGCCTTAGACTTTAATTAGGATATAAAAATGACTAGTAAAACAATTACAGTTACGTTGAAAAAAAGTGTTATTAGCTGTACTGACAAGCAAAAGGCATGTGTAAAAGGTCTAGGTTTAAGAAAAACTGGATCATCTAAAACATTAGAAAACACTCCCGCTGTTCGTGGCATGATTAAAAAGGTCATTCACCTGTTGGAAGTTGCTGAATAAGTTCGAGAGGAAATTATGCTTACTTTAAATAACTTAAAAAGCCCAAAGGGCGCACACCGTAACATCAAAAGAATTGGCCGTGGACAAGGTTCTGGTCAAGGTACTCAAGCTGGTAAAGGTCATAAAGGCCAAAAAGCTCGTGCTGGTGGTGGTGTTAGAACTGGTTTTGAAGGTGGCGCTATGCCACTTTATATGAGATTACCTAAGAAAGGTTTCTCTAACGCACCATTCAAGACTGTTTACGCTGAAGTTTCACTTGCTCAGATCGATGCAAAATTTGACGGTGGGGAAGTAACTAAAGCAGCTCTTATTGAGAAAGGTCTCATTAAGGGTGCAAATAAGCAGCTTCCAGTTAAAATTTTAGCAAATGGGGAGCTTACAAAGAAGCTTACTTTTGTTAGCATAAGCAAGTTTTCTAAATCTGCCCGTGAAGCTATCGAAAAGCTCGGTGGAGAGATTAAGGAATAATCTGCTACAAAAGGACCCAGAAAGATGTCATCCGCTCAAGGAAAGATTGAAGAGCTAAAGAAAAAAATCTTCTTTACCCTTTTATTACTTTTTGTATATCGAATGGCAGCCCAAATACCTGTTCCAGGTGTTAATGGTGCTGCTGTTCAGTCTTATTTCGCTGAGTCGGGTGGTGGGATCTTTGATCTTATCAATACCTTCTCTGGTGGTGCATTCAAACGATTCTCAATTCTCGCATTGGGAATCATGCCTTATATTACAACATCAATTATCTTTAGCCTGCTAGGTGAAGTTATTCCTCAGCTTGCTGAGCTCCAAGAAGATGCTGATGGACATAAGAAAATTCAAAAATGGACTCGTTATGCGACGGTACTTCTTTGCTGTGTGCAAGGTTATGGTATGGCCGCTGTATTTGAGACCTTCAAGAGCCAGGGTGGAGTTCCTGTAATTCCAGACCCAGGGATGCTCTTTAGACTAACAGCAATGATTACTCTTGCAGGTGGGACCATGTTCCTCCTTTGGCTAGGGGAGAGAATTACTGAGTTTGGTTTAGAAAATGGTGTCTCGTTGATTATCTTTGCAGGTATTGCTGTTGAGTTACCAACAGAGATCTTTCAAAAGCTCACACTTTTTAGAAATGGCGAATTAAGTGGCTTTAGCCTTCTCCTTTTCTTTGTTGTGATTGCTGTAGCCTTCTATGTCGTTACTTTTATTGAAAGAGCATTTAGAGGCATTCCAGTTCAATATGCTAAAAAAGTTGTTCACAATCGTGTTTATGGTGGGACTCAAACTCTACCAATGAGAGTTGATACTGGTGGTGTAATGCCAGCCATCCTTGCCTCTTCGTTACTTGCTGCACCAGCTACTTTTGCTAGTTTTGTTCCTGCTGAGTCTTGGGTAAAGCCTTATGTTGATCAAATCCAGCAATCACTCTATCCTGGACAGCTACTATTCAATGTCCTTTTTGGTCTTCTCATTGTTTATATGGCTTACTTCTATGCGCCAATCCAGTTTAAGACCAAGAAAGTCTCAGAAATGCTACAGAAGAATAATGCTTTTATTCCTGGATATCGCCCAGGGAAGCAGACGAAAGAATACTTAGACTATCTTCTCAATAGGCTAACGTTTTTTGGGTCAATTTTTCTTGTTGTAATCTGTATTACCCCTACATTGATAAGCGGTGCACAGACGAGATTTGGTGGAACAGCGATGCTTATCCTTGTTTCTGTCTCGATTAGGGTAATGATGAACATTCAGTCATTTATGTATGCCGATAAGTATGAAACCTCTTACAAGTCTAAGGGGAAATACAAAGGCGCTAATAGAAGGTTCTAAAGTATGAAACCACAGCTTATTCTTTTAGGTGCTCCTGGCTCGGGAAAAGGTACACAAGCTTCACGCCTAGTAAGTGAGCTTGGTTACAACCATATCTCGACAGGTGAACTCCTAAGAAAAGAAATTAAGTCCGGATCTGAGCTTGGTCAACGAGTTCAGGGGATTATGGACGCTGGTAAGTTAGTGGATGACAATACTGTCCTAGAACTCCTCAATGCTAACTGTGATTTAAGCTCGAATGCTTATATCTTTGATGGATTTCCTCGTAATGGGGAGCAGTCAAAGCTACTAGATGAAGTCGTTATTAAAGAGGCGTCAAGCAAAGCTGTTTACTTTGAGATTGACCTTGATATGTTAGCAGCAAGGCTAACAAATAGAAGAACTTGCTCAGGTTGTGGAGAGATTTACAACCTATTGAGCAAAGCCCCTAAAACAGAGGGCGTATGTGATCTTTGTGGTTCTTCCTTAACGCAAAGAAAAGATGACAATGAAGAGACTGTTAAAACACGTCTTCAAGTTTTTAAGGAAACAATTGAGCCCGTTTTGGCGCACTATGAGAGCACTGGTCGCTTGGCCAGAGTAGATGCCTCTCAGGCACCAGATGAGGTTTTTAAGGCTCTTAGAGCTATTACAGAATAATTTTGTAACTATTTATATTACTTTTGTCGTCGGGCTTGCATAAAGGTGTATAACCGTATATATAGGCTAGACGCGAAAAAGGGCTATTGTATTCTATGGCAGATAAAGAAGTCATCGAAGTAGAGGGTGAAGTAACTGAACTTCTGCCCAATACTAAGTTTAAAGTGAAACTCCCAAATGGGCACAGTGTAATTGCGCACATTAGTGGGAAGATGAGAATGCACTTTATTAAAATTTTGCCTGGGGACAAAGTTCTCGTTGAAATATCTAAGTATGACCTTACTAAAGGTCGCATTACTTACCGTAGTAAAGGTAGATAGCGGAAAGCAAAGGAAGTTGAAATGAAAGTACGAGCTTCGGTTAAGCAAATTTGTAAAGACTGCAAAATCGTTAAAAGAAAAGGCGTTTTGCGTGTTGTATGTAAGAAGAACCCTAAACACAAACAAAAACAAGGTTAATCCCTTAAAATAGGAGTGTAGCTATGGCTAGAATTCTTGGTGTTGATATTCCTAGAAATAAGGTTATGAGAGTTGCCTTAAGATACTTATACGGCGTTGGACCATCTGTCGCCCTAGAAGTTCTTGAGAAAGCTGGCGTTGATGCCAACAAAAGCTCGAATGATCTTACTGAAGAAGAAGTTCAAACCATTCGTAAAATTTTAGAAGAAGATTTCACCGTTGAAGGTGACCTTCGTAGAGAAATTGGTCTTAATATCAAAAGATTGAAAGACCTTGGTTGCTACAGAGGAATCCGTCACAGAAGAAGTTTACCACTTAGAGGACAGAGAACGCACACTAACGCTAGAACGCGTAAGGGTCCTGCTGTTTCAATTGCTGGTAAGAAATCTATTAAGTCGTTGAAGTAAGGTAGGAGCTGAAAATGGTTAAGAAAACTGCTTCGAAGAAGAAGGTAAAAAAGAATATTTCGTCTGGTATTTGTTATATTCAGGCGTCATTTAATAATACAATCGTAACTTTTACGGATACTCAAGGTAATGCTTTAGCGTGGGCCAGTGCTGGTCAGCTAGGCTTTAGAGGATCTAAAAAGTCTACTCCATTTGCTGCTCAGTCTGCGTCTATGGATGCTGCTAAGAAAGCTATGGAACATGGTTTGCAAACTGTTGAAGTTCGTGTGAAAGGTCCTGGTGCGGGACGTGAAAATGCTATCCGTGCTCTCGTTCAAGCTGGTTTGAAAATTACAGCTGTTGCCGACAAGTCGCCAATCCCTCATAATGGATGTCGTGCACCGAAAAGAAGAAGAGTATAAGTAATTTAAGTTTCACAGGAGACTAACAGAATGGATACATTTGTAGAAAAAAACTGGACTAATATGATTAGACCAGTAGCCCTAGAGAGTGATGCAGATGCTAGTAACACAAGCTATGGAAAGTTTGTTGCTCGTCCTCTTGAAAGAGGTTACGGACAAACTCTAGGCAACTCTTTAAGAAGAGTTCTCTTGTCTTCACTTCAGGGTGCAGGTATCGCTGCTATCCGTATCGAAGGTGTTGACCACGAGTTTGGTACAATTAATAACGTAAAAGAAGAAGTATCTGAAATTATCCTTAACCTTAAAGAAGTAGCTTTTAAGCTTAAGGGTAAAGAAGATGTTGTAATGGTTCTTGAGAAAACTGGAGAAGGTCCGGTTAAGGCTGGAGACATTACAGAAAGTTCAAGTGTAGAGGTTCTTAACCCCGATCACGTAATTTGTAACATCTCTTCTGGTGGTAGCATCAGAATGGAAATTAAAGTTGCTCGTGGTAAAGGTTATGTAACAGCTCTAGACAACAAAGAAGAATTTGATCTTCCTGTTGGCTGGATCTACCTTGATACACTTTTCTCACCAGTTCATCGTGTGAATTATACTGTTACCAACTCACGTGTTGGTAAGCGTACTGACTACGATAAACTGACTCTTGAAGTTTGGACTAACAGTGGAATTGACCCTACGGATGCTGTTGCTTACTCAGCAAAAATCCTTAGAGACCAATTAGCAGTTTTCCTTAACTTCGAAGATGAGGATGAAGCAGTTAGAGTTGAGACTACTCAGACTACAACTCAGCAATCTCCTGCAAACAACTTCTTGCTCAAGCCAGTTAGCGAGCTAGAATTGTCTGTAAGAAGTGCAAACTGCCTGCAAAATGCAAATATTAAGTATATATATGAGCTTGTTTCCAAGACTGAAGGTGAAATGCTTAGAACCAAGAACTTTGGTCGTAAGTCACTAAATGAGATTAAGGAAATCTTATCTCAAATGGGTCTTGGACTCGGAATGAAAGTTGATAGCATCATGAAAGAGATGCAAGAAAAGAAGGACGCTGAATAAAGCTGTTGTTGTAGGAGTTCCGTCATGAGACATCAAAAAAGAAAATACAGAATTGGTACTTCACCAAGCCATAGAAGATCACTTCTCAGAAATTTGGCAATTGAAGTAATTGAGCACGAAAGCATCAAAACTACTCAAACAAAGTGTAAAGCTGTTAAAGGGTATGTTGAGAAGCTCGTAACACTTGCGAAAAACGACACTGTTGCTAATCGTCGTCTTGCTTTTAGTAAGCTAAATGACAAAGCAGCTGTAAAGAAGCTTTTCGAAGAAGTAGCACCACGTTTCAAAGAGAGACCAGGTGGTTACACTCGTGTTCTTAAGCTTGCTGATGGTCGTGTTGGTGATAATGCTCAAATGGGCCTTATTACTTTCGTTGACTAATAATCTTAGTTAGCCGAAAGCAACAAATTGATTTACATTGAAAGGGCCTTTCGTATTTGCGAAGGCCCTTTTTTATTATGACAACAGAATCTAAAAAACCATTTCCTCTAAGCTTCAAGTTGGGCATGATCGCTTTGATTGTGGCGTCTACACTTGCCTATTCAATAGTTGAGAAACGAAAGATTGAAGCTTTAACTAGTGCTGAGAACCATATTATTCTTAAGTCACTACCTGACTTTGAGATTCCCTTTATTAAAAAAGAATTAGGAATTCTTAATTCTTCGAATGTTTTCGATGGTGGGTATGAAGCCGTCCTTGTTCATTTTTGGGGGACATGGTGTGCTCCTTGTGAAGCAGAGTTGCCTGAGTTTTTAGAGTTTGTTGAGTCTTTCAAAGCTCAAAAAGTGAAGGCCGTTCTATTGGCCGTTCAAGACGACGACACTAAAATAAAAAAGTTTTTGCGCCGTTTTGGTGATTTACCAGAGAATGTTGTAGTTGTTCACGATCAACCAGGTAAATCGATGTTAACTTTTGGCACAGTTAAGGTTCCAGAGACCTATCTTTTTGCAAAGAATGGTAAAACTTTAAACAAATACGTGGGTCCTCAGGATTGGAAGCACAATTCTTACAAAGATAGGATGAAGTTTTACCTTAGTTCACTTGGTGGTGAACAGACTTCCTACAAAATTGAGACTCATTAAAAAAATCTGACACCCTTTGCCCTCCACTTAAGCTATTGAATTTACTATCAATTCTATTGATGGTGGCAAAAAAATTATCAAATTGTTCTAATTTCTGACTCAAGACATTTAGAGTGAGTGCCGAAAAGTTTTACAGAAACTAAGAGAAGCTTTGGTTTTGTGACTAAAGTTTTATGAATTGCTGGCTATTCCTATGAGGAGCTCAAAATGATTAACTGGAAAGAAATGAAGAACCTTCATGTGATCTCAAAACTCTCTGAGATTCTGAATAAGTGGTATGGGACTGAGTTGATTTGGGCAGATGCTCAATCGAAAATACAGAGTGGACACCTTGATAAAGGAAAGGAGTTTAAGAGTCTTTTCTTTAAAGTCCAATTTAATATGCCTCATGGACATGAATTCATTCATCAGGATATCGAAAATATTACTGAAGAGCTTAAGGCCGGTCATGACCAGACGATAGTTTTTGAAAGTTACTTTAAGCACATAAAGGGTGTCGCTTCAAAAGTTGTTGTAGACGGCGAATACATGGGAACTGTGATTGCTTATCCTTTTATGATGGATTCTGTGACAGAAAATGAAAAAGAAGAGCTTGTTGCCCAGATGGTTGAAGCGGGTACTAGCGAAAGTGATGCAAAGTCAGCAATTGCGCATCTTAGATTCATGAATCAAACAGATGTTGAATACCTTCCAGAGCTAAACGAGCTGGTTTCTGAGGAAATTATTGAATTTCATGAGGAGATTAGTAAGCGTGAAGAGAGAATTCAGGAACTCAATTCCGAGCTTGGCGATAAGTACCGCTATCATATGATGATTGGTAAATCTAAGAAGATGCAGCAGATTTATAATCTACTTGAAAAGGTTTCAACTTCTGAAGCATCAGTATTTATTCAAGGTGAAAATGGTACTGGTAAGGAATTAGTTGCGAAGGCGATTCATTACTATTCTCCTCGTAAGGAAAATATGTTTCTTGCCGTTAACTGTTCGGCGTTTAACGATAACTTACTCGATTCGGAGCTTTTCGGTCATATGAAAGGCGCATTTACTGGTGCCATTAAAGATAAGAAAGGGCTTTTTGAGCAAGCGAATGGTGGAACTCTGTTTCTTGATGAAATTGGAGATACATCGCTTTCGATGCAGGTAAAGCTTCTTCGTGTTCTTCAGGAAGGTACTTTTCTACCAGTTGGTGCGACAGGGCCGAAGAAGACAGATGTGAGAATTATTGCAGCAACTAACCGTGACATCAAAAAGATGATGGAGACAGGGGAGTTTAGGGAAGATCTTTATTATAGAATTAACGTCATCAACGTAAACCTTCCACCTCTAAGGGATAGAAGAGAAGATGTGCCGATTCTTATGGATCACTTTCTTAAGAAAAGATGTGATGAAGCAGGTCTTCCGATGAAATCTTTCTCTAAGAAGTGTTTAGAGAAGATGCTTGATTATCATTGGCCTGGAAATGTTCGTGAGCTCGAGAACGAGGTTGAAAGACTAGTTGTTCTTGCTGGTGACGATAAGATCATTACTCCTGATCAACTTAGCCCAAGAATTATGGAAGCCGTAGGTGGACCAAGAGGGGGAGGAAGCGTTGTTCGTGGAATCAATACCAATGGGTCTCTCAAGGCGGCTCTTGAAGAGCTTGAGGCGCTAATGATTCGTGAAGGACTTAAGAGATGTAACTTTAATAAGTCGAAGCTTTCTAAAGAGCTTGGTATTAGCCGGGCATCTCTTATTATGAAAGTTGATAAGTATGATCTCGATAAGAGAAAGAAAGCGGCTAACGAATAACCGCTAAGTTGCAACGCACGATAAAGGTTGTAATTTAAAAGAGTTAACGCACTTAATATAACGCATAGAAATAGCCTCCTAAGAGTCGACAGGGTAATATGCTCGGGCTTTTAGGAGGTTTTTTTATGACCACAGACGTACTGCAAGAAAAACGTAATCTTTTGGCCGAACTGAGAAAAGAGGCCGAATTGGGTGGTGGTGCTGCCCGTATCGAAAAACAACACGCTCAAGGGAAATATACGGCTCGAGAGAGAATCGAGCGCATCTTAGATCCAGGCTCTTTTATTGAGTTTGATCGCTTTGTTGTTCATGGGTGTACTTCATTTGGAATGGAGAAGACCAAGTATCTTGGTGATGGTGTTGTCACTGGTATCGGTGAAATCAATGGACAGAAAGTGGCCCTTTATTCACAAGACTTTACTTGTTGGGGGGGAGCACTTGGTAATGCTCATGCAAAGAAGATTTGTAAAATCATGGACTTTGCTCTTGAGAATAGAATACCGATTATTGGAATTAATGACTCAGGTGGTGCACGAATTCAAGAGGGCGTAGAGTCTTTGGCCGGTTATGCGGACATCTTTTATCGCAATGTTAAGTGTTCTGGGGTGATCCCGCAGATTTCACTTATTATGGGGCCGTGTGCTGGTGGGGCGGTTTATTCGCCTGCGATTACAGACTTCATTTTTATGGTTGATAAGTCCTCTTATATGTTTGTAACTGGACCTGATGTCATTAAGACTGTGACTCATGAAGAGGTTACAAAAGAAGACCTTGGTGGGGCAGCCTCACATAATGAAAAGTCTGGTGTTGCTCAATTTAAGTGTGCTGACGAGGATGACTGTTTTGAACGCGTGCGTGAGCTCATGGCCTATGTACCTGCATCAAACTATCGCAAGCAGACACTTAAGGAAACAGGTGACAATGTTTTCAGAGATAATACTAAGCTTAAGGATTTGATTCCAGCTAATCCTAAGAAACCGTATGATATGAAAGAAGTGATCATTGACGTCGTTGATGATGGCTCTTTTCTTGAGGTTCATAAAGACTTTGCGAAGAATATCATCTGTGGTTTTGCTTCAGTTGGTGGAATTAAAATAGGTATCGTAGCAAACCAGCCTCAAGTTCTTGCTGGGGTTCTGGATATTGATTCTTCAAGAAAGGCTGCGCGTTTTGTTCGTTTTTGTGATGCTTTCGATATACCAATTCTAACACTTGTTGATGTCCCTGGTTTCCTTCCAGGTACAACACAAGAATATGGTGGAATTATTACTCATGGTTCAAAGCTACTCTTTGCTTATGCTGAGGCCACTGTTCCTATGATTACGCTTATCACACGTAAGGCATATGGTGGTGCATATGATGTTATGGCATCAAAGCATATCAAGGCGGATGTAAACCTTGCTTATCCTACTGCTGAAATTGCTGTGATGGGTGCTGACGGGGCAGTAAATATTATTTTTAGAAATGAACTTAAGGGCCTTGAGGGTGAAGCTTATGACAAAAAGAAAGCTGAGCTTGTAAAAAATTACGAGGAAAGGTTTAACAATCCTTATCGTGCGGCAGAGCAAGGCTATTTGGACGCTGTTATCTATCCTGAAGAAACACGTAAACGACTCTATGAGTATTTTACAGTTCTAAAAGATAAGAAGGTTGAGTTACCACAGAGAAAACACGGGAATATCCAGCTATGAATATACGATTACGTGAATCAGAGCCAAAAAGAATTCTCATTGTTAACCGCGGAGAGATTGCATCTCGAGTGGCCAAAGCTTGTCGCGAGCTAGGGCACACTGCTGTTGGTATTTTTACTGACAATGAAATGAATGCAGCTCACTTAGAGTTTTGTGATGAGTGGATTCACATGAAGGGCTCAACGAATGCTGAGACTTATCTTAATGTGGAAGGTCTCCTTAAAATTATTAAAGATAATAATATCGATGGTGTTCATCCCGGGTATGGTTTTCTTTCAGAAAATGGTGCTTTTGCCAAAACTCTTGAGAAGGAAGGTGTGGCCTTTATTGGCCCTCATGCCGAAGCCATTCGTGTGATGGGAGATAAGGCCACTTCTAAAGCACTTGCTCGCGATGCTGGAGTTCCTGTTGTTCCAGGAACAGCAGAAGCCGTGCCAACAGTGGAAAAGGCTTTAGAGGTTGCTCAAGAAATTGGTTACCCCGTACTTCTTAAGGCTGTTGCTGGCGGTGGTGGTCGTGGTATGCGTGCCTGCTTAAATGATGAGGAAGTGAAGGCCCAGTTTGAAGCTGTGGGAAGAGAGGCTGTGTCAGCCTTTGGTAATGGTGATCTTCTTGTAGAAAAGTTAATTGTTAATCCCCATCATATTGAAGTTCAAATCATGGCCGATAAGAATGGAAATGTTTTTCATTTCTATGAGCGGGAGTGTTCGATTCAGCGTCGCCACCAAAAGATTGTTGAAGAGGCCCCTTCTCCTTTTATCGGTGAGGATGAGGAACTGAGAAAGCGTATTTGTGATACTGCTGTGAAACTTGCGAAGGCCGTGAATTATGACAGTGCAGGTACTGTTGAATTCATTATGGGAGAAGATAAGAACTTTTATTTTCTTGAAATGAATACTCGTATTCAGGTTGAGCATCCTATCACTGAAGAGATTACGGGAGCTGACCTCATTATTTGCATGATTCAATCTGCATTCGGTGAAGATCTTCAAATTCCTAGTCAAGAATGGATTAAGAAAACAGGTCATGCGATTGAGTGTCGAATTTGTGCAGAAGATCCAATAACGATGCTTCCTGCTCCAGGAAAGGTGACGGGTTTTGAGACCAACTTTCCACAGGGAGTTCGTTTCGATCATTGTCTCTATCGAGGACTAGATGTCACGCCAGACTTTGATCCTATGGTTGGTAAACTTGTAGCTAAGGGACTTGTTCGCGATGTTGCAATTAGAAAAATGAGAGCTGCTCTTGATGGTCTTTATATTGAAGGTCTGAAAAACAATATTCCACTTCATAAAGTCATTATGGATGAGGAAGAGTTTAGAGAAGGCTCATACACAACAGACTATATTAAGAAAGTTGCTCCTCAGGAGAGAATCAATACTGATGTTGATTTTGGCTCTGTATATAAAAAACTTGCTGCTGCAGAAGCAAGAAATATGGGAATGTAGGGGGTCGAGATGAGAAGTTATTTAATCGATTCAGAACAGAACGAATACATTGTTGATCTTCGCAAAACGATAAAGCACTCAAGTGAGCTTGTTGAATTTGAGTTTTCAACAATTGAAGATAATAAGGTTGTAGATTCAAAGAATGTTTTCATTAGAAAACTTGCGGGAAATTACTACTGCAGTTTTGATAATAAGGCATGGAGAAAGCTTGCGAGACAACATGTTCCTAAAAAGCTTTTAAATGTCGATAGAGTTTTTGACCTCTATCGTGGATATAAGCCTTCCGGCTTAAGTTCAGGTGCTTCTGGGGATCTCTTAACTCAAATGCCAGGAAAGATTGTGAAAATCAATGTTAAAGAGGGTGATACTGTTGAAGCCGGAGATTGCGTTTTAATTTTAGAGGCCATGAAAATGGAAAATGAAATTAAAACATCAATTGGTGGTACGGTGAAAACAATTCACGTGTCAGAGGGAGATGCACTTGATTCAGGTGTACTCATGATGGAAATCGAATAAGAGAGGAATTAGATGAATAATGATTGGGATAGGGCAAAGGCTGACTTACAAAAAGGGATGAAATTTGTCGTTCCTTTAATAGGTCTTCTCTTTGTCGTTGGGTTAATTAGGACAAGCTTTTACACTGTTGACCCTGATGAGGAAGCAGTTATTATTCGCTTTGGTCAGTATGTGGGAACATCGCAGCCGGGTCTTCATTTTAAGCTCCCTTTGGGAATTGATGATGTCATTCTGGTAAAAACTAAACGAGTGCTTCAGCAGGAGTTTGGTTTTAGAACGAGAAATACCTCTGGGCGTAGAACGACTTATGATGAAAAGAACTTTGATATTGAATCACTAATGCTGACTGGAGATCTTAATGTCGCCGATGTTGAGTGGGTTGTTCAGTATCAAATTGCTGATCCTTTTAAATATCTGTTTCAGACGTCGGCTCCAGAGAGGAATATCCATGACGTTTCTGAGTCAATTATGAGGAGAGTTGTAGGGGATAGACTTGTAACAGAGGTCCTTACGACAGGTCGTGTGGAAATTGCCACAGAGGCGAAAGACCTCATGCAAGAGATTCTTGATAAGTATGATATGGGGGTAAAGGTTGTGACGGTGAAGTTGCAGGATGTGAACCCACCTGATGTCGTTAAGAAGTCTTTCAATGAAGTTAACGCTGCTAAACAAGAGCAGGAAAAGGTTATTAATCAGGCTGAGGAAGCTTATAACCGTGTTATTCCTGAGGCACGAGGTAAGGCGGAGAAGCTGATTAGTGAGGCAGAGGGTTATGCTAAGGCCCAAGTCAATGAGGCTGAGGGTGATGCTCAAAAGTTCAGTGCTATTTTAACTGAGTATAGGCGTGCACCTTCTATCACAAGGAAGAGAATTTATCTTGAGACGATGGAGAGCATTTTAAAGAAAGTAAAAGATATTACTGTTGTTGATGAATCTGTAAAAGGTGTCCTTCCTGTTTACAGTGGAAAAGGAGCTATAAATGGGAAATAAATCGGTTCTACTTTTAGTTCTTTTGTTTTTGGTTGGGATTGTACTTAAGTCTACATTCTTTGAAGTGAATGAAGGACGTCAGGCCATCATCACTCAGTTTGGTAAACCTGTTGGAGAGCCTATTACTGATGCTGGTCTCCATACAAAGATTCCCTTTATTCAAGAAGCTCGCTTTGTTGATAAGAGAATCTTAAGTTGGGACGGTTATCCGAATCAAATCCCTACGAAGGATAAAAAATATATTAAAGTTGATACAACTGCACGTTGGAAAGTTGTTGATGCTCTTAAGTTTATTCAAACTGTTCGTAATGAAAGCGGAGCAAAAGCTCGTCTCGATGCCATTTTAGATTCTGCTACTCGTGATGTGATCTCGAATCATAATCTTGTCGAAGCGGTTCGTAACTCTAATGCTATTATTCAAAAGATTGAAGAGAAGAAAGAAGAGATTCAGCGCATGAAAGCGGAAGGAAAGCCCGTTATTGAAGAGGGTGTTTCTGGAGAAATTGAGAAGATTCTTGTTGGTAGAGAAAACCTAAGTGGGATGATCGTCAAGTCAGCTGAGCCTGAACTTACTGCTTTTGGAATTGAGCTCATTGATGTCCAGTTGAGACGCATTAGTTATGAGAAATCAGTTGAATCAAAGGTTTATGAAAGAATGACCTCTGAAAGACAAAGAATTGCTCAGAAAATTCGATCTATTGGCCAAGGTGAAAAAGC
The DNA here is from genome assembly GCA_950054155.1 of uncultured Bacteriovoracaceae bacterium. Taxonomy (GTDB): domain Bacteria; phylum Bdellovibrionota; class Bacteriovoracia; order Bacteriovoracales; family Bacteriovoracaceae. The sequence goes on from CATLOT010000001.1 coordinate 128,677, forward strand.
TAAGATTGAAGGAAGGCTTGAACGAGACCTACGTGAAATTCGCTCTCAGGCTTATAAAAAAGCACAGATTCTAAGAGGTAAGGGAGAGGCGAAAGCTGTAAAGATTTACGCGCAGTCACTTTCTGCTGATCCTAATTTCTATCAATTCTTAAAGACAATGGAAGTTTATAAGAACTCTATTCAGGAAAGAACGAAGTTCTTAATGAGCTCTGACGGAGAGCTCTTTAAGTTTTTCAAGAAAATAAATTAATTCCTGAGATACGTGTAGCTCGTGAGGCAATCTTCATAGAAGTCCACGAGCTTTACTCCTAAGCGTGGGGGAATCTTCCCTTCGCTCACAATCTTATTCATTTTCTTTTTAAGTCTCTGGGCCATGAGTTCAGGATTGTACTGCATCGTTGAAAGAACGGTTGATGAAGTATTTCCTTTGATGATTTCTTCAATATAAAAGCCTTGAGGATCATCGTTGTCGCCATAGACATGGACTTCGTGCAGACGACCAAAAAGGTTATGCATGTCACCCATAACGTCTTGGTAGGCACCAGTTAAAAACATTCCAATAAGATACTCTTGTTCTTTATCAAGCTCGTGGATTGCCATTGTTGATGAAATCCCTTCTCGATTGATGAATTTATCAATAATTCCATCACTATCGCAGGTGATATCGGCAAGGGAACAATTTACAGTCGGCCGCTCGTTAAGCCTTGAAAGAGGAACAACGGGAAGGAGTTGATCAATGGCCCAGTGATCGGCTGCCGATTGAAAGACTGAGAAGTTACAAAGGTATTGTGGGGCGAGGGAATCTTCTAAATTCGTGAGAAATTCAGGAACAAATTCAATCTCTTTACAGAAGTTTTGAAGTTTCTCAATGATTTGCCAATAGAGCGTCTCAAGAATGGCCCTGTCTTCTAATGAAATAACCCCAAGGTTGAAAGCACTAAGGCCTTGCTCCTTAAGTTGGACGGCCTCATTGTAAATCTCTTGGAAGTTATCCTCCTGCATATTCCAGCTGTGCATTTCCCTCATGTTTTTGATGAGGTGATGCTCGTTATCGTGTTTGGTTGTATCATGATTGGGTTGTTTGACATTGATTTGATCAATTACATTTGTCACAACTAGAGAGTGGTGAGCTGTAATGGCACGGCCACTTTCTGTCACGATATTGGGGTGAGGTACTTTCTCAAGATCACAAATTTGCTTAAGACCGTAAACAATATCTGAGACGTATTCTACGAGTGTGTAGTTACAAGAGCTGTCTGAGTTTGAACGGGAACCATCATAATCAATACCGAGACCACCGCCAGCATCAAAGTATTCAAGGGAACATCCCATCTTAAAAAGCTGGGTGTAGATGCGTGCACCTTCACTAATCGCTTGCTTAAACGTTCTGATATCTGAAATCTGTGAGCCAATATGAAAGTGAAAGAGCTTAATACAGTCTTTGAGTCCGTGTGACTCCATAAGTTTTACAGCTTTGATCATTTCAGAGATTGAAAGGCCAAATTTTGCTCGGTCGCCTGTGGATTTTGCCCATCGGCCTTGACTTTTAACAGACATCTTTCCACGTAGACCAATGAGAGGTTTTACCTGCATCTCTTCAGAAATTTTGAGGAGCTTTGGGAGTTCTGAAAATTTCTCAATAACAACGACCACTTTTCTGCCAAGCTGGCGCCCAAGAAGAGCGAGACGAAGGTAGTCTTCATCTTTGTAACCGTTGAGAACAGTGAGTGCTTCAGGATGGGTATTGTAGGCGAGAACTGAAAGGAGTTCAGGTTTAGAGCCAGCTTCAAGTCCATGACCGAACCCATCACCGGCATCGACGATCTCTTCTACAACCTCTCGCATTTGGTTTACTTTAACGGGGTAAACTCCACAGTATTTTCCTTGGTACTTTGCCTCAGTTACGACATCACGAAAGGTAGTATTTAACTTTATAACTTGAGAGCGAAGAATATCGTGGAAGCGGATAACGGCAGGAAGACTTACTCCCTGTGAGTGCATCTCTTGCACGACTTCTTTTATACTAATGGGCTTAGCTTCAGGGTTTGGTCTAACAATGAGATCCCCTTCGTTACTAATATCAAAGTAACCCTCACCCCAAGTATTTATATTATATGTTTTTTCAGCTTCTTCTTTTGTCCATTCTTCCATTTGGCTTCTCTTGTAATTATGAGTTGAGGGCGAGAATTGTTTCTCGAGTGACCTTGGTCGCAAAAACGTCACTATTACCTGTTGGATCGATAGTCGGTGCTAGTTCGACGATGTCGGCACCGACAAAGTTTTTATTTCTAAGAATCTTCATGAGCTTTATGAAGGAATGAAAGGTCTCTCCTCCGGCTTCAGGGGTTCCCGTACCTGGAAGAAAGCTTGGGTCGAAGTAATCGAGATCAAGTGTAAGGTAAATAGGTCTTTGGTCGTCAATGTCTTTAACGCTTGTGAGGAAGTCCTCAAGACTTTTACGGATTGTTTTATGTTCATTCATCCACACATACTCTTCTTTAGTTCCTGAGCGGATACCGTATTGAATAAGCTGGTGCTTGTCGGTCATGTGATCGAGCGCTCTTCTTATGATGCTAGCATGACTATAGTGATAGCCTTCGTAGCCATCACGAAGGTCGGCGTGAGCATCAAGATGGAGAACGACGAGGTCTTCATAGTTTTCTAGATATGTTTTTAAGGGAGCGTAAGAAATAGAATGCTCTCCACCAAGAGTGAGAACTTTTATATTTTTTTCTTTTAGGGAAATGCCTTCGCAGAGTTTGAGAAAGGAGTCTGTACCTGCTTGCCAATTCTTTTCCTGGTCCTCTGTATTGAGTACAGGAACGTTTCCAAGGTCATAGAGACCTTGAATATCTTCGAGATCAGCATCGAGATACGGTGAGTATGATTCAATTCCTGTACTTACACTGCGAATGGCATCTGGACCATGCTTTGTTCCCTTTCTAAAGCAGGCAGTTCCATCAAATTCAAAACCGATAAGATAGGTACCGGGATGATTTATATCTTTTGTAAATTCAAAGAAATCGTATGGCCCGATTTCGGGGTGAATGGGATCATGACTCATTGGCAAGCCTCTCTATGATTCTAAAGTGTTATAGGAGATTTTTAACCCAAGCTTGCGTCCATGGGAAGGTAATTTTAAGCGAATTCGGTGCCTAGGAAATGTTTTCACGCAGAGCGTTTAGCATTTCGAGAGAGCCCTCGCGAGCAGTTAATTTTTGGCTTAGAACTTTGTTTTCTATTGATTGAAAGGTTTTCTTTATCTCGTCTGAGCCTTCAATAAGAAACTTGAGTTCTCTTTGGAAAAGACTGTGAAGCCAGGCCTTTGTTTGGCCAAGTCTATGATCTTGAAAGTGACCTTTTTCTTGAGATAATTCTTTGAAATTATTCATATGATCAATGATTTTATCAAACCCCTGCTTTTCTAAAGCGCTACAGGTTAAAACGGTAGGACTCCAAAAGCGCTCTTTTTTGATGATGTTGAGGGCATTTTGATAGTGAGTTTTAGCGTTTTCTGCGAGGATCTTTGTCTCGCCATCAGCCTTGTTGATGATGAGAAGGTCAGCTAACTCAATAATTCCTTTTTTTATTCCTTGGAGTTCATCTCCTGCATTGGGAACCATAAGAACCATGAAGAGGTCGACCATTGAAGCGACTTCGTATTCAGATTGACCGACGCCAACAGTTTCAATAAGGACAATGTCGTAGCCAGCTGATTCACAAAGAAAAATAGATTCTCGCGTTTTATTGGCAACACCCCCTAGGCTTCCCGTGGTAGGAGAGGGACGAATAAAGGCGTTTGAGTTTTGGGAAAGTTCCTCCATTCGTGTTTTATCACCAAGAATACTACCTCCCGAAAGGGGTGAGCTTGGATCAACTGCAAGAACTGCAACTTTATGTCCTCGCTTTATAAGCTCAAGACCAAAGACTTCGATAAAGCTTGATTTACCAACACCGGGTATACCTGAAATTCCTATTCTTAAAGATTTCCCAGAGCTTGGGAGAGTTTCTTTAAGAATCTCATCGGCAAGACCTCTATCAGAACTCTTTGTCGACTCAACTAAAGTAATCGCCTTGGCGAGGGCCCTGCGATCAGCAGCCTTAAGTTTTTGAGAAATTTCTTTTGTATCCACCGTCGACCCTACTTCTGAGCTTTTCTGATTTCGTCGAGAACAGAGCGCGCTGAGACTGGGATAGGAGTACCTGGCCCAAAGATTCCTTTAACTCCCGTTTGCTCGAGAAAGGGGTAATCCTTTTTAGGTATGACACCACCAACGACAACAATAATATCCTCAGCACCTAACTTCTTAAGTTCATCGATAAGTGCTGGGACTAAGGTCTTGTGACCAGCAGCTTGTGAGCTTACGCCAACAACGTGAACATCGTTATCGACAGCTTGTCTCGCGACTTCTTCGGGAGTTGAGAAAAGAGGAGCAAGATCAATATCAAATCCTACATCGGCAAAAGCTGTTGCAATGACTTTAGCTCCACGGTCGTGACCATCTTGACCCATTTTAGCGACGAGCATTCTTGGGCGACGGCCAAAGTCTTTTTCAAAGCTTTCAATATCTTTTTTAATTTCCATCCAATTTTCATCCTCAGAAAAGGCACTGCCATAAACACCACTCACTGTACGGGCCTGATCTTTAAAGCGACCCCAGTGATTTTCTAGAGCTGTGGTAATCTCACCAACAGTTGCTCTTAAGCGTGCCGCTTTTACGGCGAGATCAAGGCCATTTCCATTACCTGTTTTAGCGTATTCCCCAAGTGCTTGAAGGGCTTCTTTTACAGCTTCATTATCTCTTTTATTCTTGAGGACCTCGAGACTTTTTAACTGACCTTCTCTCACTTTAACATTATCAACTTCAAGGACTTCAAAGGGCTCATCATTGGGATTTAGGTACTTATTAACACCAACGATAACGTCTTCACCACGGTCAATCTTTGCTTGTTTAGCAGCTGCAGACCTTTCGATGTTTAATTTTGGGACACCTTTTTCAATGGCCTTAGCCATTCCACCGAGTTCATCAATCTCTTTTATGATCTCACGAGCCTTGTCTGCGATTTCCTTTGTGAGAGTTTCCATCATATAAGATCCACCCCATGGATCGACCACTCCGGTGATTCCCGTTTCTTCCTGAAGAATAATTTGAGTGTTCCTTGCAATACGAGCAGAGAACTCTGTGGGAAGAGCGATGGCCTCATCGAAGCTATTGGTGTGAAGTGATTGAGTTCCACCAAAGACAGCTGCCATAGCTTCAATTGTTGTTCTGACAACGTTGTTATAGGGGTCTTGTTCGGTTAGAGACCAGCCTGAGGTTTGGCAGTGAGTCCTTAGCATTGTTGACTTGGGGTTTGTTGGATTAAACTTCGAAACAATCTCATGCCATAGAAGTCTTGCTGCTCTTAGCTTTGCGACTTCCATGTAAAAATTCATGCCAATTCCAAAAAAGAAGGAAAGGCGAGGGGCGAAGGAATCGATAGCTAGGCCAGACTCAATAGCAGTTTGAATATATTCTTTTCCATCTGCAAGAGTGTAGGCGAGCTCAAGTGCATTGTCGGCACCGGCCTCCTGCATATGATAACCAGAGATAGAAATACTATTGAACTTAGGCATATTCTCTGAAGTGTAAGCAAAAATATCAGAGATCACTTTCATTGAAGGTTTTGGAGGATAGATATAAGTGTTCCTCACCATGAATTCTTTAAGGATATCATTTTGAATAGTGCCACTGAGTTTCTCTGCAGAGACTCCTTGCTCTTCGGCAGCAACAATATAGTTAGCGAGAATAGGAAGGACGGCACCATTCATAGTCATTGATACGGAAACCTTATCAAGGGGAATGCCATCAAAAAGGATTTTCATATCTTCGACAGAATCAATGGCAACGCCCGCTTTTCCGACATCACCAACGACACGAGGATGGTCTGAGTCATATCCACGGTGAGTGGCGAGGTCAAAAGCAACAGAAACTCCTTGCCCACCGGCGGCGAGGGCCTTGCGATAAAAGTCATTTGATTCTTGTGCAGTAGAAAAACCAGCGTATTGGCGAATAGTCCAAGGACGTCCCGTGTACATGGTTGCACGGGGGCCACGAATGAAGGGAGCTTGGCCCGGGGTTGTATTCGTTAGAGGATTGTCCTTAACATCTTCATGAGTGTAGAGGGGCTTAATGCCAATGCCTTCGGCACTTTGGCGGGTGAGGTCCTGTGATGATTTACCTTTGGTTTCCTTGGTAACCAATTTTTCCCAATTTTCTTTGTTGAACTGATTAGACTCTTGAGTCATACAACTTCCTCTCTGAATGATTTTTCTAGGCTTCTTAAGTACCAAATAAGGGCTAAAAGCTCAAAAATGGGCCAAAGAAAGCCTTGAAATTAGGCAGGAATTACCAAGATTATCTTGTGGCGCGTAATGTCTGATATACTAGGTAGAGAGAAGTTGTTGAAACTTGGAGGTAGCGTGGACCAAAGTGGAAAGAATAATAAGTCCTTTACTCTAGAATCATCATTGCAGTCCTATTTCTATACTCAACTGCAGGAAATCAATGAAAAGTCTCAGGAGCCTCTACCGAATGAGACAATCTATTATTCAAGTCTTGTTATGGATTCTTTTGGCGATGCTGAAAAGTATTTTGAAAAGGAAGAGGGAAAAGTCAGGGATAAGATTCTTGGCATCAAGTTATTAAAAACATCTCACATGACAAAAGAAGAGAGAAAGAGAAGTCTCAAAGATATCGGGGACACAGCCCTTCTCATTTGTGGTTTCTTTTCAGACTCTCTTAATAAGAAAATTCTTGATACTAAATACTACCAAGAGCTGGGGCAGACTGCCTATCGCCGCCTTAATAGTGAAGTGCCACAAGCTTACGATATACCATCATTCTTTGATCTTATTTCAATGCGTTTTGATCAATTGACGACGGTGATGAATTTGGTATCGGCCCAAACATTGGGCCGAGATGATTTATTAGATAGCGCTTATCTTATAACGAATAAGAAGCTTGCTGTTTAAGATTCAAAGGGATTTTCTCTTCCCACAATAATCGTGGCCCATTTCTGAGAAAGGATTCTTTTGAGTCCTTTTAAAAACGCTTGATATTCTAATTTTTCAACGGCTTGGTTTGTCGTGTGGTAATAATCTAGCTTCTTTCCCTGCAACGTTGTAACACTATAGATATTCGCGTAATCATCATTCGTTTGAATGTTGAGTAAACTCTGTCCAGCAATCATTCTTTTAATTCTTTCAAACTCTTCTTGGGAAAGACCATTTTCTTTTATGTTGTTGAGAATCTTTCTTAAGGCCTCAATCGCCGCAGGGACTTTATCGTGTCCACTTGCCATATAGATGCCCCAGTAGCCAGCCTCAAGTGCCGTGAAGTGAATGGGCTGAGCTGTATAGCAAAGGCCTTGCCTATCTCTTACCTCAACAAAGAGCTCTGAGCTTTGACCAGAGAGGTGGGTTGTAAGCATCTTTAGAATGAGATTATCTTTGTGCCCGAGAGGTTTTGAAGGAATACCTGTGAAGATTTGTGTTTGTTCTCTATCAAAGTAAAGAAACTTCTCCTCTCCAATCTTTGGTTTTGCAAGACCTGCTTTAGGGGCTTTTTCCTTTCTTCCTTTCAGTTGATCAAAGAGAGGCTCAAGCTTGTGATAAATTTCATCAAGGCTCTTGTCCCCACAATAGGTAATCAAGATTTCATTATTTCTTAGATTCTTTTGGTGGGTGTCTTTGATTAATTTTCCCGTAATTTTTTTGATGCTATCAAGTGTACCCATGACAGGCATTGCATAGGGATGGCCGTTAAAGAAGGTTTCACTCACCATGCTAAAGGTTCTTTTTATGGGATCTTTTTCATAGTTGTGAATAGCTCTCTTGGTCATCTCTTTCTCTTGCTTAATATGCTCTCCCTTAAAAGTTGGAGTTAGGAGAGAGCCTTCAAAGTGCTGAAGAAGAGGGGTGAGGTGTTCGCTTTGACCATGGAGGGTGATACCATAGGCGTTTTTTCCACTAAAGGCGGAGAGTGCTGCTGAAAGATTATCAAGTTCCCCTTTTAACTTTTTATAAGGGGTTCTTGCGTAGCCCTTAGTGAGAGTGGCTCCAATAAGTTGGTAGAGTCCATTCGTATTTTTCTTCTCTTCTGTGATGCCACCTTTTATGTAGGCATGAAGGACAAATGTAGGATTGAGTGGGTTGTGACGATATATAAACTTAATGCCTGGTTTGATTTGATAAAGCTCAACCTGAGGGTCAAATTTACTCGCCTTCGGTTTCGGTAGATTAGAGCGCCTGCCCTTAAGGGTTGAAATCTTCTTTTCAAGGCGTTTTTGAAAGGCTTGAAAGTCTTTTTGAATGGCCTGAGTTTTCTTGCCTTCAGGCAGTTGAGTACACAGATGGAGTCCTCTTTTAAACATGCGCTTTAGGCAGTCATTGACTTCATTTACACTTGTCTTCTTAATTCTTTGGATGAATTCATCTTCACTACCAATATCTCCGGTAGAAGCAAAACTGTGTCCAAGAGAGAAGGCATAGGACTCTAAAGATTCCATGTCATAAACTTTAGAGGCAATATATTGGTTTTTTATTTTTTGAATTTCTTCGTCTGAAATACCTTCAGAGAGGGTTTGAATGAGTACATCTTCAAGTTGTTTGAGAAGCTTCTTTGTATTTTCGATGGGAAAGATAAACTTAAGGTAGTGAAGCCCGCCCTTATTCATAAACATCGTGCTTGAACCACAGCTTGAAGCGAAACTTGTGTTGGCCACAAGTTCTTGATAGAGGCGACTCGACTCGCCGTGGCCCAAGCAGTTTATAGCGAGGTCCTCTTGAGGCGCAGAGGGATCCTCAAACTTTGGAGCTTGGAGACAAATACTCATTTGAACAAGGTGAGTATCTTTCTCATGAATATCTGTCGTTGATTCCTTTTTGAGTTTGAACTCTGGGAATTCAGAACGAGGACCCTCAGGAAGTTGATACGACTCAATGACCTTTATGATTTCTTCTTTATCCTTTAGGTCACCTGCAATAACAAAGAGGGCGTTACTGAGGTTGTAATAATTCTTACGAAAGGAGACAAGTTGCTCCCTACTAAAATTAAGAATTGTTCCTTCATTTCCTAGAATAGGGTGAGAGTAACCACCAGTGAAAGCGGAGTTTTGAAGCTTTAAGAAAGAGTATTGATTGGGGTTATCAATTGTTCTTCGATACTCCTCAAAAACAACACCCCTCTCAGGGATGAGATCTTCCTCTTTAAACATAGGATTAGAAACCATGTCGAGAAGGATTTCTGTAGTCGTTTTAATCTCGCTATTTGGTGTATTGATGTAATAGCAGGTGTAATCAAAGCTCGTGAAAGCGTTTATCTCTCCACCGAAGCTTTCGACTTCATGAGCGACAGCGGCACCTGGCCTTTTTTGTGTTCCTTTAAAAAACATGTGCTCTAGAAAGTGAGCAATGCCGTGATCTTTCTTTTCTTCAAGAGCAGAGCCTGCGCGAAACCATATCTGGGCAGAGGCAGCTGTGCTCCCTGGAGAGTGTACAAAAAGAGTTTGAAGGTTGTTTTTAAGAGTTATAAGCTCGTGTTGCATATTGTTGTATCCTAAAATCCTTGAGGGATTACTTGTCTTGTTATTTCTCTTCATTATAGAAGATTTAACAGTTAAAACCACCTCATTGTTAAAGAAGGAAGCTAAATCCAAAACATAAACTCCCTCTACATTCACTTTCCCTACTGCCGGCACCTTTGTAATTATTGTGATTTTTATAAAACGATACCAAAGGATGGCTCTTATAGTGACTTTGAGCGGCTTTTCTTAGAAATGATGAAAAAGAATCAAGAGCTCTTTGAAAGTCATTCTTTGGAAATGAAAAATCTTGAGACTCTTTATATTGGGGGCGGGACTCCTAGTTTATGGGGAGAGCGGGGAGCTACATTTCTTAATGAGCGCTTTAAGGATTATGAGATAAGTCTTTCTGCTGAAGGAGAATTTACTTTAGAGGTGAACCCTGGCTCTTGGACGAGAGAGGGAATAAAAGAGTGGCAAAACTTTGGGATAAACCGTTTTTCTCTAGGAATTCAGTCACTTAGGGGTGACTACTTAAAGCTCTTAGATCGAGTTCATTCAGTTGAAGATGTTTTTGAAACCCTTGAATACTTTAAAGAAATACAGGCTTCGTTCTCGGTAGACTTCATGCTTGGGCTTCCTTGGAGCCATGAAAAAGAGAGAAATATTCTTGAGGAGCTTGAGGAGATCTTGGCTTACGGACCAGAGCATCTTTCATTGTACATCCTGACCGCAAAAGGGGGATATCCTCACAAAGAGTTTCTTCCGGATGAGGAATTTATTGAGAATGAGTATCTTAAGGTGGCGAGGCATCTTAAGGATCAGGGCTATTTGCACTACGAGGTCTCAAATTTTTCGAAGCCTAATAAAGAGTCTCTTCACAATAAGAGGTATTGGCAAAGTCGTTCTGTAGCTTCATTGGGTCCGAGTGCCGTTGGTTTCTTGGCGACAGAGCAGCTTCGTTATAAATGGAAAGTCACCAAAGCAGAGTACGAAGAAGAGCTTTTGAGTGAAGAGTCTTTTAAATTAGAAAAGCTTTATATGGGCCTTCGTATTGATGAAGGGATTTTTATAAAGGATCACTTCTCTCCTCGGGAGGCTGAAAGGCTAGAACCGTTGCTACATAATTGGTGTAAAGAGGGTTTCTCTGTTTTTGACCGAGATAATGACCACTTGAAATTAACGAGTCATGGTTTTTTAATTCTTGATGGCTTGGTGCAGCAATTGTTCTCCATTCAAAATGCTTAAAGCAGCCTTTAAATATTAAGCACTTATAAATACTTGTAAGAGAATTTAAGTCATAACATTGACAAAAATAAGATGCATCCCATCTTAGGGAGGAATAACGCGAACCTTATTTAAAAGGGAATTAAGAACAATGTCTGATCAAGAAAAAATGGAAGAAGTTGTAACAGAACAAGAAGAAACTCAAGCTGAAGGCGAAGTTGAATCTGAAGAAGGTGTAGAAGCTGCAGGCGAAGAAACTGAAGAGAATTCAGAGGAAGAGGACTTTAAGCAAAAGTTCTATTATCTCGCTGCAGAGATGGACAATATGAAGAAGAGATTTGATCGCGAGAAAGACAATCTCTTAAAGTTTGGTAATGAAAAGGTTCTTTCTGGTCTTCTTGAGGTCGTCGATAATCTCGATAGAACAGCAGATGCGATTTCTTCTGATGAAGATGAAAAAGTAAAAAATATCTTTAATGGAATTGAGATGGTGAGAAAACAATTTCTCGATGTTTTAAAGAATAATGGATTAGAAAAAGTAGAAGCACTTGGAGAGATTTTTGATCCCAATGTCCACGAAGCTATGGCCCAACAGCCAGCTGAGGGAAAAGAAGATCAAGAGATTATTCAGGTTTTTCAACATGGATATAAGCTCAACGGAAGACTCCTCAGAGCGGCGAAAGTAGTAATTGCGAATAATAATTAAGAAATATTTTAAGGAGAAAAGTAATGGGTAAGATTATTGGTATTGACTTAGGTACGACGAACTCTTGTGTTGCCGTTCTTGAAAACGGTAAATACAAAATTATTCCTAACAGTGAAGGGCATAACACAACTCCTTCTGTCATTGGTTTTGGGAAGAATGAAGAAACTCTTGTGGGACAGGTTGCAAAACGCCAAGCTGTTACAAACCCAAGTAAGACACTTTATGGGATCAAGAGACTTATTGGACGTAAATTTGATACTCCAGAAGCAAAGAAGTTTGCTGAAGTGGCGCCTTTTGAAATTTTTGCAAATAAGAATGGCGATGCTTGGGTAAAAGTAGATGGAAAAGAAATGTCTGCTCAAGAAATTTCAGCGAAAGTCCTTCAAAAAATGAAAAAGTCTGCTGAGGATTATCTTGGTGAGACAGTAACTGAAGCTGTTATCACGGTTCCTGCTTACTTTAACGATGCTCAGAGACAGGCGACGAAAGATGCGGGTCGAATTGCAGGTCTTGAAGTTAAGCGTATTGTAAACGAGCCGACAGCTGCTGCTCTCGCTTATGGTCTTGATTCAAAACAAGACAAGAATATTGCTGTTTTTGACCTTGGTGGTGGTACCTTTGATATTTCGATTCTTGAAATCACAGGTGACGGCGTTTTTGAAGTTAAGGCAACTAACGGTGATACTTTCCTTGGTGGTGAAAACTTTGACGAGCAAATCATCAACTTCCTTGCTGATGAATTTAATACTCAAGAAGGAATCGATCTTAGAAAAGATCAAATGGCACTTCAAAGACTTAAAGAAGCTGCAGAGAAAGCAAAGCATGAGCTTTCAACAACTTCAACGACAGATATCAATCTGCCTTTCATCACTGCTGATGCTTCAGGTCCTAAGCACCTTAACATCAACCTAAGTAGAGCGAAGTTTGAGTCTTTGATTGGTGATCACCTAAAAGCCCTTTCTATTCCTTGTGAAACAGCAATTAAAGATTCTGGTCTCGCAAAGAATGAAATTCATGAAGTAATTCTTGTTGGTGGATCTACACGTATTCCAGCTGTTCAAGAAAGAGTAAAAGAAATCTTTGGTAAAGAAGCTTCAAAAGGTGTTAACCCTGATGAAGTTGTTGCTGCGGGTGCTGCAATTCAAGGTGGAGTTCTTGCTGGTGACGTTAAAGATGTCCTTCTTCTTGATGTAACTCCTCTTTCACTTGGGATTGAGACTCTTGGTGGAGTTCTTACTAAAATTATTGAAAAGAACACGACAATTCCTACTAAGAAGTCACAGGTCTTTTCAACGGCTGCTGATAATCAGCCAGCGGTTAGTATTCATGTACTTCAAGGTGAGCGTGAGTTTTCAAAAGACAATAAGACTCTTGGGAAGTTCGACCTTACAGGTATTTCTCCAGCTCCACGTGGTGTTCCTCAGATTGAGGTTACTTTCGATATCGATGCTAACGGTATCGTAAATGTTTCAGCTGTTGATAAAGCAACTGGTAAGTCTCAGGAAATTAAGATTACTGCAGGTTCTGGTCTTTCAGACGAAGAAATTGAAAGAATGGTTCGTGAAGCAGAGGAAAATAAAGAAGAAGATCAAAAGCGTCGTGAAGTTGTTGATACAAGAAATAGTCTTGATGCAATGATTCTTGCTGCTGAAAAAATGCTTAAAGATGGTGAAGGTAAAATTTCTGCTGAAGCCAAAACGGAAGTTGAAAATGCCGTTACTGAAGCAAAAGGTAAGCTTGAGTCTGAAAGTCTCGATGAGCTTAAGGCAGCTTCTGAAGCCCTTCAAACTGTTACTCACAAAGTAGCGACTGAGATGTATCAGCAACAAGGTGGTCAACCTGGTGCTGAACAGCAAGCTGAAGCTGCTGGTGGTGAGCAGGCTTCTGCTGGAGGCGAAAAGAAAGACGACGATGATGTTGTCGACGCTGACTTCAAAGAAGTATAAAAGAATAAAGTCGTAAAATTTCAGGGAGGGCCTAACGTGCCCTCCTTTTTGTTTAAGGAAAACCAATGAGTAAAAGAGATTACTATGAGGTGCTTGGTCTTAGTAGGGGGGCATCTAAGGATGAGATTAAGAAGGCATATCGTAAGCTTGCTTTGAAATACCATCCTGATAGAAATCCTGATGACAGTGAGGCTGAAGCAAAGTTTAAGGAAGCTTCAGAAGCAGCTGAAGTTCTTCTCGATGAAGGAAAGAAATCTCGATATGACCAATTCGGCCACGCCGGTGTTGATGGTCAAACTGGTGGTTTTGGTCAAGGTGGCTTTGGTGCCGGTGGTGACTTTGGCGATCTTGGTGACATTTTCGGTGATATTTTTGGTGACATCCTTGGTGGTGGACGAAGAGGTGGTGGCGGCCGCCGTCGAAGCAGAGGAACACCGGGTAATGATCTCCAGATGGGACTTGACGTGACTTTTGAAGAGGCTGCTTTTGGCGCTGAAAAAAGTATTTCTTTAACTCGCTATGTAGAGTGTGGAACATGTTCTGGTTCTGGTGCGAAAGCAGGTACTCAACCTTCGACATGTGACATGTGTAATGGAATGGGTGAGGTGAGAAGGCAGCAAGGATTCTTTACTGTTGCGACAACCTGTCCAAAATGTCAGGGCAGTGGACAAATGATTCAGGATCCTTGTGGAGACTGTCATGGCCAAGGCCGTAAACGCGAAAAAGTTGATCTTGCTGTTAAGATTCCCGTTGGAATCGATACGAATCAAAGACTTAAACTTTCTGGTGAGGGTGATAGTGGGACTCAAGGGGCACCTAATGGAGACCTGTATGTTGTCATCAATGTTCAAGATCATGCAATTTTTGAGCGTGATGGTTTTAATCTTCACTGTACAGTGCCCATTAGCTTTTCTCAGGCAACTCTTGGTGATGAGATTGAAGTACCTACTCTAGATGGGAAGGTTTCAGTTAATATTCCTGAAGGGACTCAGTCTGGTAAGAAAATGCGTTTAAAAGGAAAGGGAATTCAGCGCCTCGGTGCCTATGGGGTAGGGGACTTGATTTTGACTATTCATGTCGAAACTCCGACTAAGCTCACGAGTGAACAACGTGAAATTTTTAAGCGTTTGAGTGAGCTTGAGAATAATGAAAAGAGCCATCCGATGAGTCGGGGCTTCTTTGATAAGGTGAAAGACCTCTTCCATTAATTACCACAATAAAAATTTCTTATTACTAACCCCCAGCATAGCTGGGGGTTTTTGTTTCAGAAAACAAGGTACTCAACCGCTAGGTTGAGATTCTTGTGTTCCTTACCTGTAAGGGTAGGGTGCCCACAGGCAAAAAGTTATAAAGAAAACAAGGTACTCAACCGCTAGGTTGAGATTCTTGTGTTCCTTACCTGTAAGGGTATAGAATAACGACTCAGAAAAGGACTTTTGGGGATGTTAATGAATCGATTTACTCAAGTACTATTAGTATTAGTTTGTTTGACCTTTGTAGGATGCGGCGGAATCAAAATGCTCTCACCGGGTTCAAACAAAGACCTCTATACAGAGACTTTCCTTTCTAAAATTGAAGACATTAAGAAAGAGTATCGCCGCGGTGACGGAGCTTTAGCCTTAAATAAACTCAAGTCTTTTAATGAAGCAGAGTTGATGCCAGCAGAAAAAGCGTTGCGCCGAAACTTAATTGGTGTGATTTACTTTGGTCAACAAAACTATGAGCAAGCAATTTTTAATTTTAATCAAGCTTTAACGACCTCTACCGAAGATGAGAATCTTACGGGACAGATTAAGCTTAACCTCGCGAGTTCCTATTATAAGTTAAAAATGAATGATGAGGCTTATAAAGTCATCAAGGACGCACCCTTTAGAAGCCTCTCTCCTAAGGAAATTGTTAAGTTTCACGTCCTTCGTTATCGATTAGCCAATGAGGCAGGCGATGAACAAGTTGCCATGGACTCACTTGTGTGGACCCTTAGTCAGAAGGATAAAATTAGTGAACTTAGAATTGATTCTAATTATGAGGTTCTTCTCAACAAGTTTAGACAGCTTGAGCAAAGAGAGAAGTATCGTTTTCTAGAGGTATATGAAGAAGAAAAGTTTTTCGTGGTGGGTTACCTTTCTTATTTAGAAGCTGAAAAGGTTTATTACGACGGAGACAAAGACGGTGCTAACGATCTGATCTCTTGGACTAATACTCACTTTTCTGAGTACCCAGAAATTAAAACACTGCTTGAGAACTTTACATATAAAGTAGAAAACTATGCAAAACTCAATTCTCTTGCCATAGGTATTGTTTTACCATTGTCTGGTGACAAGGCCGACTATGGAAAGAGGGCCCTTCTCGGTATAGATGCTGCTTTAAGAAAGTTTGAAGAGACTCATCCTGAAGTTCCTAAGTTTCAAGTCATTATTAAAGACTCTAAGGGGAGTGGGGTTGTCGGCGCCCATCACATAAAGGAACTTGTTGAAAAGAATTATGTGGCTGCCATAATCGGTGGCCTTTTCTCGAATGAAGCGACGAAAGAGTTTGAGGTGGCGAAGAAGAGTGGTGCATTCTTTATTAGTTTATCTCAAATCTATGCAGATAAAGAAGATAAGGACCACTTGCTCCTTGAGGTACCAGGTTCCATTGAATCACAAATTGATCAGCTTCTCTCGTCCAATATTGTTAAAAACTTTGGCCCAAGAGCAGCCGTCGTTTATCCAGACTCTAAACGTGGGAAAGCTTATGTGAATGAGTTTTGGAGAAAAGCGAACCTTTTAAACTTTCCTGTCGTTGGTCTTTATAATTATGAGGGCAAGCCAGGAAGCTATAGTGAACCTATAAAGAACTTACTTGGCCTTAAGTTTCCACGAACGAGAGCAGAAGAATATAAACTGCTTGAGGAGATACACTCACTAGAGGGAGCTAAGTCTACTAGACGAGTCCAAACTCTTCCTCCACAGATTGACTTTGATTGGGTCTTCATTCCAGCCTATCCACTTGAAGCTGTTCAAATTATTCCAACATTTACTTATTATGATGCTTTCGCCATTCCTATCGTTGGTGGTCCTAGCTGGAGAAGTCAGCGCTTAAGTCGTGAAAGTTATAAATTTAGAAATATTTTCTTTGTTGGGGATGATGTTCAAGAGGTAAGTTCTAACTTATCTGAATATTTTAGAGAGAAGTATGATTCAAAGCTTCGTCTGATAGAACTGCGCTCTTTTGATAGCATGGGAATTGCTCTCAATCTTCTTAATGCTCAAAAATATGAATCGCGTGATGAGTTAGATATGGCAATTAGAGGAATGGAAGAAATAAAGGGGCAAACAGGAAGTTGGAATCTTAGAGACAGTATTTGGCTTAAGAATATGGCCAGTCTTCATTTAAGAAATGGTAAGATTTCAGAAGTTGCGCTTAAAGAAGAAGAGCCAAAAGGGGAGGCGAAGGAGACCCCATAGGACTCCGAGCCCGTAAAAGAAGTTCATTAATATCTGGTAAATAATCACGAGGGGAAGAAGTGCCCCTCTTTCCATCGATACTTTCATACTGATAAAAAGAGTCAATGTGATATACATGGTAAGAAGATGATGACTTGCATATCCTAGAGTGAACAATCCTAAATAGACGACCCAAACAGCAGGAATAAGAAAGAGGAAGCTAAAGAGCTTCTTACTCAGGCTGAAAGATTTTACCCGATGAAACCCACTGCTAAAGACAGCTTGCGCTAAATGATCGATACGAGTCTTTCGATAATGGTAGACAAAAAGCTTTGAGCTATAGAGGGCTTTTCCTTGATGTTGAATAATTTGATTGATCAGGTAGTTTTCTTCATTCCTAAAGAGATGTCTACTAAAGAAGAGTTTATTCTTTCTTTGAAAATCCATCCTCATCCATAGGTGGCAGAGAATAAGATTACTTTCATGACCTTGGGTGATCTCTTTTGTCATTCTATCGTGGCGTAGACGTGTATGGGCAGTGGCCATTGGCGATCGAAGCGTAAGGCTGAGGGCCTCCTGAAAAATACTTCCATTCAGAGGAGAGTGATCAGGGCCGCCAATACAAATGGTATCTTTTGAAGCATTTTCAATGGCCGCGAAACTTGATGAAAAGTAATCATTGGGTAAGACAATGTCATCATCTAAGAAGAGCACCCAGTCTGTACTGACTTTCTTGAGGGCTTCATTTCTCGCCATACCTGGTGTTTCAAAGTTACCTTGAAGCCAATGAGTATGAGGGCATAAGTTCTTTAAGTCTGTGTACTGATCGAGGGCCTCTCCATTGACAACGATATACTTTGTGGTCTGCTGGCACAGTTCATTCAGTTGGAGAAGAAGGGCTTTGAGGCGATCTTTCCTTTTATAAGTGACAATAATAATTGAAAAACTAGGCAAACGATCCCCTTAATGAATAATTCCCCTTAAAGCAATGGTATCATTATAGCTAAATGGAAAGGTATTTAAATTTAAACTTTTATGGCTACAAAGTGATCATTAAGACGGCGTGGCCAGATCTTCGAGAACGCTTAAGAAAGGATTTTTCATTCTTTGTTGACAGTAATCCTGGAGAGCAGAGTCAGCTTACTCTCACCATTACTAGAGAGGATCTGCTCGATAAGCACTATGCTAATAAGAGCTTTTCCTCTAGTACGGAAAAAGTATCTTTTTTTGATGAGAGCAAATTTCGTTATTGCCTGTATCCAACAGGAGTAAAGACGAGGTTTAATTTTTCTGAAAATGAAGCCATCGTTACAGGCGAAGAACTTCATTCCGTTCATGAGGTTTCGTACTTAATGATTTTGAGTCGTGTAGGAAAAGGACTCGACTTATTAGGGCTTCATCGAGTCCATGGAGCAGCCTTTGAATATAAAGGAAAAACCTCTCTCCTTGCTTTTAGCTCTGGTGTAGGGAAGACGACCCTTCTGAATGAGGTGATGAAAAAAGAGGGTGTAAAGCTCTTAAGTGATGATAGTCCGCTTATCGACTCTAAGGGGAAGCTCTATGCTTTTCCATTAAGGCTAGGATTTGAAAAAGAACTCCCCTTTAACTTAAAAGACGCTCCTCACTATGACCTAAATCGGTTTCATTTTGGGCTTAAGAAGCTCGTCAGCATTGAAGACCTGAACTATGAGATTTCAACTAGTCCTGGGGCCGGTTATATATTTACAGGTGAGCGAGGTAAGAGGCGTGCTGTGAAAAAGGTGATGGCCTTTAGTCACGTTTCTCATCTTATAAGAGAATCGCTGGTGGGCTATGGACTCCCCATTCTCATTGAATATTTTTGGGAACCAGGTCTTAGGGATTATGGGGTTAAAACAAGGATTGTCTTATTAAGAGCTCGTGCCCTAATTTGCTTTTTCCTGAGGAATAATAAAAGAAGGCTTATCTTAAAGGAGAAAAGTGCAGGCAAAGAAGAGCCAGCTTTTCATAAAGATAAGCCTGATAAGAATGCAGTAATGCTAATTGATTATTTGGAAAGCTCTTAAAAATTAAGAGTTTTTCTTTCCAGCTTCAATTCTTTTAAGGATTCTAGCCTTTTTCTTAGCTTGACCTTTTTTACGATTCATTTTGATTGTCTGTTTTTTTCTACCACGACCCATTTGACACAACCTCTGCTGCTATTTGTTAAGATGTTAAAAGTAGGCGCTCATCATAGAACTAGAGTACCGCCTTGGCAAGGGAAACGGCCAGTAAAGGTAGTTTTTAGCACCTTTCAGGCGTTTGAAAGTTGTCATAGAATCTCTGTAAGTGTTAAATTTTACGTACAATTCCTAAAGGATGGGAAAGTCGATTCTCAAGGATGACGATGAGCATCAGTAAAAAGAAAGCAACTCGCAAGAAAGTGGCTAAGAAAAAGGTCACTAAAAAAGCGACAAGAAATTCAAAATCAAAATTAAAGGAAGACGAAGACTTTCTCAATAATCCTTTTGCTGTGAAAAAGTCTCTTCTTCACTCGATGCGTATTCATGGAAATGATGACAAACGGAAAATTGCAATCGACATGCTTGAGCGCTACACGGGTCATAATTTTGAAGATTTCCAAAAGCAAGTCATTCTCACCAATTTTCATTACTATGTTGAGCGCTTCAACACAATTTTAGATGACGCTCATTATACACAGGGCTCGGCTTTTAAGGCTTCTTCAAGTAAGAAAGCCCAGGTGACAATCATTGAATTTGGAGTGGGTTCTGCAATGGCCGCTTTGATCGGAGAGTTACTGGCGGTTGTAAAACCTAAGGCCGTTCTCTTTCTTGGTCTATGTGGGGCTGTTCACCCCTCATTAAAGGTAGGGGATTTTATCCTTCCCATTGCATCGATTCGTGCAGAGGGTGTATCGCGACACTTTCTTCCTCCTCAAGTCCCAGCTCTTCCGACATTTAAAGTTCAAAAATTTGTAAGCCAAATTTTAGTTGAGCATGGACATGACTATAGAACGGGAACGATCCACTCAACGGACTTTAGGTTTTGGGAATTTGATGAAAAATTTAAACTCAATCTTATCGAAGAGAGAGTTTTAGCCGTTGAGATGGAAACGGCTGCATTATTTACAACTTGTTTTGTGAGTAAGGTTAATATTGGAGCTCTTTTATTAGTCTCTGATTGTCCATTGAAGCCTGGTGGAATTAAAACGAAAAAATCCGCTAAGTCAGTATTTAAGAAATTTACAGATGTTCACATAGAACTTGGCATTGAAGCAATGGCTGATATTGCTGAGCGAGGTGAAAATATTAGGCATTACCACTGGTAAAATAGTTAATAAGGGTATGAGTTATGTTTAAGAAGTTTCTCGATTGGTTTTCAAATGATCTTGCAATTGACCTTGGGACCGCAAACTGTCTTGTTTATGCAAAGGATCGTGGGATCATTGTTAACGAGCCATCAGTGGTCGCTGTTCATCAAGGTGTGAAGGGTGTTTCAAAAGTTCTTGCTGTCGGTAAAGAAGCTAAAGAAATGCTAGGACGTACCCCTGGTTCTATTAAAGCTATTCGTCCTATGAAGGATGGAGTTATTGCTGACTTTGAAGTGACTCAGGCGATGCTTCGTTACTTTATTCAAAAATCGCTTGCTGGATCAAAGCTTGTGAAGCCAAGAATAATTATCTGTATTCCTTTTGGTATTACTCAAGTTGAAAAAAGAGCTGTAAAGGAATCGGCAGAGCAGGCAGGGGCCCGTGAAGTTTACTTGATCGAAGAACCGATGGCCGCCGCGATAGGTGCGGGACTTCCCATTACTGAGCCAAGCGGTAATATGATTGTTGATATCGGTGGGGGAACAACTGAAGTTGCTGTGATCTCTCTTGGCGGTATTGTCTTTTCTAAATCTGTTAGAGTTGCCGGTGATAAGTTTGACGAGGCGATCACTCAATACATTAAAAAGAAGTATTCTCTTTTGATTGGTGAGAGAACTGCCGAAGCTATAAAAATTAGTATTGGTAACGCCTATCCCTTTGATGAAGAAGTGAAGTCTTTTGAGGTTAAAGGTCGTGACCTCATTGCTGGTGCTCCTAAAATTATTGAAGTCACAAGTGATGAGATCAGAGATGCTCTTAGTGACCCAATTTCAGAAGTTGTTGAAGCTATTAAGATCTCTCTAGAGAAGACACCTCCTGAACTTGCCGCGGACATTGTTGATAATGGAATTATTCTAGCGGGTGGGGGTTCCCTTCTTGCAAACCTCGATATTCTCATTAAAGAGAAAACAGGTCTTCCTGTGAGCTTAGCTGAGGATCCACTCACTTGTGTTGTTCGTGGTTGTGGTAAAGCTCTAGAGTCAATAGACCTTCTTAAGCAAGTGACTACTCTTTCTTAATAGGTGATTGAATAATGACTAAGAAGAAAGCAAATTTTCTCAAATTATCCGTTGAAGAAATGGGAACAAAGCTTTCTGTTTTAGCGAAGCAAAAAGAAGTGATCAAGGTCTGGGAGAAGGGCGAAGATGCCTTTGTCTATAGAGTCACTGATTATACTGTCATGAAGCTTCCCGATAGCTCGAATTACTTTTTAACTCTCTTTAGTGAGGGTAAGGAAAGTGATGATGCTTTAATTGGAAAACGAGTTCTGATTAATTTTAGTATTAAGGACTCCGACTATTTTTCTGATGGTGTCGTTGCTGCTGATGATGTTAATAAAACACTTCATATTCAACTTTCAAGAACTTTCTATCGCACAGAGAAGCGGGGCAATGAGCGTCTCCTCACTTTTCCTCATCATCAAGTCTATGCTTACTTTAAGGTTTTGACAGAAAAAGAGGAAAGCAATGTCATCGAACTGAAAAGAGATGAAGACCGTAATTACATTGACTACAAGGTTAAAAAGAAACAAGAGTTAAAAGAGCGTCTTAAGCAAAAGATTAGTGACGTTGAAGACCTCATTGGATTTAGGGCACTTGATATTTCTCGTTCGGGAATTGCCTTTATTATTAATGAAGATGAATCAAAGTATTTTGCAGAAGATAATAAGTACAGTTTCTATATTCTTTTTGACGGTGACATTTTTGTCGTGAAAGGCGCAGATCTTGTTTACAAGGTTAATTATGTGGGTGGCCCCCAGGGGACCAAGCGCTTTAAGGTTGGCTTAAATTTTACGCCTGTCGAAAAACTGACAAAACACATCACAGATATCCTTAGCAAAGATAATGATAAAGGGACAACAAAAGAAGAATTTGAGGACTTGGTAGAGGAATGATTCATATTAATAAAAGGTTTCTTTTATTAAGTATGTTGGTTTTTAACCTTCTGGCTTCTTCCTGCTCATCTACATCTGTTCCAAAACCCGGCGCTCTACCTGAATACTCCGTTAGTATGAATCTTGAAGATAAGTCAGGATCCTTTCTTGTAAAGAGGTCTTCAGGATTAACGAAGAGTAAGAAGAGTCTCTATTCTAAGTATGAGGTTTTTTCAGAAGCTTCTGGAGAAGCAAAAGTTTTAGAGCAAGCCGTTGTTATGGCGACACCTGGATATGTTGGAAAAAACTTACCTGTTCTTAGACCTTTTCAAAGTCGCTATAAAGTTTGGTTTGATGGAAAGTTATATCAGACGGAAACTAAAATTGATGTGAAAAATAGAACTTTAAGAGTTGCTATGGAGAGCCCTGAAAAACAGTGGAGTGGGCGTAAAGATTTTATTTTTCCTGGAGGCAATGGAATCTTTTGCTATTTCTCACAACTTGTTGAATGTATTTCCTTTACGGGTTTTATAAAAAAGGCGATTTCGCAGAAGAAAGGAAAGACTGAATTAACTGTGATTTGGGATGGTTATCCTTACATTCAAGAGCAATACTTAAATTTAAAGAATGAGCCATTTGCGCCTGCGGTAATTGAGTATGATGGTTCTACTAAAGAGGGAGATCATCGATTTTCTCTTAATATATCGGGAAGTGTTATTTTTTACCTCTTTAACGAAAATTATGAATATGCCAAAATCTTTTGGCCAGCGCAGGGATATTCTCTCTATCACAGATAAAGGTGATCATAATGAATGAATTAGGCCAAATGATTATGACAGGAATTTCTGGAACTTCTTTAACAAAAGAAGAATCGGCATTTCTAGAGAGTGAAAATATTGGGGGAGTTCTCCTCTTTGCTCACAATTATGAAAGTCCCGCTCAGTTAGCAGAGCTCGTGAATAGTATCCAGCAAGCAAGAAAAGAATATCCTCTTTTTATTGCTGTTGATAATGAAGGCGGGAGAGTCTTTAGATTCAAGGATAAGTTCACTCAAATGCCTTCTATGTATGATGTCGGCTTAACAAATAGTCCTAAGCTTTGTTTTCATGTAGCTAAAATAATGGCTGATGAGCTAAGTGCTTGTGGCGTGAATGTAAACTTTTCGCCTGTTTGTGACATTTGGAGCAATCCAAATAATAAGGTAATAGGTGACAGAGCATTTGGAAAAGATGAAGAAACCGTATCTAAATTTGTGTCTTCAATCGTAAGAGGGCTTCAAACAAACGGAATCTTAGGGTGCGCAAAACATTTTCCTGGTCATGGTTCAACCACAAAAGATTCTCATTTTGATCTTCCCATTGTGAAGAGAACGAGAGAAGAGCTCAATGATGAAGAATTTAAGCCTTTTATAAAGGCAATCAAATCTAGAGTCGAATTTGTTATGGTTGCTCACCTTATTGTTGACTCGATTGATTCAGAATTACCAACATCACTTAGCGCGAAGTCATATGAAATCATCAGAAATGAATTGAAGCACAGTAAGCTAATAATTACAGATGATATGGAAATGAAGGCGATCACTGATAATTTTGGTGTTGAAGAAGCGGCAGTGAAAGCTGTTAATGCGGGTGCCGACATTGTTGAGTATCGAAGTATGGAAATGGCCCAAAGAGCATTAGAAGCACTAAAGGAAGCAAAGAAGACTAAAGTGATTAAGAATGACCGTTTTAAAGAATCACTTAGTCGTATTGAAGAAGCGAAGAAAGAATACTTGAGTGAATACAAGCCAGTTTATATTCCAGATATTGCGAAAAAAATTAATACTGGTGCAAATCAGTCCCTCATGGCAGAGATTCAAGAAAAGATCGATGAGGCCAAGAAGGCCCAGGCCTAAGAAAGAGGAGGGGACTTTCTTTCCCCTCCACGAGTCCCTATAAAACCTTTTGATATTCTATAGTTATACCACGGCTAGGAGTGTCGTATGTTAATGTACGCGTCATTGGCGCTGACAGGTCTTTCTATTTTCTTGGTGACGAATTTAATGTTCCAAGAAGAGGATGAGTATAAGGCCCAAGAAAAACTAGAATCAGGAGCTGGCTCTGATAAGGAGTCTCTTGCCCAGCATGGAATCGTGTTGCGCTATTCGCGTCCTTTCTTCAGGCGCTATGTAACTCCTATTGTTTCAGGGTTTAAAAATAAGAAGAAAATCAGAGAGCGCTATAAAAGAAAATTAGCGTCTGCAGGCTTAACAGAAGTGTTAAGTCCTGAAGACTTTTTTAGTTTTAAGTTATTTTTGATTGTTGGATTTCCTATTATGTTTCTTCTTCTAAGAACATTTTTAGAAGAGACATGGCCCCTTAATTACATTTTCTTTATTTCTATATTTGGTTTCTTCTATCCAGATTTTTGGATTAAAGGGAAAATTCAACAACGTCAGCAAGAAATTATCCGTAATATGCCCTTTGCTGTGGATATGCTTGCCTTAAGTGTTGAGGCTGGTCTGGATTTCATCGCAGCAATGTCAAAGGTGAACGAAAAAGCGAAACCGTCAGCTCTAACAAATGAATTTCAAATTCTTATGAAGGAGATTCAAATTGGTGCCTCCAGAGCGGAAGCCCTGAGAAATATGGCCTGGCGAGTTGATCTCATTCAAATTTCATCATTCTGTGCCACCTTGATTGCAGCAGATTCTGTTGGTGCAAGTATTGGCCCTATTCTTAAAGCTTTGTCTGTTGAAATCAGACAAAAAAGATCATCAGAAGTTGAGAAGGCTGGTGCAACTGCAGCTACTAAGATTCTCTTCCCAATGCTCTTTCTTATTGTTCCTGCCGTTTTTATTGTTGTGGGTGCCCCTCTTATATTAGAAGCAATGGGGGGAGGTAAGTAATGAGTAGTAAATTCTATGAAGTAAAACTAGGTCAGGATGTAATCGTAAAGAGATTGCAACTGGCTGATAGTTTCACCACACGATTAGTGGGTTTGATGTTTAAGGGACCTCCGGCGGACAAGGATGGACTTCTTTTTGAAGACTGCCGCTCTCTTCATACTCATTTTATGACCTATCCCTTAGATGTTGTTTTTCTTGATAAGAATGATCGTGTTGTGCGCGTAATAAAAGAAATGAAGCCCTGGCGAATGACGAGACCTTACTTTAAAGCAAGTAAAGCTTTTGAAGTTAAGGTTGGGTCACTGGCGAGGGAGGTTAAACCTGGTGATCAACTGGAAGTGAAATGTATAAGTTAGTTGTGGTAGCCGGCAAAATGCGTGGCTCTGAATTTGTTTTAGAAGAAGGAGAGAATAGCTTAGGTCGCGATGAAAGCTGTTCGATTCATTTTCCAGTTCAAGGTGTTTCGAAGAAACACTTTTCGATTTCAGTGACAGGTGACACTTGCTATATCTCTGATCTGGGAAGCTCAAATGGTACTTTTCTTAACGGAAAGGCAATTAAACGGGCTACTGTCACCAATGGTGATAAAATTGCGCTTCCCGATACCATTATCCAAGTCGTTTACGTTGAAGAGAAAAAGGTTGTTATCCATAAGAGAGCACAAGCTGAAGAGGATGATGAAGTTGATTTTATGGACCCGGGTAATCCTCCGGACTCACTTGTTGCTAAGATCTTTTGGGCATTCAAATTTAAGGTAATGCCCATTCTTCATGGGATTAACGAGGAGTATGAGTGGCATCATCTCTTTGGAATTCTGTGTGCGGTGTTTTCAGTTTCAGCAATTTCATTAACAATATTTCCCGCTCTTCAAGACTCGAAGAATATTCTTATTGTGGAGACAGCGAAACGGGGTAGCTCCTATGCGGATATGGTTGCTCGAATGAACAACCGTGCTCTTGAGAGCCGAGAGCTTGAAAAGGTAAATGTTAATTTCATCAAAAATGAAGAAGGGGTTAAGAGCTTTAAGTTATTTGATATGCAGGGGAGGATCGTTCGTCCTATTGAAGAGTTAAATGACAATATTGGTGGAGATGCCTTTTACTCAGGAGCTCTACAGTGGGCTATTCAAACGATGGATAAGAAGACTGCAGTTCTTCGAAAACTCCTCGATGATGGTGAGATTGGTATTGCTAAGAAAATTATGGCCTTTAATCCTCGAACGGCCTCAGAAGAAGCGGTGGGTGTTATCGCCATTAAATTTGAACCTACTGCCTTAAAGGTTGAGGCTGCTAAATCACGTAAAGCTTATTTAGAGTCTCTTGTTACAACATCTCTTGTCGCTATTTTCTTCTTTGGTTTTGTATATTATCTAACGGTTAGACCAATAGAGGAAATTACTTTTCAAATTGAAGAAGCGATTCGTGGCAGACGTAAGAACTTAGATAGTCGTTTTCTTTTTAGAGAATTATCACCTCTTCGAAATAGTATTAACGCTCTTCTCTCTCGAATTAGAGAGCTTAATAATGAGGAAGACGATGAATTCGCAGAAGAGGAGAGTGACGAAAGCTATGTAAGACAGCTTCAAGAGTTTATGCTCGGGTGCGCTGGACCTGCATTAATTCTAGATTCACAAAAAAACTTGGCAACTATCAATGTTGAAGCTGAGGATGTTACTGGGATTCGTGAAAGTGCGTCTCAGGGTATGAGCCTCTTAGATGTGTCCCGAGAACGGGGGTTTGCGGCTACGATAATCGAACTTTGTGACAATAGTGCCAATAATATGGGGACGAATCAGCAAGGTGAATATGATTTGCAGGGGATACCTTATACTATTCATGTTGCTTCCTTGGTTGGAAAAGATAGTTTTGCGAAAGCGTTCTATATAACGTTTGTTAAGGTAGATTAATGGCGATGGCAGAGAAGATGTCTGTGAAAATGGTAAAGAGTGTAAAGGCCCCAAAGGAGCCTGGCACCTATTATCGTCTTCTCTGCATGACTGGAAAGAATAAAGGCTTCTCCTATTTCCTAAATTCTAAACGTGTCGTTATGGGAAGAAGTGAAAAGGTTGATATTCAAGTCCTCGATGGGAAGTCGTCTCGGGAACATGCGGAGCTCGCCCTCGTTGGAGATCAGTACGTTCTGACTGATTTAGGTAGTCAAAATGGGATTGTTATAAATGACCTCAAGGTAAGTCAGCACCGTCTTGTAAATAACGACAAAATTATTATCGGCCAAACAGTATATCGCTACAACAAGCTAGAAATAGAAAATAAAGAGGTTGTTGCTGTAGACGATGATGAAGATGAGTTAGAGGAATACGAAGAGGAAGAAACAAAGAAAAGCTCAAAGAAAAAGGATAAGCCTAAAAAGAAAAACAATATCATGGTGATTGCTATTGTCTTACTTGGCGTTGTTTTTCTCCTGCCAGAGGAAGAAGCTCCTCGAAATACAAAGAGAAAAGGCGCTGCTATTGGTGCCGTTCAAAATGATGTTTTAAAAATTAAGGCTTCAGGGAATGATGGAATCACAGATCCCGAGGTGAGAGATAAGTTTCGTGCTTTTATGCATAGGGGACAAAGAGAGTATCGTGAAAGAAATTACTTTAGAGCGATCGAGCAATTTGAACTAGCTCTGATATTGGTGCCAGGCCAGGTAGACGCGATTTCTTATAGTGAAAAGGCTAAAGAAGCCCTTGATCAGTACCTTAAGTCCCTGAAAAGCCAAGCTGAACAGGATCGTGGGGCCCTAAAGTACCGATCCGCACTGAATAAGTATTGTACAATAATATCATTCCTTCAGAATTATCCGGAGGATGAACGCTATAAGGCCGCAGAAAAAGAAGTAGAAGTGGTCGAAGAGATTTTAGGATACCAGAAAGGTGAATATAAGTGTTTCTAGAGAAAATGAACCTGTCTTCAATGTAGATCTCTCTCAAGAGATCGAAGGCAATAATGGGGCTCCTCTCACATTCTTTGTGGGAAGGGGAGACTCATGTCAAATTGTTCTGGATGATAAACAAGTTTCAAGGGAGCATGCGAAGCTGACTTATAGTGCTGGTCAGTGGGTACTTCAAAAAGCGAGTGAGTTTAATATGCTCGCTGTGAATGGAAGTAACTGTAATGAGTCTCAACTTAAAAATGGAGACCTTATTACAATTGGTCCTTTTGCCTTAAATGTTTCCTTAAAAGACATTCCTACTCCAATAGAGGAGAGTCAAACTGATGAAGACCTTGGCTCACCTTTTGATATTCCCGCAGATGAAAATCCAACACTTTCTTCTGTTGATGTGGGACTCGGAAGCGATGAGGTTACAGAGCTCTTAAACGAAGATCTTGAAACACCTGAAGAAGATGATGGAGAAAGTCTTGATGATCCAGATCTCAGTGCAGATGCAGAAACCCAAGCCTTGGATGATCTGGGTGACCTAGATGATATTGATCAAGAGCTTGGAGATGGTGAGGAACAATTTAACGAAACTCAAAATGAGTTTGCTGATGACTTTTCTGGAGAAGGTGAAGAGGACTTTTCAGAAGGATTTGAAGAGGGTGGTGAAGAAGAAGGGCTTGATGACTATGGAGAAGGCTACGATGATAATTATGAAGTTGATGAGTATGATGATGAGAAAACTCAAGTCCTCAAAAGTTTCGCTAACTTTAAATTAGAGCTTCTTGGAGAATTTGCGCCCTACGATACCTTTAGTATTGATAAGCCTGAAACATTTATCGGTCGTGACCCTGAAAAGTGTGACATCGTTTTAAATGACCCTGAAGTTTCTGGGGTTCATGCCGTTATTAAAAAAAATGCGATTACGTGTACTCTTGAGGATTTAAAGTCTGCCAATGGTACTTTGCTTAATGGCGAGCGAGTTAATTCTCATGAGTTAACGTCCGAGGATGAGTTTTTAATAGGCTCTACCGCTTTCACAGTAAAGATTCAGTCTGACTTCATTGAGCAGGAAAAAGATAGAATTATGCCAGTTGATGAAAATCAAGTGGTGGAAGTTCAAGAGGTTGTCGAAGTTGATGAGAACTTTGAAGACCCTGATGGAATCGTGATTGAGGGAGACGGTTTAGGCAGTGGGGCGCTTGATGATAAGCCTAAGTCACTCTTTTCAAAGGAAGCATTAAAAGATCCTCAGCAGCGAAAGAAGCTTCTCTATGTCGTTGTTGGACTTCTTGCTCTTTGGGTATTGCTCGATGAGGAAGAGCCTGCAAAGGCACCCGTCCAACCTAAGAAGGTGGTAAAGACTGAAGAGAAAAAGCCAGTAAATGAAAATCAAAAGATTTTAACTCCAGAAGAAAAACAGTACGTCGAACAACAGTACCTTCTTGCTAAACAGTATTTTGAAGAAGGAAAGTATTCTGAGACGATAATGGAGTTGGATAAGATTTTTGCCATCACACCGGACTATAAAAATGCTAAGCAAATTAAAGCGCTTGCTAAGGAAGGCCTCGAAAAGCTATCTCGTATCTTAGAAGAAGAGAGAAAAGAGAAGGAACGAAAGATAAGAGAACTAAAGGTAAAAGAACTTTTAGTTAAAGCGAGAAAGGCTGTTAAGGAAAATAAAACGGATCTCGCTGAGAACTTATTTAAAGAAATTCTAAGTCTTGACCCTGAGAACTTTGAAGTAACTCAACTTAAAATTCAAATCAATGCCTATAAAAAAGAGCAAGAAAGAATAGCGCTTGAAAAAGCACAGAAGGAAGCCGAGAGAAAGAGACAGTTACAAGATCTCTCTCCGGGGAAGACCTACTACTTATCAAAGGAATGGTATAAGGCGATTTTGAAACTTCAAGATTTCTTAAAAGGTGAAAACTTAGATGAAGATTTAATTCGTGAAGCTTCAGACATGCTTGATAAGTCTAAGAGCAATCTCAACAAAGTCGTGAATCCACTCATTGGTAAGGCCCGTTCTTTAAAAGAAGGTCAAGACCTCAAGGGAGCGTATCAGCTTTACTTG
The DNA here is from genome assembly GCA_950054155.1 of uncultured Bacteriovoracaceae bacterium. Taxonomy (GTDB): domain Bacteria; phylum Bdellovibrionota; class Bacteriovoracia; order Bacteriovoracales; family Bacteriovoracaceae. The sequence goes on from CATLOT010000001.1 coordinate 158,614, forward strand.
GATATTCTTAAGTATCATCCTGCTCATGAGGAAGCCCTCAATGAAATGGATCAAATTAGGGAGCAACTTGAACTACGCTCTAAGCGTGTCTATCGTGAAGCTATTATTGCGGAGTCTTTGAGTTTATATAATTCTGCTAAGGAAAAGTTTCAGGAAGTTCAGCAAATTAGCCCTACGGATAGCGAATACTATAAAAAAGCAACAGATAAGCTTAAGGACTACTTGGATTAGTTATGATTAATTTAAAGAGCTTTGCTGCAAAAACTGACCAAGGTCCCTATTTGCAGATCAATGAAGATGGCCATGAAATTGACCTTAATCACCATCTCTATATGATTTTTGATGGCTTTGGGGGAAGTAGTGTCGGAGATAAAGCGGTCGACCTTGTTAATAATACGGTGAAATCTTTTTATACACGAATAGGTGGTGACCCTGATTCCACATTACCTTTCTATTTTAGTCCTCGCTATCTTATTGAGGGAAATGCACTTGTTAATGCTATGGAGTATGCCCACTTTCTCTTAAAAAAAGAAAATAAAGATAAGGATATGAATAGCCGTGGAGGTGTTTCCTCAATTGCAGTCGCTCAAGCGGAAAATATTCTTACTTTTGCCTCCACTGGTAATTGCCTCGGTCTCTTTTATTCAAAAGGCGAACTGAGAACAGTATGTGAGCCTGATAGCTTTGAGCTTATTTCTGGAGATCATTTTGAAAGACATTTTACAACCGCTCCCGCATCTGGTTTTGGCCTCTTTGATCAACTTCATTTAAAGATTCAAGAAGTTCGCGTTAATAAAGGGGATAAGGTGATTCTCTTAACTGATGGGGTCTATGCCAGAGTAAAAGAGTCTGAAATAAAGGATGTTCTTCAACGAGAAGGCGCTAATAATCAGGAAAAGATTGAAGAGCTCTTTAATCTCGCCAATGGAAGAGGAAATCTTGATAATCAGACTGCAGTAATTTTAAATTTCTAGTCTCCTCACTCATCCTCTATTGATTAGCCAGGCTAATTAAGCGAAAATAATCAAGAGGTTATCTATGAGTGAAAAAATATTAGTGGCTGATGACAGCCCAACAATTCAAAAAGTCGTTGGTATTACATTAGCGAAAAGTAATTATGAGCTTTATGAAGCTTTGAATGAGGATGAACTCTTTCAAATGCTAGAGTCTGACCATTATGATCTGGTACTTCTCGATTTTAACCTCTCTGAAGAAAATGATGGTTACCAAGTCTGTGAAAAAATACGCTCTATAACGGGAACAACAAGAATTCTTGCGATGCTTGGTACTTTTGATACTGTTGAGGATTCAAGGCTCGAGGAGCTTGGTGTTTCAGAGAAAGTTGTTAAGCCATTTGAAAGTACAAAGTTTATTCAAAAAATAAAAGACAGTCTTGCTGAAGAACTTGGCTCACCACAGTCATCGGATAATGTCGCACTTGATTCATCTCTTACGGAAGACCAAGAAGATGAAGATGAGTCTTCTAATATTTTCGACGTAAAGGATGACGATCAGGATGAGTGGTCAATATCTGGGTTGGAAAATGGTAGTGACTTTTCAATTGAGGATGAGGACGACAGGAATTCATTTGATAGTGGAGAAGTGAATCCTTTGGATGAACTTAAAAGTGAAGTCGAAGGGTGGGGCATGAGTGTTCCCGGAGTGATTGGCGAAGAAGATGAGCAAGCCCTTATGCCTTCGCCCCTTACAGAAGCTTCTTCAAAGTCGGATGAAGATATCGCTGCCCCTAAGAGCAATCTTGTCTCCCTTGATGAGTTGATGAGCGATGATGATGATGAAGAAGAGCTTGATAATACAGACCCTGCCATCAGAGTGAATTTAAAAGAAGATGACGTTAATCTTGAAAGTGAGATAAATGAAGACGTAAGCCCTGATGATTTTTGGGCCGTTGATGAAGAGACGCCAGCCGAAGATGTCCAGCACGTAAGAATCGACCTCGAAGATGGTGACGAAAATGATTTCGTTGTTGAGGAGCATCCTATCGTTGAGGTGGGACCAAAGCTTGAAAAAGACGAGGCCTATGAGCCTACAATTGAGGCCCTCAATGAGTTAAGTGAAGTTTCACCAGAGGCTGACGGAGATTTCAAGAGTTATACACCTGTTGATGCCAAAGCTATTCTTGAAGAGTTGAGACCGCAGCTTAAAGAGATGATTAAAGAAATTCTTCAAGAAATGGGAGCTGAAGCGACTGAAAAGGTGGCTTGGGAAGTTATCCCTGATTTAGCAGAGAATTTAATCAGAGAAGAAGTAAAGTCTCTCTCTAAGAAAGTTCAGGATAAGCACTCACTCAATTAAATCTTAGGCTTCCTGTGAGATGGGCTTCAATGAGACCATCTTGTTTTTTTAGAAGGGCTTCACCATTCTTTCCAAGACCGACAAAGAGACCACTTTCTTTGTTTTTCCCATTGAGAATAATGACTTCTTGATTTTGATGAACACAGTAGTCTTGAAATTCGTTGATAACACCTTCAGAGGTTAGGCGATGCGAATGAATAAATTCGACAATTTCAAAAGGGAGTTCTTTCTTATATTGAGACGAGAGTTGCTCCTCGAAATTGAAAAGGCTTCCAACAGGGTAGTCAAAATTTAATTTTGTTGTATCTGCTTTAATATTGAGCCCTATACCAACAGCTACTCTCTGACCAACAAGTTGGCACAGTATTCCACCGATTTTTTCCCGCTTCTTATTGATGAGATCATTTGGCCACTTAAGTGAAAGCTTAGGTCTAAAGAATCGAGATAATAATATTCCAATTTCTAGTGGGGTGAGTGTAATCGTCGGATTGGGAGAAATATCAAAGCTGAAGGCGAGTGCTTCATCTAAATGTGACCAAGGAGCTCCTTGGCGACCGACACCTGCACTTTGATGGTCAGTTGAAACGAGGATATCTGTATTTCCCTGAGAGAGAAATTCTTTAACACGTGTTTGGGTAGAATCAGTTTGTTCTAAATGGACATGATGCATAATGGTTCTTTAATTCTAATAAGCCTTTTGGTAAAAAGATAGTATTACTCCTCATACGAAAGGTTAACTATGTCACTCATCCAAAGGGCTACTCCCCGTAAAGTTTCATTTACGACTAATATTAATCCCTATGCCGCAGGTTCTGTTATTGCTGAATTTGGTCAAACTAAGGTTCATATTACGGCCACAGTAGAAGAAAATGTTCCGCCTTGGATGAGAAATCAAGGAAAGGGCTGGGTAACTGCAGAGTACAATATGCTTCCTGGTTCAACCCATACAAGAAGCCGTCGTGAAAGAAGTAAGGTTGGCGGAAGAACTTACGAAATTCAAAGACTCATTGGACGCAGCTTAAGGGCTATTGTCGACCTGGAAAAGTTGGGGGAAAGAAGTATAAATATTGATTGCGATGTTCTTGTTGCAGATGGTGGCACGAGAACAACATCTATTTCAGGTGCCTATGTAGCACTAGCACTTGCCGTTAAGAAGCTTCAGGCAGAGGGCTTAATTAAAGAGAGTCCCCTTGACTCTCAACTTGGAGCAATTAGTGTTGGTGTCAATACAGATGGAAAAATCATTGCTGACCTCAACTATGAAGAGGACTCAAGCTGTGAGACTGATATGAATATTGTTATGACGAGAGAAGGGCAATTCATTGAAATCCAAGGGACTGCTGAAGAGAAGCCATTTAATAAAGATCAGTTAGCAGCCCTTCTTGAAGCGGCTGAAGAATCTTTAAAGGTTGTTTTCACTGAACAGGATAAGGCGCTGTCATGAGCCTTGAGATAACTCTCGCCTCGGGAAATGCTCACAAAGCTGAAGAGTTTGCGAGCCTCTTTCCTGGTAATATTCTCAGTATTGTTGCTGCTTCTGAAAAAATAGAGGTCATCGAAGATGGTGCTACTTACCGTGAAAATGCTCTAAAAAAAGCTATGGGGTATTACGAAAAATTCAAGTGCCCTGTAATGTCAGATGATTCTGGCTTAGATGTCGAAGCTCTGCCTGGAGAGCTCGGTATCCACACCGCCCGCTTTGGGGGAGATGATTTAAGTTCCCAAGAACGCAATGCACTTCTATTAAAGAGGCTTGAAGGAAAAGAGGGGGAGGAGAGAAGAGCGCAATTTGTCTGTGTTCTTTGCTTTTACTTGAGCCCTGAAGAAATTTTCTTTTTTGAGGGAAGGCTAAAGGGAGAAATTTCTCTTGAACAGCAAGGAGAAGAGGGTTTTGGCTATGATCCTGTATTTTTTCCAGAGAAGGCTCCTGAGGGGAAGACTTTGGCCGAAGTGCCCGACTGGAAAGGGCTTAATGGCCATCGCAGCCTGGCCTGTCAGGCGGCATTAAAATTCTTTGCAGAAAGGATTGGACAAAACTGATGCCCTCCATTATAAAAAGCTACTCAATTGAAATGATCGGAGCGTAGCGCAGCTTGGTAGCGCACTTGCTTTGGGAGCAAGGGGTCGCTGGTTCGAATCCAGTCGCTCCGACCATCTTCAATTAATAGGCTTTCCTTTTTTGATACAATCCCAGCTATTTTAAGTTCCTTTTTTTTAGACGCGACTGTCTTTGATGCTAATCGTATGCTGTCGCATACGCTCATCATCAAAGCGCCTGTGAGTCAAAGCACTTTAGGGGAGGGTGAGGGCTATTCCGGTGAGTCCTTTGTATTGGGTGCTTCGACCTGCGCATGAACCGACCATTTTTTCTTCAAAGGTTTCGAGGGCTTCGTAGCGGGAGCAAAGGGCGAAGGCTTGACCATCGTGAAGGTCTTGGATTTCTATTTGGAAGGAGTAGTAGCCGCCAGCATCTTGTCTTTTGGCGAGGGTGAAGAGGACGCGGTAGTGGTTGAAGTAGGCTTCTGTTTGGCTAAAGCTTTGAAAGTCGGGCTCTGGGATAAGAATTGTTTTTACTTCAGAGGTGGCTTCAGGGAAGCAAGTCTGGTGAGGAGGACAAAACTCCTTTTGCCACATATTTGCCTTGATTGTGTAGGCGTAGGAAGAAGGGAGGATTGCTATGCTCAATAAAAGTAAAAAAAATTTCATTATAAACCTAATTTCAAAGGGTATTTCCATAAAGCTAAACATTGGTTAGCCTAGCCGGATGTTACGAATTCAGATCCTCCTTTTATCACTCTTTTTTTCCTTTTCAATATTTGCCTTGCTGCCAGGTGAATATTCGTCAAATTGTTTTCCTCATGGAGAAGGTCTAAAGGACTCCTTTCAAAGCTCTGTCCTTGTGAGTGAAGAGCGTTTTGAGGGAAAGTTTATTCTCTTTGAAGGACCGGGCTGTAAAAAGTCAGTACTAACTGTTGATTTTACTGCGGAGATGAATTTCCCCGAGGAAAAGGAATTTGGTCCTTTGGACTTGAGGGTAGGTAAAGCCTTTATGGTTGTAATGGATGAGAAATTGCGCCAAGAATTTATGATGCGTAGTTTATGTGGGGACTTGCAGCTTGAACTCTATGTTCCTTTTGAGATTCAAGGTCTACAAAAGTGCGGACCATTTCCGGTTCCTGCATCGGGGACTCTTGTTTATGATTACTTTAAAAAAGAGGGCCATGATTTTTCATTAGGTGGTTACCCCCTCCTTTGGATTCTTGATGAGAATAGGCGCCCTGCGCTAACAAGCCGTATTGTTTATCGCAAGAAAGTACCCCATTCGAACTAAAAAATCGGAGTTTGCGCGCTGTCTAAAGTAGCCGATTCCTTGTATTTAACGCCCTTTGGGCCTTCAAATTCCCTATTATTTCTTGTACACTTTGTGAGTGCTGTCATAAGCTTGAGAGTACACACAACACACAAAAAACACGAACACACACATGCAACGAACAGACACGAAGCAAAGCAAAGGATTCGCTTGTGAAGCTTAAGAGACTAGTTATTCAGGGCTTTAAGTCATTTAAAGACCGCACCACTATAAATTTTGATGACGGTATTACCGGAATCGTAGGCCCTAACGGCTGTGGTAAATCTAATATTGTTGATGCCCTCTTTTGGGTAATGGGTGAGCAGTCGGCGAAGCACCTTCGTGGTAAGTCGATGAAGGATCTTATCTTCTCGGGTTCATCCAAATATTCTCCCGGTGCTTTTTCTGAGGCAACACTCGTTCTTGAAAATACCAATGGAAAACATATTCATATTGGCTCAAAGGTAAGTTCTCCCACGGAAATTCAGCTTACTCGTAAGCTTTATAGAAATGGTGAAACTGAGTATCGTATTAATAATGAGCCTGCCCGCTTAAGAGATATCCAAGAAGTTTTCATGGATACTGGTGCTGGTGCAAAATCTTATTCAATTATCGCTCAAGGTGAGATTAATAGACTTGTTCAAGCAAAGCCTGAAGAAAGAAGGGTAATGATTGAAGAGGTTGCTGGAATTACTAAGTTCAAAGCACGTAAAAGAGAGTCATTGAGAAAGATTGAAGCGACTCAGTCTAACCTCAGTCGTCTTAATGACCTTCAGGTTGAAATCGAGAAGAATTTACGTGCCCTTCAAAAGCAGGCTGAGAAAGCTGAGCGCGCAAGAAGTCTAAAAGAAAAGATTAAGCGCAATGATATTGTTGTTCATGCTCATAAGGTTTTTGAAGGTCTTAAGACTTATAGAGATGATCAGACTCGTGCCAATGAATTAGAGCTAGATATTGAAACGGCTAAGACAAGAAAGAATAGCCTTGAAGTGTCTCTTGAAGATGAGAGAATTCAAAAGGACGAGCAAACTGAGAAAATTGAAGCTCTTCAAAGCGAATATAATGAAATCTCAAGAACTTTAGCGGCCTCTGAAGAAAAGCTTAATTATCTCTGTAAAACTGTTACTGAGAAAGAAAGTCTTGTGGAAACTCGTCACAAGGAAATGACTGAGATTCACGAGGAAATTAATAATAGAGAAGAACGTCTCACTCAGCTTAAAGCAGAGAGAGAGAATCTTGAAAGCCAGCGAGAAGAGGGCTTTGACTTTTCTGAACTTGAAGAAGTAGTCGAAAATTTAAAAGAAGAAATGGAGCTTAAAGCTGAAGGACTTGATCAGCTTAAGGAAGAACTTTCAACGGCTAGGGAAGAGCTCAATGAGCTTGATCAAACAGTGTTTAGAAATTCTTCACGAATGGAAGAATTTGCTTCTTCACTTCAAGACATTACGACAGAGATTGAAGCTCTTGAAAAACAATATTCTGGTGTTAGCAAGGACATTGCTGATGAGAGAGAAGCTTCCTTAAAAGCGAGTGAAAAAGCCGAAGAGCTTAGCAATGAAGAACGAGAAGTTCGATCATCATTGGATGAGCTTAAAGTTCAACTCAAAGAAAAAGAGCAAAAACTAAAAGAGAAGCAAAAAGAGTTAATTCAAAAAGAAAGTAAACTCACTTCTCTCGTGGAGATTAGAGAATCTTTAGAGGGGACTAAGGAAGGAATGGCAAAGTTGATGGAAGACCATCCACAAGGCTTTGTTCTTCTTGGTACCCTCATTAAATGTGCTGACGAATTCGCTGCTGGTGCACAGGCCCTTTTAAGAGATTACCTTCAGGTGGCAGTTTGTAAGAGTAATGAAGCTAAAATGGATCTTCGCTCTTGGCTTGAAGCAAATGCCAATTTAGGTCTTGATGTTCTTATTCCCATGGCAGATTCATCAATAACTGATGAAACGTTAGAGAGATTAAGAATTAAGTTCCCCGAAATTAAGGCCCTCAGTGAAGTGCTTGAAATGGAAGGTGAGCTTAAGTCTGAGCTATCAGCTTTTCTTAATGGACTTTATCTCGTGTCTGACCTTGAATCTGAAAAGGTTCTAGGACTTGAGGGATCCTTTAAAGCAATCTCGACATTTGATGGTCATAAAGTTGTAAGAAACGCTCAAGGTGCAAACCTTATTGATTTTACGAACCCTGAGAATACCGGGGCTGGTGTTGTTGCCCGTAATAATCAAATCGAAGAACTCACAATTGAGGTTGAGGCCTTAAAAGAAGAAGTTCCTCAAATCGAAGAGGCCACGTCATTCTTAGAGAAAGATCTTGAGGCCATGTCATCTCGTTACGATCAGATTAGAGATGACCTCTCTGATAAAAAATCAGAAGCGGCTTCTTTAAGTTCTGCTCTTGAATCGAAGCTTGCCAATATGGAGGCAGGGAATGCTCGTCTTGAGATTTTAAAAAATAGAAAGACTGAAATATCTAAGCAACGTTTTGATCTTCTCGAAAATGAAGAAGGGATGAATAAGCAGTTAGAAGAGGCTAAGGAGCGAGTGGAAGACCTCTCTGCTCAAGTTGAAGATATTGAAGAGAGCACCAGTTTCTTAAGAGATGAGTATTCAACAAAGAAAGAAGAGCTTGTTGAGAAACAAGTGCAAGCAAAGTCATTTAATGAAAGACTTGAAAATACTGATCGTCAGATTAGTGATGTTGAGTCACAGATTGAAAGACAAAATCAAAAGCTTGAATCTCACAAAGAGCTTATTGAAAATTACCAAACTGAAATGGAGAATATGACGGTTGAAATGGAGGAGCTTGAACAAGCAAATCTTAATACGGCCGAAGGTCTTCAAGATAAAGAAGAGGTTCTTAACAATCTAAAAGACTCTCTCGGAGAGTTGCTCCTTGCAATGAAAGAGAGAGAGGATGAAGCGAAGAAGCTGACAACCGAAATCAGCAAGAATGAGAAAACGCTTGTTGAAATTGATAGTAAGCGCTCTCGTATTGTTGAGGATGAAGAGCAAACAGTTCGCAATATTTTTGAAAAATATAGAATCAACCTGAGAGAATCTCTTGGACGTTTCCTCGAATATGAAGAGGACGACTATCGTGGTCTTGGTGATATTTCATCAATGTTCTTCATGGAAACGGAGAATGGGACGATTGAACTAGAATGCGAGCCCTATGAGTTTAATCGCCGTTATGGACAAGATTTAAAAGACTGCGAGTACAAACTTAAGAATTATAAAACTGAGCTCAATAGGCTTGGTGAAATCAATTGGCAGGCCATTGAGGACTATGAAAGACAAAAATTACGTTTTGATTTTCTCAAGGTTCAAGAAGAGGAGCTAAAGACTTCTCTAGAAGATCTTGAAAAGGCTATTGAGCATATTGATGAGAAATCTCGCCAGAGATTTAAGATTGCTTTTGAAGAAGTTGATGTTCGCTTTAGAAAAGTATTCCCAATCATCTTCGGTGGTGGTTCAGCTCAGCTGAAGGTTACAGGAGACATGAACGATCCAGAGTGTGGTGTAGAGATTATTGCCCAACCTCCTGGTAAGAAAATGCAGAATATCAACCTCATGTCAGGTGGCGAAAAGGCCATGACAGCAGTAAGTTTGATCTTCTCAATTTTTCTTGTGAAGCCAAGTCCATTCTGTCTTCTTGATGAGGTTGATGCGCCACTTGATGACGCCAACGTCGGCCGCTTTAACGAGCTTCTTCGTGAAATGAGTAAGGAATCTCAATTTATTCTTATTACTCACAATAAGAAAACGATGGAACTCAATGATACTCTCTATGGGGTGACGATGCAGGAGCCTGGTGTATCAAAAGCTGTTAGCGTTCAACTTCACTAGGATTGTTTCAATGCCACGTAATGCAATAATTGTTCTTCTTATTTTAACGGGAAGCCTCTTTGCAAAAGCAAAGAGTAGCTTCCTTCCTAAGACCTTTGAAGCCAACTTTGTAAAAGAAGAGAAGGCGATTCTTTCTGGAAAAACTTTAAAAGTTGAAGGCCAAATCTTTTATAAGTACCCGAGTCGTATTCGTCTTGAAGAACAAGGCAATGAGAAATCAGTTTTTGTAAGTAACCCTTTTAAGACATTCTATTATAAGCCACCAGTTTTTGAGGGAGTTCCAGGTGAACTCACCGTCAATAAATCAAATAGCTATCCCTTGACGCGTTTTCTGGACTCTTTGAGAAATGGACTTGAGTCAAACGACCTTTATAAAGTTAAGAAGAAGAAGGAATTAATTGATTTCACTTTCACAAAGAAAGGAATTAATGAACTCAAGATCGCTAAAGCACAAATTGGCTTTACGAATAAGATAGATTTTCATCATGTTAAGTACGTCGAAATCGTTCTCGATAACGATAAGAAAGTTCGCTTTGTTCTCGATCATGTTAAGGTTGGTGGGAAATTAAAAGAGGGGCTTTTTGACTTCAAAGCCCCAAAGGGAACGAGAGTTTCTCAATAGCTTTAGAAAAAGAATTTCTCCTTAAAGAAATCCTCGCTCTGATTCCATCCATAATTTAAGAGGCGAGAATAAGTCGCGTAATTTCTAAGAACGAGCTTGATATAATTTCGAGTCTCTTTGTAGGGAATCATCTCGATAAATTCAAAGGGATCCTCTCTCTTACGCTCTTTTAACCAGGATTTAACTGGTCTCTCTCCTGCATTATAAGCAGCCACTGTAGGGATAAAGAGACCGTTGTAACGTTTTGCTAGGTTTTTAAGAAGCTCTCCTCCAAGAGTGACGTTAGTCTGTACATCATAGAGGTCGGAGAAGTTTTTGTAGCTGACACCTGTCTTCTTAGCAAGGCCCTTAGCCTTTTCTGGTGTTAGCTGAAGAAGTCCAAAGGCATCTGCCCAACTTCTCACTTTTGGATTAAAAGCCGATTCTTGTCTCGCTATGGAATAAATAAAAGCGGCTGGTAATTTAGATCTTTTTTGCTCAGAGAGAATGATATTTTTATGGGGGAGTGGATAAGCAGCCGGGAGATGTTCCTCTTGAATATCTTCAATATCTTCTGAGGGAATCTTAAAGAATTTAAAAATACCTCCTTCGTACCATTGAGCGAAGTGATAAAGGGGAAGGATGTTTTCGATTTCGTCAGTTGAAGAGTGCTTCTTTTGAAGATCTTTTAAAAAGGCTTTAGCCTCCTCATAGCGGCCAAGTGTGATAAGCCAATTGAGAATAGGATAGGCTGTTTCTTGTTGGTTATAGGATGTGGGTGCTTCAAGCTTAAGGGGTTTTTTTAAGACCATAGCCGCTGAAATACCATAGTATCCAAAGCGATCTTCTTCCATGAGGGTTTCGTAGAGGTCGTTAGCATTACTTGTTCGGCCCAGTTTCTCAAGTGTCTTGGCCTCCCAGAACGTAAGTTTCCTCTTGAAGCTTCTCTCTTCACTTCTTTTCTTATTTCTCTGGAATACATTGAGAGCTAATTTATAATTACCATCAAGGTAATGAGACCAGCCTAAGCTCCATGATAGATATTCAAGGATGGAGTCCTCGATTTCAGGTTGATCAAGTCCAAGCTCATAATTGTTACGGGCTAAGACGTAATTCTTCTTTTCAACCTCTATCTTACCTAAAATAAAGTAAGCATTGGCCCTTGTCTTTGAACCACATAGAGGGTGAGAAATAGTTTCGGAGAGTGTTTTTTCAGCCCGAGTTCTATAGTTAACTGTCCACTGAGCACGAGCTGTTTGAATTCTTAGATCAAAATATTCTTCACGCAAATTCTCATCTTTAAACCAATCTTTATGCGCTTCAAACCATTTGATAACTTTCTCTAGTTCCCAGCTGTATTTCTTCTTATTTCTTTCAAGCTTGTAACTAAATGCTTTGCTCTTGTATGCTTTTAAGCGATCTTTAGGAGCGAGCTTTGAGCTAGCTATCACTTTATTAAAATATTTTCTCGCCTGTTTGAATTGCCTATTTCTACTAAAGTCTAAGGCCACTTCAAGAAACTTGTCTGGCTTAGGTTTGGGAATAAAGCGCGGGCTAAGCTCATAGAGGGCTTGCATAACGCGAATATTTTGAACTGTTTCCTTCTTAAGCTTTAGGAGGAACTTCTCTTTTTCAGTACGAGTCTCTAAAAGGGGAAAGTACTCAAGAGCAAAATCTATATAGTGGTCTTTAAGGTCATTTTTTTTCGCAAATGCCATTGAGTTGATAAGAAATTCTTTTTTCCATGCGGGATGAACTTCTTTAAATTCTGTTTTCCAGAGGTGGCGCACTTTCAACGTACTGTAGTCGCAGACGTTGAATGACTCTACTAAGGCTAACTGCCTTAGTGGAAATGATTTGTCCTTTGAAAGGTATTTTAGGCGATCACAAGTGGCGCGGTCTTTACCCGATTTACGAAAAGAATCTGCACTTAAAAAGACGACAGCTTGTCTTTCGCTTTCACTAAGACGATTGAGATCAAGATCCCTTAGAAACTTTGGATTTTTAGAGAGGTCAGAAGTTGTTGTCTTGATGAAGTCCGACGATGGGGGCTTGGTTAAACCGGAGGCGCACGACAAAAGAAAGATGGGCAATAAGATAATCATCCGTTGATTGGTGAGGATCTTCATTGTCTTTTTCATCGTGCTTTCCTTAGCTAGAGACCAACCCTTATTATAGGTGACATCTCTTGAGGACTCAACCTATTGAAATTAGAAGATTTTTTTACTCCCTAAAAGGATTCTCTTTAAATTTAAAAGTGACGTAATTCTTTCATAACTCCTTGTAATTTGGTCATATAAGCTGTTAAACCTAGGCACCGGCTTTTTCTATAGGAAGATTTTATGAGTGACTCTCTCTCAAAGACTCAATTCAATGAGCGAACTGTTTATTTTACTAGCTTAGGGTGTTCTAAGAACCTCGTGGATTCCCAAGTGATGCTTGGTTATATGGGTCTTGATGGTTTTTCTGTCGCGACAGACCCTTCTGAGTCAGAAGTAATTATCGTTAACACGTGCTCTTTTATCGAAGCCTCAAAGAAAGAGAGTATTGATACTATTTTAGAACTTGCTGACTTTAAAGATCCCGAAGTTGGTAGGTGTAAGGCCCTTGTTGTTTCTGGCTGTATGGCGCAGAGGTATAGCCAAGCCTTAGAGGATGATCTTCCTGAAGTTGACCTAATTATAGGAACTGGAGAGTATAACAAGATAGTGCCTTTACTCTCTGCTTTAGAAGATGGAAAGCTTGAGGCAAAGAGCCACGTTGAAATTCCAAAGTTTATTCATACCGAGTTTGATCCTAGGTTAAATACATCTCCGTTCTACACAGCATGGCTCAAGATTTCAGAGGGCTGTAACCGCAATTGTACCTTTTGTATTATCCCTACACTCAGAGGGCGTCTTCGTTCTCGTACAGTAGACTCTCTTGTTAAAGAAGCCGAAAAGCTTGTTACGACTGGGGTGAGAGAACTTAACCTGATCTCTCAAGATCTCTCGGATTATGGCGTAGACTTGGACGAAAATAATAATCTGTATAATCTTCTTAAAGGCTTAGAAGAGGTTGAGGGAGTGGATTGGATTCGTCTTTTCTATTTCTATCCCGATGAATTAACCGATGAGGTGATTCAACTGATGGCAGACTCCAAAAAGATTTGCTCTTATCTTGATATGCCCGTTCAGCACTTTTCAAGTGCGGTTCTTCGTCGAATGAATCGCCGTATTACTGGGGAGAAGATTCTTGAGCGTATTGCGAAGCTTCGAGAATTAAATCCAGGGATCGTAATTAGAACATCAATAATTGTTGGTTTTCCTGGTGAAACTGAAGAAGATTTTAACGAACTTCTTGAAGGGGTAAAGAAAGCGAGGATTAATCACCTAGGAATTTTTCGCTATTCTGATGAAGAGGGGACACCTGCCTTCAGACTACCAGAGAAAGTTGATCAGGATACGATTGAAGAGCGTTTTGATAGGCTTCACGAAGTACAAAAAGAAATTGCCGAAGAGCTTAATGAAGCCTTCATCGGAAAAGAAATCGAAGTCCTCGTCGAAGGAAAGCATGAGGAAACGGATCTTCTTCTTACTGGACGTCATGCTGGTCAAGCACCTGATATCGATGGCTCTGTCCTTATTAACGATACCGGAGATATTCCCTTGAGCGTGGGTGATATTGTAAAGGTTAAGGTCACTGAGGTTCATGAATATGACCTTGTTGGTAGTATCGTTGCTCCCGACCAAAGGAAATTACAGTAAGGCTCTGTTAAAAAATTCTTTTTTGATTAGAATAGAAGAAAATTACTCACTAAGGATGGTGAATCTTGAAAAACCTTTTGGCATTATCATGTCTCTTTCTTCTCTACACTCAACCCACTCAGGCTAGTCTTCTCGATGATGTTAAATCGAGTATTAGACCGCATCTTGTAAAAATTCTTGGTGAAGAAACGACCAATAAAATTCTTGGAGTTGATCCCAATGGAATCAAGCTCCCTGTAATTCCAAAGGTTGTGAGTAATGCTAAGGATAGTAATAGCATCGGGCTTGGAAATAAAAACAATGTGAAGTTCAGTGCTGATGAAGAAGAGCGATTTAATTACTTCTTTGTAAAAGACCTTATTAAAACGGTTCAGCAAAGACAGGCTACTGATAGTGATTTCAATAAATGGATGAATGTACTTAGTCAAAATGGGTCACGCTCTGGGGTTTATCGCGCCCTTGTACTTGATGCACGCTACATGAGGCTAGAGCAGGAGCCTTATCCAGTAAGTGAAAAGGTCATCGAGTTTACTGAAGACTTTATTGGTAAGTATTTAAACAAGTCGATTAGTAGGAAAACGTTGGAGTCGGCTAATTTCTATACAGTAAAGCGTGACATTACTGAGAAGACACTTGAAGTAATGAATGAGCTTTTTAAACTAAAGGGCGAAGAAATTTATGATTGGTATGCAGTTCTCTCTCAGGATCTCGCCGTTAAATATCCGGAAGCTATGGATAATGAAACGAGAAAGGTGAACAGTGCGAAGGCCCACAAGAGATGGGCAATGAATGTGCCGGATCAGTATTTAAGATCAGAAATATTTATAAAACTTCACAAAGTGTTTAATCGCTTACAAGTGGCCCCCTAAAGGCTAAACAATCCGTATCCATTTTTGAGGCAAAATGTCCCTACTGGTGCCTATTATTTACTTAGTGTCACAATAGTAGACAGTTAAGCCGAGTATATTGAACGAACTTTCAGTGTCTTAGGTGAGTAAATGTTCAAAGAAATTTGGCATGGAACTTGTAACTATAATTAGCAGCATTGTTAAGAACCAAAAGGGGAATAGAAAATGAAAAAAATCACGACACTTGCACTTGTACTTCTTGCTTCACAAACTTTTGCAGACACAACAGGAACACTTCTTCTTCAAGGTGAAGTTGCTGAGGAGCTCGCAATCGTTGTAACGCCTGAAGCAGGTCACGACTCACTTGATCTTTCAGCTTCTCCAACAGACCTCAAGGTTGCTTCTGTAAATGAGAAGTCAAACAGCAATACAGGCTACAATATCCAAGTAAAGTCAGCTAATGCAGGTGAGCTTAAGAATGGTACTTTAGACAGTCTGGCGTATGAAATTAGCTACGATGGAGGCTCTTTCGTCTCTCCTACGGCTGTGGATCAAGTTGTTAAGACTCAGTCTGGTGGCGCTATTTATGACAATGACTCTGATGTTGATATCAAATACACTGGTAAGCCAGCTGCAAGCATGGTTGAAGGTGTCTATGAAGATACCCTAACCTTCACGATTTCAGCTAATTAGAAATAAGTATTAAAGTTTTAAATTCAAATAGCCGACAATTTTACTATGGTATTTTGTCGGCTATTTTTATTTATATCCCTTCTCTTTTCCTTAAGCAGCCAGGCGGGCCAAGGCTCACTTGTTCTAAGGGCCCATGTCTTTCCAACGATACAAATCTCCATTGCAGGTGGCATATCCGAGGGGCCTGATAACGAGGTGATAAAGGTAAAAAGTAATATGGAGAAGGATAATTATAAAGTCTATCAAGAGAGTCGGTTAAGAGGCGATAGTTCAAATAAATTTCGTCAATTGGTGGTTGAAGCCAACTAAAACCGATAAAATAATAGCAGCCTTTAATGACTAAAGGCTTTCACATACTCAAGGACTGAGATTCATGAAATTTTCCATTTCTCTCATTTTCTATTTCCTCTTAAGTACCACCTACGCTTTTAAACTTAGTCCAATGACTCACACATTGGAGTTAACCGAGAAGAAGAGAAGCGCACTCTTTTATGTCGATAATAATAGCGATAAGCCTCAGGCTATTCAGATAACGATGACGACTCGTCAGATGGATGAAAAAGGCAAGGAAACGAATAAAGATATTGGTGATGACTTTCTTATTTTTCCTGATCAAATCATTTTAAAGCCCAAGGAAAAGAAGGCTGTCAAGGTGACCTATACGGGGGATGATGTCTTAAAAGAGGAAAGAGCCTATCGTTTTATCGCTGAGCAAATGCCACTCGACTTTTCCAAAAAAAAGAAAGGACAAACAACAAATATAAAAATTCTTCTTAAATATAGAGCAGCCTTCTATGTCGCCCCTGAAGGCGTCAAGCCAGATCTTAAAATCGTCCCCTCAGAGATCAAGGTTAATAAGGGTAGGGTTTCATTTGATATTGAAAATAAAGGCAGCGCTCATAAAGTACTTACGCGTATGGGCTTAAGAATAAGTGAGGGTAAGAAAAGTAAAGAGCTGACGACTTTGAAGGGCGTTCTCGGTGAGAATATCCTTGCGCACTCTAAGAGGCATTTTTCTTTTATGTTACCCGAAGATTTTTCAACATCAAAGAAAGTAAAATTGGAGCTATTTAAAATAAAAAAATGAAAATTCTCCTATCATCTCTTCTATTCATGAGTTCTTTGAACGCTCAAAGTTTGAGTGAGGCTGAACTTTTTGAAAAAGCCTTCAAGAGAAAAGCAGTTAAGAATGTAATGATTCCACTTTTCTTTGAAGGGCAGCTTTTAGGAGAAGTGCAATTCAAAGTCTTAAATGGAGATCAGTTAGTTGAAGTTAGACAGGGGCAACTAAGGCAAGAGCTTACACCATTCTTATCAAAAGAAATTCTCAAATCCTGGGAAAAACAAAATGGCCTAAAGAATATTGATCTTATTAAGGAAGATGGTGTAGATCTGACTTTTGATCCCAAGAACTTACTTGTAAAAGTTGAGATTGATCCTAATAAAAGAAACCTCTCTACAGAGGATATTGCTTTTAATCGGGTTCCGAAGTGGGCGAGAAGAGCGAAACTCTCGACGGGTTTGTCAGGGTTTCTGAATACCTATAACTATTATAGAAAAGACACGGGAAGTGACACGGAATCTCTGACTAGTGATCAGAACCTTAATCTTAATTTCGGAAAGTTAAGCTTCCTCGCTCAAACATCTTGGCAACGTGATAATGAAGAAAGTGATTTCTTTCGCCAAGATGTACGCTTCACTTATGATGACCCCAAGAGGCTAATTCGTTATCAACTTGGAGATCTCAACTATAATGTGAATCAATTTCAAAGTTTTCAGCCAGGTCTTGGATTTCTTGCGAGTTCCAATTTTAGCTTAGATCCTTATAGGCTTTTTAACCCAATGACTTTTAGGGAGATCACTCTTAATACGCCATCTCGTGTTCGTGTATTTGTAAATGGTGTACTCGTCCAAACATTGAATCTTCCAACGGGGCGTCATCGACTTGATAATTTACCCCTCAATGAAGGGATTAATAATATTCGTCTTGAAATTCAGGATAATCGTGGTCGACAAGAAGAAATTAGCTTTAAGGGTACGACCTCTTATAACCTTATATCTAATGGGATTCATGACTTCACTTACGGTGGGGGGGTTCCCGCTAAAAATCAATTTGGTGATCGCGAGTACGATAGTGAAGACCGTAAGTACTTTGGAATCATCAATCACCTCTATGGCTTCTCTAATAACTTAAACCTTGGTTATGGCGCTAACTTTAATTCAAGGCAAAGGGTTGGCATTTTTAGGTTTTTAACTCAATCTCTTCTCGGGTTTACTAACTTAAATTTCAGCTACAGTCGTTTGATGAAAGCAAGTGACTCTATTGAGGGCGAAGGCGTAGGCTTTAGATTAGGTCATACCTTCAGAGATTATGCGACAGGTGATACTAGGCAATTGAGAACCTTTGATATTGCTCTTGAGTATCTTGGACCCGAGTTTACTCCCATGGAGAAACTAACAATAGATCATGGTGGGAGCTTAAATACAGAAATCGGAGTCACTCAATTTGTGACAGATCATTTTAACTATAGAGTCAGAGGGAATTATCGAAGTTATTCTAGAGATAGTAACCAAAATAATTTAACAGGAAGTGTTGGATTAACTTATCTCTGGAAGCGAAATTATCAGATTACAGGGCAGTATTCCTACTCTCAATTTCGCTCGGGCAATGATGATCACCAGATGCTCTTTAGCTTTACTTATACAGCACCAGAAAACGGACAATCTTTTTCTGCTTCATACAATACAACTCGTGAGGAATTTAATTCAGGCGTTTCTTATACTGGAAAAGGGCGACCAAGTAATATTAGGGCCCAAGCAAACTACAGGAATGCAGCGAGTGAGGATCAGTACGAAGCTGAGCTTGGCCACCAAAGCCAGTGGTATGTCGCTAGTGCGAACTGGCTTAAGAGGAATCCCGAAAACTCCCAAAATAGTGATCTCTACACTTTTAACGTGAATTCTTCTCTGGTCTTTGCTGGTGGGCGTGCCTCATTAAGCCGACCGGTGAACCAATCTTTTACAATGGTGACGGCGGGAGAAGCACTGGAAGGTCATAACCTCTATCTCAACAAGAATGGAGAACGTTATGAAGCAAGTACGGGCTTTTTCAATAGTGGCGTTGTCCCATCACATCAAGCCTACCGCTATTATCCTGTAAGAATTGATAGTAGTGAACTTCCTCTTGGGGTTAAGTCACCTCCTCAGGAAGTCGTCGTTTCTTCTCCTTTTAGAGGAGGAATTAGACTGGATTATAGCTATGAAAAAACATACGCCTTTGTTGGAAAGATTAAATGGAAGGGAGCTGCTCTTGCTCTGAAGACAGGTGAGCTTGTATTAAAGGATGACCCTAAGAGGTCTTATGCATTTTTCACCAATAGAAAGGGGCGCTTTCTTATTGAGTCAATTCTTCCAGGGAAGTATCTGCTTGTGGTCGATGGAAAACCTCTCGATGATCTCGTTATTGAGAAGGCGCAAAATGGATTTATTAAATGGGAAAAGAATTATGAATAAGTCGTTCCTTGCTCTTTTGTTTCTAAGTCTCTTTCTTATTACACCTGCTATGGGTCAAGGGGTTAACTGTAGTTACTCGCTAACAGTAGATAACACGACTTTGAATTGGAGTGGTTCTAATCTCGTTAAGTCGATTAATATTCGTGTCACAAGAGGTAACCGCAATAGGCGTTGTGATAATGCTCGAATTGGTATTACGAAAGGTTTTTCGGGTAATTACAATCGGCGCGTTTACTCATGGTTTAATGGGTTGGAATATAACGTCTATAAAAATAATTCCACGAGTAATCAGCTAAAAGAGCTTGCAGATATTAACACCAACACTGATTATATCGATGCCACGTTTTCAAGTGGTCAAACAAGTACGACAACATCATTTGAAATTCGAGTTCCTTACCCAAACTTAGGGCGGACAACTGTCCCTCAAGGATCTTTTATTGACTTTCTAAGGGCCGAAATTGCTTCAACCCAAAGTCCTAATCGGATCGTGAGTGAAGGCTTTATGGTCCTTATCAATTCAAACAGTGAGATCGCCGTCTCTCTTGTGAATACGGGGGGGAGCTTTGATCAGTCCTCAACATCTTTTTTAATGGACTTCGCGACTCTCTTTCAAGGGGATGCCAAGGGGATGGACTTGATTGTAAAAACCAATACAGACTATACGATCTCTATCTCTTCTCAAAATGGAGGCCGCCTAAAGCATGTGAGTGCAAATTACTTTGTGCCATATATTTTTAAGCTTGATGGAGGAACGCGAAGTTTAAGTGGTGGCTCATTTAGTTTCTCTGGTAATGCTCCTGGGGGATCTAATAATGAAAGACGCTACTCTGTAGAAATCTCGATAGGTAGTGTCGCCAATAAACTTGCTGGTGAATACCAAGACACAATTACGATTACAGCGACTTCTAATAATTAGCGGTAAAAGGGATTAACTTCTTCTCTCAAAAGTCCCATATAGAGTCTTTCAACTCCAAGAGCGTTGCCGGCACTCTTAGGCAAACCTCTTTCTAAGGATTCATAGAGTCTTTGGGGCTCTCCTAGATGATATCCGTAGAGATTTTTCTTTTTACTAGCCTCTTCTTTAAAGCGTGCTCTTTGTTCATCTAAGTTTGTGAGCTCGTTGAAGCAGTTGCACAGTTCGATACCGCTTAAGTAAACTTCAAACCTCTCACAAACCTTGGGATTGTCGCTTTTTAAAGTAGAAAGAGCGGCGAGTGGTGCTGGGAACTCGTCCACAACAACAATGGTGCCCTTCTTAAAGGTTGATTCAATTTTATTAAGAAAAAGAAGGAAGAAATAATCTTCCCATGGCCATAGGTTATCTTTATCCACTGTGCTTAGAAGTTCGGGATATTCGTGGTGAATTTTTTGAGCAAAGGATAAGGGAGTTTCGTAGTCGATGGCCTGAAATCCAATGTATTCCTCAAAAAGTTCTACCACTGTAAACTTCAACGTCTCTAAATTCTCATAGACGGGGAGACCTACGCTCTTGAGCTGATGATGAACATAGTTGATGAGGCTAAGGGTATCTTTGAGGATCTCGTGATAGTAAGCACCATTTCTATACCATTCCAGCATGAGAAATTGCGGGCGATGGGTGTGGCTTGAGGGCTCATCCCTAAAGCAATAACCAAGGTGATAGATATTCTCAAAACCTTGGCTTAATAACGACTTCATTTCAAACTCAGGACTCGTATGAAGATAGAGGGGGAGCAATTCATTCTTATAAACACTCTTCACCTGAAAAGGATGAAGATGAGTTTCCATACCCGGATGCTCCACAAGTGGGGGTGTTGGCGTTTCGAGAAAACCATTTTCAGAGAAAAATTGGCGGCACGCGCCAATCGTTTGAAAGAGTCCTTTTTGCGTCACTAAGATCTCCACAAAAGTATTGGAAGTTGCTTTTTAAGCTGCCTTGGGTATTATGGCCAAAAAAAAATAAGGAGATCATCGGTGATCGATTTAATACAAAGTATTTATAGTGCTTTAGGCGTTTCTACTAGTGCAAATATTGGTGACGTCTATGGCCTTTTTTCTACTCTTTTTATAGCCGTTTCCGGCGTTTTTATGTTCTTCCAAGGAGGGACATCAGCTGAAAGGATTGAAGCTCCAAAGACAGAAGTTAAAAAGGAAGCTGCACCCGAAGTTAAGCCTGAGCCCAAAGAAGAACTTGAGCAAAAAAGGGAGCCAGTTGTTCCTGAAGTCTCTTGGTCAGAGCGACTTAAGAAAGGCCTGTCTCGTTCGCGTGGTCAGGTTTGGGGCAGACTGGGGAGTCTCTTTAGTGGAGGAGCGCTTACTGAAGAGCAACTAGAAGAAATTGAAGAGCTTCTTTACAGCGCCGATATTGGGCCTGCGACGGCAACTGAACTGACAGAGGCCGTAACAGAGAGAGCTAAGCAAGGGGACTTTGGGGAAGACGAGTTTAAGAGTTTTCTCTTTAACTTTCTCAAAGAAAAGATGGCTGCGATTCATGACGGTGTTGATACTGATCTCTATCAATTTGATGAGAGTAAGCGTGGTAAGACGAAAGTTATAATGGTTGTAGGTGTTAATGGTGCCGGTAAGACGACGACGATTGGCAAGCTTGCGACAAAGCTAACTTCTCAAGGAGCCAATGTTGTCGTTGGTGCTTGTGATACTTTTAGAGCGGCTGCTGTTGATCAGCTTCAGGTTTGGTGTGATCGCGCCGGTGCTACGATGATCAGAGCGAAAGAGGGAAGCAATCCAAGTGGTGTTGGTTATGAAGCCCTCCAGACAGCCCTTACCCAGAAAGCTGATTACTGCATTTTAGATACTGCTGGGCGTCTTCATACTAAGGGTAACCTTATGGATGAATTGGCCAAAAGTAAGAACGTTCTCAAGAAGCTCGATGAGAATGCACCTCATCAAGTTTTATTGGTTATTGACGCGATTACTGGTCAGAATGCAATTCGTCAGGCAGAGGAATTTAACAAAACACTTGATCTTACCGGTCTGATATTTACCAAATGTGACGGCTCGTCAAAAGCAGGTAGCGCTGTGTCTATTGTGCAAAGCTTAAAAGTTCCCATTACTTACATTGGAGTAGGCGAGAGCGTTGAGGATTTGAATAATTTTAATCTGGATGAGTACCTTGGAGCCTTGCTCGATTTACAGGTTTAGCGTACTCTAGATAGGTATGGACAATAAAACGAGTAGCGTTGAATACGAGATTTTAGGTTACAAAGTAAAACTTCGCGAAGAGGAAGGAAGCCTTTCGTCTTCTGCTAATGAAGTCGTTGACCTTGTGAGACAAGAGTCAAATAAAATTATGGATAAAGCCCCTCACCTTGATCGCGGAGAAGTTGCCCTTTTGGTTGCTCTCCAGCTAGCTGAAGAAAAGCTTAGGGTCGAGAATCAATATCATACTGAAGTTTCTCAACTTAAGGAAAAGGCCTCTCAGGCCCTTGATTTGATTGAAGAGGTCACCCCATCAACTATGTAACTTCTGAAAGTCTCACCTTGCTCGTTTGAGTTTTTAATAAGGTGGAGTTTATGGGCATCAACGATGAAAAGATCGCCCTAAGAAGAGAGATTAAAAAACGTTTAAAAGATATTTCTCAATTAGAGAAAAAAAAGAAGAGTTCATTGATTTGTGGAGAACTTTTCAACCTTCTAAATAGTCTTAAACTTTCCCCAAACTTTACCTTAGGTGTCTATGCACCACTAAAGGAAGAGGTCCACATCGGCCTTGAGCCTTTAAAAGGATTTGTTCAACGTTGGGCATTTCCAGACATTGACCAAGAGATGATGATTTTTCGTCAGTGTCATTTTGAGGATTTAAAAGAGAGTGAAGACTTTGGAGTACGTCTTTTGACACCACCAAAAGAAGCGCCACTCGTGAATCCAGAAATTCTTCTTATACCGGGCTTAGCCTTTAATGATAAAGGACAGCGCTTGGGAAGAGGAAAGGGTTTCTATGATCGCTTTCTTGAAAACTATCAAGGGGCGACGATAGGAGTCTGTTTTAGTGAACAAATAGAGGAAAGTATTCCCGTTGATGACCATGATGTTCTTGTTGATTACGTTGTAAGTGAAAGTGGAAATCTAAGGAATTAATTAAATAAAATGCTAGGGATGACCTAGCCTGTAAGGAGAAAGCACAATGGATATATCAGTTATTCTCGCTTCAATCCTTTTCTTAATTGTTGGTTTGGCACTTGGATTCTTTGTCAGAAACAAGCAAGCGCTTGCGGATGTTAAAGAGAGAGAGGAAAAAGGCGATCAAATTATTGAAAAGGCAAAAGAAGCGGCCAACGACATTAAGTACAAGGCACGTAAAGAAGCCAAGGAAATAATCAAAGAAGAGCGTGAGCAGTTTGAAAATGAGCTGCGAAACCGCGAGAAAGAGTTCAAATCTCAAGAGAGAGAACTTGCTCAAAAAGAAGCAAAACTCGAATCAAAGCTTGAGAGTACAAAAGAGAAATCAGAAAAGCTTGATCGCGCTCAAAGTGATGTTGAAGCGGCGAAGAAGAGAGTTGAAAAAGAAGTTGAAAAGTATAGAGAACGTCAGTCGGAAATTTCACAAAAACTAAGTGAAGTTGCAAGCATGACTCAAGACCAAGCAAAGCAAGAGCTTCTTAAAACAATGGAAGAAGAAGCTAGAGTTGATTTTGCAAAAATGGCGAAGAGGATTGAAGAAGAAGCTAAAGAAGAAGCTGAAGGACAGGCTAAGCGAGTTGTCGGTATAGCTATCCAACGCTTTGCTGGCGAGTACGTTGCTGAGAAGACAATCTCAACAGTTGACCTTCCTTCGGATGATGTAAAAGGTCGTCTCATTGGACGTGAAGGGCGAAATATTCGTGCCTTTGAACAAATCTGTGGAGTTGACCTCATTATCGATGACACTCCAGAAGTTGTTGTTATTTCTTCTTTCAATGTTGTTCGTCGTGAGATCGCTCGAAGAACAATTGAAAAGCTTATCGCCGATGGACGTATTCATCCTGCTAAGATTGAAGAGTTTCATGACAAAGCGAAGAGTGAAATGGATAAGCAGCTTCTTGATCTTGGTCAAAAAGCTCAAATGGAAATTGGTGTTCACGGTATTCACCCAGAAGTTCTTAAGCTTGTGGGAGCGCTTAACTGGCGTACATCTTATACTCAAAACCAATATCAGCACGCGATTGAAGCGGCTTTTATCTGTGGGGCCATGGCTTCAGAGATGGGCCTCAATGTTAAGCAAGCAAGACGTGCAGGTCTTCTTCACGACATTGGAAAAGTTCTCGATGCTTCGGCTGAAGGGTCTCACGCTGTGATCGGAGCTGACTTTGCCAAGAAGTATGGTGAACCTGCTGATGTTGTTCATGCTATTCGTGCTCACCACGATGATGAGAAGCCAGAATCAGTTCTTGCTCCCCTTGTTGCTGCAGCCGATGCTCTCTCTGGTGCTAGACCAGGGGCTCGTAAAGCAATGATGGAATCTTATGTTTCACGCCTCACAGATATTGAAGAGATTGTTAACTCATTTGATGGTGTAAGCCGCTCTTATGCAATTTCCGGTGGACGTGAAGTTCGTGTCTTTGTTGAAAATGATAACGTTAGTGATGAGGAAACAGTTCTTCTTTCACGTGACATTGCTAAGAAGATTGAAGAAGAAATGTCTTATCCTGGAACGATTAAAATTACCGTTCTTCGTGAGACAAAAGCTGTTGGTGTTGCACGCTAAGAGCGAAACGAAATTTTTAAAGACGAAAGCCCGCTTAAAAGCGGGCTTTTTTTATCTAAATATCAGGGACTTGCTTTGGGGGGTAAGACTCTGCCGCCTATCGTGGAGAGGAGCCTCTAGGATAAAATTATTGTATGAAAAAACTAATAATTTTACCTATTCTGCTCTTTTCTTGTTCTAATTCTCATCATCATGATTCGAAGGAGCGACCTTTGGTCGTCGATATCGAAAGACCAGCTGATTATTACGAACACCATGATTGTGATAAGGCCGGTAGGGGAAAACCTCTTGTTAAAGTTGAACGAAAGAAAAACCCTCAGCGAAAAATAGCTAGTTCTTCTGACCTCTACAGTATGGCCAAGAGTAAATCATGCCCCGATCTAACGAGGGGTGAGCTTGATGATCTCGAGGAGGCGGCAAGAAGGTTTGATGGAGACCTCATTGATCCTAGTGACTACGGATATAGTGGCTCAGACCTTCAAGCATTCTTAGATGCCAGTGGAGTTATTAGTAAGTTTTCAGCTTCAGAAATGATTAGCCCCCATCGTCCAGCAGCTGCCCAAAAGTGTGGGAAGAGGGTTCTATTGCCACCTAAGTGTCGTTGGCCAAGCGGTGCTATTCAAGGACTTCTCGCTGGTAAGCTAAGAGAGGTTATTAATGATGGAGATGCCTTTGGAAGTAACGGGATTACTTTGAGAAATTGGTATCGTCCTAGTTGTTATAATTCAAAAGTTGGTGGAGTGAAATCAAGCGATCATATGCAGGCACGAGGCTTTGACTTAGACTTTGCAACACCAAGGCAAAGAGCAAAAGCTCAGAAATACCTATGTGATCTTTACCGTAAAAAGCCCTTTAGTCTTCAGGTCGGAATTGGGTGTCAGACGCTTCATATTGGCATCGGTTCTCCAAAGAGATTGAAAAATCATCATAGTGACGGCTCTAGGTTCTGGACTTATAGCTCTCTCCAAAGCTGTGGGTTAAAGAGGCTTAAGACTGATAAGTGTTGGCTCACAAGTGATGGTTGGAACAAGAGAATTTATACGAGTGCAAACGGTTGGCGTGGCGCCCTTTAAGGAGACACCACGCTTTATACTTTAACGGTGAATGTAGTAAAGACTTCCACCCTTTAGTTTGTCGATAAGAGATCTTGAGATACTTCTTGCGACAGCAGGACATCCCCAGCTTCTTCCAATTCTCCCCGCTTGTTTCTTAGACGAGTTTGGAACATAGTCAGCTCCATGAATAACAATAGCTCTTTTTCTGGCCTTACTATTTGTGCTTTCAAGCCCATCCATTCTTAGAGAGTAGCCATGTTTTCCATGGTAAGTCTCAGCAGTTTGATAAAGACCTGGACTACTCGCTTTACTATTAGGTGTATTTGAAAAGCGAATAGCATTTCCATTGCCGTCGCCACTACCAACTCCATGAGACACATGCATTGATTTCGTTTTACCGGTTTTCATGTTGATGAGGTAACCGCGTGGATAGCGTGAGTTTTGGGTGAAGTCTGCGACAAAGGCCCATGTCGTTGATTCGAGCTTCCTTTGTCTGTGGTAGCTGGCCTTATCCAGAAATTCTTCAAGAGCATCAGCGGGAACATTTTTAGCACATCTGCTGCCACCACAGCTGGCGTGAGGAAAGTAGCTCTTCCAAATTCTCTGTGATCTATTGGCGAGAACTTGGGCGGAGGTACAAAAGAGAAGCGCAGCTATAACTAGAGTTTTCATTATGGGGGTCCTTTGTTGTGTGTTGTGTGACGCGACACTAACAACAGAGCCCCTCTCGATTCAATGCGAATGTAGAGTTTTCACGTTTGTGAAAAGTGGGCGACTTTAGAGACGAGATAAGTATTTAAAAATCTGTATTTTTGGTATGATATAAGGAGTAAAAGTTTGAGAAAGGAAGTCTTAAATTGAGAACAAAGTATGCCTTAGTGACTGGCTCTTCAAGTGGCCTTGGCTTTGAAATTGTCCAGTACCTCTTAGAAGAGGGCTTTATCGTCTTTGGAGCGAGTCGGAGTGAAACTGAAATTAATCACTCTAACTTTATCGACCTCTGTGTTGATGTCACAGATGAGGAAGCTGTCCAGACAATGTATGACGAGATTGGGAAAGAGACTTATGGTCTTCATCTCATTGTAAATAATGCGGGAATTTTTGAAATGGGTTCCGTGCTTGAGACTGAGAGCGAAACTTTCATGGACCACCTGAAGACGAATATTTTAGGTCCTTTTCATATTCTTAAGTACGGCCATGACTTTGTAATTGAAGACGTTACTCATCTCATTCACATTTCCTCAATCGCTGGTAAGAAGGGCTTTGAAAATGTATCGGCTTACTGCGCTTCTAAGTTTGGTCTTAATGGACTAATAGAATCATGCCGTGAAGAGTGGAAGGGTTTAGGGGTACGTTTCAGTACTCTAATGCCTGGTGCAGTGGATACACCGGTTTGGGAAAATATAAGTGACGATTTTGAGCGCTCAAAAATGCTTGATCCTGAAGATTTTATTCAGGTTTTTGATATGGTGATAAAGAGTCCGCCCAATATGCAATTTCCCGATATCACTTTCCTTCATAAGAGTGGGGCTTTAGAATAGAGATATGGACCACAAAAAGAAGCTTCAAAAGTACTACCTTTATGGCCTTGTCCCTGCACTTGCTGTTTGGGTTCTGATCTCGTTCTCACTTGATCATGTATATGGCGTCTTCTTTATGCTCGGTTATATCTGGCCCTATATGTACCATACACCTGGTTTTGATGAGAGAGCTTTAAGTAGAAATTATCGCTTCTCTTTCTTAGGTAACCTCTTTCGTTTTCAGCAGCAAATTTTTTCAATGGTGCCAGAAGGAAAGGCAGCTTTTTTAAAGCCACTTGCTAGGTTGGTGAT
This sequence comes from uncultured Bacteriovoracaceae bacterium, assembly GCA_950054155.1. Classification (GTDB taxonomy): domain Bacteria; phylum Bdellovibrionota; class Bacteriovoracia; order Bacteriovoracales; family Bacteriovoracaceae. The sequence continues at coordinate 186,095 of CATLOT010000001.1, forward strand.
TCCTTTTTTGATTACAGGTCTTCTAAGTATCATCAATCCGACGTGGAGCCCTCTTTGGACCATTCTAGGGTGGGCCAGTTTCGAGGGCTTCAACTATCTCAATCGAAAATTTAAATGGGATTTAATGTAGTTTAGTAATCCCACTCAACTGAAGTTCTACAAGCGTAGAGGCCAACTTCTTTCCCTTGAGTTAGGGGGAATTGAAAACTTTTCGTCGTTCCTAACAATATCTTGTTACTTGAGACAGCTTAGTTTTTCCTTAAATTCATTAAGTGTACGTGATCTTAAGAATTGAGACCTGATACTTTCAGAATTCTCATAGTCGTCAAAGAGGTAACGGCTAAAAGCCTTAAAGCGTCTCAGAAGTTGATCATCATCTAAGTCTCTTTTGCGATAATTACGCTCAAGTAGATGAAAGTAATAATCGAGATAACCTTTACGCTCAAAGAGCAGACTCTCTTCGTTGACGGCAAAGAGGCGATCACGATGCTCTTCATAAATGGTTGCCATCCATGGGGTTTTAAGGGCGCCTCTTCCAAGCATAATGCCATGGCATCCTGTCTCATCAAACATTCGTTCAATATCGAGTAGGCTCCAGCAGTCCCCATTTCCAATGAGTGGGATGGAAAGCGAATTGACCGCTTTCTTAATATAGCTCCAATCAGCAATTCCTTCGTAGAGTTGGTCTCGGGTTCTCCCATGGAGAGTGACGGCCTCGACTCCTTCATCTTCAAGAAGCTTAAGGATATCGAGAAATTTACTATCATCGCGATAACCAATTCTAATTTTTGCAGTAAAGAGGCCTGTAAAGTTTGAGCGAATATCCCGAATTACTTTTTGTAGACTGGTAAGATCATCGAGAAGGTAGGCACCTCCTTTATGAGAGTTCACTTTCTTTGAGGGACAGCCCAGGTTGATATCAAGATGGTCAAAGCCAAGCTCTTCGATTCTTTGGATATGAGGAGCTGTGTTGGCGTGGGCTGTGGTCAAAATTTGATAGCCCGTTTTCTTTTTAAGAACTTGATTTGAGTAACAGTGATGACCGAAGTGCTCTAGGATTTTCTTGTCGCTATATTGGCCTTGAGAGGGAAGACGCAAGAAGTCCGTTGAGAGGTAATTCCACTCTGGAAAGGCCTCTTGGATGGCGAGGCGGTAGGGCTCATCTGTAATGCCTTCCATTGGGGCGAAGAGTAGGGAGCCTTGGGGGATGCGTTCGGTAAAGCGACTCATCCAGCCTGTATAACACATAAACTGACCCCTGTAATTGGTGCTATGAAAATGGGTAAGCCATTAACCCATAATGAAATTGATGGCTTAGTTAATGAATCTGATTTTGATCATTTGGGGTAAGGGTTCTCTTTTAGATAACACCAATTAGGTGACTAAGTAGCTAGTTTTATTTGGAGACCTCTGGTGGCGATGAAGCCGCCACCATTTAAGTAGGTCAGTTAAATCGTTGTGGAAGAGAGGAGGTGGGCGAAGTGGGCACTGAGGGCTTTGGTCGATTGATAAAAGTGACGGAACTCAAATACTGGAGTGGTCGTCCGTGATCTGACCGTATCCCGAAATAAGATGAATTGATTTTCAGATTGAAGAATAGCCCGAGAAAGAGCGACGAGGGTTGGTGAGTCTGCCTTTAAGGAGTTGGTAGAGATGAGCTTTCGCAGAAGAACGGCTTGGGCATTGAGGACAAAGGGGCTTCCGGTATTTGAAATATTCTCTTTTATTTTCGAGTAGATTTCCTTCGTTATGGCCTTTTTTTTCTCCGGGCTAAAGGTCCATTGGTCTTCGAGAAAGTCCATGGCTACGGAAAAGTAAGTGATAGAGAAGCAGGGAGTACTTTCTTCTAAAGGGCTATAATTTACGTGCTTCCACAATTTGGGGTCGTGGGAAATATAATGATCGATTAATTCTTTATACCTTTGGCTTTTGATGGTTTTAGAGGTGAGGTAGTTTGCAATTTCTTGTTTCTCTTGCGGGCTTAGGTGATCTTTTAAGCGGATTGTCTCAATCTTATTTTCAGCCCTTTTGCAGGCGTTTGCTTCAGTCTTAAAACTTGAGACTATGTCTTGGTACTCATGAGTGTTTTTTAGCTTAGGTTTTGTACCAGCGCAGCCAAGTAAAAAGAGAGTAGAAATTAAGGATGCTTTTCTCATGATAAACTCCTTGGATTTCGAGGAAGTGAGAGGATCGATTTATTATAGGAGTTTAAGAGGTCTCATAAGTCAGGTAACTATTGCTGTTGTGTGTCTTAAATGTTAATTATGCCTCCATATGAAAATAACACTCGTTTCAATTGTTATACCTGTGCTTCTAGGGCCAGAGGGTTTTCATCTTTGGGGTCAGACAAGGCAAGAAGAGGGGCTGCTCGATGGGACCTGGGAGTTTCCTGGTGGCAAAATTGAAGCTGGAGAGTTGCCGGTAGAGGCTGCAGCGCGGGAGCTTGCTGAAGAGGTTGGGCTTAAGATTGGGAGTGAGTCTCTTGTAAATTTCAAGACTTACCCTTATAGCTATCCCGATAGAAGGGTTGTTCTTCATGTTCACCTCCTTCCAATTTCATCTGAAAACAAGTATCTAGATGGTATTAATAAAGCAGGCTGGAGGAGTTTTGATTTTTCCAGCTCTGAAGTAAGTAATATTCCTGAAGCGAATAAGCTCATTATCGCTGAGCTTACGTCCTATATTGCTCGTCATCAGTCTGACGAAAATTGGAGAAAGTGGTGGCAACAGTCCTCATGTTAACTGAATTTTTTCTTATGGCCCTTGCCTTTGGAGTCGGGGCTTTTAGCTTTCTTGCTGACACAAGGGAGACGGGTGCTGGCTTTTTAAGAATTGTAATGAGTATTTGTGGGGGCTCGAGTTTAATTGCTCTTATTCTTCACCTGACTTATGGAACCTTCACTGATCCCCAGTCATTTATGTATTACATCGCCTTGCTCTGCTTTGTTCTTATTTACTTCTTTCATCAAGATAAGAAGAGTCCTCTTATGTGGGTGCTCTTCGCTGTTCACAATATAGCTTTCACTCTTCTTGTCTTTCTTATTAACAATAGTAACTGGGAGCAATTCTTCTTTGCCCTCACTTCAATTCTCTTTTTGGGAAGTGTTACCTACGCCATGGTGATGGGGCATTGGTACTTGGTCACGCCCAAGCTTTCAGAGAAGCCCCTCAAAATAGCTCTTTATTTCACATGGGCATTCTTTATTATCAAAGTCGGCTTCACCGTTATAAGTTACCTCGAAGCAGGAGACTTTTTTACGGTTAATACAATGGCAGGTGGCGGCTATGCCTTTAACTGGATGATGCTTGCTATGCGTGTTGGTTGGGGTTACGTCGTCTTAGGGATCATGAGCTATTTTGCTTATAAGCTGATCGCGATGCGCTCTATTCAAAGTGCTACTGGAATGCTCTATGCGATGACATTCTTTGTATTTGTAAGTGAGTTAATTTCTAATTATATGTTTTTTGAATATGGACTTTATATATGAGTAATTTAGAGATCACATTAACCTGCAGTGAGTGTGGGTCAGGGGTTCACGTTAAACCTACGAGGGATGCAGAGAATGCACAATGTGATGTTTGCCAAAATCTTATTCCGATAAAATTTAATGAAGACCATATGAATGGTGTTGTTAAAGACTGTCCCTGCTGTGGGCGAAAGGATTTTTATAAGCAAAAGGACTTCAATCGAAAGATAGGTGTCGCGCTCTTTGTTTTTGGCGCACTCTCTGTTCTTGTCTTTGAGTTTATAGGAGTTGGCTTTCCCTGGAATTACTCTGTCTTTCTGGCCTTAGCGGCTCTCGATATTCTTCTCTATTTCTTTGTTCCTCTGGTCGTCGCTTGCTATAAGTGTGATACGTTATTTCGAGGGGTTAGCAATATTGAGGATATCCATGGCTTTAATCATGAAATGCACGACAGAATTGTTTACTCAGACCATGATTTCAAAGGTGAGCAACTCGATCATTAAATAGTGTAAAAAGTACTTAAGTATTGAGAATTATTTACGGCGTAATATGGACTGGACTTTCGATGCGTTGTAAAATAGATATCAACAATTCTTATGAATTGAAATGTGGTTTAACAAGGAACTGCTTTATAGAACCTCCGTCTATTCACGGTCAAAAACTGAAAGGTTATTTGACCACCCCTTCCCTTCAAAATTTTAAAGGACTTGTCTCATGATGGCCGAAGCTACAGTCTCCGTTACGGAGTGGGTAATTCTTGCGGTTTGTTTTATGGGCTCCGCTTTCTTCTCGGGTTCTGAGGCCGTACTGATGTCTCTTGGAATCGACCGCGCTCGCCAGCTTATGGATGAGGGGGGCAGTAGAGCGAAGGCCATGACTTTCATGATCGAAAGACCCAATGAACTTCTCACCACTATCCTAGTGGGAAATAATATTGTGAATATTCTTGCTGCCTCTGTAACGACAGCGATTGCGACGAGACTCTTTAAGTCTGATGCCGTTGGAATTTCAACAGGTCTTGTTACCATCGTTATTTTGATCTTTGGTGAGATTATTCCAAAAACCTTTGCGAGAACTCACGCAGAAAAACTTTCAGTCGTTATCATTTATGTTCTACGTTTCAAATACTATGTTCTCTATCCTGTCATTCAGGGCATGGTTTGGATGATTAAAACAGTACTTGGAGAAAATGCTGAATTAACAGGCAGGCTGATCACTAAGAATGATATTGAGTATATGATCAATAGGGCTGAGCAAGATAAGACAATGGATTCTAAGCAGCTCGATCTTCTCAACTCGATTCTCGAGTTTCCTACCATTAAAGTTAAGGACATTATGATTCCTAGGCTAGAGGTGAAGTACCTCCAGCATGACTTTACTTTTAAAGATGTGATTAGCTTTGTTGAAGAAGACGCTTATAGCCGCTATCCGGTATGTGATGGTGAGCTTGAAAACTGTCTGGGCTTTCTCCATATCAAAGACCTTGCTTTTATTCGTGGTCAAGAGAAAGAGAACTTTAATATGGCCAAGCATTTGAAAGACCCCTTCTTTGTCTATGAGCATATGAAGATCCAGGCGGTTTTTGATTACATGAATCGTAAGAAGGTTCACCTTGCCCTTGTCAAAGACGAAAATGGGGTTGTTGTTGGTATTATTACCCTTGAAGATATCGTTGAAGAAATTGTCGGTGAAATTCAAGATGAGCATGATGATGATGAAGAAGAGGTCATTCAAAAACAACTCCAAGAGGAGTTGAATGAAGGTGTGATTATTGAAGGTAACACTTCTCTTCGTGAGCTCTATAATGACTTTGATATAAAGATTCCTCTTAATGATAACTATTCAACAGTCGCAGGCTTTCTTCTTGATATGCTTGGAAATAATTTTCCTGAAGAAGGGCAGATCATTGTTTGGGAAGGATATAGCTTTGAGCTTTCTCGCGTGGAAGATTACGAAATTCGTGAAATTCGTATCAAACATGTGGATGGAGAAAGGCATCTTTTCAATAAGAAAGAAGCAAATGGGAACGACCGTGCGGACGCAAATGAGCCTGTCGGAAAGTCTCTGGCTGCAGACTTTGATAACTAAGCTCATTTTTCAATAACCTAACGCGCTGGGCATACAGGTTTCATCCTCTTAATTCTAAAGTGGGCCATCGTTTAAACACGTATTTACCCCCCTCTGAAATTAGGAGTTTATCTTATGTTCACTTTTGAGAAGCTCTATGCTGAAGGCCACGAACAAGTTGTCTTCTTTAGTGATCCTTCCTGTAACTTAAAAGCTATTATTGCTATCCACGATACGACTCTTGGACCAGCTCTTGGTGGAACAAGAATGTGGCCTTATGCAAGTATCGATGATGCTATCACTGATGTTCTTCGTCTCTCTAAAGGGATGACTTACAAGGCCGCTGTTTCTGGTCTTAACCTCGGTGGTGGTAAGGCCGTTATTATCGGTGATCCTACTAAGGATAAATCAGAAGCACTCTTCCGTTCATACGGTCGCTTCATTGAAAGTCTAAATGGTCGTTATATCACGGCAGAAGACGTAAATATCGGTGTTGAAGATATCGAACATATCTTCACTGAAACAACTTATGTTACTGGTGTTGCTCAAACACATGGTGGTTCAGGTAATCCTTCTCCCTATACGGCCCGTGGTGTATTTCGCGGTATTGAAGCAGCTTGTACTAAAACTTACGGAGAGCGATCAGTTAAAAATAAGGTTGTTGCCCTTCAAGGTGCAGGCTCTGTTGGTCGCTACCTTGGTGAGCTTCTTTATAAATCAGGTGCGAAAGTTTACTTCACTGATATCAATGAAAAGAATATCGCTGCCTTTAAAGAGATGGTTCCTAACGCTGAACTTGTAGGCGTTGATGAAATCTATGATGTTGATTGTGACATCTACGCTCCTTGTGCTCTCGGTGCAACTGTTAATGATCAAACAATTGATAGGCTTAAGTGTAAAGTTGTTGCTGGTGCAGCCAATAACCAACTTGCTGAAAATCGTCATGGAGATATCCTTAAAGAAAAAGGTATTCTTTACGCTCCTGACTACCTAATCAATGCTGGTGGTTTGATGAACGTTTCAATTGAATTTGAAGGTTGGTCTGACAACAAAGCTTCTCGTATGGTCGATACAATCTATGACACCACAATGAGAATTTTTGAAATCTCTGAAGAGCAGAACATTCCTGTTTATAAAGCGACAGACGTTCTTGCTGAAAGCCGTCTTCAGTCGATTAAAAATATTCAAGGAAAGTTCCTTGGAGCTGATGTTAATCATCGCTTCCCAGGAAGAAAGAATAGAAATCCATCTCAATAATCTTTTTAAGAAATGTGGATATAAAGAAACCGGCAGAATTTGCCGGTTTTTTTGTGCCCCTTCTTTGTTTAAGGGCAAATGATGCTTCACTAAAAATGAACCTCTTTATTCGGTAGAATAGGGGGGTGAAGATAACGATCGTCATTACATTATTTCTCGCCCTTCTCGCTCTATTCTTGCCGATTGGATCGGCATGGGGTGCTATCAATTTTAGCGATGCTGCCTTTCCTGAATTTGTAACCTCCTCTCGAGGCTTGGCGATGGGAAACGCCTTTATCTCTAAGGTTGATGATAGTGCCGCAGCTTTTTATAATCCAGCGGGACTCGGAACGGTGAGGGCCCCTCACTTTCATCTTTCCAATCTTCATATGGAAGTGAATAAAGATTGGATTGATTTAGGCACGGGCGGGAAGCTAACAGATGCTGTTTCCAATTTTACGAAAGGTTTTAAAGTTGATGGCACAAGAAATCTTCTTAAAGATCATCCAGGTAGTTTTTCTCATTCACGCTTCCAATTTGCTCCCAACTTTACAGCTCGCTATATCTCAATAGGCTATCTCTACTCTAATCAAACAAGAGGGGCATTCGGCACTCATGCCGGCGCTCAATATGAATATGCTAAGAGAACAGACCATGGACCCTATGTAGCTTTAAATCTCTCACTCTTTGGGGGACTTTTTAAGATTGGGGCGACAACGACTTATTTGACTCGAAAAGAAGTCTTTGGAGAGTCTGATATCAATACTGCCGTCGATCTCCAGGACACTGATTTTAAAAAGGGGAGTGCTTTTGTTTTTACGACAGGAGCTAAGCTAACGTTACCTGTATATGCCCTTCCTACTTTTGCCGTGAAAGTAAATAACACTGGTTCGCAAAAGTTTAGCCCAAGTGACGGGTTTGGTGGTGCTCCAGATCAGATTAAAGAATCTGTTGATCTTGGCTTTTCCTTAACCCCACAAATAGGACAAACGACAAGAGTCCATTTTGAGGTCAATCTTAAAGATGCCACCGATGAGTTTGCTGATGTCGATACTTCAAGAAAAATTGGTGTCGGCCTAGAGCTCGATTTAAGAAGAATCTTCTTCCTCCGTCTAGGTTACGGTGATGGATTTGGCTCTGGTGGGTTAGGCATTCGCACGCGAAAGCTTGAGTTTGACCTTACGACTTATGCCGTTGACCGTACAAATTCTCAGTTTCGTGGTGAGGAAGACCGCCGATTCGCTCTTTCCATCTCTTCTGGCTGGTAATACTCAGCTAACCCATTGAAAATTCTACAATCTGCCTTTAGACAATCTAGCGCCTGTTGGGTAATGTTTCTAAAAGAAATGATGTAATGACGCAAATCGTTAAAAGCGGAGAAATCTATGCTTAACAAGAGCTCACAATCAGCCCAAGCTGATTCAGCAAAGAAGACAGATCAAAAACTTATCGAAGCAAAGCTCAAGCTTGCTAAAGAATTTGGCCTTAAAAAAGAAGACCTCGTGGCCATGCTGAGAAATGTATACCTCTCAAGAAGACTTGATGACACAGAAATTTCAATGAAGAAGCAGACTAAAGCTTACTTTCAAATTTCAGGTGCAGGTCATGAGGGAATTCTTACAGCAGCTGCAAAGGTTCTCAAACCAGCTCACGATTGGTTTATTTGTTACTACCGTGACCGTGCCCTCTGTACAGGTCTAGGGGTAACTCCTTATGAAATGCTTTGCCAAGCAAATGGAAATATTGGCGATACAAGTTCCCATGGCCGCCAAATGCCTGCTCACTGGGGCAATGTAAAACTTAATATTGTGAATAAGTCCTCTTGTACTGGAACTCAGTTTCTTCAAGCCGTTGGTCTTGCTGAAGGGGGGAAGTATCTTCAAAAGTTAGATGAAGAGGGCGTTGATCTTGGAGATCGCAAATACGAAAAAGATGAAATCATTTATGTCTCAACTGGCGATGGAACAACTTCACAAGGTGAGTTCTGGGAAGGTCTAACAACAGCGTGTGTGAATAAGCTTCCCGTTCTTTTTATGGTTGAAGATAATGGTTATGCCATTTCTGTTCCGGTTGAAGTTCAAACTCCTGGTGGCTCAATCTCAAAGGCTTTAGCTAACTTTCCAGGTCTTAAGATTTTTGAATGTGATGGAAACTGTCCTATTGAATCTTATGCAACGATGAAGGAAGCAGAGGCTTATCTTCGTGAAGGCAATGGTCCTGCGCTCGTTCATGCTCATGTGACACGCCCTTACTCTCACTCAATGAGTGATGACCATTCGATGTATAGAACAAAAGAAGAACTTGAAAGAGAGAAAGAGCAGGATGTTTTTAATAGCTACCCTAAGCTTCTTGTTGATGCTGGGATTATGTCAGAAGACGAGAGAGCGTCACTCTATGATGAGGTTTCAGCTGAGTGTCGCCAGGCGATGAAAGAAGCGATTGATACGCCTTGGCCAGAGAAGGGAACTGAGCTTGATCATCTCTACTCTCATGATGTCGATATGATGGGAAGTGACTTTGAAACAGAGGGAACTTTTGAAGGTAAAGACGATATCCCAATGGCCGGAGCGATCAACAAAGTTCTTCAAAATGAATTTAAGAAAAACCCGCTTCTTAGAATGTGGGGAGAAGATGTCGCTGACTTTTCTCAATTAGAGAAGCTTGAAGATCCTGACCTCAAAGGGAAGGGTGGTGTATTCAAGCTTACTTCAGGAGTTCAAAGAGCATCTCAGGAAGGACAAGTTTTCAACTCACCTCTTGCAGAAGCGAATATTGTTGGCCGCGCCGTCGGTCAGGCTATTCGTGGTATTAAACCAGTAGTTGAGATTCAGTTCTTTGACTATATCTGGACTGCATACATGCAAATTAAAAATGAAGTGGCCACAACACGTTATCGTTCAGGGGGAGACTTTAAGAACCCACTCGTAATTCGTGTACCGATTGGTGGATACCTCAGAGGTGGCTCTATTTACCACTCACAAACAGGCGAGTCCCTCTATACTCATATTCCTGGCTTAAGAGTTGCTTATCCTTCAAATGCAGCGGATGCTGCCGGGCTTTTAAGAACGGCTATCCGTGCGGATGATCCCGTGATGTTCCTAGAGCATAAGCACCTTTACTACCAAGGTTACAACAGAACAGCTGACCCAGGTGAGGAATATATGATTCCTTTTGGAAAGGCCCGTGTTGCTAAAGAAGGAAAGGATGCGACTATCGTAAGCTGGGGTGCCCTTGTCCAGAAATCAATTGATGCTGCCAAGAAAATTGAAAGTGAAACAGGTAAGAGTGTTGAAGTTATTGATCTGAGAACACTTGCTCCTTTTGATATGGACGCCATTAAGACTTCGCTAGAGAAGACTAACCGTCTTATGATTGCTCACGAAGAACAAAAGACTTCAGGCTTTGCTGGTGAAATCGCTGCTCGAGTCAATGAAGAGTGCTTCGAATCTCTCGATGCGCCAATTCTTCGTGTTACAAGTAAAGATGTTCACGTTGCCTACTGTCCAACTCTTGAAGAAGAAATCCTTCCTCAAGTTGACGACGTTTATAAGCAAATTAAAAAGTTACTCGATTACTAATTCAATGGGAGTACTCACTTGTAACAGTGAGTGCTCCATTGATCTCCTTTAATGCGGCTAAAACAGCGCATTCCATTTTCATAATTCAGTCTTACTCCATTCTTAACTTCTTTCACTTCACTGGCCCCATGGGGCGGACGTGAACTAAACGCCTGTGTCTTTTTAGTGGGTGTCAGGGGTAAGTGAAAGAGTAAAAGGCATAGCGCCAAAGAGGTCTGGAGGAGTTTTTTCCTGTAGCTAATAAGGACGACGGGAATGAGAGGAAGAAGCGGTAAGGTTAAGGCGGGACCTCTGAGTTGGTAAAGGTTTTCAAGAAGGAGAAGCCAAAGCTTTGAGAGTGAGAACCACTCAAAGAGGCTTTCAACTAAAAGAAAGGGAAAGAGAAAAGGGCTTAGCATCGAAAGACTAAGACCATAGATGGCGCCAAGAGGAAAGAAGGGTTTTCCAAACCAATCACTAATGAGGGCTTGAATAAAGAAGAGGAGGCCCCAAATTTTTAAGGTGCTTCTTCCTGTGAGAAGAGTGGAGAGGAAAATAAAACTCAGAGCAAAGCTTAAAGGATTTTCACCATATTGACCGCCTATCAATGTAAGAGCAAAGGTTATAAGAAAACAGGGAATAATCTTAAATTGATAGAGAGGATTGGTTCTGAGGAGACCAAAGAGAATCATTCGTTTAAAGCTATCAAGTCCATCAAAAGGCCAAGTGAGAAGTGACAGAATAAGAAGAAAGGAGAATTTGGTTCTTTTCGTTTTTGAAATGAGGCCGATAATGAGAAGAAGGCTTGCGAGATGAAGTCCTGATGGTGTCATTAAATGCTGAAGATTTAAAGCACTATGGATTCTTTTTTGATGGGAACTCATTGTACTTTTATCACCGAATAAATAGGCCTTAATGACGGGGTTTGAGGACCACTGAGGGATTCTCTTTAGTCGTTTATAAGTCCATTCTCGTTGAGAAAAAGCGAGCAAAATGAGAAAGAGGGCAAGATAGTGGCGAAAGCTCATTCCTAAGACTTTGAAAGCTCGTGTCTACTTGAATTTCTCTTAACTTATTGATTTATCTGACCTAAAAAGGGTTTAAAGTTCATTTTGCGTGGAGAATAGTATGGATTTGACTCAAATCTCATTAAAAGAAGATATCGCCCACTATTTTAAAGAGGATGATTTGGCGAGAAACCTTTTCTATCTTGAAAAGCTTCCCGAAGAAAAGGTCGACTGTAACCTCTTTATTAAATCCGATATGGTTCTTGCTGGTCTCCCTTGGTTTCAGGGAACTTTTGAATATCTTGGAGAAAAAGGTTTTGCGGGTGAGGCTTTAAAAAGTTTTGAAGGGAGAGCTCTTAAGAAAGGAAGTGTTATTCCTTTAGGTGAACTTCCATTTTCGAAAGCTTTAACTGGTGAAAGGATAGCTCTCAACCTTCTTCAAAGAGCTTCCAATATTGCAACCTTCACCTATGCCTTTGTTGAAAAAGCACAGCGTTTTGACATCAAAATTTTAGATACACGAAAAACGACTCCAGGTCTTCGTTCTTTAGAGAAATATGCTGTTCGTGTTGGTGGCGGATACAATCATCGCCTAGGGCAAACTGATATGTGGATGGTTAAGGATAACCATAAGACTTTCTTTGGTGGTGTTAAAGGAGCTATTGATTTCTTTAAAAGTGTGGGAGCTTTTTATACTCCGATTGAATTAGAAGTTCACAACGAAGATGAATTCTTTCTCGCTCTCAGTGAGGGCGTAAATCATATAATGTTGGATAATTTTTCACCAGATCAGGTGAGAAAAGTGATTCAGAAGAAGACGCCTGGAACTACGGTTGAAATTTCAGGAGGCGTCACTCTAGAGAAATTAGAAAACTACCTCATTCCTGGAGTCGATGCTATCAGCGTTGGTGCCTTAACTTATGGTGCTCCGCCAGTGGATATTTCCTTCAAGTATCAAAGGAAGAATTAGTGCACGCTATCGAATTTGATATCCTTATTATTGGTACAGGCGTTGCGGGTCTCGTGTGTGCGACGGAGTGTGCTGAGGCAGGGCTTAAAGTCGGAGTGGTCACAAGAGAGTTTGATCCGCAGGTGACAAACACTTTGTGGGCCCAAGGGGGAACAATCTATCCTTGTGAGGGAGACCTTCACAAAAATCTCGTTGAGGATATTCAGCTGGCCTCTTCAAATACCTCAAATCTTGAAGCCGCTAAAATATTAGAAGAAGAATCAGGACCAATTCTAAAGAGAGTTTTGTTAGAAAAGGTTAAAACGCAGTTTGAGAGAAACGAAAATGGAGAGTTGCTCTTTACGAAAGAAGCAGCTCATGCTTTCCCGCGAATTCTATTTAAGGGCGATTATACGGGAAGAGAGATTCAGGTTTCTCTTCTTAATTACCTCAAAGATGAGAGTCGTTTTCCTCATGTAAAAATACTTCAAGGGCATACGGCCATTGACCTCCTTACCCCTCTTCATCATGGCACAAGTATTCAGCAGCGCTATGAAAATAACAAAGTTGTTGGTGCTTATCTCTTTAATAGAAAAACAGAAAGAGTGAGCAAGGCGGTCGCCCGCACAACTGTTCTCGCTACGGGTGGTGTTGGTGCCCTTTATCTGCATCACTCTAATGCAGAGGGAGCACGTGGAGATGGTCATGCCATGGCCAGAAGGGCCGGTGCTACACTTGCTAATATGGAATTCATTCAGTTTCATCCTACGACCTTTCTTGATCGTTCAAGTCATCGCCGCTTTCTGATTAGTGAAGCAGTAAGGGGAGAGGGCGGAGTGTTACTCAATAGTGAGGGGCATGCCTTTATGGAGTCCTACCATCATGATAGGGAGCTCGCGCCAAGAGACGTTGTCTCTCGCTCAATCGATGAAGAAATGATTAAGACACGCCACGATTGCTGTTATCTTGATATCAGCTTCAAAGAGGCGAGTTGGATAAAAGAGCGCTTTCCCACCATTTACGAGCATTGCCTGGATAAAGGCTTTGATATGACAAAGGAACCTTTGCCTGTTGTTCCTGCGGCCCATTATACATGTGGTGGAGTCAAAACTGACCTCAAAGGAAGAACAACGCTTGATGGTCTCTACGCAGTTGGAGAGGTCGCCTGCACTGGATTACATGGAGCAAATCGCTTGGCTTCGACGAGTTTGGCCGAAGGGGTGACCTGGGGTTATCTTGCGGCTAAAGATATTGTGGAAAATATTGAAAAATATGAATTCTATAATAGTGAGAGATTGAAAAACTGGCAGGATGGAAAAGCTCCAACTGACCCAGCACTTATTCAACAGGACTGGCTAACACTGAAGCAAACAATGTGGAATTATGTCGGTCTCACGAGAAGCTCTAATAGATTGAAGCGCGCCGAAGCCATGTTTAAAGAACTCTATGATGAGATCCAACGCTTTTACAGAGATGCAGCACTAAAAGATGAACTCATCGGCTTAAGAAATGGGGTCGAAGTCGCCTCACAGGTATTAAGCGCGTCTAGACGCAATACCGTCAGTGTGGGATGCTTTTTTAGAAAAGACTAATCTCATAAAGGTAGACCATGAAGATACAAAAAAGCGTAACTGTGCTTACGATGATTTCGTTTGTCTTGAGCATTACGAGTTGTTCGGCTAAGAAAACTATTTTTGAAGAAGTAAATGACTTAAGAAAAGAAAGTCGTGAGCTTAAAAGTAAAGAGCGCCTCGATAGAGCTCGATCTCTAAGAGACAAGTTTCCGGAAAGTATCTTAGGCAATGTCTCCTATCTTAAGGAAGTTGATGCTATCGGTTTAGTTCCACTTGAAATTAAAAAAATAAAGAACAAAGACTTAAAAGCCTATCTCACAATGAGATCTGGGACCTTTTCTTTAGGTTATCTGCCCGCGGATAAAAATAAGGAGAAGGAAATTGTTAAAGAGCTTGAGGCCTTTTTAGAGAAGAAACCAAGTCTTCAAAAAGAGGGGTGGTTCGATATTCTCAATATTACTTATGATAAAGAAATTAGAGCACGTGTTTCTAAGAAACTCTTGGGAAAAGATAATAACTCTCTTCTCTTCTTACAAAAGTATGTTTCAAGTTTAGATCCAATCAAGAATACAGAAGAGATAGTTACTTACTGCCGTAAGGAGTTAAGTAAATCAACACCCGACCTCTCTTTATGTAGCAACCTAAGAGGGCTAAAGAATTCTGAAGATGAGAAAAAGTCATCTGCATATAGTGATATTATCCAAAGAGTGAAAGAAAAAGGATTGAGTACAAAAGATCTTGAACTCTCTAAAAAGGTTTATACCTTTCTTTATCGTTTCGATGAAGAAAAGGCCTACGAAGAAATTGCAGCGAAGGTCGTAAAATCAGATAAGAACTGGGTTCCCATCAAGGTTTATGCTGATTACTTTGGGATTGATAATTACACAGACTTTTTAGACCTCTCAAAATTATTTAAATTAAGTCGTGAGCCGGATTTTGATGAGAGGGTGGAGAAAGTTCTTCGTGTTGCGAATAATAAAGATAAATCACTTATTGTAAGGGCAGAAGCCTTTAGCCGTCTTTCGAGCTTTTATAAAAACCCCGCAAATTTAAATGATGATCTTGCCTTTAAATATATGAAAGAAGCTTATGAACTCAGAGCAGATAATAAGTCCTTTGCGATGAGTTTTGTTGATTTTGGTCTTAATCAAGGTGTGAGTCAGGACAAGTTGTGGCAGGCGCTCAATAAGTCAGAGGAAACCTTCAATAAAGAAAAAGCCGCATCTCTTACTCATGATAAGCCTCTCTTTGGGGAGGAGGAAGATTTTCGCTCCTCACTTGAGTATTTAAAGGGCAGACTCTATTTAAAAGATGACAAAGTTACAGAGGCCCATACGGCATTCTTAGCATCCTTTGCCTTTAAAGAGGCTCCGATGCCCGCATTTTATCTTGGGAAACTATTAAAGAAAGACCATCCTCTTAAATCATTCAAGTGGTTTTTAAAGGCAAAGCTTCATGATGATAATGAACTAGATAAGAAGGAACTCGCTGAAATTGAGGAAAATGTCCTGAGTATCGCTAAGAACTCTTATTCCAAAAATTTAACATTTGAAGAGATCTTTACTGCCTTTTCTGAAAAGGAAAATAAAGAAAATGGTAAGAAAGAAGAGGAAGAAAAAAAGCATCCTCTGATAGGAAAAGACTTTATTAAGTCTCCTCTAAAGGGAGTCGATGGTAATGATTATGACTGGACTCAACTAAAAGGGAAGAAGGTCATACTAAGCTTTTGGGCTACGTGGTGCACGCCTTGTTTTGCTGAGATGGCCGTCTTGAATAAAATGATCAAAGAGAAGAAAATTAAGAATCTAAAGGTCGTTGGGATTTGCACAGATGGTATCGCCAACCGGCGTAAGGTCGAGAAGATTATGAAAAAATCTGATATTCAATACGACATTGTTTTAGATAATGGCGATTATCAGAGTAAGTATGATGTTGCTGCAATCCCCGCAAACTTCTTTGTCGGTGAGGATGGGAAAATAATTTCAAATGAGACGGGGTATTCCCCACGCTTAGAAGAACTCATTATTAAACAATTCAAATAAAAAAGGCCCCTCGATGAGGGGCTTTTTTTTTACTTTACTGATTTAGCGAGGGATACAAACTCTCGATGAAGCCCTGAGGCATCACCTGCATCACTTAGGAAGTTGAGGTAATGAATACTATTATCAAGCTTCATGTGAAAGCCTTCACGGTCCACTGAAATGAGACTTACTTCTTCAGCTTTCTTTTCTAATAGCTTCTCACCAAAGGAGTGAAGAGTGTCTTTGTGGTCTTCGTTCATATGAGTGATTGCGCCCATCTCTTCGCCTTTCCATGCGGGAGGATCTTGGCGCCAGCCTTTTTCGGCTTCGAAGGTATAAATCTTACCAAAGCCCTGAATGAAGTGAATGTGATTAGGTTTAATTTTCCAGAAATCGAAGCCATGGGCTTTAAAGTAGTTACGTGCCATTGGAAAGAAGGTGAAATACTTCTCTGAAACTGACGTATAGTCCTCAGCACCTTCTTTAACTACTTCAGCGTCTCCAATAAGCATAACGCGACTTGAGGCTTGCTTATGAGAAGACTCCATATCAAAAACAGTGAACCCGACTCTAGGGTTAGCTTTAATATTTCTAGTGTGGATAGCGATATCACTAATAAGGATCACAATATCTCCTTCCTCTGTCATAACAAAGGGAGTAACACTGCCAAGGGGATAATCATTTTCTTCTTTAGTGAATTGGGTAGAGAGGACACCTGTATCCCATCCTTTCATAAAAGATCTCGCTATGTGAGAAACTTCTTTCATGTCTGTTAACTTTTCGCTCATCTCTTTCTCCTTTTAAAGGTAGATAATATTAGGTTTTTCTTTGTCGTTAAGAATTATTCTTGTTTCTATCCCAAAGTATTTCTTTAAGTTTTCCACAGTGAAAACCATTTCTGGCCTTCCTTCAAGTTGGAGTTCTCCCTTTTCAAGGAGAAGGACATGATCACAACAATTTGAAATCCAATTGAGGTCGTGAAGAATAAGAACCACTGTGAGATTCTTTTCAGTTTGAAGGCGTTTGATAAATTTGAGCACCATTTGTTGAATAGAGAGGTCAAAAGCACTTAAGGGCTCATCCAGAATGAGTGTCTTGCCTGAAAGATCATCAAAGGGCATTAGTTGGCAAAGAGTTCTTCCGAACTGCACTCGTTGGCGCTCTCCACCTGAAAGATGAGGGTAGGGAGTCTCAAGAAGGTCTTGAAGGTGAAGTTCTTCTATTATCTGATCAACGAATTCGAAGTCGTTTGATGAGAGAGGACGGTGGGGAAAACGACCCATGAGGAGAATATCAAAAACACTTAAACCAAAGCTTACGGGGATCTCTTGAGAGAGGACCGCTCTTTTTTGAGCAAGGTCAGAAATTTTCATCAAGGGGAGGTCTTGGTAGAGAACTTCTCCCTTTGTCGGCTCTTTTAAGCCGGCGAGGATTTGAATAAGAGTCGATTTACCGGCACCATTTTTTCCAATAATTCCATTAAAGCTTCCCTTCTTAAGAGAGAAATTGAGATCGTTAAGAATGGTCTTTCCAGGCACATCAAAGGAGATTCCACGTGTCTCTATCATAGTGAGATTCTCCTCTTTTGTTTAAGCAGGAGATAGGTGAAAAAAGGAGTGCCAATAAGAGCAGTGATGACTCCTATAGGAAGCTCACTTGGTGCAACGACTGTCTTTGCAAAGGTGTCTGAGAGGTTTAAAAATATCCCTCCCGAGAGAAAGCTCGCTATCATGAGAGGTTTCATTTTGGGGCCAATAACCATTCTTAGGATGTGAGGAATAACGAGGCCCACAAATCCGATGAGGCCAACATAGGCCGTGATCGGGCCGCACATCAGGGCTGTAAGAAGGAGAACCTCTTTTTTAATTTTTCCGGTGTCGACTCCAAGGTAGACCGCCTCTCGTTCTCCCATCGTCATGACGTCGAGTTCACCACTTCGTCTTAAGAGCATAAGGGTACCAACGAGGACAAAACAGCCGAGAATGATATTGGTTGAAGGCTCCGCACCATTAAGGCTGCCTAAAGACCAAAAGGTAATGGTTCTCAATTGTTCATCATTGGCTAAATTTATAAGAAGACCCGTATAGGCACCAGCAAATGCATTCGCAGCAATACCGGCGAGTAGCATAATACCAATATTTACCTTCCCCCCTTGAAGAGCGAGGCGATATACCAATAAACCCAGCCCAAATGCACCTGTAAAAGCGAGAAGAGGAAGAAAGTACTGAGGATGACTTTCTAGGATACTGCCAAAGACTGGGATCGCCTTACCAAATAAGACACCAGTGACCACACCCATTACTGCGCCACTTGAAATTCCTATGAGTCCAGTATCTGCCAGTGGATTGTTAAAGAGGTTCTGAAGAGCACATCCAGACACAGCAAGGGCTCCACCAGTAATGAGAGCCAATATAACTCTTGGAAAACGAATCTTCCAAATAAGGTCAGTAAGGAGTTGATTCTCTCCCGTCAAAAGAGATTGGAAATCCACTACGGAAAGGGTTGCAGGTCCAATGAGTGTTCCTGCCATGGCAAAAAGAACCGTCGCGATGAGCAAGGCAAAGCAGATGATATTAGTTTTCTTTTTTTGTCTCGCTACTAGCGCTTTGGTTTTATCCATTTATATCTTTTGTAATTGGCCGATGAAGTCAATGAGGCTTTCTCCTGTTCGAGGACCAAAGCCGAGAAAAGCGAGATCATCCACAACTATCAAGGACTTATTCTTACCCGCTTTTGTTTTACTTAATCCTTTTATACTCCATGGACCATCTTTTAAACTCTTTGCTCCGCTTTTTAGCATAACGATTGCATCAGGGTTGCTCAAGAGCAGAGATTCCGCCGTAATGGGCTTAAATCCCTCAACTTTAGAGAAGCTATTTGTAACTCCAGCAAGCTTTATCATTTTGTGAGCAGGGGTCTTCTTTCCAGAGAGGAAGATACGATTACCACCTCTGGCATAGATGAAGACAACTTTCTTATCATTGATTTCAGGCTGAAGACTTTTTGCTTTTAGAAAGTCCTTTTCAATTTTATTGATAAGTTTCTCGGCAAGGTTCATTTTGGAAACAGTCTTCCCTAGTATTTGAATTTTAGAAATAATGCCTTCCTTTGACTCCTCTTCCTTTATGAGGACGAGGTTAAGCTCAAGAGTTTTAAGCTTGCGGGCGAGTGCGTCGTTTAAGTACTTATCACTTGCAAAAATGATGTCTGGCTTGAGGGAGAGGATGCCCTCAATGTTAATAGCATGACGATACCCTAGCTGGGCCTTCTCCTTAGCTTCTTGTGGATAAATACTCGTGGCATCAACGCCTACTATTTTTTCTCCCTCACCAAGAGCATATAAAGTCTCTGTAATACTTCCCCCGATACTAACGATGCGATCAAAGGCATAGAGGGGTTTTGAAATAAGGAAGAGGGTAAAGAGAAAGAGAAGAGGACTTTTCATAGCATTTACTCCATTTCACCAATGCCTGTGCCCTTGCGGACACAGGCAGTAGCGAAAAATAATCATTCACTGAACAAGCGCATGACCTAATGGATCTTGAGGGATTTGGGATCATGGCACTGACGCCTTTACTACGATGAGAAAGCTTATTTGTAGGAACTACAATTATTTGCAGTCATGCTCGCTGTTCGTGACCTTAGATTGTCTCATTTGGTTTGATTAGTCAAACAGTAGTTCGTCATTATTAACAGTAAAGGGAGTTGATAGAAACCGTTGATTATCCTTTTAAATAAAATGATTTTATTGTAGCTTAAGGCAGCATGAGAATAGTCTTCTTACTCATATTCATAATCCAGCCTCTTCAGGCCACTGATATTGTTCTTAAGGTTGGCCTTGAAGAAGCGCCCCCACTGATTACAAGAGATGGAACAGGAATTCTTAATAAGCTTCTTAAAAAAGTAGAGGCTAATAGTAACTTCAAATTTCAGATCAGTTATATGACTTATGGAAGAGCAATCCTTGAGCTTAAGAAAGGAAGAATTGATCTTATTGGGGTGACTCCATACAAGAGCGAAACAAAAGAATTTTATACTTTTGCCCAGGACTTAAATTGGTCTTTGAGAACCTGGAATGCTCTCTTTTATAATCTTGAAAATTCCGCAGTGAATGACCTTAATGAGTTTAATGCTATTGGAACGTTGCCGGGTAATGAAGAATTCATGTCACGCCTTTATAAAATACCTAAAAGTCGATTTAGTTCTGGAAAATTAAAATCCCTCTTTAAGATGCTCCAAAAGAAGAGACTTGATGGTGTTCTCTTTGAGTATATTTCTGCACGAACAGCTATCGAAAAATTGGCTATTAAAAGCTTTGAAGTCAAAAGGGTGAGTCCTATTTATGCCTCTCTTTCACTTCGAAATTCTTTGGCAAAGCTTAATCCTCTTTTGAGTAAGGAGCTTAAGCGTGCTTCTAAAGAGAAGATCTTTGAAGGGTATGAGCATTTACTAGAGTACGAAAATCTTCCTCGAATAAAAGTTAATAATATCTATATTGAGGAAGTGAGCCCCTCCGAAGAGGGGCCTTGAAGATGTGTGTGGTGAGTGGTCTAGAGGATTTCCATTTCCTTGCTCTAGAAGGGGTAGGGTCACGACTCCAATAAGAAAAGTTATTGGCAGACAAATCCTTGAGTCGCGCGTTGGGTTTTTATCTTTTATGCCAAATTGTTAAGCAGCTTTAGGTTCTGAAAGTACGTCTTCCCAAGTAAGGGGTTCAAGTTCACTGCACTCGAAGGTGCGGTTCTCTTCTTCATTGAAGAAATAAGAAAACTTGTGGTCATACTCACAAAAAGAGAGTGTGCACTTCTTCATAGGACTTGCCGTCCAGATAGTGTCTTCCATCTTGCAACGGTTGAACTGGCAATGTTGCATCTGAGTGAATTCAAACTTGCAATTCACAAAGGTGCAGTTGATGAAAGTGCAATTCTCCATTTTACTCGCGTAAAAGACACAAGACTCGAAGGTCACATTGGTGAAAGTGGTGAGAGAAAACAGAGAGCCAGAAACAGCCAAGTCCTTAAAATCTTTAGACTCAATGATCTCATTCTCGATGATTTCATATTGTCCGCAGGCCTTGGCCTCTTCGATTCCCATCTCTTTCTCAGTGGTGAGATGGTGGGTTAGAGAAAGTTGAGAATCGATGAATTGGGTTAGTGTGTTCATGTTGTCCCCCGAGCCTTGTGCTTCCGCTTGGTGGTGTGTTGCGTTACCAAGCTTAATTGCATTTTAGAATGTTTGACCATTTGCGTCAAGCAATATGATTGCACGGTGCAAGATTAAATTGCAATTTCTATTTATTTCAGTGAGTTGCATAGCGAAATTTATTGCGTTGCAAGTTAAAATTATGAGATTTAAAACCGATAAGGAATGTAAGTCATTAGAACCCCGTTGCTAAGGAGTGGGAAATGGCGCAATTTCATAAAGATAAGGTTTCACTATTTCTAGGTGCTGTACGTAAGTATATGGAAATCCGAGGCCCTATGACTCAAAGAGAGCTTGCTGAGGCAACTGATACAGGAGTTTCGACGATGAGTCGCTTCCTCAATCAACAAACCCAGGAGCTTAACCCTAATCTCATCGCGAAGATAACGGCGATCCTCAATATTCCTCCTATGGAAATTATCGATTTTGTCGAAGAGGACTATAGTTCTGAGTTTTTAAGGCTCGTGCGCTTCTATAAGGGAGAGGATGCAGGCCAAACGAGAACCAGTGTGGGGCAGCCTGAGGCGAGTTCTCAAGTAGAGACAGAAGAAGAGGAACAAATAGCCCAGGCGCTTGAAGCGGGCGGCAGTCAAAGAACAACCTCTGCCAATATACGCGTTGGAAATAAAACGACTCGCATGAATTACGTAGCCGAAGGGGATAGTCAATTGAGAGAAAAGCTTCAAAGACTCTCTCTTAAGCAAAAGGGATTTCTTAATGGGTTCCTTAATCTCGATAGTGACGGCCGAGACTTGGTTGCTGATGTTGGTGAAAAAATTATAACTTACCTTAAGCAAAAGGGGATTGATTTTTAAATGAGGCTTTTGACAAAAATTTTCCTTCTCTTGCTTATCTTTGGAATGAGAAATTCATTCGCTGATGTGAAGTCTTTGAAGGTGATTTTTCTCTCACGCCCCCAGCAGACAAGTTTTAACTTTAAAAAAACTTATCAATGGGTCAGCCCGATGATGGCCCAATCTGATCCCATGGAAAATTGCCAACCCTATGGCGATGGGTGTTTCCATCCTCAACTTGGCTATATTGAAGATCCGGAAAAAGTTAAAGAAAGTAATAAGAACAAACTACAAGAGGAAGTTCAACTTAAGACCATAAACGCAGAAGAGGTCAATCTTATCAATTGCGATAAGGAGTATTACTTTGACCTCTATTGTGGAAAAGCGAAGAAAGGAAAGAAAGCGAAGAGTTTTACTTCAAAGAATCAACTATGGATTGATGTCAGCAGTAGCATGCGCCAAGTGGACTTTTCTGAAGACAGTGCCTATTGCGAAAGAAGGCGATTTGTCGCGAAAATACAAAAAGACTGTGGCAGTGGCCTTGATATTTATACTTTTAATACTGGGCGACAAACAATGGGGGCGCTTGAAAGTGTTTGCATCAATAGTGGAACTAATAATGGCGCCCGACTTGTACAATGGCTAAAAGAAACGCAAGCAGAGAATGTTGTGATCGTCACAGATGTAGATGAATACGTAGGTGAATTTAGAGAGTATTTGGACCTCTTTGGTGCTGAAATTGAGGGGATTGGTGTAAAGCCGATCTATGCATCAGACCTCTTTGAAAAGAGTGGTCAGTTGAAAAGCTTCTGCCTTTAATGGTAAATCCTTTCCATGAACAATCAACTCATTAAATGGAGTCATAAAGAGTTCGATGAACTCCCTTGGCGAAAAAAGCGAAGTCTCTATGGGACTTTGGTCAGTGAAATTATGTTGCAACAAACAACTGTTGCAACAGTTTTAAAGCACTACGATAGATTTTTGAAAGTCTTTCCAAACTTAGAGAGTCTTGCTCGTGTGAGTGAAGAGGAAGTGTGCGCTCAGTGGCAGGGTCTTGGTTATTATCGAAGGGCGAGAAATCTCAGAAAAGCTGCTGTCTACATTGTTGAAGAGCTGGCCGGAGAGTTTCCCCTGACCTTAGAAGAACTTAAAAAGATTCCCGGAGTGGGGGACTATACCGCAAGTGCACTCCTTGCGATGGGTATGAATAAGAAGGCGCTTGCAATAGATGCTAATATCGAAAGAATTATGGCGCGATTATTTTTAATCGAAGAAGAGAAGGGACCTAAGTTACAAAAGTTTCTTCAAGCCAATTATGAAGACCTTGCTATTCCTTTTAAGAAGTTTTCTCCAAGAGAAATCAATGAATCACTCATGGACTTAGGGCGAGTGTATTGTCAGGCAAAGCGAGCGGACTGTCCTCTTTGCCCCTTACGTAAAGAGTGTAAGGCGGCTGAGTCTAGTGTCTCTCCCCTTGATTATCCGAGGCAAAAGCAGGCTAAGAAGAAAGAGTCCCATGACCTCGAACTTCTGCGTGTCATCGTTACTCACGGTCATAAGGTGCTGGCTTATGAAAAAAATGATAAGGAGTGGCTCAGTGGTCAACTGGAGGTCCCGACTCTCATCCTGAGGACAACTGATAAGAAATTAGCTCAGTATCCTCTCTTTGAAGGCCCTAAAGATAGGGTTGAACGAAGGGTTATTACTTCTCTCAAGACTGCAATTACAAAGTATAAGATTAAAAATCAGATAGTTATGCTTACGAAGGCTGAATTTGAAGATTTGGTCGACTTGAAGAACTTAAATAAAAACTATAAATACTATGCCTTAAATGACGAAACCAATCACTTCTCCACAACCACTCATAAGTGCTTGGCCAAACTCAATATCAAGGTGACTTCATGAAGATCTCTCTTACATTAGCCCTCCTCTTTTGCACTCAGGTTTTTGCTCAAACTTTTAAGGCGACAACTTATAATTTAGGTCTCGCTCATACTTTTGTTCCCTATGCTGAAGAGAGACTTTCTCCTCTAAAAGAAAAACTCGCTCACTACGATGCTGACGTTCTTTGTCTTCAGGAAGTTTGGAAGAAGAGTGATCAGAGAAAACTTACGAAGGTCTTAAAGAAGCGTTACCCTCATCACTTTGTGACCAAGATTAAAAATTATCGAACAGGACCGAGACCAACCTGCAAAAAAGATGAAATCTTTGGCGAGGGAAAGTTTGTAAGTTGCATGCAAAATCAATGTGGTGATGCTTCTGGCGATGACTTCACGACCTGTATTATCAATAAGTGTGGAAATGCGCTTCAGGCTTTAAAGAAAACCAATAGAAATTGTGCAAGTGCTTTAATGGCCCAAGTCGGGAAAAACCCTCTTTTGAGTATGGCGCAACTTCTTAATCCTTTGTGGCGTGCCGGTCAATTTGCCTATAGGGGTTCAAATGGCCTAATGCTCTTTTCAAAACATCCTCTTGAAAAAAAGCGTTACATTGACATGAAGGAGATCTCAACTCTCAACAGAAGAAGTGCTCTTGAGGCTCAAATTGAAATTGCTGGAAAGAAGCTAACAGTGATGTGTACTCATCTGTCAGCAGATCTTACAGGTACAGCTCCCTATGCTGGTGGATTTGACTCATGGGCTGAGGAGAATTCTAGCCAAATTGCTTTTCTTTTAAACGAGATCAATAAGAGCGTGCTCCCGACAGTTTTAATGGGTGACTTTAACTGTGGCAGTGCTGATCCAATGGCCAATTTAAGTGGGGAGCTCGATCAAAACTGCGAGAAGTTTAGTGATTGGGGCTTTTTAGATCCTCTTAAAGAAGAGACGCGTGAGTGTACTTTTTGTGAAGAGAACCTTCTTAATGAGGAAGGGTCCAAATCTGTTGCTATTGACCATGTCTTTCTAAAATATCTAACTCCTGTGTCAGGACGTGTCCTCTTTAAGAGTCCTATCGAAATCGAGACGAAAGAGGGAAAAAAGACCACGAGTCTTTCAGATCATTATGGATATGAAGTCGAAATTGAGCTTCCTTAAAATTTGACACTTTATCCCTAGTTTCAGACACTTAAATACATACACGGAGGTATGTATGTTTAGGTTTCTAATCTTCCTGGCCTGTCTTTATATGGTCATGGGTTGCACGAGTATTAATAAGTCTCATATGAACTCTTCCATTGGCATCTCTGTTACCAGTCCAATGGATGCGAAGATTGATGTCGACATGACAAAGAAGCTTGTTGGCTATGCTTCTGGCGGCTATCTCTTTCACCTTCTTAAGGTAAGTGGGGATAATAAATTCGCCGATGGAATCAACTACAATTCTGGTTCTGGCGATAAGGGCTTTATTGGTAAGGTCTTTGAGGACTTTAGTAACGTAGAGGAAGTAAAGGCAGCCGCAGCTTACAATGCAATTCGTACTTCGGATGCGGATGTTCTCATTAGTCCTCAATATGTTATTGAAGAAGGGAATTGGAATCCTTTCTATAAACTCATTAAAGTGAAGGTTACGGGATATCCGGGTAAAGTTATCTCAATTAAGAATAAGTACTAATGCTTAAGTGGTTCGTTCTCCTTCTTCTTCTTTCTCCAGGTGTCCTCGCTAAACTCAAAGAGGACACTAAGTTTGTTGCCCGCATTCTTGGCGCCTCCGATAGTAAAAGAACGATACTCGTTAATCGCGGCAAGGAGCACGGCCTTGGTGTAGATCAGCACGCTAAGATAAGTCTTCCCACTGGAATTATTGCGAGGGCAGTAACAGTTAAGCTCTCACCCTCTCGCTCTGTCTGGTCAGTATACCGCTTCTTTGATATGGAGAAGATTGAACCTCAACGTGTGGCCACATTTAAGATCGCTTCGCCGGTGAGGCTTACCTCTGATGAATCAAAAGCTCTCGGTAGCCTTGCTCAAAAAGTGACAAAGAAGACCGAAGAAATTCCTGTTGATCCTAAATTTCAAAAAGAGCAAAAGAAAACGGCGCGCTCTATTTTAAAGAGCCAAAAGGTCACCTCTCAATTTGATAATATTGATTACACTCTTCTCGAGGAAGACGATCAAATCATCACGAATCAAAAGCTTAATCCTGAGCTTGACTGGACTGGTCTCAATGGCAAAAAAGATCGTAAAAACTTTGATGCCTCTTTAGATTACAGCCAGTTAAAATAACTGACAGGTCCCTGTAATTAATACACTTCAATGCTTATAGAGCTCAAATTTGGCTAAAATAGGCACATGAAAAAACTCATCTTAACGACCCTGATAGCCCTTATCTCTCTAACGAGTTTTGCCTCGGAGGAGGTCACTCAAATTATTGTTCTAAAGGACAAGCGAGAGATGCAGCTTTGGAAGGGAAAAGAGCTCTTTAAAACTTACTCTGTAAAGCTTAGTTTATCTTATAATAATCCCGTTTTTCGCCCCGGACCTAAGAGAAGAGAAGGGGATATGCAGACGCCAGTTGGTTACTACAAAATTAGCAAGAAACGCCAAAATACTAATTATCCTAAGTCACTCCTAATCAGTTACCCCAATTGGAAAGACCGTCACAATGCTAAGGTCTTAGGTATTCCTGAAGATGAGATTGGTGGAATGATTCTCATTCATGGTAACCCCTTTCGCCCTTCTCCTGCGGTGAGAGCATTTGCTGCTAAGCTTGGCATTAGTGAAGAGACGATAGATCAGTGGGCGAGAGATTACTTCTATCCCTTCTTTGATTGGACTAATGGTTGTATTGCAGTAAGTGATGCTGAAATGGATGAGATCTTTGAGCTTATCGCAAAAGACACTCCCATTAATATCTACCCTTAAATTCTAAAAAAGAGAGAGAATACCGTAGACGATACCCACAAGAATGAGAAAGAGGGTGAAGTTAACAGCGTATTTGATCGCTTTATAAAGAGCGAGATTGCTTGATTTTAGCGTTCTCACTTTATGGAGAGTCGGCGTTACGAATGAGAAGATGCGGTTAAAAAGACCTTTTCTATCCTCGGGTGTATTAGGGACGACACTTAAAGAAAGAATGCCTTTAAATATCCAATTGAAGAAACTCCCAATAGGACTTAAGGGGCGATCAATATCACACATGAGAATGATTCGCTCTTCTTCGCTATTATTATTGGCATAATGCAGATAGGTTTCATCAAAAATAAAATCTTCACCATCACGCCAGCTATAATTGACTCCATCAACATTAATAAAGCAGCGGTCGTCATTAGGGGTTTTAAGGCCAAGGTGATAGCGAAAACTACAAGCTACCGGATCGAGGTGGCGTGTAAGCTTAGAGCCCACGGGAAGAATGCTAAACATCGCTCCGTTTACGCACTTGATGTCCTTAAGAATCTCAACTGTCTTGGGGCATAAGCGTGCCGCTGAACGATGGGTTTCTCCGTACCAATTAATGTAGAACTTACTCCATCCATACTTATAAAAGGTTCTAAAACCAATGTCGTAGTAACTGTCGTTGCTTTGGTCTGTGACCTTATCAAAGTAGCCCTGCTCTTTAATGGCGATGACTTCATCGCGAATGGTTTCCCAATTCTCTTGAACTTTTTTAAGCTCTGGAAATTGATCAACACCAATAATAGGCGTGGCAACCCTCTTCTTAGTGAAGAGGTAGAGGAGGCAATTAATGGGAGTTGCGATTGGCCATCCTTTTCGGATGTATTCACTCAAGCTTTGGTAGCGCTCCTTTCCACGAAGGGCGTATACATAAGCTATTGAAAGTACTGAAAATATCCCGAGGGTCGAGAGTCCGATAGTTGCAACCATAGCCCCACTATAAAACATATGCGGGAAAAAAGCTTGCCGAAAATTGACACAGAGACCACTCACTTGACGATGATTTTTGTCATACTAATCTTGGGTCAAGCGGGGGGTCTCGAGGTTCCATGTCTCCATATAACCTTCTCCCAAAATATGTCCCTTGGATTTGCCGATTATCCTGCCTCGAGACTCCCGATCCACCTTCTCAATAAAATCCCTAAATTTTAAAAAGACCGAGAGTAGGTATAAGCCGGGTCCTGTCGTGAAGTGCCATTCATCTAGGATCAGAGTTACCCCTGACCTCGAGCGCCCTACCCGTCTGCTCAAGCTGGCCGCCATAGAACACAGACCTATTTGGGCTTGCACCACGTAGAGTTTACCTGATTTCACTACAGCCGAACTGTACTTGCTTTCTGTTGCACTTGTCCTCACCTCGCGGTGGACGGGCATTACCCGCTACGCTGCCATATGGTGCCCGGACTTTCCTCCCGCCAATTACTTGGCCGGCGACACTTTCCCACTCTCGGTTCTGTCTATATGGCACAGAGCATTCAAATTAGTCAATAAAGGAGACATTTGATATGAAATAAACCTCATTAATTCCTTTATTTGAGGTTCTCATGTCGAAATACTGCTTAGGTATTCTTGTTTTTTTATTGTCTCTTTCCGCCCATGCAGGACTTAAGAAAATAGCCCAAGACTTTTTGGGTAATAACTCACAGGTAAAAGTTGCTGAGTCACAAGTTTCTTTGGCTGAACTGGATCTCGAATCTTTAGAGATGACTAAGAACACCAACCTCACATTCGACTCTGCTTATAGTGACAGTCAAACAGAGTCATTCAGTGCATTTGCTGTTCTCTTGAGAGGAGGAGGCTTTCGTCAGCCTATTAAGAACTTTAACAACCAGCTTGCTTTGAGTAAGGACTTTGATTGGGGTGGTAATGTTACGGTTCAGCATACTTATCAACGTATTAAAGTTCCTGGCACACCAATGATCTATGGTTACACACAGGGAATTACATATACTCAAAACTTAGGGGAGGATTTCTTTGGAAGAACTTTCTACCTTCAGCAAGAAGAGTTAAAGCTTAACGTCGATTTCACTAAGGCCGACAGTGAAAACACCATTCAAAACGCCTTATTGAGTCTTGTTCGTAGTTATTATGATGCTGCTTTAAATAAGTCCCTTGTTAAACTTCAAAATGAGGCTAAGGATCGTGCGAGTCGAAGACTTTCTCTCATTAAGCGAAGAGTGAGAGATGGGCTAAGAGAAAAGGTTGATAAGATCCAAGCTGAGATTTCTTTGTATCAGGCTCAAGAAGCTGTTAAGACGGCTCAGCAAAACTTTACTTCTGCGATAGAAGCCCTAAGTACTGCTGTTCATAGAGTCGTACCCGCTAATGAGATTGTTGGCTTAAATGATAAGATCTTTGTAAGAACTGCGACTCCTAAGGGTGATGTGAAGGGCAATCAAAATCTCCAGGCCTTTGAAGAGCTTGTTAAAGCGCGAGAAAAAAATCTTGAAAGGGCCGATAAGTCTCTCATACCTGATATAAGTCTTTCTATTGGAGCTCTTAATAATAAGTTCGACCGGTCGACGAGTGAAGCTTTTCAAGAGAGTTTGTGGGGACGTCCTAATAGAGAATTAACGGCGAGTCTTAATGTTTCTTGGGAGCTTGGAAGTGGTCCTGAGAAAATTGAAAAGACGAGATCACTTGTAAATTACCAGACATCTAAGCTTCAGCTTGATCGCCTCCAAAAAGATGTTTACCAAACAGAAAAATCGATTAGAGATCAGATCAGTCTTCTGTCGGAGAATCTAAAAAGCTCATCTCGACGTCTTTCTTTAGCGCGAAGTGCTCTTAAGGAATATAATAAGCTCTATGAAAGAGGTCGTGCCGATCTTGATCGCCTCATCCAGGCCGAAGAGACTCTCATTAATACTGAAATCAATCATGTTAATTATCTTAGCCAAAGGGAAAGGCTTGTTCATACACTTGCTTTTCTCTATGGAGATCTAAGAGGTTTTCTCACCGAATAGAAACGGGAGAGGGAGAGTCATTGTATGAGAAAGTTAATAGAGTTCTTTCTAGAGCGCTCTCTTTTGGTCAATTTGCTTACTGTGATGATTCTTCTTGTGGGGGGGATTTCACTCTATGGTCTTCAAAAAGAGACATTCCCATCCGTTGAATTTGATATCATTCTTGTGACGACTGGTTATCCGGGGTCTTCATCAGAGGACGTGGAAAAACTTGTGACGATTCCCCTGGAAAGAGAGATTAAATCTGTAGATGGGGTTAATGAGTTAAACGCTCTCTCTGCAGAGGGTTCTTCCATTATTTACATGGAAGTTGATGCTGATGCCAATCTTGATGACGTATTAGAAGATACTAAGAATGCGATTGATACTGTCGATGATCTACCTGATGATGCAACAGTTCCTATTGTGACCTCTCTTGATAATAAGCAAAGAGGAATCTTAAGTGTCACCTTAACGGGGCAAGATTATGACTTGCTTAGAGTCACCTCTAAGAGACTTCGTGATCGACTCGAGCGAGTCTCGGGAATCGCCCAGGTGGAACTTGATGGGTATCGCATTGATGAAGTTCGTATTGAACTTGATCCTCAAAAAATGGCTGAATACGAAGTGACGGTAAGTGAAATTTATCGTGCCGTTCAGGAGAGAAATCTTAATCTTTCAGGAGGGAATATAAAATCTCCTGAGGGTGATATTATCGTGAGAACGCTTGCCGAGTTTGAATCAACCGAAGATATTGAAAATGTTATTATTGTCTCCAATAACTCTGGTCGAAAGGTTGAGCTAAAAAAGGTTGCAGCGGTAAAGAGAGGACCTCGAGAGGAAGGGATCCTTCAAAGAAGTAATGGTGAGGTCGCGATTTTCCTCAATGTTAAGGCGCGTGAATCAGCTGATATCCTAGATACGACAAATAGCCTAAAGTCTGTAACAGAAGATTTTTTTAAAGAAAATAAAGAACTCGGGATAGGATACAAATACACTGATGATTTATCCTATTATGTGAAAAGACGCTTAAGTATCTTAAAGGATAATGGAATCATGGGAATGATCCTCGTCTTTGTCACCCTTTTGCTCTTTCTCAATGCCCGAACATCATTTATTACTTCAATGGGCGCGCCAATAGCGTTCATGGTCGCCTTTCTCATTATGGATATGATGGGCTTAAGTGTGAATTTGATCTCAATGTTTGCCCTTATTCTCGTTCTCGGAATGCTTGTTGATGACTCAATTATTGTTGCTGAATACTATTATCAACAATTAGAGGCAGGGCTTCCTCCCCATGAAGCCGCCCGTAAAGCGGCTTGGAATACGATTAAGCCTGTGACCGCTACGATTGCCACCACAATGGTTGCCTTTGGTTCTCTCTTTTTTATGGGAGGAATCATGGGGAAGTTTCTCTGGCCTGTTCCTGCCGTCGTTATTATCTGCTTGCTTGCCTCTCTTCTTGAGTGCTTCTTCATTCTACCATCGCACTTAGCAGACTTTTGTCGCCTAAGTAAGAAAGAACAAGGCAGACGTTGGTACGATTCTTTAACAGACTTCTATGCGGGAATTCTCAAATTCTTTATAAAGAAGCCTTGGATTATTCTAGGATCTTTCTTTTTTATCTTTGTGGGTTCCGTCTTTATGGCAACCAAAATGGATTTTGAACTTTTTCCTGGCGATGATGTTCGAACTGTTTTTTTTCAAGTAAAAGGGAAGGTTGGCGCGCCTTTAGAGGAGACTGATAAAGCTGTAATGAAGCTTGAGGAAATGGTTCTCGAAGAATTAAACCCAAAGGAGCTCGATCAGATTAAAGCACAGGTCGGTGTTTTAAGGGGTGATAATGGCAATAAGACGGGAAATCACTACGGCTCAATTGTCCTCTATTTAACGCCTCCTGGTGACAGGGAAAGGTCAACGGACGAAATATTGAGTACTCTCACAGAGAAGGGAAAAAATCTCGTACCGGAATACACAATCACAACCACTAAAATTCAAGGGGGACCTCCTAAGGGCAAGGCGGTTGATATTCAACTCACGAGTGATTCGCTCGACGAATTGAAAGCGAGCTCTAAGGTGATTCATTCTCTTTTAAGTAAAGAGAAAGGCATACTTGCACCTGAAATCGATTTTGAAGAGGGGAAAGAACAAGTTGTTCTTGATGTTAATGATGCTGAAGCGAGACGTCTGGGCCTAAGTACTCAGCAAATTGCATTAGAGATAAGGCGTGTTCTCAGTGGTGACTCTGTAACAGAAATTCGTGAGTCAGATGAAGATATTGAGATTAAGCTTTTCTTTTCAAGGGCAGCGAGGAGTTCTGTTGATAGTCTTTTGTTACTTAATATCCTTAATTCTCAAGGGAGAAGGATTCCTCTTAAGAGAGTTGTAACATTAAAGAAGCAACCAGGCGCTTTTGTTATTCGCAGACTTAATCGTAAGAGGATTATTTCGGTGACTTCAGATATTGATAAAAAAGTAACCACTCCGATTAAGGTCGCTGCAGATTTTGCTCCTAAGGTAAAAAAAGCGCTTAAGGATTTTCCTTCAGTGGATTTTAAGTTTGGTGGTGAAAATGAAGATACTCAAGAGTCTATGTTCAGGCTTTTAAAGTCAGGTGTTCTTGCTCTTGGGGCTATTTTTATTATTTTGGTAATTATGTTTAATTCCCTTCTTCACCCCGTAGTTGTTATGTCGGCGATTCCTTTAGGGCTTATAGGAGTAATTTGGACGTTTAAGATTACAGGACATGCCCTTGGTTTTATGGCACTCATGGGGGTTGTCGCCCTTATTGGAGTTGTTGTGAATGACTCTATTGTTTTAGTAACATTTATAAATGAGAAGGTGGAAGAGTTAGGTGAAGAGAACTTAGGTCAGGCGGTTTTTGAAGCTTCTAAGGGGAGGTTTCGAGCTGTTATTCTTACTACGGTCACAACAGTAGCTGGCCTTGTTCCCATCGCTCATCCAAGTGTTTCTAAGGTACTTTCTTTTGGTGCTAATACGGACAGTGATCCTTTCTTGCAGCCAATGGCCTTAAGTTTTGCATGGGGGCTATTCTTTGCTTCTCTCGTTACTCTCTTCTTTGTTCCTTGTAATTATTTAGTTTTTGAGAGATCGAAGAAGAAAATTAAGGGATTATTGTTACGACTCAAGAGGGATAAGGAGACGGCCGCATTGAGTGCATAGCTCATAGCCGGTGGCGGCTTCAACTCTTGATGCAGTCTGAGCGTCGACAATAAAGCGGCACTTTTCACAGGACTTATTTAGGATTCGAGCAAGAGGAAGATTGAATCGGTGTTTTTTCCTCGCTTCTGAGAAAGTCTGCCAAAGAGAACCTGGCACTTCTTGGCGAAGAACCTCAATACGAGCTTCATAGTTAGTGATTTGCTGGCGCTCCTGCCTGGTTTCGATTTCAATCTCAAGATTAATCTCATCAAGAGTTTCTTGAGATCCGCTAAGAAAGACTTCCTTTCCTTTAATGAGGTTTTCATGCTCTTCAATTTCCTCTAGAAGAGTGAGGATTTTTTCTTGCAGGTCATCCACATTTTCTTGGGACAAAGAGCGATCACGCTCAAGAGCTGAAACTTCTTTTTCATTAGTTGCATAGGGAAGATTTTCTTCGGCTTTCGCCAATTTGTTCTCCCAATCAAAGAGTTCTTTTTCTAGATTTTGAGTAGTCACTTTCTTCTGTGAAACTGAATTGGTCAGGTTTTCGATCTCATCCTGAGCGCGCTTTCTGAGAGCGTTAATATGCTCAAGGCGACCTTCCTCAGCTGCAATAGCATCGAGATGCTTTTTAATCATATTGTCCAAGGATTGAATTTCTTTGAGGTGGGAAAAGGCGGCGATGCTCATAGATTACTAGGTTTCCAAATGTTATTATTGATATTCCCTAAGACTAGCAGAAGTTTCTAGGGGCTAAAAGGAGTCTGCACTTATGCGTGGCAATTCTTTCGGGAAAATGATCTCGATAACTTCATTTGGTGAATCCCACGGTCCCGGTATTGGAGTCGTGGTTGATGGTGTGCCTCCGGGCCTTGATTTTTCACTTGATTCATTAGCGGCAGAACTAAAAAGACGTGCTCCGGGCCAAGTCGCTGGTACGACAGCGCGAAAAGAAGCTGATCTTCCTGAAGTGCTCTCTGGAGTTTTTGAAGGTAAAACCTTGGGGACACCAATCGCCGTTCTTATAAGAAATACCAATCAGCGAAGTGGTGATTACGAAAAGTTAAAGTCTGACTATCGGCCAGGTCATGCCGATGAAACGACGATGAAAAAATATGGTGTTCGTGATCATCGAGGTGGTGGCCGCTCTTCTGGTAGAGAAACGATTGCTCGCGTGATTGGTGGTTACTTTGCCAGTCTTGTTATACCCAGTATTGAAGTGAAAGGCTTCATGATGAAAATGGGTCCCTTTGAGACCGAAGAAATTCCCAAAGACTTAAAAGAAGATTTTTCTCCCTATTACTTTCCCATCAAGGGAAAGGATAAAGAAATTCGCGACTACCTTCTTAATTTAAAAAAAGAAGGAGAAAGTCGTGGTGGTAAGGTAACGATTGTTGCGAGAGGTGTGCCTGCGGGATTAGGGGAGCCAGCTTTTGACAAGCTCAAGGCTGATCTTGCTAAATCCCTTCTTTCCATTGGTGCCGTTGTTTCCTTCAGTTTTGGCCTTGGAGAAAAGATGGCTGACCTCGAGGGAAGTGTTATCTCCCAAGATAGAGCGAGTTTTGGTGGAATTGAAGGGGGGATTTCAAATGGAGAGGATATTACTCTTCATGTGACTTTTAAGCCCACTAGTACCGTTGGTGATAAAGCTAAAGAAGGACGTCATGATCCTTGTATTATTCCCCGAGCTATTCCCGTCGTTGAAGCCATGGTGAAACTTGTTCTCGCGGACCATTTTTTAAGACAAAGTGCCTATGAATTCTGAAGTTAAAAAAGCCAGCCTAAAAGAAATTGCTGAGGCCTTAAGTAAGGTTGAAACTGATACCTTGTTAGTTGTTGTCGATAGTCGAGTTTGGCAACTCTATGGAAAAGATCTCGAAGAGAATATTAATAAGGTCCTTGAGGCTAATAAGAAGGTTCTTCTCTATAAAACGCTTGAAGGTGAAGCAACTAAGAGCATGGCCGAATTTGAAAAAGGACTCGAATTCTTTTTAGAAAAAGGAATTCATCGTAAAAGCCATCTCGTTGCCATTGGTGGCGGAGCTACTAGTGATTTTGCCGGCTTTCTCGCGGCGACTCTCTTAAGAGGCCTGTCATGGTCTGTTATACCAACAACCTTATTATCAATGGTTGATGCAGGGATCGGTGGGAAGACGGGATTAAATTCCAAAAATGGGAAGAACCTTATCGGGGCTTTTCATATGCCTGATCATGTTTGGATTAATGAGAGCTTCCTCGAAACGTTGCCTGAAACTGAACTTAACAGTGGAAAGGGAGAGGTTATTAAGTATGGCTTTCTCTCTCAGGAAATCGCAGAGCTTCTCAAAGCAAAGAGTGATCTCTCCTCAATAATCGAAGCTTGTGCTCAAAAGAAGGAAGCCATTGTCCAGGCTGACTTCACAGAGAGAGGAGAGAGAATTTCTCTCAACCTTGGACATACCTTTGGCCATGCTATTGAAAAGATCTATACGATGCCTCATGGTGAGGCCATCTTTTGGGGAATGGCACTTATTTTCAAACTCTATGGAACAGAGGAACAGCTCAAGTTATTGAGAACCTTTGAAACAGGGGTAGGTGCAAGCTTCGGTCAAAGTCCTTGGTTCAACAAGACTTTTCCTGTTGATAAGATTATTGAATATGTCTCAAAAGATAAGAAAGTAAAGTCGAATGGTATCGTTCAAACTGTTACGATAAAAGAAGTTGGAAAGTTTGAAACTAAAGAGCGAACCCTAGATGAGATAAGAAAGGAACTTGAAAAGGAAAAAGATGAACTCAGAATCTTCGACTTTTAAAACTAGTAAGAAGTCCTTTAATAAAGAAATCTCAATACCTTCTTCAAAGTCATATGCAAATCGGTTACTTATACTCGCGGCATTAAATCCAAACGAAATAAAGGTGACTAACCTTCCTCTCTCTTCAGACGTAGAGACCATGCTCAGCTGTTTTGAGCAAATAGGGATTGATCTTGAGCGTGTTGGCAATGATGTCATTATCCGAAGTCAATTTCCTCAATGTGAGAGAGATGGGGATGAAATAATTGTTTTGGATACTGGTGATGGGGGAACAACTAACCGATTCTTGTTGCCCTTTCTCGCCTTGGGAAGAAGAGGGTATGAACTAAAGGCCTCAGGACATATGCGACTTCGTCCAATGGAACCGCTTGTTACGGCCATCAGAAGTTGCGGCGTTGATATTGATTTTAATCCATCTGATGATCTCAATGAAAAGTGGATAGTTGTAAAAGGCCCGTACCAAAGTAAAACCAGTCTAATTGAAATTGATTGCTCACAAACGACACAGTTTTTAACGGGCTTATCTCTAGCATTATCGAGATCGAAAATTTCTGTTAAAGAGAAGAATCTTTCAGTTAGTCTTCCTTATTGGCATTTAACACAAAACCTCATTGAAACCTCTAGGACTGACACTCGTGTTTATCACAATCCTGTAGATTTCTCATCTTTAAGTTATCCATTAGCACTCGCCGCAGTGGATGGAGAAGTTCTCATTACCAATTGCCATGAACCAGATCCAAATCAGGCAGATTCTCAATTTCTCGAAATTCTACGCGACATGGGATCACAGCTCGAGTTTCAAGAGCGAGGACTCTTTTGTAAAAAGAAGCCGTTAAAGGGGATTTCCTTTGATGGTTCTCAGTGTCCGGACGTTATACCAACCCTGATTTTTGTCTGCAGTTTTGCTGAAGGGGAAAGCCATCTTAAAAATCTTGAGGTCCTGACTCACAAAGAGTGTGATCGTTTTACAGAGATGGTCAGGATGCTAAAAGCCGCTAAGGTTGATTTTGATGCCGATTTCAAGAATTACGAATTAATTATTCATGGTAAGGGCTTACCTATTGAGGGTCGGCAATTCAACTTTGATCCTGTGGATGATCATCGTATGGTCATGGTGACTTATCTCTTTCAGAGGATTTTAGGTGGTGGGACAATTACTCGTAATGCCCACCACGTGAAAAAATCGTTTGCAAACTTTTTTGAGACTTTAGCCTAGCTCACATAGGGCGAGAGTTCTTTTTGACTATGACCATCGAGTTCTCTCCAGTTGGTGATCCTAAAGAGGTCACCAGCTAGATCCTCAATGAGAATCGTTCCATTTTCAAGAACTTCAGGCCAGTCTTCAAGTTTTGTCTGAAATACTCTTAATCCCTGAGAGGTCTCGACCTGAAACCTTCTTAATTCAACATCTTCTTCAATATTCTTTACATTGATAATATTGAGAACAAATTGAGAGAAGGCGAGCTCTTCCTTAAGAAGAGCCCTGGCTTCAGTATTGATCTGCTCAAGATCTTCTATCAAGCAAACTTCATTATCATCCTTATCTCTTAAGGATAAGAATTGACCTGGTGTAGTCCAGGGGAAGCATTGCTTGAGAAAAACCTCAACTTCTCTTTCACCGTATTTAAGGCAAAGTATTCCGTTTTCTTGTCGCCATAATGTTAATGGCATATTCTTTTGCGCTTTCATTATTCCTCCTTTATGACTCTTTTCTAAAGAGCATATTCTTCAGCCATCTCCCTTTGCATGCGATGAAGCTTTGAGTAAGCACCATCCTCATCGGAAAGAAGATCTGCATGGCTTCCCATCTCTTCGATATTTCCTTTACCAATAACAAAGATCCGGTCCGCTTTTCTTAGCGTCGAAAGTCTGTGAGCTACAGCAAATACCGTTCGTCCTTCAATAAGACGATCGAGTGCATCCTGAATCTTGCGCTCTGTCTCTGTATCAACAGCAGAAGTCGCTTCATCAAGAATAAGGATGCGAGGGTTTGCTAGTACGGCTCTTGCAATGCTTATTCTTTGCCTTTCTCCACCACTTAAAGTGTGTCCTCTTTCTCCAATGACGGTGTCATAGCCAAGAGAGAGTTTACCGATGAAATTATGAGCGTTGGCGATTTTAGCCGCTTCAATAATTTCACTTCTCGTCGCTTCGGGCACACCATAGGCGATATTGTCCATGATGCTTCCGTGAAAGAGATAGGGTTCTTGAAGAACCATACCCACTTGTCGACGATAGCTGCCAAGTTCGAGTTCTTTGAGCTCCTGACCATCGATAAGGATCTTTCCCGCTTGAGCGTCATAGAATCGAGCAATCAATTTCGTGATTGTCGATTTCCCGCCACCGCTTGAACCCACTAAACCGATCATTTCTCCAGGCTGAACCTTAAAGCTAAGGTCTTGAAGAATTGGTCTTACGCCATCGTAGCTAAAGAAAACATTTCTAAACTCCACACTTCCTTTCACCTCTTCAAGTCGAATCGGATTCTCTTGATTCTCAACAGTTGCCTTAGTGTCAAGAATCTCAAAAATTCGATAAGCTGAAGAAAGGGCTCTATTAAGCATTCTTGCAACTTGTCCTAAAACCTCAATAGGAGCCGAAAACATTGTCATATATAAGAGAAACGAAACAAATGTTCCTGCACTCAAATTGCCATCCTCTGCAATAAGGCGTGGCATGGCAAAACACCAAACAGCGAGAAGGATCATCTGAAATGAGAGCATGAGAAGTGGCCAAAACTTGGTCCATTCATCATGAATATTATTAAACTCATTGGCGACTTTCTCGTTTCGGTCGTTAAATCTCGCTTTCTCTTTTTCCTCTTGGTTAAAGGCCTTTACGACTTGTATTCCCGGAATCGTATCTGAGAGTACAGCTGTAACATTCGACCACTTCCTCCACGCCTTCAAAAAGAGCCGCTTCATTTTCTCCCCATGAGCATAAATACTATAAAGGAGTGCAGGCACAGGAAGGGCGAGGATTAATCCAAGCTGCCAATCCAAGGCAATGAGAACAACAGACAGGCCCATCAACGTAATGAGAGCTATCCCTGTTTCCACCACACCAAAGGCCACAAAGTCCCAGATGCGATCCGTGTCGGAGCTTACTCGGCTAATAATGGAACCCGTTTGCTTGCGGGAGAAAAAGTCCATGCTCAGTGTTTGTAAGTGAGCGTAGAGCTCTCGACGTAGATCAAAAGCAACTTTTTCGCCCAAAATACTCATCTTATTAAGGCGAATGTAAATAAATAGCTCGCGCAATAAGTAGGTTACCCCAAGCGTACCAACCATTATCCAACCAAGGGTGCTCGCCTCATTAAAACTCAGTTTACCATCTTGAAAAGGTCTCACGACCTGGTCTATCAGGCGCCCCGAAATATAAGGCGGCGCTAAGCTCACAAGTGTTGTAGCCACAGCACCACTCGTTCCCAAGAATAACTCTTTCTTATAGGGCCCGAGATAGGAGAGAAGACGTGTTAACGTTTTAGCGTTTTCACTTGTAACACTATTTTGTGCCTCAACTACGGGCTTCATGACAGACTCTTGGTAAATCGAGTCAGCGTTCTCTTGGCCTCCGAGTAAATTCTGGGTCATCTCTTGAAACTGGCTTTCTTTAGCATTTTCACAGAGAAACTTAATATGACCCATAATGACTTTCTGGCGATGAGTGAACTGAACCCTCGCCAAAGCCTTTTTGTCATGGGCTTCGATGAAGACCAAGCTCGAGCAGGAGAGAGAGCGTTGTTCTCTCACTTCAGCGATTCGATTTAATTCAAATCGTGAAGTGATGAGAAAGGAGCCACTCCGTTCAGCCATGATTGTTACATAACTCTCTGTAATAATAAGCCAGTGTTCACAGAATTTGAGTTGCTCATCAAGGTCAATGAGAGAGTAGAGAAGGATTCTTCCCTTATCCTCAGTGGCAAGGAGCTCTTTAGCTGTTGCTGGTAAGGCGTCTCTTTGACCGAGATAGCGGTTAATAAATTTTTTCGTTTGTTCATTTTGTATATTCATAATTTCCTCATTCTTATTTTAGTAAATGGTGACTTGGGGGATGCATCGATGCCATGATCAGCGCTCTCTTTTCAAGAGGACTGACTTCTCGGCTACGATCAGGTCCAATTTTTTCATAAAGTTTTGGAGACTCTAGAAACCACCAGAGAAATCGACCAGCTCTCTTAGCGCTTGCTCCAATAGGTTTGAAGCTATGGCGAAGGCTTATGGCCAATCTTCTTAATTCTTCTTCTAATTCAAATATTTCTAAACTGTTTTTAAACATTACATACTCCTAAGTATTTTAAATTATTATGTTTGGTCTTTAGACAAAGGAGTGCTTTAAACGCATGAATTCAAGGGGCCCAAGTTGATTCAAGCGAGAAAGCACGCACGTGCCTAAAGGGTATTCACCAGTAAATGTAGGGTAAAAATTTTTTTAAGTTGTCGCTGTGACTAGTTACGCTTGCGCGGATCCAGTTGCGTCGTGAGAGGTGAGGTCACTACGCCAGCAACATTAGACGCATCAATTCCTGCTTTTGTTGAAGCAAGCATTCCGATGAATTTTGTCATGTTGTTAATCATAGTTTCCTCCGTGTTGTTGATTCACACGTTATAGAATTCAAAATAACCTAAAAAAAATTATTGTCAACAGGGAAAAAGAATTTATTTTTTAGGATTTTGTTAGGAGTAGACTTCAAACCATGTCGAAAAGAAAGAGTCGAGTTTGCTTGTGTCCCAAAGTGGAGCTTTATTCCAATCTTCTAAAACATCTAAGCTAAAAGCAACACCACTTTCAATAGGGACTCTTGGTTGCCAATTACAATCAAATTGAAATTTAGAAATATCTGCCCAAACCTTTATGGGCTCATCTTTTAAATCCTTAAGTGATGTTGTTTTAGATTTAAGTAATGTTGCTAATTCTGAAAGTTCGATCGAGCGACCGCTACCTACGTTATAGGCTTCACCGTCATTGCCCTCTATTGCAGCGATATAAAGAGCATTGGAAACATCAGTGCAATAAACAAAGTCGCGAGCATGTTGACCATTTCCGACGATGGTTAAATTCATACCTTCTGCTTTTTGCTTCATCCACAAACTAAAAACAGAGCCCGGAAAGAGACGTGAAATATTACGAGGCCCGTAGGCATTAAAAATTCTTAAAGATACTGTTGGAAGGCTAAAGAGTTCTCCCCAGTGGAAGACAGCTTCTTCAGCTTGAAGTTTTGAAAGACCTGAAGGAGTTAAGGGATGAGTAGAGTCAGTTTCAAGAGTCGGTGTACTTGCGATTCCATAGATACTTGAACTGCTTGCGAAAATAAACTTTTTTAAATCTGACTGGCGAGCAGCTTGGAGGACTTTAATTGTTCCATTAACGTTCGTCGTAAAAAAGACTTCAGGGTTTTTAATACTTGATATGGGACATTCTAAACCCGCGAGATGAAAAACGTAGTCTAGGTTCTGAAAATGAGGATCGTCACATGAAAGCTCTAAAATATCTTGGTGAACTTTTTTAAACCTCGGATGATTACTCCACTGAGCTAGGTTTTCCCATGTTCCATTTGCCTCGTTATCAAGAGCAATAACTTCATGACCTTCTTTTATAAGATGGTCCACAAGATGGCTGCCGAGAAAGCCCGCTGCCCCTGTCACAAGAGATCGAATCATGTTTTTTTCCATGAAATAAGTTTAATAGGCAATGGGATTTGTGTCCAAGTCTTTGCGAAGGAAATTATGGTAGGTGCCTGGAATTAGGACGATTGAAAGGCTTTAGTCAGATAAAAATTACTTAGCCCCCTTGTCGAAAAGCTGCTTGAGGGGTCAATTAAAGTAATCGAGTAATAAGATAAGGAATGGTTATGAAACTTCTAGTGGCTTCACTTTTTATTCTCTTCATTGCGAGTAGCTTTTCTAAAAGTGAGGTAATTGAGACTCGTGAATATAGTGATATTTTTAAAAGAATTGATGAAGTTGGGCAACGATATGGAAGTGAGAACGTACTTGTTGTTTTTGATATAGATGATACCTTACTCGTCATTGAGCACTGTAAAAAACCTAATGGGGAAATGACGTCAGGACTTGGGAAACTTTTTTCTTGTCCCTCTGAACATACAGAGAGAGATCTCAGTTTAAAGATAGCAAGTATTCAAGATAAAGGTTTTGCAACTATCGCCCTTACAGCGAGAGGCAATAGCCTTATTACACCAACACGAAGAGAGTTGGCGAGAAAGCATGAGGGGTTAAAGACCTTCGATTTCGCAGCTAAGCCTTTTATTCAAGAAATCAAAAATATTAAAGTTGCGAAGACAAAGCGCTGTAAGAAAGGTCAGACACCACCTTGTTTGAGTGGTAAGTTTTCAACCTATCCAAAGTTCTTAGAGGGTGTCATGTACGCCAATGGCACTCATAAAGGCCTCGCCTTGAAGGCTTTACTTGAGGCGCTTAATGAAAGCTTTAAGGCCATTGTCTTTATTGATGATAGAGTTAAGAATACAAAGAATATGGATATGATCTACAAAGATGAAAAGACTGTAGATCTTACGAATTTTCTCTATTTAAGGCATCGCGATTAATCTCGCTTGATGAGATCAATATAGTTAATCTCGGAGAAATAATCACGTGGACTAACGAGGCCACCCCAGTCATTACATTCTCTTTGCTCATCTCTTTCATAATTTCTTCCCGTGCCTCTCACCAAGACACCGATGATTTGGTTGTTTTGATTGAAAACAGCAGAGCCTGAGTTTACGGAAAAGGAATCAAGGTCACTAGTAAAGCTATCTTTGGCGTCTCCAAAGTTTCCATGTTCTTTAATTACATAACCATTGTCGGTATATTTCATAGCAAGACCAAAGGGAAAGCCTAGCATATATATCTCTTCCCCTTTTTGAACTCTTTTATAGTTAATTCTTAAAGGCTCTCGGCTTTTTACCGGACGGTCGAGTCTGATTGTTGCGATGTCGTGATCCCCTGGGAAATTAAAATCAAAAAGAGGCGCTGAGATTAGTTCAAATACCGAACTCGCGCTCACGATAAATTTATTTTGGTTGCTTTTGGTGACCTTATAGTCAAAGACAGCAACGAATTCTTTGAGATTTAATTCTGAGCCTTCTTCAACACAATGCCCTGCTGTTAGAATGAGATCTTCTTCAATAAGGGAAGCGGAGCAGTTTGCAATGAGTTTTTGATGTTGAGTAAAGCGAGCATCCTCGCAGAAGTTGAGATCCTTTTGGTAACTGAGGCCATTTAATTCAACAGTTCCATCTGTGTGCCATGTCAGGTTTTTCTTCCTCACTAATGCTGCGATGGAATGGGAAATCTCTTGGACCTCAAAAGGGGCATCTCTCACTTCGTGACGATCGTCACTTCCCGTTATTGATGCTTGAACTGAGAGCAAGAGGAAAGAGAGAAAGAAGGTGCTTAGCACCTTCATTATTATTCTGCGATTTGACACTTGAGCGATACACCGTCGTCTGCACATACGACATCGTTAGCACTGATATAGGTAGAGCCCATTCCGTGCTCATCTTGTCCACCAGCTTCAAGAAGGGCCATGGCTAATTCAAGTCCGCCATTTTCAATCATACGATCATAATTGATGTTGCCTTTCTCGTCGGCATGGAAACACTCTGCAGATCTTTCTGCTGAAACCTTGCAAACGATATTGCCTTCAATAGAAGCAGCAAATGTTTGAGAAACCATAAGAGAGAAGAGGAGGGTGAGGCTTACTAATTTCATTTCTTATCCTTGTCATTTTTGGGTATGACTTAGAATAAAGGGAACCTCCCTTCAGGGGGAGTCATTGAGTAAAAGGGAATAGGACCTGTCAGGTATCTAGACACTTTTAAGGTCCCTTAAAGAGCTAAGTTGCCGCAATTACTAGAGGTTGAT
This sequence comes from uncultured Bacteriovoracaceae bacterium, assembly GCA_950054155.1. Lineage (GTDB taxonomy): Bacteria > Bdellovibrionota > Bacteriovoracia > Bacteriovoracales > Bacteriovoracaceae. The sequence continues at coordinate 229,583 of CATLOT010000001.1, forward strand.
GTACCTGTTGAGATCGATTTTTCCTCGCTCATTTGTGGATTTTATGACGGCGAGGTCAGAAACCTTATTATAGGTTTTCCAAAAGTCAGGAGCAGATCTTGATAGGCCATACTTTTTAAGTACTTTTAAGACAGCAGCATTGTGTGTCGCGCTTTTAAGGTCTTTATTGAAAGTCGAGATCTGAGACTCCTTTAAGGGAATAATGAAGTTTGCATAACTTGATCCTGCACCTTTTATAATGTCAACACTATCCTTTTCAGGCCTTCTTCTGTCTCCCTCAAAGAACATCATGGCAACGTTGTAATGATCTTTATTATGAATGAGCGTATAGAGCTCAGATGAGTTTTTCTTCTCTATCAATAAATGAATGGTGTCTGGAAGGTATCTCGCCGTTTGAGATGAGAGGCTTTTGAGCTCATCAAAGGGAGTCGTGCTTTCTTTATGTAGGTTTGACCTCTTCGTTTGAGTGGGGGTGTAGTAGTCGAGAATTAATTTCTTGAGGAGGCCTTCTTTTGTCGATACTTGTGAGCGACTCTTGATCGAAGCTCCTTGATAGACATATTCCTTGCTTAGCTTTTCTTGAACATCGTCAGAGAGGATATCGGCAAGACTTTTAAGAAGGGATTCGTCTTTATTCGGAGTAGGGATATTCCAGTCTTTCCTTATTTGCTCTCTCTTTTCTTGGGGGAGAAATGAGAGAAAGAGGTCTTCGGAGGCAACTCGACTGACCTCCATATAAAGACGGGAATTCACTTGGTGGAGAAGGGGGCCAAAAACGTTATAGCCTGCGCTAAGGTTATAATAGATAGATTCAAAAACATGATAATCGAGAACCCACACTGTTTTTGGAACTCGTCCTCTTAGTCCGTGAAGGACAGTGGCGCTATCATAGTGGCGAAAAACAGTGATATTGGCATTGGGATCGTTATTATTACCTTGCCATAGAGAGTCAAGGCCAAGGGACTTGCCCTTGAGATGAGAGAACTTTGTTTCTACGGATTCCCAGTACCTCTTACGAAAGTTAACAAGAGGCTTGAGGTCTCCATCAAGTTTTGAGGGAAAGGCTGTCTGCTTGGCAACGTCATTGTAAGCGGCTTCTGATTGAATCAAGGGGTCTACGCTCGGATCAAGAAAGAGAACCCAGAAGTGATCGTTTATAACATTGAGGGCCGTTTGACCGCGACAGACAGGACCTTTGATGAAGGTCATAATAAAGTAATTACTGTGCTGAAGAAAGAAATTGTAGCGCGCTCTTGGTGGGATCACTTTAAAAGTTTTAAAAGGATTTGAGCCGGCAGAATCATACGCAGGCATCTTCTCGGGTTCTTTCTTCCAATTTGTCTTTAGAAAATCACGTTCTATGGTAGAGCGAATTTTTGCAGATAGTTTAAAAGGAATATTGGTTTTATGAACGAGTGTGTTTGTTATAGGTCTTAGACGATAGAAGAACTTCGTTGGAGGCTTTGAAAAAGGAAAGTCTGTAGCAACTTCGTTAATCGTTCCTTTTCGTGTCGTTGAACGAACTAATCTGAAAGTAATATTGGGATAATCCTCAAAGTAAAGTGTTGCCAAAAAGAGGTGTTCGTAAAGATAGCGACTTACAATTTGTTCTTTAAGACCTTTTTGATTCAGAAAATTTTCCCATGCCAAGATTTGCTTAGAGGTTTTTTGACGAAGGGAATCCTCCATTCTTTCTAGATCTGGTCCAGGAGCCCCTAGAGAGAGCCATGTCTGTATTTTATCAATCTCACCATCTGTAAGGGCAGGGAGTCCTAGAGGCATTCGTCCAGCCGGGTTGATTTCTCTGAACCTTTCAAGTTCGGACTCTTCTGTCGAAGTGATGCAAGCACGAGAGTACTCAGAATCATATTTTTGTTGTTTGCCAGACTCTATTCCCGGTGGAGTTGAGATGAGGTATTCAAGGAGGTTGTGGGGATTGCCTTTGGTGACACTGAAAAAGCCTAGCTTTCTCCACTCCTGCGGATTTTTGGCATCGACATAGAGCCTTGTTGGTTTTCGGTTTCCAAAAGTTGAAAAGTCATAGAGATTATCCTGGCTTGCTCCCCTGGTAAGACCTTCATAACTTGTTAGGTTGAGTTGGCAGGGAGAATTATAACAAGAGTGGCAGGCGATACACTTTTGATCGAAAATTGGTTGGATATGTTGAGAGTGATAATCCTTTAAGGACATAACCTCCACTGTTGTTTCTTTCTGAGACTCCTTTTCAAGATAAAGGTTCACAGCAATAACGGAGAGGATAATGATAGAAAATAAAAAGAAAATTTTAGATCTTAACAATGGGTTCTCCCTAAGAAGGATTATTCACTATGGGAGAGGTAACTCTCTACCATTTCTCTTTGGTTGTGCACTTCATGGGAAAAGGAGTTTTTAAACTTAAGGTAAACATCATTAGCTGAAATTCTTTGGGCTTCATCGGCGTATTCGATTTCGCGCTCAGATCCCTTCTTGCGACCAATAACTTCACTTAGGATTTGCTTAAACGGCTTTCTCTGTTCCATGAGTCCTTCCTTTTTGAAGAGTACATACTTAATTTAACTCGATGCGGGGAGGATTGATTCTAGAGCTTGGGTAGATATTGTGTATTTCGCTACACATTCAAGTGCTCAAAAACTGGCTATGTCCCTGTTTTTTTTACAGTGTATCCAAGCAAAGTTCTTTACTATGTTAAATTAGCCCACCACTTATAACCCAGAGGACTTATGCGTAAACCAATGACTTTTCTGTCACTCTTCTTTTGCTTAAGTGTATTTTCAGCGACTAAGAACAGTGTGAAAGAACAGTATGAAATTGCTGAGACACAGACTCGACTCAAGCTTCAATCGCTTCTTTCTCAGCAGAATCAACCCAAGAGAATTAAAGAAATCGTTGGCGAGTTTCAGGCAGAATATGAAAAGAGCATTAGAACGCTTAACAAACTGATCGATGAAACTCCATTAACAACATGGAATGCTTATCAAGAAGTGACTGATGGGTCTAAAGCCTATTCAACTCGTCTTCAAAAGTTTTTAACTTCGAAAACTGGGCAAGAAAGACTAAAGGGGTTTATTCAAGGTAAAGCTCTTCACTCAAAAAAAGTTGTTAAAGAAGCCCTTCAGTTTGATAAAGCCACTTTTAACACCTTTGATCAGACTTATGCGATTTATAAAAGAGTTGTTCAATCAGCAAACCCCCAAAAAACTGCTGAAGAAATAGCAAAAATAACCAGAATTTGTGCTGAGCAGGTGAATGCAGAATCATTTTCTCTTTCCACGAAGAGCGAACGAAAGAGATTAGTGAGCCTCTATAAGAATTTGAGTAATGAAGCCAAGTCATTTTCAGATCAATACCTTGAGAAGACGCTTGCTATTCAGCAGACTGCACTTAAATATTCGACAAAAATTCAAGAGTACTACATGAAAGCTCTAAACAAGTAGCTATGACCTGGGGGATTGTTGGATTAGGATGGCTTGGTCACGAACTTAGTAAAGTTCTTAAGGGCAGAGGTGAGTGCTGCTGGGGAACTCATAGAAGTGACTTCACATTTGGAAAGGATTCGTTTCCTAATTATCCTGCGCGTATTCTCTTTTTGAACACACCTCCACTCACAGAGTTAAATCCGAGAACCTTTGCCGATGAGATAAGTTCAGAGGCAGAGCAAATTATTTTCATCAGTTCGACCTCAGTATATGGAAACCTTAAGGGGGTTTGCACGGAGGACACTCTACCTGCGCCACAAACAAAACGAGCTCAATGGCTTGTTGAAGTTGAAAAACAATTGCTGGATCGCTTTGATCAAAAGCTTTTGATCATAAGGCCTGGTGGACTTATTGGTGAAGATCGTCATCCTGTCTATAGTATTCCTAAGGATCGTGAGCTAGAGGGAGGGAAAGATGTCGTCAATCTTATTCATAGAAAAGACTTGATTGAGATCATCATAAGGTCTTCTAATCTGGGTTTTACTGGTATTTTGAACGCCGTATCTCCTGAACATCCAGAGAAAGGTAGTTATTATTGTGAGATGGCAACGAGGCTTGGTCTGGATATTCCTCTTTACAAAGACTCCTCTAAAAACTCCAAAGAAGTGAACTCTCTCCATGTTGGAAATTTCTTTAAAGACTGGACTTCACTAATATTCTAGGGCTCTTCACACTTAAGGGTGTTTTCACTGCATCATAAGGCATAAAAAAAGCCATCTTATAAAGACGGCTTTTTGTTTTTGGTGGGTCATTGATGTCACTAGTTGAACTCTTGAGAGATTGATCTTGTTTTTTTTGTAGTAATTTGACTGGTAAGTCAAATTGTCATTTATGGATTGTAGATATGGTTTTATTGAAATTTATAAAAGGATAAGGTGCGTGTAATTATTTCATAGGTGGATTCTTATTATCTAACGCAAGGTCTAGGATAAACTAAACAAATAAATAAAAGGGAAAAATGTCTATGAAAAATTTTTTAAACTCATTGTTATTTACTTTACTAATATCACTAACTGGTTGCTTTAATTCTTACACCCATTCACTGTGTGCTGGAAAAACTCAAGTAAATCTTAATTCCTATGTTGGAGAATACTCAATGTATATGAATTTTCTTGGACAGGAAGTAAAAGAAGGAAAACTAGACTTTAAAAAAGGATCTAGTCAGGGAACTTACTCTTTGTATGATGAATATGGGGAAATCTCTTTCGAAGATATGGTAAGTTGTAAGGTAGGAAATCAAATTATTCTTGAATCAGAGATGGAGACCGAATCAGGGAATACTACCTCTCTTTTTAGCACAATGTTAGTAGAAGTTAATCCTAATAATGAACTCATTTTGAGCTTATCGGAATTAGACTATGATCTGTTGTCACAAGATAATGTTCCAACAGTTGAGCTTGCCCCAGATGCTTCCTATGGCCTAGGTGAAGTATTAGTTGCGATTGAAAATCAAAATCTAACAGCCAAAGAAGTTCTTCTATATTTTAATAAACCAGGTATTATACAAATAAAAAAGTAAGGTTGACTAAGGGTTCAGAATTATCCTTTTAGGCGAGTTCTTGATAATATAAACTATCCTTTAAAAATAAACTAAGCCATCACGTCAAAGATGGCTTTGTTTATTTTTGATCTGTTGTTACATTAAGACTAAACTTTTTCTTTATCGAAAAAGTGAGAAATGGTGGGTCATGCGTTCCACACTGGGCTGGACTTGGTCTCATGCGGTCGGCTTCGTGCCTCCCTTTTCGACCCGGTTCAGTCGCTTCCGTTCGCTTCACGCTCACTCTTCGCCTAGCGGCGCGCTCTTTCACTTCAAATCCATCATGCCAAAAAAAAACCTCTCAGAATATTCACTTACGTTCATATCCTAAGAGGTTTTTCTGGTGGGTCATACTGGACTTGAACCAGTGACCACCCGGTTATGAGCCGGGGGCTCTAACCAACTGAGCTAATGACCCTCAATTGATGTGAAGAATAAAATAACTTAGGTGGGGGTGATTGGTAAAGTGAGAATGGTGCCAAGGTGTGCTAAAGTGGGAGAGAAGAGGAAGAATTTATGACTAATGAGGCACCGAGTTGGCAAGGACGTGAGTTTTGCCGCTATTCAGCAACAGGAAATACCTTTCTTATTTTTGATAATCGAAAAGAGGATTTATCGACTCTGGAAAAAGGAGTCTATGCCTCTTGGTGTTCTAAGCACAATGTGGATGGGTTGCTCTTTGTGGAAAACCCTCAAAAATCTGAGCTTGATTTTCACATGCGCTATCTTAACGCCGATGGTGGTGAGGTTGAGATGTGTGGAAATGGTGCGCGCTCAATTCTCCACTTCTATAGTCAGGTCTTGGGCGAGAAAGCAAAAGCAAAGCGCTATCATTTCTCAACACAGAAAGGCGAATATCTTGGTGAGAGCAGTGAGCTCTTTCCTATTCAAATGACCGAGTTGAGGGAATGGGGAAATATTGATGTCAGTGACCTTTTTTCTCCCCAGCTTTCTAGTGATTACCTCAATACGGGTGTTCCCCATGCACTCTATGAAGTTTCCAATTCACAGGAGCTTCAAGAGATTCAATTGCAAGAAGTTGGATCAAAGATTCGTTATGATGAGAGATTTGAAAGAGGAGTGAATGCGAACTTCTTTTGTGTTCTTGGACCTGGTCATCTTCGCATGCGAACTTACGAGCGTGGGGTTGAAGGAGAAACTCTGAGTTGTGGCACGGGCGCGACTGCAGTTGCTCTTAGTGTAGCCAAAAATAAGTCATGGGCTTCTCCAATTCGTATTGAAGTGGGAGGGGGAACTTTAGAGATTAGTTTTAATCAGGACTTTTCGGAGGTCTTTCTCGCGGGTCCTGTTGATCTTTTAGAAAGAAACACACTTAAAGCGTAGGCGATAGCCAGGCCGCTACAGTTTCCCACCATATCAAGCACGGAAAAGCCGCGACCGACAAGGGGTTGGATGTATTCGATTGCGATTCCCTGAATCGTAAGAAGAACAAAGATGATTTCTTTGGGGTATTGAGCGCGATAAAAGACCATAAAGAGGAAGAAGTAGAGCCCTGCGTGCACCTCAGCGAGGCCCGAGTTCTCGATAAGTTCCACTTTTTGTTTAAAGGGATAGAGAAAAGCGATAAGCGCTACAATATTGGAAGCCCATGCAATGAGACGTGATGGATTCAATTCTTTTCCTTTTGAGAAAAAATCACTACAATTTTTCTATGTTCGTATTAAAACCTATCTTTATTATCATTTTAAGCATTATTTCATTTAATGCTCATTCAAGACTTTTTTTAAATGTCTCTATTGTTAATAAGAAAGGTATTGATAAGGGACTAACTCTTGGAAGCGAACTTCACTCGATCGAAGAAGTTAATCGCAAAGAAAATATTGTTCTTAAGATGCGCTCAGGAATTCAGGTCGTCCTCAACGCACGTTTTTCTGACAAGCCCCAAGAAGACACAACACTCTATGGGCCCTCCTCTGAGGTGATGATTACGGGAAAGATTCTTGATGATCGTAACGAAGTCCTCAAGGACTTCTCTGAAAAGCCACTCTATATTGCTCTTGATGATTCTTCAGTTGTGATTCATTCAAAAGATTCACAGCTTGTTGAGGTCTCTATTGTTCCTCATCTTAAATAAGGACTTTAATGAGACTTGATCAAGCCCTCGTTCAAAGACAACTTATTTCGACTCGTTCTCAAGCGGGACAACTTATAAAAGAGGGGGCCGTCTCAGTAAATGGCAGTCCTATCAAGAAACCTTCCTTTCAGGTTGGTGAAGAAGACGAGATTCATATTGCCAAGGAGAACCTATGGGTTGGTCGAGGAGCCGAAAAGCTAGCAGGGGCTCACGCTGATTTTTCACTCGACTTTAAGGACAAGATTGTCGCTGATATGGGGGCTTCCACGGGAGGCTTTGTTGAATACAGCCTTTACCATGGTGCCAAGAAGGTTTACGCGGTTGACGTTGGTCATGATCAGTTGGCGCAGAAGTTAAGGGATGACCCGCGGGTCATCAATAGAGAAGGCACTAATATAAAAAATGGCGTTGAGCTTGAAGAACTTTGTGATCTTATCGTCGTCGACCTTAGCTTTATTTCACTTACTCATGTCCTTGAGCCAATAAGAGCTTGTGCAAAAGAGAATGGGGAGTTAGTGATCTTAGTGAAACCTCAGTTTGAGGTGGGCAGAGAGTCTCTGGGTAAGAAAGGGCTTGTAAGAGATCAAAGTGCGGTAGAGGAAGCTCTTGAAAAAATCAAAGAAACTTTACAGGGCTTGGAGATGGAACTCTTGAAAGTTTCCCCTTGTCGCGTTAAAGGCAATAAGTCTGGAAATCAGGAATACTTTTTTTACGTAAGAAATCATTGGAGAAATATATGAAGAAGATATGCGTCTTTTGTGGATCAAGCTCTGGAAAGAGTGAAAATTATGTCGCCGACGCCTCATCCCTTGGTGAAATGATGGCCAAGAAGGAAATTGGACTTGTTTATGGCGGAGCTTCGATTGGTGTCATGGGGGCTGTCGCCAATGGCTGCCTCGAGAATGGGGGAAGTGTATGGGGAGTTATTCCCCAGTCTATTATTGATCTTGAAGTTGGTCATCAAAACCTCACGGGCCTTGAAGTTGTGGATAGTATGCACACAAGGAAGGCCCGTATGTATGAGCTCTCCGATGCTTTCTTTGCCCTTCCTGGGGGAATGGGTACTCTGGATGAGTTATGCGAGATCATCACCTGGGCCCAACTGGGTTATCACGCAAAGCCTTGTTATGTGATCAATAAAGATGGCTTCTTTGATTACCTTTTGCGTCATTTTCGCCATGCGAATGAAGAAGGCTTTTTGAGTGATGAGCACATGAATCTCTTTAAAGAATTTGATTCTTATGAGTCAGCGCTTGAGGACTTTCTCGCACACTAAAAATCTAAGAACGAAATTGCCAGATTTTAGTCGATGACCTATACTGCAAGTCGATAAATAATCTAACCTTTTGATTTTACGAAGTCCGTGAGGAGAGCACTGTATGGCCAGGCTTATCTATTTTCTTGCCTTTATTGTTGGTCTTGTTCTTGTAATGAATATTTCTAGCTACCAGAAAAATACTGTCAGTAACGAGAAGTTTGATTTTCAAAAAGTAGCGGATATGAACGCGAAAAAAGAAAAAGAAATCGAAGAACTCATGAAACCTAAGAAAGAAGAAGTTGCAGAGGTTAAGGTTGTTAAGGCCGGACCACTTGTTGAGTTAACAACTCCTGAACTTCAAAATGGTCATGATATTTACAAAGCAAAGTGTATTGTTTGTCACGGAAAAAGAGGCGAAGGTAAGGCCGGACAAAAAGCACCTTCAATTGGTGGACAATATGATTGGTACATCAAAACACAGGTTGCCAATATGAAGTCTGGTGTTCGTGTTAATAAGGTTATGAATCCTTATATCGCGAGACTTTCTGATCAAGATATTTCTGATCTTGCTCAGTATGTTTCAAAACTTCCTTATATGGGTCGTAAGTAAATTTAAAAAATGATTTTCATAAAGAAAAGGGTCGCGATTGCGACCCTTTTTTTTTGCCCTGATTTTAGACTTGTCTCTTAACTATCTTGCTCCAGCACTATTGAAGATACTATTGACTGAGCGACCTTCAATACTTCTGACATGAAGGAGAACTCTGTCGGCCTCTAGTCTGTCTGGGACGTTGACCTCGTAATCAAAGGGCATCATCTTCATTGGACAGTGGTCGGAGATTTGCTTCATCTTAGGAAGGATACTGTAGACGTTTTTCTCGTTGTCGAGGACTTCAATTTCGTCGAGAACGAAGCAGTCACTAGGGTTGTATCCTTTCAGGACGATTCGGCGGCTTCCTTCATTTCTTTCAATGTATTCAACTGCAGCGTAGACATGTTCGTCGACAGCATCGGACTGGGCATGGGCCACTTGAAGTTGAGATTTCTTTTCGTAAACAGATTTTCCGTTAACAACGACGTCGTACATTCCTTTATCGAGAACTCCGAGATCAATCGCTTCAACGAAGGGAACGATCATTTCAGGGCAGTAAGGATTTGAAGCATCGTATCTGAGAGAGACGACATCGATATTAATTTTTTTGTCTTCTATATTTACAATGGACTTAGGCGCGCGATGGCAAAGGTTTGGAAGATAGCCGCTAATGATAACTTGGGAGTTGTCATTACTATCAAAGCCTTTGGGGGAGAACACATCCTCAATGGGGACCTTAACTTCTATAGGAACGGATGCTTGAGCGGCGAGAGCACCGAGGGCTAGGAATCCTATTAGAAATCTTGCTGCTAAACTCTTCATTTTCATAACTATCTCCTGTGTTTTGAAGTGAAATCCTTCTCTGTTTTTACAACTCAAAGTTAAAGAAAATGACTTGAATTGAAATTGACCTAAAATTTGTTTATTCCAGTTTGTGAACAGAGAAAAAGCTGATCTCAATCATGTTTATTTGATCTCTCTTTTTTAATAATAAAGAGAAGAGGAGGTGCTTATGAACAAAATGTTATTCTTATTATTGCTAGGCTCAGGCTTGGTAAAAGCAAGTCCTCATTTGAAGAACGATTGCTTGCCAGAGAGTTCACTTCAATTTCCAATTTCTACCTTTAAGTCAGTTGGTGCGAGTCAAGAAATGAGCACAGACAGAGTGATCCAGCACTTTAAAAAAGTGATGGGGCCGATTGTTAAAAAGCAGATGGGAAAGGAGCTTATTGTTAAGCTTGATTGGGAAAACCCCAAGGTTAACGCTAGTGCAACTTTTGATGATGAGGATAATCCTGTCCTTATTCTCTTTGGGGGAATGGCGAGGCATCCTGAATTAAGTGAAGATGGTCTCTTGGGAATTCTTTGCCATGAACTTGGTCATCATCTTGGAGGAGCGCCTAAGAAGAAGAGAGGGCGAAGCGATAAGTTGAGTTGGTCTAGCGCTGAAGGACAAGCTGACTATTACACCACCTCAAAGTGTTTACCCCTCGTTCTCAAAGAGCCTTTAAAAAGTTTTAATTTTGATTCTGTTGCTAAAGAAAATGAAGTGCAAAAAGCGATGTCATTATGTGAAGGGCAAACCACTTGTGCGAGAATTAATTTGGCAGGACTTTCAATGGCACGTGTATTCGCGAGCTTAAAGTACTATCGCGAATTCCCTAGTTTAGAGGTCAACGATGATTTTCAAGCCTGGGAGACTGAACTTGGTCATCCACACCCCCAATGTAGGTTAGACACGCTCCGCGCAGGGGCCCTCTGTTCGGTTTCGCCTTTGATCCCCTTTGATATAATGGACCCAAGTATTGGGGCTTGTTACCCTAATCGACCAGAGTCTGAAGCAACAAATGGGGAGAGACCTCGTTGTTGGTTTAGACCAACAAACCTTTAGTAAGGAGGAACTCATGAACTTAGAGATCACTTTTCGCCACATGGAGCATACTGATAGCATTGATCAGAAGATCCGTGAAAAAATGGAAAAGTTTGCAAGTAAGCATCTCACACCAAACGCGAATATTCAGTGGACTTGTCTCGTAGAGCACCATGACCATATGGCCTCAGTTCACGTCAAAGATAAGGGTCATGACTTTCACGTGAAAGCTTCCGCTGAGAGTATGTATAAAACAATCGATCAAGTTCTCACCAAGCTTGTGAGTCAGGTTGAGACACAGAACCACCACCCAGGCCTATAAAAAAAATCAACCTCTGTCCTTTGTTTAAAGTGACAGAGGTAATTTTTTGTTTACACTAATTAAGACATCAACACCTAAAGAGGGAATTTTATGGCAAGGCTTGTCTTATCAATCATGCTTATTATCGCGTTATCATCTGTAGATGCTAAAGAGTATAAAAATACTAAAGAAGCGATGGATGATATTTTTTCAGCCTTTGTTGATCTTCTTCCCTATGCTTCCAATGAGATGCGCTTTAAAGACCCCAAAGCAGAGGGCTTTATAAAAGACAGACTTCTTAAATTAAAAACTGCCTTTAAGAAGGCGAAGCATTTAAAAGAAATTAATTCTCCTGGATTTAAACCAAGCTTTGATGCCGTTAGTAGACATCTTGATCAAACCTATGATGGTTTTGAGATGAGTCAGAAGAGCTTTGCAAGAAATAGGTTAAAGGCGACAGCCGAGATGTGTATCTCTTGCCATACTCAACTCCCCAAAGGAGTCAGTCATACTTTCAATTCCCTAAGTAAGGTAAAACGACAGAACTTCAATAATGATTATGAATATGCGGATTATCTCTTCTTAGTGAGAAACTATACTCAAGCTTCACACTACTATCGAGAGGAAATAAAAAATAGAATATCTAAGAATCAGAAGTTAAAGAAGATTCATGATGATAATAAGGCTTCCTATATTGATTTTACGATAGAGAAGTCCCTTGAAAGACTACTTACTATTCATACCAAAGTTTTCTATAAGCCAAAGAAAGCCCTAGCTACGGTACAGGAGTTAATGAAGCAGGATGGTTTAGCCCAGAACTTTAAAAAAGAAATGAAAGATTGGGAAGAAGATCTCAAAGTGTGGGAAAAGCGAAAGGTAACAGAACTAAGACATGAAAAAGATGTGAGAGCATTTATCTCTCAATATCTGGAGGAAGATATCAATCAGGTTACTTCACATGTTGATCTTTTGATCGCCTCAGGTTTCCTTTATCGGTATCTAAATAAGTACCCAAAGACTTCGGCTCAGGCTCAAATCCTTTACACGCTGGGAGCGATTGATGATGTTCTTAATCATAGTTATTTCTACTCTCTAGCGGAGATTTATTTAAAAAGGTGTGTCGTCAAGTTTCCAAAGTCACCCTATGCGAAGAAATGTTATAAAAGGTATAAAGATAGAGTTGAGTTTGGCTATACAGGAACAGCGGGAACGTCGATTCCAGAGAGTGAGGCAAAAGAAATAGCGCGATTAAAGAAAATTTTAAGCAACGCTAAGTAACCAAATAGCACTTGAAATGGGTAATACTGCGATTACACAAAAGAGGAGTAGGTAAAATAACCAGCCTTCAACTCCAATCTTTTCTTTCTTAGTGACAGCTTGCTTGTCCATACGCGATGACCATCCGATAGGTTATAGTAACAAATCCCAATGAAATGAGGCCTAAGCTTGTTAGTTTTGGCCATTCTTCTTTGAGGGGTTTTAGAATTTTTGTCAGTAGAGTCGGTGCAATAGTTAAGGCGGGGATAGTACCCAGGCCAAAACTTAGCATGCCTATTGCACCACTAAAAGGATTTTGAAGAACGGCAAAACTAAAGAGAACGCCGTAGAGAAGACCACAGGGGAGAAGTGCAGAGAGGAAGCCTAGTGAGAATGAGCGTGGCGTTCCCTGGCGCATAGAATAGCTTTCTACCATAAGCCCTTGGGTCTTTCTTTGAATTTTCTGAGGAAGAGGAATAGAGACCCTTCTTCGTTTTAAACTTTTTATTCCAATAAAAATAAAGAAGAGTCCCATGAGAATACTGGGAATAACTTTCATGTAAGGATCATCTGTAAGATAAGTAAAGCTTGAACCGATCAGGCCAACGGCACAACCAAGAAGGGCATAGCTAGTCATCTTACCTAAGTGATAGCTAAAGAGGTGTTCTTTTGACTGCGAGCAACTCGTTGCGAACGCCCCACACATTCCGACGCAATGGAGACTTCCAGCAAGTCCTGCTGTGAAGCCGATCGCGCATATGCCCCAAAGAGAGGCTTGTGAAATGTTAATTAAGAGGTCCGACAAGTCTGACTTCCTTCTCTAAGAGAATTTTTTCTTTTTTATCAACAAATTGTAAGATTACTGTTTTGGACCCCTGAGAGAGGAAGTTGGGTTTAAACGAGAAGTGCATGATTGCATTTCTTGAGCGACCACCATCTAAGGGAAAGGGGTTCTTCGGTGTAATAAGTTCCACGGCCTCTTGGGACGCTTTTTCTTTTAAGCGAAAGAGAACTTCTTTATGGGTACTGCCTTTATAGTCGAGACGGATACGATAAAGGTTTCGCACTTGCTTAGTTCCATCAGGGAGAACTTGTTCACGGTAGGGTACTTTAGTCCCTCGAATAAGAGTAACCTTCAAATTATTTGCTTGGGACAAATTGTATCCGAGGATGCTTAAAACAAGTGTAATGGCGCCAAGATAAATGAAAGAGCGTGGTTTAAAGCGTTTCGTTTCTTTACCTTCGAGAGCAGCTTCAGTGTCGTAGCGAATGAGGCCAGGCTCCTTTCCTACCTTAAGCATGATTTCATCACAGGCGTCGATACAGTTTGTACAGGCGATACATTCGAGTTGAGTTCCTCTTCGGATATCGATTCCTGTAGGGCACGCCTTGACGCAGTGGTAGCAGTTAATACAGTCACCCTCGTCTGATTTTTCAACAGTTCCTCGTCTTGGCTCACCCCTGATGGGGTCATAGGCAACAACAAGAGAGTCTTCATCCATCATAACGGACTGAAGACGACCATAAGGACAGGCGATGAGGCAGAACTGTTCGCGAAACCATCCAAAATCAAAAAGAAAGAGGCCAGTAAGAAAGAGCATAATAAAGAAGAGGGTCATATGCTCTTGGGGAGGCGACATTGTAATCCAAAAGAGCTTCCTCGCACCGACAAAATAGCCTAGAAAACTATGAGAGATATGAAGAGATGCAATAAGGAAGAGTCCCCATTTTAATGACTTTTTCCACACCTTCTCAAAATTCCAAGGTGCTTGATCAAGTTTCTGGCGTTGCCGAGATTTTCCTTCAATGAGACGCTCTATTTTCCCATAGATCGCATCGATGAAAACAGTTTGAGGGCATGCCCAGCCACACCATACTCTACCCCACAAGGACGTAATAAATCCCATTGTAAAAACAAAGGCGAGAAGCACGAGGAGAAAGAGGGGAGCATCATGAGCATAGAAGGTTTGGCCAAAAAAAGTGAACTCACGTTGTGGTATATCGAGGAGAATAATTTGTTTTCCCTGAAAATGAATCCAGGGAAGGATTAAGTAAAGTCCAATGAGAGCACGATAAAAAAATGTTCTGCGAGTCTTCCACTTACCTGATACATCTTCTGGATGCAGGTAAACGCGATGACCTTTTTCATCAGTCGTCGCTAATCTTTCCTCGTGTAATTCAAATCTATTCTGTGCCATCTCTATCTCCTTGTGCTCAGATTATCATTTCTGAGCACAAGATTCTTTGTGCTAAATCAATCTTCGAGTTTTTCACCCTGTGGTTCTTTACCGGGAGTGTTCTTTCCTTTGACACTCAGGACGTAATGAACTGCTGCAAAGAGTTCTTCTTTGCTAAGCATATCAGCCCAAGCGGGCATCCCATTATCCTCATTACCAACGCGGATAAAACTGAAAATTTTGACAGGAGTAACCTCTTTTATATTGAGCCAGTAAGCATCAGTGAGGTTGGGGCCGATATCACCTTTTCCACCAACTTCATGACATGAAAGACAGTTCTCTTCGTAAACTTCAGCTGCCATTTGATCAGCGTTTTCGCCTTTTTGCCAGGCTTGAAACTCGGCAAGCTGGAAATCACCCGTTAGTTTTCTCTGTTCCTCACGAATGGCTTCAACTTTAGCGAGTTTTTGATCGAACTCATCTCTAAGAGTAGGAGCGCCAGCAAAGTTGTAGAAGTAGATGTAGCCTATGGCAAAAACGACTCCACCAATAAAGGTCCACACCCACCAAGAAGGAAGAGGGTAATCAAATTCCTCAATCCCGTCGTAATCGTGATCAAGGAGTAGATTTCTTTCCTCTTCGTTTAAAATGACATTATCTGCGGTTCTTTTATTATTACTCATTTTTTATCTCCAGTAGCTTGGGAAACTGGCTGACCTTCGTCGAAGGGGAGAGATCCAGCATCATTGTAAAAACCCTTGCTGCCTTTACGAAATGTCCAAAAGACAACAAAGATAAAGAAAGTGAGAAAGATTACAAAAGCGAGGACTGTTAAATCAGTCCACGCAAAATTACTCAGCACTTGAGATTTCATCTTCAACTCCTCCAAGGTCAGTGCCTAGTCGCTGTAGGTAAGCGATAAGAGCAATGATCTCTTTATTAATCATTTTTGCATCCACTCCATCTTTAGCGAGCTCATCCATAATTGATTGAGCCTGAGTTTTCGCTGCAGCGACAGAGTTGTTAATTTCGTCGTCTGAATAAGGTGCACCAAGGGCCGCAAGAACTTTCATTTTCTTCTCAACGACACTGTACTTGATCTTATTCTTATAGAGCCAAGGGTAGTTTGGCATGATCGACCCTGGAGTTACGTCACGAGGGTTGAGCATATGACGATAGTGCCACATATGATTGTATTTCCCACCCACTCTATGAACATCAGGACCAATACGGCGAGAACCCCATTGGAAAGGACGATCATAGACATACTCTGCGGCTTGAGAAACTTTCCCGTAACGAAGTTGTTCGGCAACCATGGGTCTAATCATTTGACTGTGGCAAACGTAACAGCCCTCTCTGACGTAAACATCACGGCCCATAACCTCTAAAGGAGAGTAAGGCTTAACCCTTTCATCTTTTACAATGAATTGGTTTGAAACTAGTGAGGGAACGAGTTCAATCACTGATCCAACGAGAATAGCGACGAAGGCGAGGACAGAAAAGACGAGAGGAAGTCCTTCAAGTTTTCTGTGCTTACCGCCATGCTCATCAAGGGGACTTGCACTAAGTGGTAATGCTTTGAACTTCTCATCTTCTGTTTCTTCTTTAGGTGCAAGCTTAATAGTCTTATAAACATTGTATACAAGAAGAACGAAGCCAAAGAGAACAAGAACTCCACCAATCGCTCTTACCCAGTACATTGGAATAATCTTGACGACGGTTTCAACAAAGTTGGGATAAACAAGCTTTCCAGTCTCATCAACTGCACGCCACATAAGACCTTGGGTAATACCTGCAGTCCACATAGACATGATGTAAAGAAGAAGACCAATTGTTGCTGACCAAAATTGAATATTGGCTAAGCGCTCTGACCAAATTTTAGTTTTCCAAAGCTTAGGGACCATATAGTAAAGCATCCCTGAGGTAAGCATATAGTTCCAACCAATCGTTCCTGAGTGAACATGACCAACAATCCAATCGGTAAAGTGAGCAAGACTATTGACTGACTTAATTGAGAGGAGGGGTCCTTCAAAAGTCGACATACCGTAAAAAGTAACAGCGGTCGCAAGGAACTTTAAAATGGGCTCTTTTCTCACACGATCCCAAGCCCCTCTTAGAGTAAGAAGACCGTTAATCATACCACCCCAAGACGGTGCCCAAAGAGCAATGGAGAAGGCCATCCCTACAGTTTGCACCCACTCTGGAAGAGTTGAATAGAGAAGGTGGTGTGGGCCAGCCCAGATATAAACAAAGATGAGCGACCAAAAGTGAATAATTGAAAGTCGATAAGAGTAAACAGGTCTATTGATGGCCTTCGGCACGAAGTAGTACATAAGTCCAAGAAAAGGTGTTGTGAGGAAAAAGGCAACAGCGTTGTGACCATACCACCACTGAACGAGAGCATCCTGAACACCAGCAAAAACAGAGTAAGACTTCATAAGCCCTACGGGAATGGCCAGGTTGTTAACAACATAGAGAAGCGCAACAGTAAGGATTGTCGCAATATAAAACCAAATGGCTACATAGATGTGTCGCTCCCTTCTTTGCTTAAGGGTCAGAAAGAAGTTAACACCAAAAGTCACCCATATTACCGCAACAGCGATATCAAGTGGCCACTCAAGTTCTGCATACTCCTTAGCTTGGGATAGACCAAGAGGAAGAGTGATCGCAGCGCCAACAATGATAATTTGCCATCCCCAGAAATGAATTTTACCGAGAAGGTCACTCGCCATTCTCGTTTTGAGAAGTCTCTGGGTTGAATAATAAACCCCCGCAAAAATAGCATTTCCGACAAAAGCAAAAATAGCTGCATTTGTGTGGAGTGGTCTTAAACGACCAAAGGTAAACCAAGGGAGATCGAGATTTAGCTTCCATGAGGCCAGCTCAAAAGCAATCCAAACTCCGAGAAAGAGGGCTATGACCCCCCAGATAAGTGTGGCGATAACAAACATCTTGGTGAGTTTGTCATCATAGGAAAAGACTTCGAGGTCCTTTTCCTGGGCTTGCGTGACAGTGCTCATACTTCCTTCCTTTTATGAGTATTATTGTGTTCATCAGAATCATCATCTAATAGTATTCTTTTGCTTGGTGTATCGAGGTCATCAAATTGACCGCTCTTGGCCGCCCAAATAAAAAAGAGGACGAAAACAGAGCCTAAGATCAAGGCCATGGGGATGAGAATTTTAAGAATTTCCATGACTGATCTCCAAAATATTATCTCTGGTTTGAAAGAGGGTGATGCCTAAAACAGTGAGGCTACTTAATGGCATAAGCACTGCAGCCTCGAGGGGACCGATAAAACCAAAAATAGCTAAAACTGCTCCAGAAATGTTATACATTAATGAAAAGCTTAGGTTTATCTTAACAGTATTAATCGCTTTTTGGGCAAGAAAAAGAGCTTTATTAATATGCTCAAGATTGGGCTGAGTGAGAAATATATCTGCCACTCTAAGGCTGACTTCAACTGAACCGTGGGTTGCAATACTTGTCATCGCCTCGTTGAAAGCAAGAGAATCGTTAGCCCCATCTCCAACAAAGAGGGAATGAGGAAGATGGCGAACTTTTTGTGCTTTGTCCTCTGGGCTCATCTGCGCCAAAAAGGTTCTTTCTTTAAACTCAAGAAGAGCTGCAGTTTCATTGACGATAGCCTCTTTATCACCAGAGAAGAGGTAAGTCTGATAACCATTGGCTCTTAGCGTCTTGAGAGTAGCAGGTGCTTCCTCTCTTAAAGAATCATTAAGAGTGAGCTTTAAGATTGCTTCACCATTTTTAGTAATATTTACGATGGTGTCTTTGTTTGTTCCCTCAGATGAAAAGGCTTCATAAGAGTCTTGGTTGATTTTAGCCCGGATACCAAATCCAAGAATCTCTTCATAAGAATCAAACTCAAGAGTGTTGAGCCATTGATCTTGGGTATTGGCCCATTGAGTAATAGCTTTGGCGACAGGATGAGAGCTTTTGCATTCAAGAGAAAAGGCGATTTCCTGAGGACTAAACTGAGAAAAGTGTTCTTCATTAAGAACCTCGACTTTTGTTACAGAATAATCACCTTTAGTAAGAGTTCCCGTTTTATCAAAAATGATATTCTTAACTTTTGTAAGCTTCTCTAGCGCATCCTCAGTTTTAATAATAATACCGTGAGATTGGCCAAGGCTCATTATTCGGCTAAATGTGAGTGGTGTCGCGAGTCCAAAAGCGCAGGGGCAGGTGACAATGATAAGAGCGAGAGTGTTTTCAAGGGCCTTTTCAAATCCAAGAAAAGAATAATTGGCAAAGAACGATACAATCGCGACCAAGATAATAATATTTACAAAGTACTTACTTACAGTGTCAGTGAGGTATGAGTAGTGTGATTCTTTGAGTGATTGGTGTTCAAGATCTGTTAAGAGCTTGCCAAGGCGAGTTTCCCTTCCCACCTTTTCTGCTTTTACTTCAACGCGAGAGCCGATATTTAAGGTGCCCATGAAGACCTTACTACCTTTTTCATGGAGTATATTTTGGCTCTCTCCTGTGAGGGTACTGAGATTGATTTTAGTAGCGCCTTTTGTGATAACTCCATCGCAGGGGAAAACTTGATTGGGAAGAATAGCAATACTATCGCCAGTATTAAGTTGATCAGGATGGATGTGTTCAAAGTCGCCATTAGCCATTTTTCTTTGAATGCTTCCTCGTTGAAAAATTCCCGAAAGATCGTTCTTATTAAGGCTTGTTTGCTGAACTTTACGCAAAACAAAGCGACTGAGAAGAATAAGAAAAGTGAGAGTGGTGATCGAATCAAAGTAAATAAGCTCTTTTCCCATAAGGAGAAAGTAGGAACTTATAAGAAACCCAAGAATGATCGCGAGGCTTAGGGGGATATCTATATTAACTCTTTTATTCTTGAGGGAACTCCAGGCTGATTTATAAAAAGGTGAAGCACAATAGGTTACAACCGGAAGAACAAGGATAAAGCTTAAAAGACCAAAACTTAGAGAGTAACCCCCATTTGCTCCCGCATAAACACTTCCAGCGTAGAGCATAATATTCATCATAGAAAAGCCGGCAATACCAATTTTTAAAAGAAGAGAGCGTTCTTCTTTGAGTTTCAGCTTTTCCAGTTCATCCTGATTGGAAATCGGAAAAGGAGGGTAGCCCAATTTATTAAGAGTTTCCGCAGCCTTTTTGAATTTATCGTGATCTTTATGAAGTGTAATAGTGACGAGGCTTTTACCAATATTTAGGCGTGCCTCTTTAACTTCTTCGACTAACTCTGGAAGTCTTTCGATGAGCCACAGACAGGCTAGGCAGTGAACACCTTTAAGATAAAAGGACATGGACCATAGCCCTTCTTGAAAGGAGCCATAATCATTAAGAAATTGCGTATGATTAAGGTAATCAAAGTGAGTGTCTTCTACAGAGACGGGTTTTGTGTAATCACCTGTTTGATCTTGAATTTTATAAAATTGCTGGAGATTTCCTTGTTCAAGGATTGAATAGACACTTAAGCAGCCTTGGCAACAGAATACATTTTTGCTGTCGTCGTAAAACGGCGCATGTACTGGCTCATGGCAGTGTTTACAATGAATGAGGGTATTAACCTGACCCATTTTATGTCGATCCTTTTTTCGTTGATTCCCTTTCATGAATATAAGCGTCAATTGTGTTTAATTGCATGACATAGATCATATTTTAGTAAGAGAATGATGAGGATTCATTAAGAGACTTTTTTAAGAAGAGCGCTAAGAATGGAGCGTAAATCTTGATCAGATTCCTCTTCTAAAATTTCAAGAACGGTAGAGCGGTCGAGAAAGACAACTTCTGAGTCATGGCTTATTTGCGCTCCATAAATGCTGGGGGTGTGTCCCATAAGCTCGAGAAAACCAATGAGATCACCAGGACCTAGGGGGATGTCTTTTCTTCTTTTTTTGACTAGTTTACCGCTACCTTTAAGTATGAGGTAAGCAACGACAGGGATGTGATCCTCATAGAAGAGGTCCATATCTACAGTGTAAGAGTGACCTTCTCCCTTTTTAGAGATTCTCTCTAAAACTTCGTTACTGACATGAATGACGTTATATTTATTTAACGTAGCTGACATACTCCCCAATATAAAAGGGAATCAAAGATAAAAATATAATCTATGTCAGGAAATTAAGAAAAATTTAATAGGAAAGATTGGCCCAATCGATAAGTTCCTCTTCATTCTTAATGATGATGATCTTACCTTCCTGTTCAATCAAGCCAGCTTCTTTAAATTCGGAGATGAAGCGGATAAGCGTTTCATTGGCCGTACCAATCATTGTGGCCATCTCTTCTCTTGTAAGCTTGATGACAATCTTAGTGCGGCCATCTTCTAACTTCTCCCCATGAGACTCTTTAAGGAGAAGGAGAAGTTCAGCAAGGCGCTCTCTTACATTTTTTTGGTGCAGCGAAGAGAGTTTATTCTCGGCAGCACCCATATCTGCGGAAAGCTTTTCGATGATATTCATCGATACTGTCGGCTGATCGTTAATCACTTTCATTATGAACTTCTTATCAAGAAAGCAGACCTTGGTATCTTCAAGGGCTGTCGCCGTCGCCATATAATATTGATCAGTAAAGAGGCTTCGATGACCAAGAACATCACCAGCTGTAGCAATTCTTACGATAGACTCTTTGCCATCAGCACCAATCTTTGTGACTTTGATATTTCCAGAACTTATGCAATAGAGTCCGAAAGGGTGGTTTCCTTGGACAAAGAGTGTTTGGCCCTTCTTGTAAATATTGGTGATTTTGTGATCACTAACATCCTTAAGTTCTTCAGCTCCTAAGGAGCAGAAGACACCCTTGGTGAGGGAGGGGCAATTGCTACAATTGTGTTCAGCTTTCTTGTGCATAATTATGATCCGATATCAGCGACTATACCCTAAGATTATCATAAGTTCCTGCTCAAAAAACATGAGCTAGGTCAGGAAGTAGCTACCAAACATATTAAAATCACATATCATTTTGGTAAAATCTAAAAATAATCTCGTTCATTCTCTTTTTGTTAGCACCTAAGTCAGAGTGACCCATGCGAGACGCGCTTCTAAAGTGGATAAAGGGCTCTTCGCTTAAGTTAAACTCCACATCATCGACAAATTTAAAGACGGCTGACGTGAATTCAGCATGGATATAATCTTGCTCCTCGGAGACAAGATTTACGCGATCTGTTTTCTTAAGGATCTTAATAATTCTTTCTCGTGCTTGTTCCTTAGGAAGTTGGTACTTGATGGGCTTAAGAAAGTGCTCTTGATCTTTAGGATAGTGAGAACCTATGCAATTTGGGCTTTCGGGACAGGGTTTGAGAACGGCATTTCCTCCCTCGCTCTGAGTTAAGCCTAGGTTTTTTGGGCGAGGTGCCTGGCATCCTGTCGCAAGGGCTAAAGCTGAAATTAAGACTAATAAAGATTTCATCCTTGGATTCTCCTTTGGATAAGAACATAGGGTTCAATGATAAGCATTTTAAAAAGGATACTTGATTCCTTTGCAAAAAGCGTCGCTTCTTCAGGCGTTGGCGGCGCCATTAAGCCATTATCTAAGAACTGCTTAATTTGGCTGATGTCATCCGTTGCCATGGCCTGGCCAACCTCAACGATATCAAGGTCCTCGTCTAAAAGGTAAACGGTTCCTCGTGCAAAATGAGGGGCAACTGGTTCCCATTGTGTATCTAGAATTTCGCTTTGAAGCTTGTCTTTTAGGTCCAAGGTTTAACCTCCAAAAGTACGGATAATAGGCAAAAAAAAAGCCGGCATAAACCGGCTCCCATTTATAAAAGATGAATGGGATTAGAAGTCAGTTGCCTTAACTGTTTTTCTACCATTGTTTACACATCTTTCTTGAGCTTCTTTAACAAGCTGATGAACTTTTTCATTTAGCTTTTCTAGAGCTTCACTTGAAACATTAAGTCCAGTCGACTTAAGAGCTTCTTTTGTTTTTGAGCCAACAAGTAGCATTTCCATTTCTTTAGCCATTTTGATTCTCCTTCTTGAGACGATTGTAAGTTGATTCGTAGGAGCTATTCTATTGAGAAAAACCAAGGTTTCAATGAAAACCGCACAAGCAAATGCTATATTCTTACGTTATAAGCTGATTTTCGTGAAATTTCTCACTAATCATCTCTTCGCTCTGCTTCATTTGCTGCGTTAGGTCTGAAATTAGACGAGTAAAACCGTCTTCTTTATCCTCTTTTTTGACGACTATCGGTTGGCCAAAGTGGATATCAAATTTGGTGAAAGGATAGGGGACACGAAAGTGATCCCAAGCCTTAATAGCAACATATTGCTTACGAGGAATGACAGTTAGGGGAACAATTGGCGTACGCGCTAAGTAAGCGAGCTCAAAAACGCCGGGCTTAGGTTCATGGCGAGGCCCTCGAGGACCATCCACAGTAATAGCGCCAGGAAAACCATTTCTTAAATAAGTGATCATTTGCTTAAGGGCTTTCATTCCTTTCTTTGAGGAAGAGCCTCTTGCCGTTTTATGACCCAACCATTCACATGGCTTAGCAACAATATCTCCATCAAGAGAAGCCGAAACAATCATAGCGTGGGGGTTGCCCATTTGGCTGATAATGGCACCGATCAGATTTTGATGCCACAGAGAGAATATGTAATTGCCGTGTTCGCTCTTGGTTTTATCGAGAAGGTCTTTGTTGAGGTAATTAAAGCGAAAGGTAAAAGCAAGGAGCCTTATAAAGATATAGGCGAGAAGAGTCTTTATAAAAAATAGGGTTTCTTTCTTTTTAATCACTAAAGGCTAATTCCGTTTTTTTCGAGATAAGACTTTATCGTCATCTCATCTTTATTTTTAAGGTGGGGTAACTCTTGAGCTGCAGCTAGGCATTGATCGTATTTCTCTTGGCTAGGGGCTTGTAGAAAGTCTTTCATCGAGAGAGCAAATTGCGCCTCTTTATTGGAGCGATCTTTCTCTTTTGGTACAAAGTAATTTGCACCTATAAAGAGAGCAATGAGAACAAAGCACATTCCAAAAACAATAATTCTTATATCCATAAGCTAAAATCCTTTAAACCTCATTCTTTTATAAAGAATTGCCTAAACTTTGGACACTGAGGAAGTTTATACACCTCTAGCTTATTACGATCACGCCATTTTAGCCAGTTAGAGGCGTTTTTTTGGCATGAGGATTGCTTCTTATTCAGTATCTATATTTTAAAGAGAGATCCTAGAGAGGGAGAACTTATGAAAGCATTATTTGGTTTAGCAGTTTTAGCAGTGGGAATGAGTCCTGTATGGGCAGAAACTTTCTCCCACCCTTGTGAGCAAGTTTACTATGATCTTCATACAAAGAAAGAAGACAGTAAGTTTGATCTTCAGTACCTCCTTAATTGTCAAAACACCTTTGGTGAATCAAAGACAATTAAAAAAGCTGAGGCCCATAAGAAAGCCTTAGATGATAGGCTTGAAACAATCGAAAAGAAACTTGAGCAGAGGATTGCCATAGCCAAGGGTGAAAAGCCTGGAAAGCTAGTGAGAACCTTTTCTTATGAAGATATGATTGGGCACGAGAAAAATGTTTTTGGTGATGCAATCGCACATAAGGTCATTGAAATTGATCCTGACGATGACAGACACGAGTACACTTTCTCTGATGATAAGGCCTGTCGGTTCTTTGGTTATGAAAGAGCAACATCATCTCGTGTGAGTTCAGAGCTCTTTGCACGAAGTTTAAAGAAATACCCGAATGCGCCTAAGTCACTTCTTGAATACCGCAAATCAGGTGTGTTTGGTCTTGGAAAGCCAGAACCAAAGCGTTATGACTTTGAACAAAAGCGCCCCTATATGTACTTCAGTTACTTTGAAAGTTTGAGTTGTGAGCGAAACGTTGTTGCCGGTGATGAAATTGAGGACTTTGATATCGATATTGATCAGATTAGAGCCCAGATTTCTGCAGAAACGGATTACCCGCAAGCTGATGAAGATGTCCTAAGAATTCTTGGATTAGGACGAAGTGCTGCTGAGGAAGTTGATGACTTTGAAGCGAGTTATGGTGAAAGTGACGATGGAGACGCTTGGGAAGCACCCGCTGTAGAACAAGATGATTTCTTCATAGTTGTGCCTCAATAAGATATTTAAATGATTATTTAGATTAATTTCATATTAAATACAATTAGTTAGCCCCTCATTAATGAGGGGCTTTTTATTTCTTTAGGTGAAAAAAACTCTAAATTCTTGAAAGTTTTAATCCGATACAATCCATGAGATGGAAAATAAAAACTTATCTGAAGAAGATTTCTCATTAGTTATTCTTTCAAAGGTCGATCCTGAGAGACCTTTGCCTACTGATATCTACTTAAAGGTAGATGGTAAGTTTATTAAATTTAAATCTAAAGCTGATCCCATTGGCACTGAGAAGTATGAACTCTTTATTGCTAAAGGGGTTAAGAATATTTACGTGCCTGCTGATGAAGTGATGACTTTTCTAGAGTGGCTTAATGAAGCCTCTGAGGAAGAGGAAGGTACCTTTGTCGACGAATTCGGTGAAGAAAATCGAGGGTTCTTTAAGCGCTCAAAAGATTTCAAAGAAAAAGTTTACGATGTTTACTTTGAAGATGAGCTCAATGAGGAGTTAGTAGAGAAGCTTCAGGATAATGTGTCTGACTTTGTTGATGAGATAAAGAAGAATCCGATTACTTCTCAGGCTATTGCTTTGATGTTGAGTAAGAACTCCTCTGTCGCTGACCATTCCGTTAATGTGGCAAATCTCGCGGTTTATATTGGTATGGCCCTCGGTCATGGCCATCAGTTTGTTCTCGAGAATATCTATATGGGGGCCATCTTCCATGACTATGGAAAACTAAAAATTGATCCTCGTATTTTAGAAAATCAAGATAATCGTATGTATTCTCATGCTGTTCAAGATCATCCTATGAGTGGTGTGCGAATGATGAGAAAAACAGAAGGCATACCGACACAAGTCTTAACGATTATTCTTCAGCATCATGAGCAATTTAATGGTCATGGATTTCCAAAGGGTCTTGCTGGAGATGAGATATATGAACTGGCTCAGATCGTGAGTATGGCTAATATCTTTGACAATACTCTCTCTGAAAATAAGCAACTTCCTTCACATGAAAGGTACAAGAGAGCGCTTAAAATTATTGAATTTGATAATGGGAAAAATTGGAACCCTAAATATATTGATAGAGTTCTAGATGCCCTTAGCCTGGCCTTCCATATTCGTAAGAAATCCGCTTAAAGGATCCGCTAAACTTATCCCCACACCGATTGTTTCTGCCCGATTATTATAATCAATCATGCTTGAACCATAGCCATAGGTTCCTTTGATATAAAAGCGAATACCTTCTTTCCAAGGGTAGCTATAGGTGAGGTCCACTCCTTGATATTTCTCGCCTATGCGATACAGAAGGCCCACATTACTTTTTCCAATAGAATAGCGAATATTAAGGTTTCCATAGCCAAGGTACTTATAGAGATCAGGGTTGTCATCAGGGGTCTTGCCACTACTTGGGATGCGGTACCAAGAAGTGAAAGTGAGGACAAAGCGATCGACAACAAAAGCAGCTCGCGCAAAAATTCTGTTCCAACTTCTTGAGAGCTCTTGAGCTTGACCATTTGATTGATGAACAAAACCGAGATCATAACCAATAAAGTCAAGGCCAAGAATACGATTTTCCTCATCAAAGACTCGGCGAAAGAAAATCTCAGGTTCGTAGTTTGTTTCTCTGAATTGACGGGACCATCCTTCATTATAGACTTGCCACCAAGAGTGTTGAGTGTAGCCAAGGAAGGTATTGAACTTAGTACCAAAAATATTTTTACTGGTTAGAATGAGAAAGCTGATTTGCATCTCAGCTTCAACATTTCGAACATACTTTCCTCTTTCATTGAATAAGTTCTGATCAAAAGACTCTCTATAGGGTCTTCGGTTGGGATTATCGTTGTATGAGAAGGGAAGTAAGAATGTACCCTTGTGGGGAAGGAGCACATACTTCTCTTTGAGAAGGTCTTGGTAAACCTTACGGAGCTGAATATTCGGATGATCCGCTTTGGCGCTTAGGCAAATAAGGGTAAAATAGACTATAAATCGCCATAATAAAGAAAACATTTTCGCCATCTCCAAAAGTATATTGAGTCATGCCTGAAATGAAAAAACTCATGACAAAGGCAAAGAGGATGGGCTCATCATAGGTTTCTTTAAGCCAAAAGAAAACAAACAACAAAAAAGCTAGAGCGCCAAGTCCACCGGTACTGGCGAGATGCTCTAGAACGTTACTATGGGCATGGCCAGCTTCGTGAGTTCTTGGGATATCATGGCGCTTCTTTATGTCTTTAGAGTTTGGCTCGAAGTTTTTAAAACCCAGTCCAAGTAAGGGTTTCTCTGTGAAAGCAGCATAGGCCGCTCGATAGAAAGCAATTCTGCCCTCATTAGAGCCTTGGCGTTTGAGGAAGACCTCATTGACTTTAGGGGAAAAGGCTACAAGTCCTCCAAGGAGTAAGGCTCCTGCGGCCATGACGGTGAGGAACATCTTTTTGTGACTCTTAAAGAAGAGAAAAGGAATCGCAAGGAGGAAACCTAACCAGCCGCCTCGAGCATAACTAAAAATATTTCCTGCCAGGTTAATAATCAGCGCAGCCCATATCATCCAATTGGGAGCAAGGTGATTAAAACGTTTTCTGTGCAGAGCAATTCCCGTCATAAGAACACAGAAGAGACTGATCCCGTAGCCATAAGTCATGTACATGCCAAAGAGGCCACAGGCCCTGGTGGGATGACAAGCATCTTTAAACTTGAGGGGGGTGTAACCAGTCCACAATCCAAACAGGCCACAGATCGTTGCCACAGTTGTTGAAATGAGGAAGAGCTTAAAAAGAAGCGCTTTATTCTTGTCGCTTAGAAAATCCCTTTTGAGGTATCCATAAGAAAGAGCACCAAGGAGTCCAATTATATAGTACTTCGTTCTGAAGATTTGCTTTAAGGGGCGGTCAATATCACCCCAGTTTGCGATTACAGATGCCCAGCAAATAATGATGAGGGCAAGAAGCGACCAAAAACTGGGCGAAATTTTGATGTCACGGTTTTTAAGTTGTTTCGTTAAGAAGTAAACTCCGGGCACAACCATAAGAATATGGGAGAGGGCATTGATACTTACTGAGGTAAAAGTTGCGATGGCCAATACGAAGAGAGAGGCTAGTGTGAGTTGGTAACAGATCTTTTCAAAAGAGGAAAAAGACTTTGTCATAGGAATGCCCTTTGCTTAATAAATTTAATCAATTTTGGCATGTGTTAAAACCACTGGCAATCTCTTATAGTATAAGGAAAACCATCGTTCTTGAATCACAAGCGAGGAAAAAAAATGAAAATAGCACTTCTCACAATGACCAACCAAAGCGACATGGCACGCAAAGGCGAAATCCCTTTAGAGAGGGCTTTAGATAAAGCTGATATCAGTTTTGAGTGGATTGAATGGAATAGGCATGTTGATTGGAGCGACTATGATATAGCCCTCGTCCGTACGACATGGGACTACCAAGCCCATTATGAGCAATTTCTTTCTCGTTTAGAAAAAATAGATCAATCAAGTTGTCTGCTCCTCAATAACCTAAAAACAATTAAATGGAATAGTGATAAGAATTATCTCTTTGAGTTGGAAGAAAAGGGAATTCCTATTGTACCTACGAAGAAGCTAAAAGACCTTCCTTTAGATGAAGCCTTTAATTATTTTGAGGTAAGGGAAGTTATTGTTAAGCCGACAGTGAGTGCTAGTGCTCATAATACTTTTCTTCTCTCATTCGATAATTACAAAGATTATCTTGAAGAAATTAATCGAGTGAGCCAGGTTAAAGAGCTTCTTATTCAACCCAAGATCGAAAGTGTTATAGAGGAAGGAGAGTTTTCTCTTCACTTCTTTGCAGGCGAGCATTCTCACACAATATTGAAGAAGCCAAAGGAGGGAGATTTTCGCTCTCAAGAGGAATACGGCAGTCATATTATTCCCGTTTCTCCGGAAAAGGAACTGATGGCAGCGGCACGGTTTGCTTTAGAAAAGTGTGAAATACCGCTTTATGCACGGGTTGATTTAGTACGGGGACCAAAACATTGGTACTTGATGGAGCTTGAGTTAATTGAGCCTTGTCTTTATTTTGATATGGATAGTGAGGCGGCAGACCGCCTTGTTCGGAAATTAAAAGAAGTGGTCTCCTAGAGAGAGACCACTTGAGAAAAATTAAAATTCAAGAGTTTTGCGCACACATTTTTCAATACCCTGATTAATGTGATGAAGCTTTTCTGAGTCATACATATAAGCTGGGGTTGTGACGATTCTATGATCAGTGTCCACGACACAATCACTAGCCTTGCATTCAATATGCTTGGCACCTGTTTTTTCAATTTCTTTTGCTGTGCCCTCATCGTTACCAATAGTAACTTTAATGCCTTTATCGCCTAAGCAAAGGGCCAAAAGTGCTGGTGCAATACAGAGGGCTCCAATTGCTTTTTGAGAGGCATAGAAATCATTGATGACTTTTTGGACTGTTTCATCAATGGAGGCACCTGATCCATCAAAGGCAAAGCTGCATAGATTCTTGGCCACGCCAAAACCACCAGGAATAAAAAGAGCCTCAAAGTCATTGGCATTGAGTTCTGTTAGGGGTGATACCTTACATCTTGCAATCCGAGCAGCTTCTTCAAGAATATTTCTCTCTTCCCCCGCCTCATTCGAATCGAGATGGTTGACCACATGATGTTGTTTTTTATTTGGTGCAAAGATTGTGACTTCAGCGCCTGCTGCATCAAGATGCAAGAGTGTGAGAACAGACTCTCTGATTTCAGCACCATCAAGGAAACCACACCCTGAGAGAATCACGGCTACTTTCTTACTCATTTGTCCTCCTATGAAATTAAAGTTCTAGGGGAAGATGATATCGAGATCATTCTGAGGAACGAACTCCATCTCCCTTTGTCCTTTAACATCATAGCAGCCATTTTCATTTTTAACTTTATTTTTGATAACAAGATCTATGACATTGGCCGTTGTCACAGGTTTATGAAAGCTAATGGCATGCCCCGCGCCGCGAATAAAGAAGCAAGATGTTGAGCGCTTTGCTCTAAAAAAATCTTTGAGGACATCAACTTGACCTTCAAGAAGGGATTCACTTTCTTCTTCAGCTAGGATGAGAACTCTCTTTGTCGTCTTCGGGGTTTCCTTGGGATCCCAGTCAAAACTCTCAAGAGAGCGGCTTGAAGTCATATAGCCCTCAAGAATATTGTCATAGAGGTCTTGGTCAAAGCCAAAGCCACCAATCATTTCTTCAGTCTTAGGTCTCCAAACACCGTAGTAGGTTTGATCCATGGCCGCACGAATGACTGCTCTTCCAAAGGGATTAAACATATTCGCTGTTCTCAGTGACTGAAGGTAGAAACCAAGAGTTGGTCTCGCGTCACTTAATGAAGTCATCGGCGCGATATCAATGATGGTATTAAAACCTTTTAAAAGAGAAGAGGGCGCTCCACTAAAGGAAAGTGTCACAGGGACAACATCCCTCTTAAACTTATCACGGGCCCAGTTTCCAATAACTTCCATTTCAAAAGCATAGTCTTCCATTTCGAAATCCTCCTTATCAAAGTAAGGACGGGTTTCTTTTCCAAGGGCAGCAACAGAGTGGGGAAGAGTGCTAAAGTGCATGGCCACAACGCCATATCCGCGACGAGTAAGTGAACTAATAAAACCATCCATTTCAAGAAGGCCTCTATTAACCCCAGGACCTAAGAGGAGAATGGGAAGCTTATTGTCCTCAGGAGCTACATATTCAACATAACTTTGGCGGTTACCCTCAAGTTCTCCATTGGCACTGGGAAGATTTAGGACAATTTTCTTAGTGGATGCAGCATGTAGGGATAGAGTGCAGGTTATTAGGATGAAAAGGAGAAGTTTCTTCGTCATAATAGGGTTTCACTTGAATTTGTGCGTTAAGTAATAGAGTTCTTATATAGGACAAAATACAGGAAAGCTGCAAGTATATAGGAATTATAGGTTCTTATTGTGGTGCGTTGTTAATGATAGAGATTATTATTTCAACGAGCTTGTCTTGAATATGATGGCGTGCTACTTCAATAAAATGACTATGTTATCTAATCTTGTACTGGCAATATCTTTATTCCTTAGCTCTGCTACTTGGGCAAACTCTGACGAGTTTGTACTTGAGACCTTTGATGGAGAGACAACTTTTGGTGGTCAAATTGACTTCCCAAAGAATTGTTATCGCTCTCAATATAAGACAGCCATTCTCGTTGCTGGTACTGGCCTTTATTATCGTAACGCTTACTTAGGTTTAAGTGGGACGGAAAGAGATTATGTTTTTAAAGATCTTGCCAAGAGGCTCAATCAAAAATGTATCGCCGTTGTTCGCTATGATTACCGAGGTGTGAAATGCGATATTGATGAAAAAGGCAAAGTCGATACGTGTCTTGATCAAAAAGTGAGAAGATCGGTTGATGCTCAAACGATTATTGATGACATTCAAGCAGTCTATGACCACGCACTTTCTCATAAAAAAGTTGATAGCTCTGAAATTGTTTTCTTAGGCCATAGTGAAGGGTCACTGAATATTTCTCGTCTCTGGGATAGGGGAACGATCAAGCCAAAAGGGCTAGTCTTTATTGGTGGAATGACGGAAAGTCCAAAATCTCTAATTCGTTGGCAGTTTATTGACCGCTCTGTTGATCAAGCCTTCGCGATGGATACCGATGGCAATGGAATCCTAACAAATTGGGAAGTAACACTTGGTTATCCCGGGTCATTTTTTGAAGAGAATGATATCCCAATTCTTAATCTCCTCAGTCCAACTGGAATGTGGAATCGTTGGGGTCTACATCAGTTTTATGCTCTTGAGTATTCAACTGTTGTCAATGCAACGATGCTTTCTCCTGGTTATCTTCCTTACATTCAAAAAGGAATTACTTACTCAAGCCTTGCTTGGTGGAAGAAGTGGTTTACCGATAGTGAGCCTGTGGTTGAAAAACTTGTCGACTTTGAGGGACCCATTACTTATTTCAATGGCAGTAATGATATCCAAGCGCCTGGTGAGAAACAGCAGGAGTTCTTAAAGAATTATGCTCATCGCATGACTAGCCCGCCTGAATTTAATCTCATTGAAGGGAAGGGGCATCTTTTAAGTAATCACCCTCTTTACGGCCCAATTGATGAGGATCTCGTAAATCGGGTGATTAACTCAATTGTAAAATCTTTTAATTAATTCTTCTTTGCTGTCGCGATCAGAGGCAGCTTTCCTGTGAGGGAATTAAGAAAAGCAACGATCGCTTCAATTTCTCCCTCTTTAAGGTCTACACCTAGCTGGTGTGAGCCCATCAGTTTTACGGCTTCATCAAGTGTTTTCACACTCCCATCATGAAAATAGGGGCCTGTTTTGGCGATGTTTCTAAGAGAAGGAACCTTAAAGAAGAATTTATCATCTTCACTCTTTGTGACGGCAAAGCGTCCATGGTCCTCAGTATCAAAGGGAATAACAGCGCCGAGCATCTGATAAGAACTACCACCGATATTCACTCCTTCATGGCAAGAAATACATCCTACTTCCATAAAGGTTCTGAGCCCCTCCTTTTCGTCCTTACTAAGGGCTTCACGATTACCTTTAAGATAATCATCAAAGCGACTTGGTGTGAGAAGATTCATCTCAAAGGTCGCGATAGCTTCTGCGATATTATCGTAAGTGATAGGATCTTTGGCCTTTGGAAAAGCAGCCCTAAACATATCTGTGTAGCCCTTTATTGACTTGATTCGACTAACAGCAGTTTTCTCATCAGGAATTGCCATTTCTACAGGGTTGAGAATGGGGCCTTTTGCCTGATCCTTAAGGTCCTTAGCGCGACCATCCCAAAACTGAGAGAAATTGAGTCCAGAGTTATAAACAGTGGGAGAGTTTCTATCGCCTCTTTGTTTCTTGTGCCCTGGTGAAGTTGGCTCGTTATCAACACCAAACTTATCAAGGAGGTGACAGCTGTTGCAGCTAATATCATTCCCGATTGAAAGGGCTGTTTCAAAGTAGAGCTTATGACCAAGCTCCGACCTTTTTGCGAGAACTGGTTTTGATATGTCGACCAAATACTCTGGAAGAGGCTTAAATACTTCTTTTACTTCTTCATAATTTACTTTGGCGTAGTCTGGGTTTTTTCGGTCAATTTTACTTTGGGAACATCCCCAAACAAAGGCTAAGGATAGCATAAAAAAGAGAGTGGATTTCTTCATTGATCATTCTCCTCGGTTAATTGAATTATTAGGCTAAGTAGTATCGAGACATTATATTATAGATATTGTGCTTAATTCAAAAACTAAATTATCATTCTCAATCCTGACCACAGTCATATTGGTTGGCTATTTCTCCCTAAGCTTAATACTATTGTGGCCTCATTTTGATGCGCCCCTTGTGAATGATGAGATTTATTATGCCAATACTATTTTTGAGGAAGGAATAGGAGCTTGGAAATATCATAGTTTCGGCCACCCACCGGGCTGGCTTATATTGAATGCTTTAAACTATAAATTAAGGCAGGTTGGTCCCTTTTTTTCGCGAACCTTTGTCTTCACTTTGGTTTGGCTAAGTTTACTGCTCCTTCATAGGTTATTAAGAGACTTCTACAAAGACGATATTAGACCAATTCTAGTTTTAAGCACCCTTTTCTCCTACGCCTACACGGCGACTGCCTTAGTAACAAATCACCCCGTCCTCGTTGCTTCTCTTCTTGGCTGTTCAGGTCTTATTTTGATTTCCTCTGTTAATGGTGAGCTGGTTTCACTTAAGAATAAGGTGGCCGCCTTTGTGTTGCTGGCAGGGGCTATCTGTATAAGAGAGTCGGCAATTGTTTTTCTTATTGGAGCATTGCCTTTGCTTTGGAAGCGAAAAAATAAATACTTTATTCTTTTTCAGTTACTCCTCTTTATTTCTTATTACTGGGTCTATTATCAGCTAAATGGCGAAATTCTATTAAATGATCAAATGAGAATTGTTCGAGACGAGGGGAAGAATATTCTCATTTTTAGTTTTTTAAAGGTGGGTACATTCTTAAGAGATGTTTTTTTTGGGCAGTTCTCGTGGACAACACTAGGCCTTGTTTTTCTTGCGCTAATTATCTTCGCCAAAAAGAGAATAAGTAATCTAATTAAATTTAAAACTATCGCTTTTCTTATTTCAGGACTTTTGCACGTCTCTTTCTTTATGTTCTATCGTGATAACGGTATGAGAAACTCAATGATGAGTGTTCTTCCCCTGATCATTTGGTGGGGAGGAGTTTTGCAGTATGAGAGGAAACCTATTTATAAATTAGGGATAGGTCTTTTAATCGGAATAAATTTATACGCTTTCTTCTCTAATATTGAGAGAGTGGTTGATAAACGATTAGTTGCTGCAAAGGAAATGAAGACAGAATTAGGTCGTGTTGAAAACTTCTTAAAAGAGAATACTCTAAATGAGAAGTTAATCCTAACAACAAACCCCTATCATCATTATCTTGAAAATCCTGGTTATGGATATGTCCAAAATGGTTTAAGGACCCAGTGGTATGGCGGAGTTGATACAATGAAGCTTGATTCAAAAGCCAGTATTGTATTAATACCAATGAATTTGGAAAACTTTGCTACCGAAAAGCTAAGAGAGTTCTCTCAAATTAATAATATGCGAAGAGTTGACTTTGGTCCTAAGGACAAAGGTTTTAGCCTCTACTTTAAAGATTCTCTTCAATAAGCTTTTTATAAAATTGAATATCTTGGACTTCAGAGAAGGTGTGGGGGAAGCCCTGTCTACCATCGTCAAAGACCGCAACATCACAATTCTCACCATTGGCATCACAAGTGTTATAGCGATCACAACCAGCTTCTTCATCGGTGTAGGTCGCTTGAGCAGGGTTTCCGGCTACGAGGACTCCGACAACTTCATTCTTTTTGTTAAAAACTGGACTTCCGCTATTACCTGCAAAGGCGTCGAGATCAGTGAGAAATGAGCGATTCTGCTGGGGGTCGAAGACGAAGCCTTCAGAGGTGTGCTTCATAGGTAATCCCATGGGGTGACCAAGCATGTGAACTTCATCTCCGAGTCTAACTTTTGAGGTGGCGATCTTTAAGGGCGTTCTGCCTTTGACTTTACGATCAAGCCTTAAGAGAGTGAAATCGGTGCTTCCAATTCCATCGCCGACTTGACCCGCATAAATAATCTCTTTGCACTTGTAGATATTTCGAGAAGGGACACGTCTGACATTGCTATTAGCATAGTAATCAAACATCCAAGTATAGGCTTCACAATAATTATCTGATGAGTTTCTAACCTCTCCAACATTAACTCCACAGTGGCCAGCGGTAATTAAAAGATCAGGTCCAACAAGAAAACCCGTACAGGCATAGGATACAGTTGTCTGGCGAGAGAAGCGCTCATCTGAACAGAGAAGATCACTAACAGGATCAGCCCAGAGTTCAGAAATAGAGTTATTAATAGGGGTCCATAATGAGTTGAGCACACCGACAGCAACTGATCGGGCAAGCTTGTATTCTCTAGAGCCAATGCGGACATCGCGGCGGTTGTCTTCTCCAAAGATATCAGCCTTCGCTGATTCAGGCAGGACGAGGAGGGCTAGGAGGATAAGCATAAGTACGGTCATTAAGTTTTTCATGACTAACTGATAGAAGAAAAGGCCACTTATGCAAAGGGATGTGAAGAAATTACAAGAGCTTAGAGAGCTCTAAGTCACTGAGTTTATTTAATTTTATCAAATCGTCATAAGGTGAAGAGAGGTTAAAGATCATTCCAAAGGCAGGTTCTGTTTTGTGACCTTCCTCTTTGAGCGCTTTTACTCTTTGACGAAGTTCTTCTTTAAAAATCTTAAGAAGGCGGGCCTCAATTAAAAAATGGATATTCGCCTGTTGCTTGAAAGAAGAATAGTTTTGAGCAAAGAGTTCTACTTTAAAGTGATCATTGTGAAAAACCGTGATGGAAGTTTCCTGTCCTTGCTTGGTCGTTCGTTTCATTTGAAGGTCAAATCGACCTTGGAGAAGTTGAGTGACATCTCTCTCAAACTGAGCAAGATCCTGCGCACAGAAGAGAATATCCAAATCAGAATGGGGAGTATGAATATTTAAAGGAAGCGTTCCACTTATGCAGGGGGAATATGATTTAAGCTTGTTGAGAATCTGGCTTGAGTTAAGAAAGTCCATAAGGACTGTGTTCTTTTCAATAGCAATTATATTTTCAAGGGATTTGTGATGGAATTTAACTGCACATTGATCAAACTCAATTTCAAGTTCTGGGTTAAGATCTTTTTCTAAGCCTTTTTTTTCAAAGGAAATATCGGGAGCATTTAAAAGGATCGATTTTTCGAGTTCCTCAAAGTCGCAATCAATTACAACTTCTATATGTTCAAAACCTTCTTGAGTTATTTTTCCTTGTTTGGGGGCGGGAACTTCAATGAGGTCTATAATCCAGTGTTTATAGAGGATTGGATTTTTTAGTTTGTAGGTGGCGATAAGCCTGCCATTGACCTCACTTTCAATGAGGCATTCTCCTAAGGGGGAGAAGGCATCCTTGATGACTTGGTAATTTTCATCACTACTTGTTCGGTAACAAAGATGGTCAATCTCGTAAGAATCAATATTAATATTCTTGCTTTGAAGTTGTTCAAAGAGATGGTCAAGAAAAGTGTGGGCAAGTTTAAGATCTATCATAAGTTACTGTAAGGAGATGGAATAGGATCAGCATAACATGAATTTACAGAAATAGAGGACTAAAGTTTTTTAGTCGGGTTTCCGATCAAGTAATATGGCAAAGATACAACCCTTAGATAAACGACCGAGTTATATGAGGCCAACCTCATATCCTTCAGAAGATACAAAGCGCGTACTTAAGCTTTCTCGAGAGATCGACCTCATAAAGAAGCAAACCCAGTACATTAAGGACAATAACTTAAAGGCTGAAGATCTTCGTCAGTTAAACCAAAAGAAGCTCGATATCTTTTAGTGTTCCCTTTAAAATGAGGGAATGAAAAAAATACTTCTCTTGAGTTTTATCATTCTTTTTCAAAATACCTTTGCATTGAGTGAGGGTGTTTACACTGTCATTGTGAAGAAGCAAGAAGAAAAGAAGAAGAACCGTTGGACTTTAGCGGATTGGCTAATCACAAAGAAAACAATAGCTCTTCAAGATCAGTGGCTTGCTCTTAATAGCTCCGAAACATGGTTTGAATTCGTCTTTGATTATGCCGGATCAACACTTGAAGAAACTAGCTTAGGCATAAAACAGGACATGGACTTCTCCCGCTGGGGAGGAGCTGCCTACTTAAAGTTTATCGGTCTCGAATATTCAAAGCGCGACTATGAGAGAAACTATAAGCAAAGTGATCTTCGCTTAAACCTTCTCATTCTTGGATCCTCTATTCAATCGACCCACTTACGGGCTTTCTATGGTCAACGTGATTTTAACGTTCAGAGCTTTGGTGCGTTTGAACAGCCTTTCTGGGGACTCCACATGACACTCTACCTGGCTAGCTTTCTCGGCGTCGAGGGACAGTACACGAAATTTATGAATGAAAGTTCGGGAACGATAAGTACTGACGGAGAGAGAAGTGAACTCACCGGCTTTATTGATCTGTGGTTACTGCGTCTTTATGCGTCTCTCTATAGTGAGAGAAACCTCCTGAGAGGTTCTGTCTCAACAAGCAACAGAAAGATTGATGGCACATTGTTGGGCGTGAAATTATTTTTCTAATTTACTTTCGAGGGGGATATTTCTTTAGCTTACGCTGAAGACTTTGCCTGCGAATACCAAGAGATTCGGCGGCTTTAGAAATATTGCCATCATAGAGGTCAAGAACATACTCAATATATTCACGTTCCTTCTTGTAGAGACCGGGTATTTCCTCTTGAGATTCGTGCTCAAGATTACCACAATCAAGAGCAACCATGAGCTCTTTGAATGTGCAGGGTTTCATGATGTAGTTATCAGCACCAAGCTTGATGGCCTTGACAGAAGTTGCGACTGAACCAAAGGCCGTGAGCATTGTCATTTTGATTTTGGGGAACTTCTCTCGAATTATAGGAATGAAATCAAGCCCACTCTTTGTTTGGAGGCGAAGATCAACAACAGCATGAGTGCAGAGCTCTTTGAGTTCTTTGACTTGAGAGGTGTCGTCACAAAATTCAACAGAAAAGCCGTTTTCACAAAACTCATCTCTTAATGTTTCTTTAAAGTCTTGATCATCTTCAATGATGAGGACCCTCATGATAAAGCCTCTTTCGGTAGTTGAATGACTATTAAGGCTCCAGTTTCGTGATTTAAGAACTGGACCTTCCCTCCAATATAATTAACGGTATTGATCAATTGGTAAAGCCCAAGGCCTGTGCCATTTTCTTTTGATGTTACAAAAGGACTTCCGATATTGTCGATGACCTCTTTAATAAAGCCCTCTCCATCATCTTTAATACTTAGTTCAATTAAAGGACTAGGTTCTTTAATTAAGGATAGGGAAACACGGCAAAGGGAAGCTTTAGCATCTCTTGCATTATCGAAAATATCAATCAGTGATCTCGTGAAAAGGAGCTTTGGTATTTGAATGGTGTGGTTGATGTGAAGGTTGTTTTTCACTTCGATAGCAAGAGGATAGTTTTTTGAATATTCAAGGGCTACTTCATTTAGTGTTTCTGCCAGGCTCACTTCTTCTTTATAAAAATCTTCATCAAGATCATGAACTTTAGTGTTCAGCTTTTTTAATGACTCTGCACATTTAGAAAGGCTTCGCGTGGTGACGGCTAAGTCGCTTGAAGAGAAACTCTTTCTCTCCATGCGTTCAAGCTTCATTAATGCTGTATTGAGTGGTGTTCCTAGTTCGTGGCATATGCCAGAGGCGAGAAGGCCAAGAGAACGAAATTTGTCTATTCTTTGGCTGTAGGATTGGAGAGAGTCGATCCTTTGATTTAGCTTTCGAAGCTCCCTCACTAACCATGTGGCCAGTTGCCATATGGTCAAGCTTACAGTCATGAGTGCTATGGCTGGGATATTCTCTTTCCAAAGAGGAGGGGCTGACTCTGCAAAAGTAAAGGGAGAGTATTTGAGAGAGTAGAGGAGGGTTATTCCAAAGAGAATAAAGAAGACGCTACTTCTAACCTTAAGAAAGAAAGGCGCAAGAAAGATATGAATCAGAATAATAAGATAAAAAGGATTTGAGAGACCACCGTTAATAAAGAGTAAAAGAAAGGCAATCGCCAGATCAATGAATAATTGAAGAAATGCAAACTGACTCTTATAGGATGTTTGGCTTAAAATTTGATTGAATATAAAGATGGGTATTAAAGAGATAATACTCAAAACAAATTGCTGGTAGCTAATCAAGGATAAGGCAGAGGCTATTGAAACAGAGAGGAACTGAAAAATAATAGCATACCAACGTAAACGAACGAGGACCTGCGGATTGTCTGCAAAGGAGAGAGTATTCACTTTCTTTTAAGTCGTATAGGTTGCGAGAATAGTTGTTGACGCTACAGAGTGCTCGAAAAATTCTTTCTTTATCTTTAAATATTCTTCATTTGTAAAGAAGGCATTCATCTTCTCATCACTTGGAAAGCGAATAGTGAAGACCCTGTTGATTTCATTCTCGGTCTGGCTAATGAGAACTTCAGCAACCTTAAAATCGTAGCCAAAACTACCACCGATTGATTCTAAAAGAGGAGTCATTGCTGCTCTATAATTTGAATAATCAGTGTCATTTGTAACTTTTAAGCCGACTAGCATTTCAATCATAGATATATCCTTTCAAAAAACTTAGGAGGGGTTCACATTAGACAATCACAAGGTTTCATTATAATTACGTGCTATGAAATATAGCTCTTTTCTTAGCACATTAATTATCTATTGTTCTCTTCTTTATAGCTGTTCATCTTATAATCCAAGTAATTCGGCTAGGGAGAATTCTTTTATATCGTCTTCCTCTTGTAAGGAAGGCGAAACGAGAAATGGATACCTCCAGCCGGTTGTAAATGGATTTGAACAATGTGTCGCAACAGTCCAGACCTGTCATAATGGTCAGTGGAATGGACCAAGTCTTTACTCTTCATGCAATAATCCTACTGAGTCTTGTGGTGGAGTAGTCCACGGAACTGTTGAAAATGGTTATTCAAGTCCAGTAAAGCCTTGTTATCAGGTAAGTCGAACATGCTTAGATGGAGCTTGGACGATTCCTATCATTTATCATTACTGCCAATAATTTTAGAAAATCCCTTGCATCCCTTGACCTTGACCTTGGGGGAGGCCTTATCGTTTAATGACGAAAGGGATTTTAGATGTACACAATTGGTGAGCTTTCACAGAGAACAGGCGTTTCAAGAAGAGCAATAAGACTCTACGAGGAAAAAGGTTTAATTGATCCTTCCTATCGTGGGCAAAATGGCTATCGCTATTATCTGGAAAAACAAGTTGATGTTCTCAATGAGATAAAAAGTCTCAAATCTTTAGGCTTTTCTCTTGAAGAAATGAGAACTCTTGTTGGGCTTAAAAAAGAATCTTTTAAATGTGATTTAGAGAGAAAACTCACTGAGGTAAAAAAAGAAATTCAACTGCTTAAATTAAGAGAAGATGAAATCTCTCAACTCCTTTCGGTAACGAAGAAAATTAAACACGGAACTAAAATTAGTTTCGAAGAAAGGAGGGTTTTCATGGATGCAATTCGAGAGAAGATTATTAATTCGTTGAATATTAGAGCTGGTAGTGTCTCTGATAAACATTTAGATTTTATTGAAAGAGATAAGGGCTTCTTTGACACTAAAGAGAAACAGGAGTTTTTAGAGGTTGTTAAAGA
This sequence comes from uncultured Bacteriovoracaceae bacterium, assembly GCA_950054155.1. Taxonomy (GTDB): domain Bacteria; phylum Bdellovibrionota; class Bacteriovoracia; order Bacteriovoracales; family Bacteriovoracaceae. The sequence goes on from CATLOT010000001.1 coordinate 269,970, forward strand.
ATGCGTTGAGTTTGCTCGCAATAAAAACCTTATTCTAGGGCCAGGCAGAGGAAGTTCACCTTCTAGCATTACACTATATGGCCTAGGATTTTCTGGTGTTGATCCGACAAATAAAAACCTATTACCTGAAAGATTTATAAAAGACGAACCTGATTTACATATTGATGTTCAGTTCGAGGGAGGGCAAGAATTTGTAGACTTCTGTAGAGAGAGATCGAAGAAACTCAAATATGGGCAGATTAACGCCTTTAAGATGCCTCTATTAAATATAATTCAAAATGTTGAGAAGAGGCTCGATAAAGGCGTCGATTATGAGAGTATTTCAGATGATAGTGAGATCGTATTAAATAATATTAGAAAAGGCTTTATTGAAAAGATTTTCTGTATGGATATGTCCGAAGATGCTCTCGTGATGAAGTATGAGAACTTCTACCCTGAATATCGAACGACTGAGAAATTAGAGGAGTATTTAAAAACTCAACACATCTATTCATTTTTGGATGTACTTAATATCATCGCTCTGTGGCGCCCAAATAGACGAGAGTTGATTTCTAGAATGGAGCGCTACAAAGAGGCTAAGGAGAAAGATCTGTCCTACGGCTTCTTATCCCCAATGTTAAAAGAATACCTCAAGCCAAACTTTGGGCAGATTATCTACCATGAGGATATTATTAGAATCTTAAAAGAATATACGGACTGGGATCTCACAAGATGTGGCATTTTTAGAAGAGACTTATTTAAGGGAAAGGCCTGCGAAGCAGATTTAAAATCTTTGGAAGAACAAGCCCCAAGAGAGGTTTATTCTTTAATTTTAAGTGAATCGAAATGGACCTTCTGTAAGTCCCACATTATGGCCTTTGCTCAACTGATAAAGAAAACAGCAGTCCTCCAGTCTCTTCATCAAGATATCTACTTTGATGAAATTACAAATTGGGAGAAAAAATTCGGATTCAAATGGGACGATATTGGAATCAAATTAAAAGGAGTTTCAATTCTCCAGCATTAAAAGGGAATAAAAAAAGCCAGAGTGGGTTAACTCTGGCTTAGATATGGCTCTTCACACTTAGGGGTGTTTTCACCGCATCACGAGTAACTAAGTCAGGCATGGCAATCAACAACTTATAATTG
>CATLOT010000002.1 GCA_950054155.1 uncultured Bacteriovoracaceae bacterium
GAAAATTAGAGACTTTGAATAATAAAGCTAAGACCGCTATTTCACATCTTTAATTACCTACTCCTATAGAGAATACCTTGGCCCTATATAGGCCCTAAAATGACTAAAAATGGCCAAAAAAAGAAGAAAATAGACAAAAAGAGCGAAGACCCAAAACTGCGTTAAGCATTTAAAATTATAACTAATTTAGCGAAATTGCGAAGAGTGAAAAATGGTGCTTTGGCACTCCAGTCCCGTGCACCATCTTTTTCTTTTATTCCTTTTTTTTCGATCAATCTATCTCTTGGCAATAATCCAAACGGCATGAACTATGCCTGGAATATATCCTAAAAGAGTAAGAAGTATATTGAGCCAAAAAGCGCCACCTAATCCAACCTGAAGGAAGACCCCAAGAGGGGGTAAGAGAATCGAAAAAATAATCCGTATAAAATCCATAATAAATCCTTAATCAGTCTTTCTTCTTTTAAATTTGCCGTTAAATGAGATCTCATCTGTGCCGAGACGTTCATTCATCTTTTCTTCTTTCTTAAGGTCATCAGGCAACTCTTTTGCAGGTCCTTTTTTACCGACGACAAAGGCACAGACAACTTGATATTCATCATTGGGAATTTCTAGTTTTTCATAACAACTCTCATAGTGAATGCCTCCCATTCCATGGGTATAGAGACCTAGATCTCTTGCTTGCATGGTAAGCGCCATCCAAGCAGCACCACAATCAAAGAGGGCATGTCTGTTTTCATTTCCTTTGGGGTCTTTTAAGTGAGCTACAATAAAACCAATAAGAGGAGCCTCTGCCGCCCATTCCTTATTAAAGTCATTAAGGAGACTCAAGTAGGTTTCGTAGTAGTCATCCCCTTTGTGAGCATAGAGAAAGGTCCAAGGTTGATGATTAAAGCTTGAGGGACTCCACCTCGCAGCCTCAAAGAGTTTGTGAATATCCTCGTCATAAAGGGGATAAGAAGAATCAAATGATCGCGGTGACCACCTCTTCATAAAACGTTCTGATACTTCATAGTCTTCTTGTCTATTCATTATTAAACCTCCTTATTTAGGTAAAGTTTAGCGAAGGCACGATAATTTTGAATGAAGTGACTTTATAGCTTCTGTGTAATTTCATTCACAATTGTTTAGAAATCTCCTCATGAAAAGCAAACTTTCTAAAAGAACGCCCTTGTCATTGAATTTAAAATAAAAGGAATCATTCAAGAAAAGGAGTTCGATATGAGTGAGTCTATTAGAAAAGTTGAAGGCATAGGTGAAGAATACCAATCAAAACTTGAGTATATTGGCATTCACCATGTCAGTGAGTTCATCGCCATGACTCAGACCCAAGAGCAAAGAGACGAGCTTGCAAGAAGGGCGGCCATTCCCGTTGGCCACATTGATAATTGGGCCTCTATGCTTGACCTAACCCGCGTCGATGGCATTGGTTATCAATATGCCGAGCTTCTCACCTATTCTGGCGTAAAATCTGTTGAAGATTTTAGAAAGAGAAATCCCCACAATCTCCATGAGATTTTAATGGAAACTAACAACAAACATTTTTGTGGGACAGTACCTACAGAAAACGCGCTTGGGTCCCTTATTGAAAGCTCTAAGAAGCTAACGAATATCACCCAGCGCTACTGACTTTAGTCCCAGATAGAATAGATAACAGTGGCTACAGGTGGCTCAGCCATCCAATCCGTCATAACCTTCATCAGTCCTGACTTCATTTTGAGAAGGCAGTATTCACCTGCATAAATTTCAGTGACCTCAAGTTTGGGAAGAAAGAAATCCACTTCCTGATCAAGCTTGGGGTTACATGATTTTTGGGCGGCTGCTTTCATGAGCTGCTCACAAGTCTTTTCACTTGGAATATCAATGACATTTTCAATAACAGTTCCTTCCTGACAGGCAACTGATGAAAAAGAAATTAAAAAGAATACTATTATGGCTTTTTTCATTTCTTTCCTACTTACTTGAGAGTCGTTTTGAGAACGAGCGTTGTAACACAAGACTTAAAGAGTGGCTGTCCTCACTGTAAGTTTTACCCTAGAATTGAGGTACCCGAGTGAGGCCAATCTGTGTTAGCCTATAAGCAAGATGATATCAAAAGAGCCAAAATTAACAGTACTGCAAAGCTTTTCAAACGATGCCGCCAACAAAGTCATCACCCTTGGTAGAGTGGTCAGGAATTATCGTAGGGCCCATTTCTTTGAAGGCCAAAAACGCTTCAATCACTTTCTCAATATTGCCAAATTATACCTTTCCCAAAATTGGGGAGGATCACTCCCAAGCTCAGAGGACACGCAAAAAATAGAGGTTCGCGAGGGTTACTTTCTTCATAAGTCAGATAGAATTCCGTCACTTAATTTAGCCGTTGAAACAAAAGAGCTAACAATAGAAAGAAACGCTCAGACAAAGAGAATCATTGTCAGTGATTTTGACGATACCATTATTAAAAGTCGCGCAACATCCCTTACTCGCCTTATTCTCACAACCCTTTTTAAGCCCATTGGCAAGCGAGAAGTTTTCCCAGAGGTCTCAAGCTTTTATAAACGCCTTCAAGGCCAAAATAACCTCTTCTTCTATATTTCTAGTTCAACATGGAATATCTACCCCCTCCTTCGTGGCTTTCTTGAGCACTCTGACTTACCTCAGGGCATTCTCCTTCTCAAAGAAATGAAACTTGAAAGTAAACCCCAAGAGACAACTCTTAAACACTCTCATAAATTAGAAAAGATCCAGTCCCTCATCGATTTCTATGATGATCTTCCCTTTATCCTCATTGGTGATGCTGGGCAAGAGGACAGCCAAATCTACCAAAGAGTCGCCGAGCTCAATCCCGGACGAATTGAAGTGATTCTTATTCGTCACAAGTGGTGGGAGCGTGTTATGGAAAAAGAAAATGAAATCAGCAAAGTTTCAGGGACTAAGCTTATTTATTTTAATAATCTTAATGACGTTCAAGACCTTCCCCTAGACTAAGGGGTCAAAGTATTCCCAATAAAATTATTTTCTCCTCAGTGCTAAAATAAAGGAATGAAAAAGGGCTGTCTTCGTTGCAAACATTACTTTTCGACCTTCGATCCTCAAAAACCAAGAGGCTGTAAGCTCTACGGCATGAAGTCTCACGCCTTCCCCTCCCTAATCGTTAAAAATGAGACGGGAAGCGACTGCATGGGCTTTCAGGAGAAAGTAAAGCGAAAGACTGAGGAAAAGCTCAATTTAAACGATCCTAAGTACTGGTAATCACGTCCCTCTCATCTAAGAACTTTTCAAGCGACATTCTAGAGTTCATAATTTCCCCTCACTAAAATTTAGAGGTCATTATGAAAAAGATAGCTCTTCTCATCTCCCTTCTCGTTTGCACAACTTCCTTTGCTCAGTCCTTTGGAAAGAAAGTGTCGAAATCTGAACTAACCCCCATTAGTGAGTTGCTGGCCGATGTGAAAAAGTTTGAAAAGAAAGAAGTCACGATCAAGGGCATGGTTACCAATGTCTGCTCGATGCGTGGCTGTTGGATGGAATTTGCGAGTGATAAAGAATACCAAAGCCTAAGGATCAAAGTTCGTGATGGTGACATGGTTTTCCCCATAAGTGCTAAGGGTAAGATCGCCTATGCTACGGGAACACTCAACCACACAACTTTCTCTAAAGATCAGCTCATCTCCTTTGCCCAAAAGAGAGCAGAGAAAACGGGTAAGCCCGCCGACCTCTCAAAGATCACAGGACCTGAAACCTACTACCAATTCATTCCGGTTGGTGTGACGATTGAGTAAGAAAAAGAAAAACCTCTTTCTTCTTAATCGCAGTCTTCATCGCGATATTGGTTACCTCAGTATTGGCTTTACCATTATCTTTGCCCTGAGTGGTTTAGCGCTTAACCATAGAGATGACTGGAATCCTAATTACTCCATGCAAAGGAAAGTGGTTAAGCTAAGCCCTGAAGAGCGCTCAAGTGAGGAAGTTCTCTCAGAGGCCAAGAACCATTTCTCCCTTCCCGAGAAAATGAAGGGTAAATTTTGGGTCGACCCCAATCAACTCAAGGTTTTCTACCCTCAAGACACCACGCTGATTTACCTTAAAGATAAGAGTGAACTGCATTTTGAAAAGATCACGCCACGCTTTCTTCTTCGCCGCTTCAATGGCCTTCATGTCAATGAGTTAAAAAGTTATTGGATTGCAGCCTCTGACATCTATTCCCTGTGCCTCTTGTACTTGGCCCTCAGCGCTCTCTTTATGGTCAAAGGAAAATATGGAATCAAAGAGCGCGGTGGAATCCTCACCCTCATAGGCCTTATTATTCCGGCCTTCTTCTTCTTTCAGATTATTTAACTTCGTTGAGACTGAGTCCGTCTTCATAGAGAGAAGCGCCTCTTTTTTGAATCATTCCCCCACCAAGGCACACACTGTGCTCGCCTAATTGCTGATAGAGAACAATACTCTGGCGGAGTGCGATCCCTCTTTGAGGCTCATCAAAGACCACATGAAGACGATCCTCCTCAACAGAGACAATCTTACAGCGCTGATCTTTTTGACGATAACGAATCTTAGCAGTGCACTCAAAAGGCAGAGAATTTTTAAGCTTTGAGAGAAAGTCTTTCTCCACAAAACTCAATTCATTGGCCCAAAGCTCACTTGCGTAGAGGGCCGGATGCTCCTCTCCTCTCTCGACGACCACCACATTTTGCTCAACATTTTTATCGACAACAAACCACGGCTCCCCCTGACCACCAAGACCAAGGCCCTTACGCTGACCAATGGTATAATAGGCCATGCCATCATGTTGCCCCACAACCGTGCCATCAAGAGTCTGAAACTCTCCGGGCTTGATATGAATATACTGGCTTAGAAAATTCTTAAAGTTGCGCTCACCGATAAAACAAATTCCGGTAGAGTCCTTCTTCGCTTTGGTGGCGAGATCATATTTCTTTGCAATCTCTCGCACTTCACTCTTTTGAAGATGACCAAGGGGAAAGAGCACCTTCTTAAGAATTTCCTCTTTCATAGTGTAGAGAAAGTAGGTCTGATCCTTATTATTATCGAGACCTTTAACGAGGTAAGTTCCCTCTTCTGTGTCCACTCTCTGACAATAGTGACCAGTGGCCAAGTAGTCAGCCCCGAGTTCCATCGCCTTTTCAAAGAAGACTTTAAATTTAATTTCACGATTACAAAGAATATCAGGATTGGGAGTGTAGCCATTTCTATACTCCTCAACAAAGTGAGAAAAGACATTCTCACGGTACTCTTTGACAAACTCAACGCTGTAATAGGGAATATCAAGTTTCTCACAGACCTTCACCACATCGGCGAATTCTTTTGAGGCCTGGCACACGCCATTTTCATCCTCTTCTTCCCAATTTTTCATGAATAGGCCAATGACGTTGTAGCCCTGCTCTTTTAAAAGGGCAGCACAAACTGAGGAGTCCACTCCTCCGCTCATTCCAACAATGACTGTTTTATTCGCTTCCATAGGTCGGGCACTATAGCATAAAGAAAAGCCCGTTTTGAAGCGCTTAGTGTTTAAACCTGTAAATATCGACCTTTTCTACCTCTTCTTCTAACTCAATATCCTCTTTCTTCTTGGGAAAGGAGCGAAGTTTACCATTTTCGATGAGACCACAAGTGCGAACCTCTGCTGAAGCCACAACACGCCCCATGGGACCTTTTCGGTTGTAGAGGGTGATAAACTCGCCCTGGTGAATAAGCCCCGTTTGTTTAGCATTGAGCTTCAACTCTCCAAAACGATTATTGTAGGGATAGAAAATTCCAGGAACTTTTTCAGCTCCTTCACTAAAGCGAAAAAAGACTTCAAGTGGGGACGAGAGATCAGTACCAGGAGGTACCTTTACTTGGGTGAGGACGATGGTATCGTACTCAAGATCCTCGTTATAACCCATGTAAACAACTCCCGCTCGATAGCGAAAACCAATCACTTCAAAGTTCTTATCAAGGGGCACACCACTTTTGGTTTTAATATTGGACTCCCCTAATCCGAAATGGTGAATCCCATCGTGCTCGCCGAGAATAGAATCATTCTTATAATCAATAATATTTCCCTCTTTAAAGAGTTTCTTTGGGGCACGCTCTTCAATAAAGGCGCCGAGCTTTTTAAGCATGAGACTCTTTTTAGATTCGGGATCATTGGGGAGGTATTTGAGATTAAGAGACTTCGCAATTCTTTCAACCTCACTCTTTCTCATGTCACTCAGAGGCAATAAGAGGGTCGCAAGCGTTGGCGGGTCAACCGTTGAAAGAAGATCACTTTGATCATTTTCAAGGTCATTACTAACAAAAATATGGTGGGTTTTAAGACTAATATTGTGAACAATTTTAGCATAGTGACCGGTGGCCACTTTTTCAGCGCCTAGCTGAGCAGCCTTCTTCTTTAAGACCTCCAAGATGAGACGACTGGTCGCTGCTTTAGGTGCAAAGCTTCGCCCGCCAATCCGGGCACCAATCACTCTGTCTGTGACGTAGTGCTGATACTCAGTGGCCGCTTGAACTGCGTAAAAAGGCAGCCCAAGCTCATCGGCGAGGGCCTTTACTGCATCGAGATCTTTAATCTGATAGACTCCCTCAAATGGGGCCTTTGGCAGCTCATCGCCATTTTCATTGTAACGAAGGGAGGTTCTTTCAAGCTCTTCAGAATAGAAATTAAGGCCCAGAAGAATGACATCATGGCCTTGCTTCTTGAGAAGATAAGCCCCGACAGCAGAATCAATATTGCCACTAAAGCCCATCACAATCTTCAAAACGTCCATCCTTGGTTTGCTTTGTTTCATTATAGCAAATTTGAGTCTTTGCTCCCACACGCGACACTAGGCAGCATTTACCCCTCACCTCACTTTATGACGCTATGCTTGGTAAAATAACACCCGTTAACCGAAAAGGAAGTTATGACCAAGAAGGAGAGATCCACCGACATTATTCTCTTTGAGAAAGAAAGCGCGCCTAATACGGGCTGCCTCAAGCAATTTCTCAATTTCCTACGCCTGCAAAAAGTCCCAGGACCGCCAAACTTCAGTTTTGTCGATGCCAAGGGCAGTTTGCTTGGCAACCTGAGCCTAAGAGAGAATATTGCCCTCGACTCTATTCCTTCCACTGTCAGTGCCACCCGCACCTTTACCCTTGAAGACCATCTTAAAAGGCTTGGTAATCCCCATCTATGGGAACTCTACCAAAGCATCAAGCTTGTGGATCACAGGCCTCCCCATGTGGATGATATGACTTGCAAGACAACGGCCCTGGTTAAAGGACTCCTGCAGAAAGCGGATTTTATTTTTCTTGAAAGCCCTGAGCGCTATCTTGACCAATCCCTCTTTAAGGTCTTTCTCAAGGCCCTCCAATACCAGCTCAAAGAGACGGGTCAGACTCTTCTTCTTACCAGTGATAATCCCCAACTTTGGCAACCTCTGATCACAAAGACAGTTTCAAGTCGTAAATGTCAGCGCACAGGAAAGCTTGAACTCAAAGTGAGAGATAAGGTCTGTATTCCCTTTAAAGAACAAATCCAACAAGTGGCAGCAAAGCATGCAAGCTCGGGTGTTCTCGTCTTTAACCACCCCAAGAAAGACATCGTTATTCCCAAGCTTGATGACCATAAAAAAGCTTCTTAATCAAAATCATTTCAAGTAGTTGACAATAAATGACGGCCAACAGGATAATAGGAAGACTATCATTCTATTCAGCGCAATAAGGAAGCTCACCTATGGCCGATGGACTTGCTCAAAAGCCCAAAAAACTCAATTTTATCGACGTCTTTGCGGGCGCAGGTGGTCTATCATGTGGTCTAGAAATGGCAGGGATGAAGTGCCTGCTTGGAGTTGATTACGACAAGTATGCCATGCAAACCTTTGCAAAGAATCATCGCCACGCGGACGTTTACTGTGGAGATATTCGAAAACTCACAAAGAGAAAGCTTGATGAGTATTTAGGTGATAACCAGATCCACGCCGTTGTGGGTGGTCCACCTTGCCAGGGCTTTTCTACCGCAGGACTTGGCGATCCAGAGGATGAGAGAAATAGCCTCTTCCTTGAATTTGTCAGACTCGTGCGCCTAACTCGCCCCTATTTTGTCGTCATGGAAAATGTGACAGGTCTCGTGGCCAAGAAGAATGAGGCCGTCCTTAAAAATATCTTTAAGCGCTTTCACCGCTTGGGCTACAACCTTGATGTCAAAGTGATGAGCTCTCACAACTACGGTGTTCCTGAAAAGCGAAGAAGAACCATTATTATTGGAACGCGTATCAACGATGCTCCTCACTACCCTCGCTTTAGCCATGGTGATCCCGGTGAAAAAGCGAGAAAGCCTACAGTAACAGTGGGTGATATTATCAATAATCTTCAAACAAAGAAGGGTGAGGTTTTTAACCACGACCTTGAAGCCGCAGCCGTTAAAAATAAATTAGAAGAAAAGCGCCTTGCTCGTATTCCAGAGGGAAAGGGCATTCGCTATGAGCGTGACGAGCTAGCTTATTTACCCCCAAGCCTCCGCTTAGGCGTTAACTGGGCCGAAATAAAAGAGAATCGCTTTCGTCAAATGAAGTATCAGCGTCTTGACCGCTCTTTGCCCTCACCAACCATTATGACCCATAGGCATAGCTACTTTCACCCTGTTGAAAACCGCTACCTCACTGCTAGAGAGGCCGCGGCCATCCAAAGCTTTCCCAATAACTTTGAATTCATGGGACCAATCTCCGCCCAGTGGCGCCAGATCGGAAATGCTGTGCCCCCTCTCATGGGCAAGGCCATAGGAAAGACTCTTCTCGAACTTCTTAAGAAGGCTGACGTCAGCGAGCTTGATTTTAAAAAGAGAAAGCGTCCAACAGATAATGTGATCAGCTATCAAAGAGGCAAGGCCTTTGTTTATAAGCCAAGCACCCAAGTTAACGCTTAGGCCGCGATAGCTTTTGCCTTAGGGATAGTGACGACGAAGCACGTATTCTTGTGCTCGTTATCAACTGCAATATTTCCCCCGTGAAGATCAAGGATTTTCTTACAGAGGCTAAGGCCTAGGCCAGTCCCCATACCCGGAAGCTTAGAAGTATAGAAGCTATCAAAAATTTGATTTTGCTTTTCTTTAGGAATGCCAAAACCCGAATCAATAAAGCGCAGGCAATGCTCTTCGTCTCTCTCTTCGTACTCCACATGAATCCAACGAGCACTGATACTCTCTCCCGAGCGTCCAGCGCCATCGTTAAGGGCATCAATAGAGTTTGAAAGAAGATTCACAAAGACCTGGTAGAATTGAGTGTGATTGCCAAGCACATTGGGAATACTCTCTTTAGGAAGAGTCACTTTTATAAATGAATTCTTAAGTTTACTTTCAAGCATAAGCACCGCTTGATCTAGGCTATCTCTTAGATCACCTATTGTGCGCGGATCATCCTGGCCATGGCGAACAAAGGTCTTCACCCCATGAATGATCTTTTCAATTTTGGTGCACGTAGCATTTATACTCTCAGCGTCGCTCTGGGCCCTTTCAATATCACCGAGCTTTAAAAGCTTAGGGATACGATGAGCACGATTCTTAATAACGGTAAGAGGGTTATTAATTTCATGAACAATTCCCGCAACCATCTCTCCTAGTGAAGAGAGACGTTCCATAAGCGCCATGGACTTTTCCATATGAACAAGCTCAGTGACATCAAGACCAATAATAATCGCCTCATTCCCCTGCTTGAATTTAGTTCCCAGAAGATAGAAGCTGCGGTCTTGGCCCTTAATATTTACGGTGAGCTCTAGGGAGTGAGTGTCCTCTTTAATATTAAAGAGCTCCTTTGAGAACTCACGAAAGAAAGCTTGCTTTGAATGACTTCCAACCTCTTTTCCAATAAAATCCTCGGCTGGCAGTTTAAAAATATCACAAAGCGCTTTATTCACCCCGAGATAATTAAGGTTGTGATCAATCCAGCTCAATGTACAAGGAGACCAGTCAAACATAATTTGAAAGCGCTCCATCTCCTTAACTTTCTCATCGTAAGCACTTCTTAAGGCCTTAATCTCCCCTTCAATCACCGCAAGAGAAGACGCATCAGCCCCTTCCTCTTTCAAGGCGGCAAGGGCATTTTCTAAGGCTTTTGAACGGTCTTTGATCGCGGACATGCTGTTCTTTTCGGCAGGCCATGCCCTTATATTAAGGGATTATTGGATTAATATTTCATTAGGATTCTTAGCCTTCTGTGCCTGATGAAGCCTGAAAAAGGCTCCCTCACGGGCTGTGAGTTCTTTTTGAGTACCAGACTCAATAAGTTTTCCTTGGTCAAAGACAAAAATCCGATCACAGTGATCAAGAGTTGAGAGACGGTGAGCGATCATCAGACAAGTTCTTCCCTGCATCACTTTATCAACAGCTTCATGAATAATCTTCTCAAACCATGGGTCGATATTGGCCGTCGCCTCATCAAGAATAAGAATTTTAGGGTTTTTGATAAGCACCCGTGTAAGACTAAGAAGTTGGCGCTCACCAACCGAGAGGTTCACTCCCCCATCAAAAATCTCACTTTCAAGGCCCCAACTTCCAAGATCCATCACTTTCTTAAGACCGGTCACCTCACAGGCCTTAAGTATGACATCATCACTTACAGAGAGATCGGTGCTTAAATTCTGCCTCCAGGTGCCCCTAAAGATGATGGCGTCTTGACTAACAAAACCAATTTGATCACGAAGGGCATGGCGGTTAAAGTGGCGAATCGAGTGACCATCAAAGAGGATATCCCCTTTTTGAAATTCATAGAGGCGAGATAATAAACTCACCGTTGTCGTCTTGCCACAGCCTGTGGTTCCCACTAGACCAATCTTTTCACCGGCCCTAATTTGAAAATCAATTCCCTTGAGAACAAAGTCCTCTTTGTTATAGGCCATAAAGACATCTTTAAATTCAATAGCGCCTTGGAGTTCATTTTTAAGGAGCCCATCTTTTCCAAGCGTCGCCTCTTCTTCCTCGTGCTCTAAGAAAGAGGCCAAGCGCTCAGCACTCGTGAAGGCCTGTTGAATCATATGAACTTCGCGCGCTAAGGTCATAATGGGGTTAAAGAAGCGCTCACAGTAGCGAATAAAAGTGACAAAGAGACCCACACTCATGGTTCCCGCGAGAACTTTATTTCCCCCAAACCAGACGAGACCAATAATGGGAGTGGAACATAAGAGGGCAACGAGGGGCCGCGTCCAGCCATAGAGCGTATTCGCTTTGAGATGGCTATTACGATAGTCATCCACGTAAGTATTGTATTGATCTCGTGACCATGACTCTAGTCCATAGATGCGAATCACTTCCATTCCACTTAAGAATTCAGAAAGCTTGGCATTGAGGGCAGAATTGGTGCGCGATAAGTTTCGGTTAATCTTTCTCACATGATTTCGAGTCGCATAGACGAAGATGAGCGCCGGAACAACAGAGAGCACTAAAATCAGCCCTAGAGTAAAGTCCGTCACCAGCATGGCAATCATCGCCATTGTTGCCATAAAGGCGGCGTTAAGAACTCGCCCCATACTAGAAGTAAAGAATTCCTCAATACCTTCTACATCGTGAGTAACTCTCGTCACAACCCTGCCTTGAGGTTGACGGTCATAGAAACTAATGGGCAGTCCTTGCAAATGATAGAAGAGAGACTCGCGAATCTTTAAAACGGTCAAAGAGCTGTACTTACTTAAGAGTGTTCTTCCAAGCCACATGGTCCCTAGAGAGAAGACCTCAACCCCGATCACAAAGCCCGCTAACCAATAGGATCGCTCAAGGTCGCGAGGAAGAAGCCCATCTTCTACAAGGCTTCCCATAAGCCTTGCTGAAGCAATACTAAAAAGAGAACTCGCCAGCATAAGGCCAAGTCCTAGGAGAATGAAGCCTTTATAATCTTTGGCAAAGCCAATAATTTTCTTAAAAGAGGCCGCATCACTTAACTTAAACTTCTGGATATTTTCATCTGACTGCTCATCAGCATGGAGAAAGGACTTCTTTTTCTTACTCATGGCCAACCTCCATTACATGATCACAGTACTTAAGAGTGGATTCACGGTGGGCCACCCAGACGAGAGTCTCTTCTTTTAAGAGCTCATCAAGATTCGTGAGTATCTTCTCTTCCGTGACGGTGTCTACTGCGCTTAAACAGTCATCAAAGAAGTAGACCTGACATTGGCGGGCAAGGGCACGGGCCAGTGTTAAGCGCTGTTTTTGCCCCCCACTTAAATTGATCCCCCACTCGCCAAGGGGTGTATCAAGCTGATCGGGAAAGCGGCGCACATCCTCATCAAGACAAGCTAACTTTAAATAATGCCAAACTTCATCATCACTGAGATTGCGATCAAGCCTAACATTTTCGCGAATGGTATCGGCAAAGAGAAAGGGTTTTTGGGGAACATAGCCAATGAGCGTCCTAAGAAAGCCGTGACTGTAGTGATGAAAGGGCTCCCCCATGAAAGTGAGTACACCACCGTGTTGGCGCTCAACCCCACTAAGAAGACGAACCAAAGTTGATTTCCCGCCACCAATGGGTCCCGTAATCCCTATGCGCTGACCTTTTCTGATAGTGAGGTTAATATTTTCAAGAACTGCGGAGTCTCCATCATCATAGGTAAAGTCGAGATTCTCTACCCTAATAACAACTTCGCCCTTTGGGTTTTCACTTGTTCTGTCGTTAAGATGAGGGTCTTTATCATGATGAAAAATTTCACTGAGGCGCTCTAGTGAAGTGAAGGCCTTCTTCCACTCAGAAATAATAAAACCCAGTTCCGCAAGAGGGTCTTGCAGAAGAAAGATGAGCCCCTGCATGGCCACAAAGTCACCAATTGAAATACGCCCTTCCCTCACAAAGGGAATCCCCACCAAAAAGAGGACAATATAAGAGAGAATACTGCCACTTCCCATGACCGGAATATAGCGAAGAGAGGTAAAAACAGCGTTAAGCCTCTTTTCCCGATAGCCTTCTGCACTCTCCATCATTCTCTTAAACCAAAAGTGACCTGATTGATTCACCCTTTGCAGGCGAATCGTTGAGACAACCTGAGTGGTGAGATCATTAAAGTGACCAAGATACTCTTGAGCACTTCGGTAGCGATTCATCTCAAGGTGGCTTAACTTTTTAACAAAGTAAGGAAGAACAATCATGATGCCCACCGAGGCTAAGGAGAGAGGCACGTTAATTGAGAGCATCGCAAAGAGAGTAAAGAAACCAAGAAAGGCCACATCAAAAATGGCAACAAGGGTGAAGCCATAAATGAATCGTCCTCGATTGACATCAGAAGTATTGGCGTTCATTAAAACGCCTTTCGTAAAATGACGAATGAGATCCCCTTGCTTAAAGAAGCGCACATTATCCCAAACGGTTTCTTTGAGTTGCGAAGAGGCCATATGAGTCTGGCGCGCCAGAGTCATGCGCCACCCCATTCTAAAGAAGAAGAGAAATACCCGCGCACCAACAAGGAGCATAAAGAGACGAAAGAAAGTATCGCGCTCGGAGACACCTTGAAGTAAGGAGGGCAGATCTTCTTTGGCAAAGAAATCTAAAATCCAGCCCATGGTCCTCGTGACTAAGACCTGAGAGAAGGCGGTAAAGAGCACAAAGAGAATTCCTAAGAGGTAGATGGGCTTATTCTCCCTAATAAAGGAGAACCATCTCTTCTTGCCTAATTTATAGTGATTTTTTTGAGTTGTTGAGGCCGCTGACATTGCAAAATTCTAGGGTCTTTGAGCTCATTTGAGAAGGATTTTTCCAAGCTCCAATGCTTTACAAGGGCCAATATTCATCGCGTGTGCGTCATATTCTTACTGGTAAAATGACAGGTTTTTATTTAGAAAACAAAACCACCACTAAGAGCAAGGGGCACAAAGTTCTTATAGGGCCCAAGAGTTACATATTCGAGACCGACATTAGCAAAGACGTATTTCCATTGCCAGTGATAAGCAAGGCCGATTTGACTGCCAAAGCGCTCTTCCCCAGGTTTTAACACCTCTTGCCCATCGACTTCTAGTCCAGCAACCAGATCATTTTCTTCTTGCTTATTATAGTGAGTCCCAAAGCGAAAGAGAAGGCCATCACTAAAAGCGCTCTTTTCTTTTCCAAGGTAGATATTACCCATTACAGCATAGTGCCTAAGCCCCGGAATAAAACCAAGATCATCACTGCCTGCGACCTTTCCTTGAAACTTTCCGGCCATAACACCTAGAGAGAATTGACGATAAACTTTAAACTCAAGGCCCGCCTGCATCAGGTTACCAAGATAGCGATACTCGACGGCCACTCTTCTCTTTCTCTCTTCTTTGATCTCAAGAGAAATAGCACTTTCATAGACGACTTCATCCGACTCTCGTGGTGAAGAAGGTTCAATATCAATTTCCTGACCTAGGGTATGGGCACTAAGAAAAAGGCAGAAGAGAATATATACTCTTATCATTGATCAATACTCACTTTGAGGCGCAGTAGCTTTGACTTTCCTCCAAGAACAAAAGAAGGCAAGGCATCCTCACCCTGTCTAAAATTAGGCAGAGCATAGGCTTCATTAAAATCAAAGGTAATGTCATCAAAGACGGTGCTCGTAGCAACATCAACACTGACTCCCTTCATGCCAATAATCAAGGGGGCTACACTTTGCTCAGGATCTTCAAGATAGAAATCAATCATTCCTTTCAAAGGAGGATAAACTTGATTAAGAGCATTTAAAACGCCATCAATCACCCCAAGAAGCTTAACAGGTTTTTTGATAAAGTTTCGAACATGTTCTCTTTCCGCTTGAGTGTCCACGTCTTCAAAACTCAGCACTGCTCCCTCGGCAATGGTCACATGCTTAATTTCTCGTAAACTACTCTCAGGGTCCTCACTCACTTCCTCAATGGGAATGATAATTCCCTTGAGTGGATTCTTGGCAAAGAACTGCGCAAAGTAGAGACCATCCCTTTTGCCAAAGCGCACCTTAAGCGTCTGATCAAGAATATCTCTGACCTCGGGCCCTACGGCGGAATTGGTTAATTTTTCAAAGGCTTCAACAAGAATCATAATATCGCGATAAGCAATTTCGTATTCACCAATTTCAGCAAAGTAGCGCAGAATATAACTTGTTAAAGTGATGCCATCAGCGACTTCATAATCGCTACTCATATTATTCGCTATTGTTAAAATATTAAGGGCGACCTTCTTCATCTGAGCCTCTGAAAGACCAACATTTCCAAAGATCGTAGTTTGGGCCTCGGCCGCTAAGTAGCGATAAGGTGTCCTTCCCTGATCGGTTCCTAAAAGAAGAAAAGCAAAGAGACTAAAAAGCGTTAATAGGCGAAAAAGAGAGCTCTGCTTTTTTGGGGAGGACTTCTTCTTAACACTCTTTTGAGGACGCACTCTTACCTGCACCTTTTCAGGCGCTCTCTGGCGAGAAAAACTAGGTCTTTGTACGGCCAAAATCCCTCCTCATCTGTCAAAAAGTTAGACAGCTGAAACGTTAATAAACACGCTAGAAATACCCTTAAAGGCCCTAAGACCTGTTAAATGGATTTTCTAAACTTGTGCTTATTATTGTTGCAAGGAGAGGGCCAAGATGGCCTTTCGAATATCTAAAAGAGCACTTGGGATCGTCTCTTTGTCCCAAGCAAGATGAAGGGATTCGCGAATATTTTTGCATTCTCTTTCTTCGTCCTTAACCGCTTCCTCACGGGCTTCAAGAAGAACTTGTGAACTTGAACAGCTCTTGCCCTCAAGCTCTTTTTGTTTGGAAGGATTAAAGCCTAAACAGCCATAGGGTTTAAACTGAGGAGGAATAGGACAGCCCTTGGATTGAAAGAGAAAGAAGGGACAAGTATAGGTTTTTCGCATGAAATGACCGCCACCTATTGAAGGTCGATGATCAAGGCGAAACTCTTTAATATTTTCTTTAAGCTTTTCTTCGAGCTCTTCATTCCACAGGTCGTTATCAACAAGGTAGAAGTAGAGGTCTAAGGCCTCTACGGTTGTCATCTGCATACTATTTCCAACAAATGTACAGCAATGACCTGGGCAATTGGCGCAAGTAATCTCTTCAGTCTCGAGTCCATTCATCGTTTCGATCAGCACCTGGCGGCGGCTATAACTATCTGATTTTATGAGGCTTCTCGTCTTATCCATCGGTTCCTTTACGCCCTAAACAACGCAACGTGTAATTTGTTCTCAAAGTGCTTGAACACCCTCTAAAGATGATAGAGTGGCGCTCTATGATAAAGACCACACGATACCTTGAAAGTCATCTGTTAAATTGGCTTCTTGTAACCCTGATAGGGCTTGTCCTCGCAAGTTGCGGTGGGGGTAATGGTGAGGTCGGAATTACTCCAAAAGCTGATGATCAGGCCCTTGGTGAAAAAGTCGTCAATGAGTTCTCCATCGGTCCTACATGGGACGCCTTAAAAGTGAGCTCAGAATTTCTCCTTGAAAGAAATGATTTCTTAACGGCACGCCTTGCCGCCAATACCGTTAAGGTAACGACCGTCCATCGCACGGGAACTGGCTTTTACCTTGGCAAACATCTCGGTCACCATATCATCGCCACAACCGCCCATGGTCTTGTGAATGTTCCAAGCTGTAAATTTTCAACAGTTCTCATCCAATTTCCCATGGCCAAGAAAGTCTATACTTGTAAGGAACTCATTGGGATTTGGGCCGATGTCGACTATGCCATGCTGGCGCTTAAGGCGGAACCAGAGGAAGATGAGTTCTTCGCCACCTTAAACCCGCTAAAGCTAGCGCCCCTTTCAGGCAACCCCTTACAAGGCACTCCCCTCATGAGCATGGGCTTTGGTTCGGTTCTTAATAACGATAATCAGCTCACCCTTAAAGAGGATCGCTACTGCACCAACCTTTCTCCTCAATTTGCAAGAATGAATAATGGCGATGAAAGAATCCCAAGAAAGATTCCAAGCTTTGCCGTGGGCTGTGACCTCAGTCCAGGCGACAGTGGCAGTGCACTTGTGGATAAAAGAAATGGTCGCGTCGTCGGTATGGTCTGGTCCATCATGAAACCCAAATCACCCTTTGTGAAGTCAGCCGCTTTCTTAGAAGACATCCTCTCACAAAGCGAGCCCAACGTATGGGAGGATTTCGGCTACGCTGTTCCTGTAAGTAGTATTCGCAGAAGCCTTCAAATATGGGCCAATCGAGTCGAAGTCAGTCTTCCGATGAGAAAGCGCCGCCGTATTGTCCTTAAAATTCTTGATCAATAACTTAAGGTTTCACAAGACTTTCTTTTAGTGACTTAAGCACGAGATTTAAACTCTCCATACTCTTTTTAAGCGTCTCAACTTCCTTTTGACTCTCTTCTAATTTCTTTTCAAGCTCTTCAATTTTCTTCTCACTCGAATCACTCTTCTTGCCTCCCTTATCCTTTGAAAGAGCACTAAGAGTAATCTTTAAACCTGAAACTTCTTTTTGAAGTTGCGAGATTTCAGCGTCTCGCTTTTTAAGCTCACTTTGGCGCTTTTGAGTAATATTAGCCTCAAACTCACCTAGCTTCTTATCAAGGCTTAAAAGATACTTTTCGATATGACCTATGCGCTGATATTTAGAAACACTCTTTTCCCGAGTGTCTTGGTAGGTGAAGCTTTGAGCGAAGAGAGAAGAAGATAAGAACAGGGACAAGATAAGGATCAGTTTTTTCATAAATTCATTATAGGTCAAATTCATGTTTTTTGATATCCTACGCCCTATGAAAACTATCATGACTTTTTTGAGTTGCCTGTCTTTTTCTCTTTTGGCCCAAAGTGAGCCCTTCTTTACAGAATCTGGCGAGGCCTTTTCTTTTAAGGATCAAGAGGATATTGCTTTTGATCCCCGTGGAAAATTTTCGACCAATTCAGTTCTTATTGTAAGAGATCAAACTATACTCTACGAGCGTTATGCCAACGGTTACGATAAAGAAAAACCCCATCGCCTTTGGAGTATGACAAAATCCTTAAGCTCTCTTCTTATAGGAATGCGCTTAAAGGATCTTGACCTGACACCAGAGCGTCCCATCAGCGCGGACCTCCCCTCTCTCTCCTCTAATTTTAAAGACCAGATCACTGTACGCCATCTCTTGCACATGAGTAGTGGTCTCAATTGGAATGAGTTCTATGAGCGCAATCCCTTTCAAAGTGACGTCATCGAAATGCTCTACCTGTCAAAGGATATGGGGAAATTTGTGGCCTCAAAAGAAAGTATCGCTGCCCCTGGAACTCGCTTTCATTACTCAAGTGGCGAGACGAATCTTCTGATGGATTGGTTTAAAAAGACTTTTAAAAATGATTTTCAGGCCCATGACCTCTATCCCCAAAAGAGACTCTTTGACCCTCTCGAAGTAAAAGATGCGACTTGGGAGCAAGATGCAAGTGGCACCTTCGTTGGCAGTAGCTATGCCTATATGAGCCCGCGCTCCCTGGCTAAAATTGGTCTACTTGTTCTCAACGAAGGAAAGTGGCCATTAAAAGAGAGTGAAGAGCAAAGTCAACTCGTCGATCCCCTCTACCTCAAGGATAGCTTCAAACTCGCTCCAAGCGTGTGCCAGACCAATCTTTCCAATCTTATGAAAGACTCATCCTATGGCCAACACTGGTGGCTTAATAAAGCGTGTCCTGGAAAGAAGAAGCCTTTTGATAAAGTATCTAAAGATATTATCTTAGCCTATGGTCATCATGGGCAGACCCTTGTCCTCTTCCCCAAGCACAATGTTGTCGCCATACGCTTTGGTGCCGACAAGGAAGGAACCTTTAGTCGCTACAAGTGGATAACCGCAATTTCAAAGGAGCTCAATAATGACTAGGACTCTCCTCGCCTTATTACTCCTTTCAAGCTGTCAGCCTAAAATTCTAAAAGTTGTAAGCGCCAATTTTGCCAAAGAATACTGCAGCTGCCTCTTTGTTGAAAAACAAAGCTCAACTTATTGTCGTGACTACGCCAAGCAATTTATCTCTATTGATTCCTTAGAGAGAACGGAAAATCTTATTCGGGTGCGTGCCTTTGATTTTGAAAGTGAGGCCAGTTTTATTTCTCCTCAGATGGGCTGCAAGCTTACCAGCCATCCAGAAGGATAAGCTTCTTCTTAAGCTCGTCACGCTGACGCTGAAGAAGTTTTTGACGATGCTTAAGTTCTTCACCGTATTTTTGTTCCTCTTCTTGATCGGCAACAA
Organism: uncultured Bacteriovoracaceae bacterium; assembly: GCA_950054155.1. GTDB lineage: Bacteria > Bdellovibrionota > Bacteriovoracia > Bacteriovoracales > Bacteriovoracaceae. The sequence goes on from CATLOT010000002.1 coordinate 19,100, forward strand.
TCGCAGCATCCTCAGTTGGATGGGTCACCTCAGGGTGGCATGAAGGATAATGGAGACCCCATAGGGGCTTTACATTGAGCGCCATGGCTTGAGTATGAAGCCAAACCAGATTTAACAAAAAATTAAGGACTTAGCTCCCCAATACTCATGCTAGGATCGCCCAATAAATGATACCAAAGTAAATTTTCTTTAGCGGCATCAAGATCTTCATAGGTGCTTAGGAGATGGAGTTGACCCGCACTAATCGCTTGAAAGAGAGGAACATCGCTCTTAGTTCTGAGAGACTCATTAATTCCAATCGCCATAAGGGCCGGAGGGTCCCAACTAATATCCACACTGCCCCCAAAGAACGCCACTGAACCAATAGGCCTTCCATCAGCACGGGCCGTTTGAAAAGTTTCCCCAAGACGAGCGCTATTATTAAAGCGGCCATTTTGGCAGGCGACATCAATGATAATAGGCTTCACTCCTTCAGCCCTAAGCTCTAAAACATCTCGAGAATGGTATTCCCCCTGGGTCAAGGAGCTCCAGCTATTACCCGAGCCATGACCGATATAATTAAGCCAACGAGCACCAGTATTTAGGGCCTGGTTGATGTCATGACTATTGGAGTTGGCATCATCTTGAAAAAAAGTTTCTGTGGTAAAGAAATACTCCTCTTCAAAAGGGGCGGTCATTTGCTTCATATAATCCACATCACTAGGGTCCCATCCCTCATTAGAGGCAATACCAATGATTTGGTGTGAGCCCTGACTATCGGCCCAAAGCCCTTGATCATATTCTTGTATTTTATCAATTTGAGAATCAATCTCTCGATCATCTCTTCCTACCATCCGCCCATAGAAGACATCGGCGACAAGATCACCCTGACCCCCATGAGTAAAATAGGGAAAGTCACTTGGTGTTTTAAGATCAGAAATTGTCTCAACTCTAAAAGGTGGAATATCCTGTTCAAAACCAAAGAAGACGGCATACTGGTAATCAAAGTCGGCATAGATATTTCGAAGAGAGACCCTCAGATCCTCAGCACTGCCTGCAATATCTTCATAAATGAAGCTCTTCACCTCAAAGCCAAGAGACTCCTTATAGTTTTTAAAACGCTCCATGCTCCCCTTTAAGTGGCGTGACCCCACAAGAATCATTTTCTTATTGGCCTCTTTAATTTGCGGTGCCCTTAACTCCTGACCCAAGCGATGGGTTAAGCGAAGAGATAGATCGTGAAAGCGAAAAATACCTTTTGTTCCTTGAAGAAGAGGGCGAATAACAACCTGGCTAATGGGCATCCCTCTGTAGTCACCAAGATCTACGATTTCCACCATAGATCTTCCCCCATCCTCATAGGACTCAAGATTCAAGGGGTAACTCACCTCTTTATTAAGGTCACAGCGACACGGTAATAAAGGAGCAGGCAGCGCCTTTCCGGGAAGGAGGTCCTTATAACTAAAGTCCACATCAGCTTGCAGGTCCACCGCTTTTGCCGCCACTAGGAAACTATAATAAGGAAGACTTGGTGCCCCCGGTGTTTGAGCATTTTTAAGGCCTTCTATATGAAAGAGCGTAAAGTCTTCTTTAAGAGGACTCACACTGAGCTTTCGTGCCTTAAGTGCGGAGAGCTCAACTTTGAGGTCCCATTGGTTAGAGTTTTGATTAAAATCTATTTGGCCATAGGTCAATTCACATAAAATGAGACCTAGCAGCATAAAAATTTTTGCAGGCATAGAAATTTCCTTTTTGGGTCTATTTCTGCCTATCGGTCCTATGGACGCCCTCTCCAACGCTTCGGCCCCATTATGACGTGCCTAGGCAATAACAACCGCTCAGGAAAATCACGCCTGACAAATCCCCTCGGAATTGATAAGACATGACCTCTAGAAATTTGAAGATCTTCGGAGCCCAACCAATGCTTAAAGCACTAGCCCTCTCTTTATTACTTGTCCTCACCGCTTGCCAAAATGAAGCCCCCCTAGGAACGAAAGATAATCCTGTAAAGCTTTACTTCACCCCAAGTGTGGATGCGGACACCATCTCAAGTAACTCTAAAGAGTTCATTAACTTCCTTGAAAAAGAGACAGGCCTGATCTTTAAAACTGGTATCCCAACCAACTATGTTGCTGTTGTTGAGGCCTTTGGGTCTCTGAGAGCCGATATCGGTGTGATGAATAGTTTTGGTTACCTGATGGCCAATGAGAAATACGGCGCAAGTGCAAAACTTCGTGTTCTTCGCTATGGGCACGACTATTATCAAGGTCAAATTTTGGCCCACGTCGACTCGGGTATTAAAAGTGTCGAAGACCTTGATGGCAAGAAGATGGCGTTTGTCGATCCCTCTTCAACTTCAGGTTATATGTTTCCCCTCAAAATCATGAAAGAGGCCAATGTCAGTCCAGGAAATATGACCTTCGCCAATAAACACGACAACGTCATCATCATGATCTATCAGAAACAGGTCGATGCCGGAGCGACCTACTACTCCGCTCCTAGTGAAGATGGTTCTATTCGTGATGCCAGAAGCCGTGTTAAAACTCAATTTCCAGATGTTGAAGATAAAATTAAGATTGTCGCGATCACTGACAAAATCCCTAACGATCCCTTTGTTTTCAGAAAGGATCTTCCTAAAGACATCGTTGATAAATTCACCAAAGCTCTAAAGAAGTTCATCGCAACGGAGCAAGGGCGTGATATTTTTAAAAGAATTTATTCAGTAGAAGGAGTCGTTGATACCTCTGATAAAGATTACGACTCCCTTAGAGAGATGGTTAAGGCCATCAACCTTGATACGGAGAAACTTGTCCGCTAGAGATTACTCCCTAGCGACAATCGCTCCAATATCCTTGATTCGTACCTTAGCGCGATCAAACTCGAGATGAACGACATCATTGAGAGAACGGGCCTGACTGGGATTTTTAAATTCCACGTGGCTAAGTTCTCTCATCTTAAAGACTTTATTCTTAGAGACAACCATTTCAACTTGATCGAGATGAATCCTCTTGCCCACTCCCGTCACTTCACCAAGATGAACTTTAAGTCCGGCCTGCCTTAATTCAGCAATCGACATATTGTGCTGCCTCAGAACTTGAAGGGCCTGCCTACCAACTCCTGTCACTTCACCTGCAAAACTAATAAGGACAAAGAAGAATGTCATAAGAGTGAATGTCTTTTTCATTGGTAGTACTCCGGTTTCTCAGGCATAAGCTGAGTGTCACACATATTTAAAGTAAAGAAAGGAATATCCCCTTCATAAAAAGGCGACTTAAAAACATCAAGCATCTTTAAGACGGCCTCTTTTTGGATCGCTTTAATCTTCTGAATGCCCTCTTCATTTAAGCTCTCACTCATATTGTAAAAGAGGTTTCTTCCCTTACTCACTTCCCCCAATTTAAAATGGGCGGCAAGCTGAGGAAGATGGCCAAGAACGGTGTCCACATCAAGGGAGTATTCGTTGGCCACAGCAAAGTAGCGCTCCTGCCCTTTATGATTTTTAAGCTCGATGAGCTTATCACCATGCATTTGATCCAATTTCTTTAGTCCCTGAAGACCATAATTTCTTTCAATTTCTTCGCGACTAATTCCTGCACGATTAGCGCATAATTTATAAACAAAGTAAGAGGTCGCATCTCTTAAGTAGGTACTTAACTCCGCTTGAAAAGAATGCCCCAGCGAACTTTCAACATAGGGCCCAAAAGACTCCTTTAAAAGCTCACCAAGGGGACCATCAAACTTATCAACAAGAATTGATAATCTCTTCTCGTTAGTGAGGGCACTAACAAAAGCAAGCACTGTATGGGGAGCTGGATCTCCTTTAATTTCCTGATTCCTAATCCGTCTCAGTGTCGTAGCACCAATCCCAGATTTAAGCGCCAAAGCATTGAGGCTCATATTAGGGTGTTGATGAAAATAGCAATCAAGCATGTGCTTGAGTTGGCCTGTTAGAGTCATTAGATCCTCCGATGAATCTCTACTTCACTCAAACTTAGCAAAGAGTTAACATCATGGAAGATTCTCTGACATAAAAGCTTCACTTTGGGCCCAAATGTAATAATTTGAAAGTTCTTACCTACGCATTTTCATAAACTTAGAAAAATTGGTGTCCCAAAAGGACACCATCTCTCCTTAGTTTCTAAGATCCCAAATAGCGATCTGGCGCTTAGACTTACAGCTTCTCGTGGGGGCATGAAAGATCAGGCCACGTGGACAATCGCTATCACCAAGAGCTGGTCGGGTTGGGCGTGTCGGTCTTGTGGGACGAGGTGGCCATGTAGGGCGTGTTGGCCTTGTGGGCGCTTGACGACAAGCTGATGAGTTCACTTTTAGCTTCATCTTCCCCACAATATCGGCGCTATCAAGGCCTATGAAAACATAGCTATCATTTCTTTGTCCCTGTGGCGTAAGATTGGCCCTCACAATATTTCTTAAATTAAAGCGATTAGCAGTATCACCACGAGTAGAACAATTTCCGGCAACCTTTATATTTCTCTTACTTGAAATAATCCAATCATCTTCTGTAGGCCCTTGCCTCCAAATTTTTCGAGCGACAAAGTCTCTTCTCACTTCATTTCTTCTGCCAGGACCAGCAAGACCCACAAGCTGTGAGTGAAAGAAAGCCCCCGTGCCCTGATCCATAAAGGTTGACCCTCTAAAGTCAATTTGAACATCAACGCTATCAACTTTATGACCTTGGGGAATATCGGCCTCTATAAGGACATTACAAATTTTCTGAACCACATTGCGATTAAAGCGACTGGTACGATCGTGGCCTGGAATATCGGCATCATTATCGTTATCTCCATCAAAGTTAGGAAGTTCTACAATCATCTCATTAAAGAGGACAGAAACACTCTCTCCATCAGGACTCACAACAACATCCGTACTTCCCACAGGACAACCCGTTCCTCTTGCTTCCACCCTTGAAAAACCATTTGCCGCGGCATTGAGACTTCCCAGGATTAAAATAGCTCCTATTAATGATTTCATACTCTCTCCTTCTCTCTTGCTTACAAAAGTGCAAAGCAACACTCAGGCTTAACTTATAAGGGAGAATCTCTTTTTCCTATATAAGGGAGGCTTTTCTCCACCACGTGGTCAAAACAAGTGAGACTCATTTCCACGTGGCGCAGTTAGTGAATGCATTTCTTTTTTTTGATTTTCTTTTTTAAAAGGGATTTTTAAAACAGTAGCAAGAATCCAATATTGGATTTACCCAATAACCAAAACATGGAGAGAGTATGAAAAAGTTATTATCGGCAATTACACTAGCAACACTTCTTTTAAGTTCAGCAGGAGCTAATGAAAATGATATTTACCTTGGTGAACCAGGATACGGTGGGAGTGGGTGTCCTGCAGGAACGGCCATGGCAACACTAAGTCCTGATAAGAAAGCTCTTAGTATCATCTTTGATGAGTACTTTGTCGAAGCAGGTGCCGTTAATAGGAAGAGACTTGCCAGAAAGAACTGTTCTATTGCAATTCCGGTGCACGTTCCACAAGGGTTCTCAGTGAGTATCATCGATGTCGATTATAGAGGATATGTTTCTCTTCCTCGTCGTGCTCAGGCGCGCTTCTCAGCAGAGTACTTCTTTGCAGGTATTAGAGGGCCTCGTTACACAAAGACCTTTCGCGGACAAACAGATAAAGACTACGTTCTTCGTAACCAATTAGGTCTTCAGGCAACTGTTTGGTCAAAGTGTGGGGCTGATGTGAACCTCAGAGTAAACTCTAGTATGATGGTTCGTGTAGCTTCAACAAGAGATGATGCTCTTGCTACTGTTGACTCAGCTGACTTTCGCTCAGGTATCAAATACAAGCTTCAGTGGAAGAGATGTAATGGTCAAGCTCCAGCAGACTCTTTCGGTCACTGGAACTAATCAGTTATTATTATTCGATTTTCCTCTAAGGGGCAGTGGTAACACTGCCCTTTTTTTATTTGAGCCTCATCTTTACAGGACGACCACTACTGTCTTCTCCATGAAACTCAACCCATCTCACATTACCAAAAATGGTGACCTTTGAGTGAAGGCGCTTTAGGTTGTAGAGTTCACCTCTTACGAGAACCTCATTTCTCACCTGACAGGTCCCAGACTTATTGCGGTCAACTGAAACCGTCACTTGGCGGCTATCGAGGATTCCTTTCTTAGAGAATTCATCCATAGACTCTGTGACAAAGATCACTTCACTGCCAGAGACGGCCGTAGACTTCGGTTCGAGGGGACCTCTGATAAAGCCGGGTGATTCATCAAGTGATTTCCACTGACCATCTTCTTCATCCATTTTCCAATCTGCATAGACATCGCCCTTGATTTCACAAGTAGTATCGTCATAGCGGACCTTATAATGGAGAACATTCTTCTCATTGATAGTCTTTGAGACCTTGAGAATCGTCGCCGAGCCTGCGAAAGAGGAAGTATTAAAGAGAGCAAAAATAAAGAGGGGTAGGATTTGTTTTTTCATGGACCCCTTATACCTCTTCTTAAAAACTGGGAAGGCCCAATGAAAATGATTTCATAGGAGTGTCAAAACTTTAGACACTTTCTCTAGAAAACAAAAAAGGGCCCCCTAAAGAGGCCCTTTTTAAAAGCTATTTGTTAAAATTCCTTTTTAACGATGCTCTAGTAAGACAATAATGCTTCTTCTGCCAGACAAGCGCGAATAGCTTTAACTAATTCTTGATTTTCACTAATAACAGTTGCTGAATTTGAACCACCTCTAGAGTAACAACCTCCATTGGTGTGGATCCCAACAATCATTTCATCGCTTTCACGAATGATTGAAGACCCTGAGTTACCACCCATCGTATCAGCGATATGGTACATGGCCGAACCTCTTAGGCGCACAACCTCTCCAGTGTGAGTTTGCTGAGCAAGGTTTCTTTCTGGATCAGAGCGGTCAAGTCCGTAACCAGTAATACGGATAAGATCACCGGCCTTAGGTCCGTTGAAATCAACATTATAGTAACCTTGAACATCACCAGCATAGAGACCAGTTTCAGTATTAGGAAGAACCTTAAGAACGGCCCAGTCATCACCGATTCCTGAATAATTCCAAACAGAGTTTGCTTTATCTACAGGGTAAATATCGCGGCTTTCTGGGTGCTGAATACGTCCACCAATTGAAGGAGGTGTATTAAACTCTGCAAAGCCAAATGTTGCATCACAATGTCCTGCTGAAATAGCACATGTTTTTCCAATCATTGTCACTGTACAGCCACCACCGTCAGTCATTTTGCCAAGTAAACGGCCGATCTTTGGTAAAGAAGAAGGAACACGATCGTCGGTTCCACAAATAGATTTTTGACCTGCGTAAATAGATGAACTTAAAAGTAGTGAAAGCACTACGTTGCCGATAATTTTCATACTTCCTCCCTGAAGGTATTAAAATCGCTGTAGAAATAGCTTATGGGGGTGGTGTCACTTTGGCGACTGACATCTTCTTACCAAATGGCTGGATGTTATAACGACAAATTATTGACGCCTTTTTAAGAGGGGCCCTTCTTCCTAAACCCCTGATTAATCCTGATTTATCAGGACTTTTGTGGACAAAAGAAACGTCAGCTTTTAGTATAGCCCATCAATTTAAATGTAAGATTTTGTTGATTAATCGGCACCATGGATGGGCAAAAAACAACAGGAAAATGAATGACAACACAGACACAACCCATCCTGTCCGTGGAGAAACTGAATAAAGTTTATCCCAATGGAACCCATGCTCTTAAAGGCGTGAGCTTTGACGTAAAAAAAGGTGAATTCCTTGTCGTAATTGGTCTCTCAGGCTCAGGTAAATCGACTCTTCTTCGTTGTATCAACCGCCTCCATGAGCCAACCACGGGTAGCATCCTCTTTGAAGGTAAAGATATTACCAATATTAAAGGCTCACCGCTGAGAACTCTACGCTCACGTATTGGAATGATTTTTCAGCACTTCAACCTCATTCCAAGAAAGACGGTTCTTACCAATGTTCTCACGGGCACACTCTCACGCACAGGAATTGTGAGTTCAATCTTTGGAATCTTCCCCGAGGAAGACAAGAAGAAAGCACTTTCTCTCATTGAACTGGTCGGACTCACTGGCAAGGAAAACAGAAGAGCAGACAACCTCTCAGGTGGGCAGCAACAGCGTGTGGCCATTGCTCGCGCCCTTATGCAAGACCCCAGTATCCTTCTCGCCGATGAGCCTGTCGCTTCACTTGATCCCGCGACTAGCCACTCTGTTATGCAATACCTTAAGAAAGTAAACGAAGAGCTAGGGGTAACAATCCTTTGTAACTTGCACTTTCTCTCCCTTGTTCGCCAATATGCAACCCGAGTGATTGCCCTAAAAGACGGCAAATTAATCTATGAGGGCAGCCCAAGTGAAATTGATGAAAATTGGTTTCAAACCATTTACGGTGAAGACGCAGTAGAAGTAACAATCGACTAAATTAAGCAGAGACAACAACTATGGAAACACAAGAAACAGCACTCCCCCACACCATGGGTCCAACTGGCATCGCTCAAATGAAGAGAGTCATCAGTGCCTACACCATGGACCTTCTTCACTGGGCCTATATTGGTCTCGTGAGTTATAAAATTATCTATCAAAAAGTGATCATGGATATGCGTGATCCAGACTTTAGCTGGAATGAGCCCGTTTTCGCTCTCGCTATCGGCGCTATCATCGCCCTTGGCCTCTTTTTTACAAAGTTCAGTGTCGGTCGTGCGGTCAAAGGTCTCTACGATCTTGATGAGAATAAGAGTATTATGAAAGAGCCCTTTACCCTCTTGGGCTACTTCACTATTTTTCTCACCTTCATCGCTGGTCTCTTTATTTCACAAGTCTCTTTACGAGAATTCTTCTCTCAGGCCGGAATGCTTGGGGCTAAGAGGATCTTTACCGCGCTTTTCAATCCAAACTTTGGGATTATTGAGCCCGCGATCTTTGCGGCAATTGAAACCATTTACATGGCCTTTATCGCTACAGTAACAGCGCTCCCCTTTGCCTTTCTCCTCGGATTCTTCGCGGCAAGAAACTTAATGAGTAGCTCTCCTATTCTCTTTTTCATCTACAACGCCACACGATTCTTTCTCAATATCACCCGCTCTATTGAGCCTCTAGTATGGGCGATTATCTTTTCTGTGTGGGTGGGAATCGGTCCTTTCGCGGGAATGCTCGCCCTATGCCTCCACTCCGTATCCTCACTGGCCAAGCTCTACTCCGAGCAGATTGAAAATATCAGTGAAGGACCTATTGAAGCGATGACCGCAACTGGTGCCCATCCAATTCAGGTGATTTGGTTTGGTGTGGTTCCTCAGATTGTTCTGCCCTACCTCTCTTTCACCATTTATCGTTGGGACATCAACGTAAGAATGGCCACTGTCATTGGTCTTGTTGGCGGCGGGGGTATTGGAACCCTTCTGATGCAATATCAAGGGCTCGCCAAATGGAATGAAGTTGGCCTTCTCGCCATTACAATTGCCGTGATCGTTTGGGTTATGGACTATAGCTCTTCTAAAATCCGTGAATCGATTAAGTAGTCTCTCCTTTTAAAGATGCGCTAGGGTTATACCTAGCGTTCCTTTTATTCAATTTAAGAAACTCAATAACTCCTCTATAAATGAACCATAGTGTTCAACATCATAGAGGAGGAATCTTTGAAATCACTTACTAAATGGGTAACCATTCTCTTTGCTCTTTTTTCATTGGGAGCTTTCGCTCAGGAAGGACGTAATGTCTCTGAGTACAACCTTGACGGCGATCTTGGTCTAAAGGGCTACGATCCTGTTTCTTATTTTGCTGAAGGCGGCTCAAAGCCCGCTAAAGGCAACGCTCAAATCACTCATCATCATGAGGGTGTCACTTACAGATTCTCAAGTGTGGAAAACAGAGAAATCTTTAAGGTTATGCCTGAAAGATATGAGCCAACTTATGGTGGGTACTGCGCATGGGCCATGGCCGCAAGTGGAAGTAAAGTCGACATTGACCCAACTCTTTACACAATTGATGGCAACCGTATTCACTTTTTCATCGCTCCGGGAACAAAGAGAAGTTTTGACCGCAATGTTGCGCGCTTCTCAGCTCGTGCCGATAGAAACTGGGAAAACCTCACTGGCGAGAAACCAAGACTTTAATGACTAAGACCTTAGGGAGCAGAAGGTGACAACTTTTAATCAATTCATTCTTTATTCGATTTTATCTCTCACAGTTCTGACGAGTTGTGGAAATTATGAGGAATTCAAAGAAGACCCTTCTGCTCTCTTTCAAGGAGCTGCAGGCCTTGGAGAGCTGACCTTTTCTCAAATTAAAGAAGAGGTCTTTGATGCCAGCTGCGCTCGCTGCCACGGACAAGAGTACAGTAATTATAATGACGTCATCGCCAATCTTGATGCCATCGTCGCTTCTGTGCGAAGTGATCGCATGCCAAAGGATGGCCCTCTCTCCCTAGAATTAAAGCAAAAACTCTTTACCTGGGTCGCTTCTGGTGCACCTCAAGGTGATGTCATCATTGTTCCCATTAAGCCAGAGCCGACATTTGCTTCACTTGGCCGCACAATTTTTGCCACCAAGTGTATCCGCTGTCACACCGAGGGAGGACCGTCACCATTCTACCTTAATGACAGGCAAAACCTGATGGTTTACGCCTCCGTTTTCAACCCTTTCCTCTTTGATTTTGAATTTCCTGAGGAGGGTGACTTTATTAAGAGACTTGTCAGTGATGACCCAGTCGAGCAAATGCCTCCGGCAAGAAGTAGCCTTGAGCTTCTTACCGAAGAAGAACGCGCCATCATTATTGAATGGATTAAACAAGGCCTACCTTAACGAGAACGGCTTACGGAGACAGCTATGAAGAAGATACTAATCACCCTACTCTTACCCCTAAACTTATTTGCGGCTACCTACAATATTAATAAGGCCCAAGTCGAATTTGAAGCGAAGGGATTTCCTACCTTTATCACAATCAAAGGAAAGACCCAAAACCTAGAAGGCTCTCTAGTTTTTGATAAAGACACAAAGAAGACTAGTGGAAGTTTTAAAGTCCCCCTGACAACAATTAAAACTGGCATGGATTTACGAGATGATCATATGATTAATAAGTATCTCGAGGCCAAGAAGTTTCCCCACGCAACGTTAACGCTAATGCCTTTCACACTGGAAGAAGAAGGTGAAATTAAAGGAACTCTGGAACTTCATGGAGTTAAGAAAGACGTCAGTGTCACTTATGAGAGAACTCAACTTAAAGAGAAAACCATTAGCTTTAATACCAATTTTGATCTCTCTCTAACTGACTTTCAAATCGCTATCCCAAGTTTTCAGGGCATCACTGTCGCCAAAGAAGTGAGTGTCGCCGTCAATTTTATGGCCGTTAACAAAGAAAATTAAAAGAGAAGTTTCATGAAAATCACCCTCACCCTCTCCCTTATTGTCCTCTTTCTCAATCCAAGTACCCACGCTTGGGTTGAAAATGTGGGAAGTGGATATCCCAATTGTATGGCCTGCCACATCAGCCCGACGGGAGGTCATATTCTCACTGATTATGGCCGCGCCCTTTCAAGTGAGCTGATGTCCACCATTAAGACCAAGGACTTTCAAAATCCCTTCTACGGTCTGGCTAAGAATACGGACACCATAAAATGGGGAGGTGACATCAGGGCGGCTCAAACAAGAATTGAGAATGATCAAATTAAAAGGGGCTCAAGCTTTCTGATGCAAAATAATATTGAGGCCGCCGCCTATGTTAAGGACTTTGTCTTTGTTGCCACCGTAGGCACGACAGAAGGGCCCTCACGCGTTCCCAACAAAGGTGAATTCATTTCAGAGCGCCACTACATCATGTATCAAGGGGACCCCACCGCCAGGGTTCGCGTTGGAAAGTTTAGACAAAATTTTGGTATAAACGATCCCAATCACACGCGCTTCACCAAACAGGACCTTGGTTTTGGCAGCTATAGCGAAACCTACCAGCTTGAATACTTCAAGGCCTTTAGCTTTGGCGAAGGAGTGCTCTCGACTTCCCTTGGCCGAATTGACCAGCCCAGAAATACAAGAGAGAAGAATGTGATGGGTCAATTCACCCATTACCTTGGAGGCAAGTCCCGCCTCGGCGCCAATGTCCTCTTAGGGGAGTCTCCCTCAACTCGACGAGCGATTTATGGAATCAATGGCGTTTTTGGCAGCAAGAAGCATACTCTGCGCTTTGAACTTGATTATCAAGTCAGCCAAAATATCGCTTCTAACCCCAAAGGAGAAAAGACCCACGGTCTCTTTGGAAATATCATCTTAGGAACAAGACCCTTTGATGGCTTCTTCCCCTATCTTGTCTATGAACATAAGCAGATGGACCTTGATCAGAGCCGACAAAGTATGACCACAGCACCAGGAATTGGTTTTCAATTCTTTCCCATTAGTCACGTAGAAGTTCAGTTTGAGCACCAGTACCGAACTGCACTTGCCACAAAGGATAACCCAAGTCATCGCAGTTTCTTAGTGGTGCACCTCTATCATTAGAGAAATGAGGATGAACTTGATTGCTCGTGTGGATAGGCCAGGTCGTGAAGAAGGCCATGAATAAGACCAATATCAGGGGCTATAATTTTCTTAACAGGAATATAGCCCATGACTTTCTCTATAATATAAATGGCGGGAATAATAACGTCGGCGCGGTCGTGGCGTAGACCAAATTTCTTCATGCGATTCAGATAGGCGGTGTCTTCAAGGGCCTCTCTAATAACGGCGACTTCATCGGGGAGGATATAGCGGATATTCTTCTTTCCAAGAATCCTCTTTCTAAGCCTACTTAAGCGCTTAAAGTTTCCTCCCGTCCCTACGATTCGCAAAGGCTTGGTTTCACCATAGACATCATGAAGGAATTCTTTAATCTGAGGGCCTAGTTCACTTAAGTAAGTGCGATACCCCAATTCAGCCCCAATCCCCTCTTTTTCGGCCCGCTTTCCTATTTCAAGAAGTCTTACCGTCCCCATGGGAAGGCTAATAGAGCCTTTAGCTCTTCCTCTTTCAAGATAAGTAAGCTCAGCACTTCCTCCACCAATATCAAAGAGGAGGTAGTTCTTAGCATTGAGATCAATTTGAGTTTGAATCGCCTTTCGAATCAAGGCCGCTTCTTCTTGGCCATCGATGCAATCAATACGAATACCTGTTTTTTCAAAGACTCTAACCCCAAGTTCCTCGGAGTTTCGAGCATTACGATAGGCACTAGTGGCCACGGCCCGATAAGACTCGATACCGTCATGATTCATGAGTTTCTTAAATTCAAGAAAGACTCTCTCAAATTCTTGCATGGTGTGTTCTGAGAAGTAGCCTTGAGTGAAGGCCTCGGTGCCTAGCCGAAGAGGCTGCCTTTCCCGTGCGTAGAAATTGAATTCCCCTTCATTTGATACACTCGCCCTGGCCATCCTTACGGCATTAGAACCAATGTCAAAAGCGGCAATTTTCTTCAAAAGGAAATCCTCTCTAGACCTTTCCCAGTGCAGGTAGAATATCACGCATTCCAGAGGCAATAATTTCTATCGAAAGAGAAAGGATAATCAAACCCATAATTCTCGTCATCACGTTGAGTCCAACAATTCCGAGACGACGACCAATACGCTTAGAGTATTGCAAAATGAGCTTGATGAGAAGTCCAATTATGAGAACCACCAAGAAAGTTCCAATCCAGTGGTAGGTGCTCGTCACTTTATTACTATAAATAATGGCTTGAGACATAGTCCCCGGACCTGCGAGCAGAGGAATGGCCAGAGGAACCACGCCAATTTCGCCTGGATTAAGAGACTCCTGCTCGTCTTCATTGAGTTTTGATGTCACATTCTGGGCAGCAATCATCTGAAGGGCCATTCCAGAGAGGAGAATCCCTCCCGCGATAGAAAAGCTCGCCAGTGAGATTCCAAAGAAATTGAGAATATTTTGACCGAGGGCAAAGCTAATAAAGAGAGTGGCCATCACGCTCAGAGCACAGCTCGTGGTGATGCTCTTGACCTTATCCTCAGAAAAAGACTCCGTAAGAGAAATGAAAACAGGAATGACCCCTATCGGATTTAAGATAGAAAGAAGACTGACTAAAAGTTTTAAGCTGTCATCAAAGTAGGTCATGCCCACAATCTAACATGAAATGAGAAAAAAAAAAGGGAAGCCTAAGCTTCCCTTCTCTTTCTTTCATACTTTTTTTTATAGTGTCTCAAAAGGATTCAAGATTTGAATCTTCATCATGCGAAGAGCATCTTGATCTCCATTGATTTCAAAGTGCCCGTAAAGAGCTCCCTCAATAAGAACTTGTTGCTTATAAAAAGATTGAAGAAAGTCTTCTGCAAGCCCTTTAATAAAGCTTGGCAGGGGAACAAAGCTTAGACCAAGTTCTGCCAACTGGACAACCATACGCGTACGGACTGTTTTACCAGGATTGTCGTAGTTATAAGCTACCGAGAGGTCACGACTAAACATGTGTTGTGTATTGAAAAGGTTTACAGCAACCTTCTCACCTTCACGATTCACATCTTGAAAGGCGTAATTGAGTCTTTTGCCAACTTGGTCAAAAGTCGAGCTCATGCGACGAAAGCGATTATTGTAAGTTCTGATATCAGTGAAGAACTTATTCGTTCCGAATTGATCCCAGTTCGCTACGGCTGCGTTAGACTCCCAAAAAGCATACCAAGGAATACGTGACTCATAGATTGAAGACATAATGTGATTAACTTCTTCATGACTTAACCCAAGTTGATCTTCAGGAACCTGCTCAAGGTAGTGAAGAAGCATATTCTGGTGGAAGTTTCTTCTTTGACGGACAAGCTCCTCAACACGCACGAGCACATAACTTGCCGTATTTAAAATCGGAAGTTGGCTTAAGCGCTTCTTAGCAAAATTAAGACCCCAAGTGAGAACCTGGTAAGTGACGCGTTTTTGATAGAAGAAGCGTGGATTTTGAACATGGGCCATGACAGTGGGGTCAAGCTGATTAAGAGCATCTCTTAATTTAAACTCAAACTTCGCCATCACATCGTTAAACTTAGGGTCAGAGAAGACCTTATCAAAATCAACATTCTCAAGGGCTCTCAAGCTATCAACGACAATTTGGGCCTGACCATCTTGCTTTTGATCGCCATAGCCAAGGAAGTTTTCGTTCTCTCTATCAAAGAGGTTGCGAATTCTTTGGTCATAATCACCTTTAGACTTCATTAACGCCTGCTCTCTTTGCAGACTATCCTTAATAAACTCAAGATAGGGTCTGATACTAAAGGCCATGCGAATGGAGCTATCTTTGACAAGCTCAAGCTGTCCCTGATCATCCCTTACAAATTGAAAACGATTTTTAAAGCCACTCAGATCTTGAGCAAGAGTGGAAACTGAAAATACAAGAAGGACCAATAATGACCATATCTTCTGTTTTGTACCCATACAAACCCTCCTTAGTCGGTATATGTAAGGCGGTCTTCCGTGAACGCGACCTTAGTTGAATACATTGTATGGATAGATGATAACCATGGGGACAACAGACAGACTAGGCTTGTAAGAAAAGAAAAGATACACCGACACTTTTAGTCGGTCTCTTTATCGAGACCAAGCTCCTCAATGGCCGCTTGCTCTCGGGACTTTTTGATATTTTCCTTGCGCACTTTAATGTCTTTATAGACTTTATCGTTAAGCTCTTTAAATTCTTCATGCTCTTTTTGGCGCTTCTCATTAATAGGTTCAAAGATAACCTCATTAACTTTATGGCGCAGAGTCCGCTTATCAGTTTCACTGATCGAGTGGATAATGCCCTTATAAAGAAAAGAATTCTTGTCTTTGAGATAGTCCTTCCCCTCTTCAATAGGAACCAAATGGAGCGATAGGGGCAGAGGGTATTCTAGGCGATAGGTCTTCATTGGAAGCTCTATATCCGAGCGAAAGGTAACCTCTGACTCACTCAGTGTTTTCAAGATAATGGGGGTTTCGATTCCACCGTGGCTTAGAGAATTTGATTTTTTGATGAAGTACTTATTTTCTTTAAAGTCGGACTCACTAAGATTTCGATACTTTTGAGGGTCTTTCGCTTTAAGGGCCTTAACTTTAGCCTTAATCAATTTATCAAATTTGTCCCTTTGCCTCTTATCAAAGATTTCCGCCAAATTAAGACAAACATCAATACTCACATTCTGGGAATGAGTCACGATCATGGGATATTGAAAGGACTCCTGAAGGGCCTTTGAACTTTTAAAGTAACAGCGAAAGAGGACAATAATTGGATTATAGTTATCAATGGATTTAATTTTTTCCACGAGTCTCTTAACAAAGCTAAGTTCACTTGATTCTTTGCCAGGAATCTCAGTAGCTAAAGCCAGGATCTCCTTTTCGACCTTTGCATCCTCATGAGCGACAAAGGTCTTCTCCTTTCTGATAAGTTCACTTCTTTCTTTGGCCAAGAGAAAGAGTTCCTCTTCATCTGGATGCACATCCCCCATCATCTGGTAGGCAATAATAGCGGGGCGTTGGCGAAAGATCTCATCAAGATTTTCACTAAAGAGAGATTGGTAGTGAATACTATAGGGAGACTTCGTAGGATCAAAACCATGCTCAAAGCGAAAGGCCCGCATATGACGATCAACAATGAGAAGCTTGGTCTTCTTCTCTGCACTTCCCTCTACTCGATCCACAACCCACTGCTTATGCTTCTTCTGAGAACGCTTAAGGTCTTCGCTATAAGTTTCTCGGTCGCGCTCCTTGCGTGCCCTCTCTTCCTCACTGTCGCCCTCAACGTCATCCAAATCATTATTGATAAAGAGAAAATCAAGATCATAGCTATAGTTAAAATCATAATAGAGATTCGACTGAGAGCGGTTCTTCACAATAAATTTTTGGCTAGGGACATTGCTTAGGGGGATCTCATTTTTAAAGAAGACAGTGCTTCCCTCTTTAAGATCAAAATTCCCCTCTACGTGAATATAGGTGGGAGCAATGTAGCCCACACGAAAGTCATCAAAGAGACTCACTTCTTTTTCTACTTTCGCTTTAGCAAACTGAGGTTTCTTAACGATCTTTGAAAAGGCAAGAGTCATAGCACTGTAAACCAGATCGTGAAACTCTCCTCCCTTCACATAGAGAAAATCAAGCCCCGAGCCCAGACATTGCTTTGTCTCTTCTTTCTTGTCGACTAAGCCAATGAGGGGCACCTCTTTAAAAAGAGGATCACGACTAAGGCTTTCTGCTAAGAGCAGTTTTTGCTCTTTTTTTTCGGTGAAGTCGATATAAATCATACAAGGTTGAACTTCGAGAACCTGGACAAAGAGGGTCTCAAAGCTCACTTCAGATTCGCGAGCAGAGGTAAGACCTGAAATATTATGGAATTCCCAGTTTTTTTGAGGGTAGTTATCCCTAATTCTTTCGAGAATATTTTGAAAGAAGCTAGTGTCTGTTCCTACATAGCAGACTTTTTCGCCTTTTAATTTTGGCTTGTCCATAAGCTTCCCGCTTTTTAGAGAGTTTCCTCTCTTAACATTCTATAAGCTATTCTACAGGATTGCAGGGACTTGAAGAAGTTGGATCGCTAAAGGCTTGATATTAATAAAACTTAATCGCCTTTAAAATTCGAAGTCATCATAGGTTTGACCATATTTCTCGTCATTTTCCTTGGTAAAGTACTTGCGAACAAAGTATTGGCCAGAGCGAATGGTGCTAATAAATCCTAGTTCTTCTAACTTTCTAAGAGCATTGTAGATTTCATCAATAGAAATTTTAAGATTCTGGGCCATTTCTGTATGGGCCATCAATTGGCTGATCCCAAATTCCTTATAAAGATTTGGGCGACACCACACACGTCTGTAGAGATACATGACCACAAGAACTTCAATGCGACTGAGTTTAAAGTCGACAAGAATTTCATCAAAGAAGAGATCGGGAATCTTAGAGGTTGTCGGCACAAGATGATCTTTTTGCGCACTCATCGTCTGGCCATCCCTACCCTTGCGTGACTTATGGCCTGCAATTATTTCGTGGATATCAACCATTCTCAAACCTCCATGAGAACATTTCTTATTTAATCATGCCACATTTTTCCGGTTGACACCAATAGGGTCCTTAGTCAGGTAAATCATTCCAAAGCATTTAACTCAACTACGCTCTATCTGCTTGGTTTCTTTAAGGTGACAATAAATGAGAAGTTTACCCCGATGGGCAGGAGGAACACTCTCTTGGAGCTGCTCAAAGAGCTCCTTTCCTTCAAGATTCGCAGGTACGATTTTTACCCAGTCTAGGTAGGCTTTATAAAAGTCGGGATTAAGTCGTCCAATGAGGGAGAAAGTATCCCTGCTCGTTTTACTTAAGAATTGATGAAAGGTTAAAAGCAAGGCCGAAAGAGGATCTTTACAAAAGTCCTGTGCACTAGAGACCGGCGTGAGATTCAAGTGAGAGAGTTCATTGACAGTGTCTCTAAAAATAAGGTGACTTGAAACAAGACCCTTTTTTATGGTCGCGACTTCACTAAAGTCCTCGAGTTCTTTAACGCTTGCCTCCCCTTTGTAAAGAAGAGCGAGGAGGACCTCTTCTTCATTTCTGAGGTGAAGAGATTGCAATTTATTGCCTTTAAGAAAGGCGATCTTCTTAAGTTCATCATTAAAAGGAATCGCATATTCTTCACATAAACTAAAGAAGTCGTGACTAAATTTAAAGAAATTTCCCTTGAGACCTTCTCTGAAAAAGTAGAAATGGCTCAGGTGAGAGAGATTAAACTTCCCAAAGCACTTAAGAAGAGACTCACTATAAGAGAGAGAGTACTTATTAGCAAAACGAAGCGCGCGGCAAAAGCGCACGGGGTCTTTAGAGAAGTTTTCTCCACACGGACTAAGAAGCATCTTATTGAGATCTTCTCGGCCTTTAAAGGGATCAACAAATACAAATTCATCATCAGTATTGGGAGAGCGCAGTTCCACCCCCATAGCATTGAGAGTGAAGTCCCGTCTCTTAAAGGTTTCCTCATAGGAAGCATTGCTCTTTAAGAGGGCCTTAAAATCACTATGCCCATGACCTTCACTTTGCGTCTCATAGACCTCAACGCGGGCCGGCCCTAATTCAACGTCAAAAGGCAGCCCAGTCCAACTGATACGCATAATAGAGAAACTTAAAAACTCCACATCATAGTGATAGATATCTCTTAACCTCTCCCCAAGACGATTAAGGCGAAAGATCCAATCAGATTCATCGTAATCAAAAGTGTGCCTTAGCTCAAAGTCAAGATCATGGGAAAGCTCACTTGTCAGGAGCCAGTCTCTTACGGCGCCACCCACAAGTGTCAAGCTAAAGCCTTCCCTGCTAATGGTGACGAGAAGTTCATAAACTTCTTTTGGAAAGAGCTTTCGAAAACTCTTCGCTTCAATAAGATCGCCGTCTTTAAGGGTGTCGAGGAGTCTCATTCTTTACTCTGCCGCACTCAAAGGGTTATCCGCCTTTGTTAAGCGCTCAAGAGTGGTGCGAATTCGCGTCAGCTCAACTGCATCTTTATGATAGACCACATAGAACTTTCCATTGGATACTTTAAAATCAAGAAGACTCCCTACCTTGTCTTTATAGTAGGAGCGCTTAAGAACGTGCAAAGGAACAACAGCAAGACCAAGTCCTTTTTGGACGGCCTGAAGCATATTACCATGAGAATTGATGACGTACTTGCGGTTAATCTTCTTAGGAATTTGTCCGTACTTTTCACGACACCATTTCAGATAGAGCCCATCCCCCTCTTCTTGAAAGAGAATGGTGGGGTAACTCGCGAGCTCCTCAAGTGTCGTGTTCTCCGTAATATTAAATTCAGGAGTGTCAGGATAGACAAGCACAGAGGTTTCCTCTCCTATAAGCATCTTCTCCCCTAACGTTGGAAGAGCTTCCTCTGGTAGGATCAAAAAATCTAAACGATAGTTTTCAAATTCACGCACAAGGTTTTCTTGAAAACCAAGATTAATGGAAACGGTCAGGTCTTTATTCTCACTGCCATACTGAAGCATGAGAGGAGCTAGCCAACTCTTGCCAATCCCAGTGAGGGTACCGATGCGAACAACTCCAGACATACTTGTTTTGTCATCAGTGATTTCATCGAGAGTTTCCTCCATTTGAGAGAGAAAGTTTTGCGCCAATGCATAGAGTTTCTCTCCCTCTTGGGTGAGGACAACTTTCTTTCCCGATCTTTTAAAGAGCTTCACATCGATCTTACGTTCAAGATTTTTAATCGACTGACTAATGGCCGATTGAGTAACATGGAGGTCTTCAGCGGCCTTAGAAAAAGACTTGGCCTTAGTAACGGCCACAAGAGTTTGCAGTTGGCTTGTTTCAATCATAGTATCCTCAATATTAAGTCAATATTCAGATATAGATTAGGTTTAGCTAATAATCAAGAGCCATTTATTAGTCCTTCATTTTGTTTACACTAAGTTTGTAACAGACAATGCGTCGTGTAATTTTTCCAACACATGGTGTTATTTCTCTCAAAGTATTCTAAAAGTTCACCACACACAACAATTGAACACAACGGGAGAGAAATTCCATGAACAAAACAAAGAAGCTCCTTCTCGGGGCCTGCCTTCTGTCTACAAGCTTTGCACACGCTCAGTTTTATAAGAATATTGATTTGCCCCAAGAGCTTGAAAACGCCACTGTTGGGGTAAGACTTACTGATTATGCCCGTTACACCAATGTTATCCCGGGACTAAGCACTTCTGAAGCTCAAGACCTCTCTGATAAGTGGAATCGCTTTGTGGATGATGCCTTTGAGCTTGAAAAGGCCCTCAGTGTTTTCTTTCATGACAAACCAAAGACCAATGGTGCTGTTACCATCCTTCCCCTCACTGCCTTTGGGGAACTTGAAAATGGTAGCCGCTACGCCTTCATTCAGGCCAATGTTCACTTTGATGGCAAGGACTTCTCTGTTGAGCCGATCGATACCATCATGCTTGATGACACTCAATTTGAGTTTGATGTCTCTCTTAAAGAGAGAAAAGTGGTTATCGCCGATCAGCTCAATAACCTCAAAATGGTCGTTCCTCTAGGTGTAGGCGCTTTTGACGAGGGTGTACTCAATGACGAGGTGACTCTTTTGACACCAAGATTTGACTACGGATTCCTCGATCAGTGGACGGCCATTAGTGAAAGAAAGAAGCCCCGCTACTTTGCTGGTAAACCTTTCTTAAGAATTACAACGGCAGAAAACCCTGCCAATGGTCACACTCCTATTGGCTTTCATGTTCAGCCCAATCTCGATAAATTTGTCAGAGCTTTTGATAGTCATGGCTGTATGAGAATGCCCCTGGATGACCTCAATATGGTTCACGATCTTCTTAAAAAGGGACCTCACAGAAGACTTAGTATTCGCGTGAAGTTTGACTCAGAAGATAAGAGTAACACGCCCTTTCCTAAAACGAATAAGCCCTACAAGCGTGTGCTCAATGCCGGCTCTAAGTCCAATCCAGACTACACTCTCGATAGAGATGGACTAGTTCAAACACAAAAGGATTGGAATAATTCTGCACCTATTAGCTTGCTTGAAGACCGCTCTGGGGATCACTATCAGGATATCTTTAACTATGATACTGACTGGCGTGAAGCCGCCAAGATGAAGGCCCAACGTGAAAAATGCCTTCAGAAGTATCCCTACGATGAAGAGACAAGTCGCTGGAAGCAGAGAAAAATCAAGAAAGAATATGAGAAATGCGTAGAGAGCGCGAAGCCAGACAGCAGTCTTAGAGATCGCCTCTACCGTTTTTGGGTGCACTAAGAATCTTTATCACTTCTTCTTGACCCTCCCTCTTAGCATAATCCAAGGCCGACATTCCCTCTTTATCTCGTATTGAGGGGTCGGCCTTGTGCTTTAAGAGAAGCTCCACAAGATCGCCCTGCCCTTCAAAACTTGCTTCCATTAAAAGAGTATACCCGGCCTTATTAAAAGTAATATTAGCGTCTGCCCCAGCTTCAAGTAGCTTTGACACTAATGAAAGTTCAGAAGAGTTTACCGCATAAACCAAGGGAGACTCGCCTCTCTTATTTTGTTCATTGCCATTGAAGCCCTTTGAAAGCAGATAATCAACACACTCCTCACAAGAGCCCATAATCGCCCAATGAAGAAGCCCACTGCCATCCCTATCCTTTGTCCCTAAAAGAGAAGGATCTTTTTCTAAGGCGCTTTTAAAGCCGTTAAAATCACCGTTATAAAGTGACATCATAACTGGACTGACTCCATGCTCACTTTTGGCTTGATTAAGACTTTCTGGAGAGAGGTTATTTTCTGTTTCTGTCCCTTCCTGAGGCAGCTCATCGGGACGGAAGTTCTTACTCTTTTCATTTATTTGAGAAGTGTCTGAAGTGCTCTGAGAATTATTATGTTGCGGAGGTTTTTTTTCTGAGGGAGAAGGCCCACCTCCAATGAGGAAGTAGGCCACTATTATACTAAGAGGAATTAAAACGAAGAGTAACTTTTTATCCATACCCCCTATTCTAACGCTTTAAGCGTCTCAGAGGCAGGAAAAAAGAACTCTTTCTTGTAATTAAATTTAGCACCACCCGTTGTGCTCCAAAGATGCTCAACGGTCTTATTTTGGACAACCTTTGCATTTCCCTTCCAGCCAGTAAGCTGATGGAAGACCCCAAAAGGAATGCGGCCAGCATCTGAATTGATCAATCCAGCAAGAGCACTCGTATGGTAAAGTGTTCCCGTTTTAGCAACCATGGTATTGGCCATACGACTAGAAGTAAGACGCTTTTTAAACGTTCCCCCATCACTACCTGGCACCGCCACGACTTCTTGAATTGTCGTAGTGCCCCCATCAAGAATTCGATCTAAGCGAGAGATAAGAGTTGTCACCGTACGGCATGTCGACTTATTGTCCACACGGCTTCCCTTGCGAGTCGTATTGAGACCAGAGCCCGTGTACATTTTCATCGTCGTCACTTCACCGCTCTCTTCCTCACTCTTCACTTTTTCAAGATAGGCATCAAAGGCTTTCTCTCCTCCGAGCTTATCAAAAACCTGATCAGCGATATAGTTGTTACTCATGATATTCATAAACTTAAGATACTTCGAAATAGGTGGTGACAGGTGTTGATAGCCTTCTGCTTGAGGAAAGGGCATGTCATTGCGGTGATAGACCTTTCCTACTTTAAGAGTGAGATCACTCCACTTATCTGGAATATTGAGTTCTTCTTTTAAAGAAGAAGGCAGTGACTTCACGTAACTTTGATAAGCTGGCTTTAGCTTATTCCAAGTTGGAGTATTCCAAAAATCTTTTAAATTCGCCGCCGTTCGTGCAGGGCTCACTGTCAGCAGATTACCTAGATAGTCTTCTGCTTTAGTATAAACGCGAGTGTTGTCATCAAAAGAAATCTCTTCTAATTCCGTCACACCAATCTCATTGAGTTGGGCCAGGAGAAAGAAGAGTTTTCTCTTTGAATAAACGGGATCAAGACTTCCTTCAATATGAAGTTTCTTACCAGAGAGATAGAATTTCGTCTCATACTGATAATCAGCTCCTAGTTCTTCAATCGCCCACAATGAAGTGATTACTTTTGAAACACTTGCTATGGTGACAAGCTTATCTTCGTTCTCTCCATAGAGACGACCATTTTCGCGATAGCAGAATGAGTTCTTACTATTGGTAGTATTAAAATCTCTATTGAGTTCTCGCCACTTTTCTTCAGGTGATTTTCCTAAAGTTTGGTGGGCGAGCCCAAGAGAGAGAATTAGGGCAGCGACTTTTGTCTTCTTCATAATTTCTCCTCAATTTAGGTTTGGGTGCTCGGGGCTTATATCACGCAGAGTATTTTTTAAAAGAAGAAGACGCACCGCATGACTTTTTTACACATCGCGTTGCTTTGTTTTTTTTTAAGTGATACTTCTCGCTACACAAAAAGTAAATCCCAAATCGATTACTCAGGAAAACCCAAATGAGGAGAATAGCATGAAACTACCTAAGTATCTAAAAACACTAGCGCTTTCTTCAGCCCTAATCGCTCCCCTGAGCGCTCAGGCCGACATGTATGAAGTTCTTAACAACGTCATGGCCACTATTAACCCCAACGCCGGCATCGTTGGTCCTGTTTATCGTCACAAGACGAAAGTTCAGGACAAATATGGTGACGAACTGGCAAAGATCCTTATCAAAGAAGCGCACAACAAAGCGAAGCGCTACTTAGCTGAAGGCAATACACAGGCCTATTATGCTTTTATGGGTCTCGCCTTCACGGTTCCTAATCAAGAAGGACTCATGGTTCACTTTCGTGAAGTTCCTGCTGATAAAGACTACTGTAATGATGCTCGTACTCAGGGTAAGAAGATCAAGTCTTCAAAAGCAAAGAAGCAATTTCAAAGCACCCTTAATAATAGAGGTCTTCTAAGAGATAGAAGCAAAGGCTTTCTTGTTCCTTGTAACAAAATCTCTGGTGTCAGCACTTACAAGCAACTCATCGTTGGTGGTAGTGACGGCTCGGACGTTGGAATCATGCAACTTAGTGCTCTTTGGCACTATGAAGAATTCCTAAAAGAAGTCAAATACGCTTCTGTTCAAAGTACGGTAAGGTATGGCCTTAATTACCTTGAGCGCCAATTTCGCTCGGCCTTTAGAAATCATAAGTCTCTTGGCTGTTTTAAGAACCAGCGCGGTGGAATTGATTATCAGAAACTCATCCGTGGCTCTTGGTCCGCCTATAACGGAGGACCTTCACAGAAGTGTCGCTTCGCTGATACCAATAGTGACTTTGCTGGCCATGATCGTGGCTTTAAGAAGAACCTCCAAAAGACTCTTGATCTCAATAATGGTGGAGTCTTTGGCTTTGATGAAAGTCTCGAAATTAAATTAACACCAAAAATGAGAGCAGTAGTTGAAGAAATCGTCTCAAACCTAGAGAATGGTACTAACGTTAGAAACCAAATCGAGACGATCCTTTAATGAAAAAAAGCTTAATACCAATTTCCCTTTTAGCAGTAGGCCTTGTGGCCTACTACTTCTGGGGGATGAAAACACCACAGAACACACCAGAAAATACACCGGAAAAAATGATTCCTGAAAGTGCCTATTCTGAATTGAATGACACGCAAACGAAGGTCTTCTCCACGGTCTTTGATAAAGAGACCATGAAGTCTCAGGCCTTTAAAGTTTTTAGTGATCCCGCAACTTCGGCCGATTTCTATCTTGAAGGAGCTAATCTTAGTGCAGAAGCTGGAAAAGAATTTCTTAAAAAAGCCTTTAAGAACTTAAAGGGTTGCGCTAAAGAAGGCTGTGGTCAGGGACCAGATGATGACGGCTTCTATGATCCTGCTAATACTGTTGCCATGATCAGTATGAAACGAATTTTGGAAGCGGCCCTTATTGACCCAGAAGGACTTGAAGCAAAGGAGTGGCTCCAAAAGGAAGATCTACTCGACTACTTAGAGACACCTAATCAAAAAGTTCGCCAATTGGCCCTAAAGAATCTTCTCACACTTCACCAAGGTGAGGAAATTGTCTCCGATATCATGAATAAGGGAAAAGAGCTCAAAGGCTATCAAGCTGCAGATATTGTCGAAGCCCTTCTGCCTTACGCCAATGCCGGAGATACAGAAGGGTTTGTAGCGGGAGTGATTGACATCATGAGTGGAAAAGATGCTCTTACAATTACAGAAGTTCTTGAAAAATCAGAAGGACTTAAGGCCAATATAGATCAGATTGAAAAAATTGGTAGTGAATTATGCCCTTATAAGAGAGAGTCTGGGCAGGAAGCAAACTTTAAGGCCATGAACTATTCCATGAAAGTCATGGCCCAGAATAATCAGCTTAGCTTTAGTCTCGATTCTTACTGTCGATAAAGAAAGGCATCAAAGTAAACTTCAACAACTTTACTCTTGGTGCCTAATCCTACTTTACAAAGATCACCACCATCCCTTTTTAATTCTTCTCTTAAGAATGAGATGAACTTATCTGAAGTTTCTTCCCTTTGCAGGGCTTCACAGCTTAGGTCTTGATAATGAGAGAGCCTCTTACTTAAAATGTATTCATCAAAATGGCCTTCAACAAGACGAGAAAAAGTTCCAAGACCAATACTCTCCCTTTCACTTTGGCTGATATCAGAATCCATATCCTGATCTTCTTTTACAAGAGAACAAAGATCACTATATTCAGACTTTGCCACTCTTGAAAAATAGCGCACAAATTCATCAGTACTCAATTCATTCGTTAGTTCAAAACAAGACATATCAAGATAACGATCAATTGAAGGCAATTTTAAATCGCTTTGAGCTGGCCTTCTCTTTTGCTCCTTACCTGAGTCTTCCCAGATCGGAGCTTTAGCTCCTAGTGACAACATTGAAAAAAACGCAAGTGCATACAATACTGGTCTCATGCCAGGCTCCTCTAAAAAGTTAGGTTTGCCCCTATACATCCAAAATCAATGCCATTCTTTCTTATTCAGTTTCAGGTACTTAGACTTTCCTCCCCCTTCCAGCTTTCTGGCGGCCGTCCAAACTTTAGTCACCCCTTATAAATTTTTCTAAGCTTTCCCCTAAAAATTTTAAATCCTGCATAATGGCTTCACAACCCAAACAAAGCAGTGAGGAATTTTATGAAATACGCCCTTTTAATTACCCTATCTCTAATGGTCTCAATCCAGGCACGTCCACCTCATGTAGATGAGAGAACTGTAGCCGAAGAGATTTATGACATGAATCAAATTGGAAAGATCAACGCTACAATGATCAACCAAGTAACAATGAAAGTTATAGAAGCTGAGAGAAATGCTGAGGCCGCTATCAATAACCTTGGTGAACCTTATACTTACATGGAAGGGAAAATTCAGGCAGCGATTATTGATATCATTTACACTTCCCTAAAAGAGGCTAAAGCAAAGGCTGATCTTCTTCTCGATAAACCAGAGGTCCTCGATTCAGATATCGAAGCAATTGAGATTCTTCTTGAAGATGTCAGCACTAATATAGATCAATTAAACTAAGAACTCCTAGACAGAGTATTTTCTTAGCTCTCCCTTGCCTAACTTTGAGTTAAGAAAAAAAGGGGCCACTCCAAACCAGAGTGGCCTTTTTTTTTATGATTAAAGATAATCAAAGAGGATGTAAGTCTTCCAGCTCTTATAATCTACAACCTTAACAATCCCATTATAAGGACCTGGTCCGATCCATACGATAGAGTTTTGAAGATCAAAGCTCTCATCTAAAATAAGCTCACCGCTTAAGAAATGATTATTGCCTTTAGGAAGGCGACACGTAGGGATCGCTTTTCCATTGGCCGAAACAATTTCAAGCTTCCCATTAAAGTTTTCACCCGTGCAGTTGCGATAAATGAAATCAGCGCTATAGCCGCCAAGATAAGAGACCTCATCTTCACGCCACTGAGAAAAGGAAGCATGGGGTTTATTAACAACCGCTAGGTGAGAGAGAAAATCATCATCTCTATCCACTATCCTTTCGATGACATTTGTCACCTCACTTTGACCAATTTCCCTCGTTTGATAATTGAGGTATTGACCCACTTCGGCTGAAAAAGAAGAGCATGAAAAAAGGGCTAAAAAAATGAGAGACTTCATCGTAACTCCAGTTGCTATAGGGGGAATTACTTTATGGTAGTAGGTTTCTTTTCTAAGTTAATGGCGCGGCACTATTTGCCTAAAAAAAAAAAGGGGCCCCCAATTGGGAGCCCCTTTCATTAAGAATTGTAATAAACGATTAATCGTCGTTAGCAAGCTTCTCAGCACGCTTCTTCATAACATCATCAGCGATATTTGAAGGAGCTTCAGCGTAACGAGCAAATTCCATCGTGTAAGACGCTTTACCAGCAGTTGCTGAACGAAGGTCATTTGAGTAACCAAACATTTCAGAAAGTGGAACTTCAGCGTTTACGATTACCTCACCATTGGGATCAGTCTCTGTACCTTGGATAAGACCACGTCTTGAAGAAAGGTCACCAATAACTGTCCCTTGGTACTCATCAGGAGTTGTCACTTCAACTTTCATGAGTGGCTCAAGAAGAGCTGGGTTTGCGTTCTTAATTGCTTTTCTCATCGCCTGACGAGCAGCAATACGGAAGGCCATATCTGAAGAGTCAACATCGTGGTACTTACCGTCCTGAAGGAAGACTTCACAGTCAATAACAGGGAAGGCCGCAAGTGGACCATTGTCCATAACGTCTTCAAAACCTTTCTCACAGGCACCAATGAATTCACCAGGAATCGATCCCCCTTTAATTTCATTGTGGAATTTGAAAACCTGATCTTCTGCATCTTTGTTGTCAGCTGTAAGAGGACGAAGAGTTCCCACAACCTGACCAAATTGACCAGAACCACCAGTTTGCTTCTTGTGAGTGTATTCAAATGGAGTTTCCGTTGTAATGGTCTCACGGTAGTTAACCTGTGGAGCACCAACTTCTGGATTACATCCGTATTCACGCTTAAGACGCTCAACATAGATTTCAAGGTGAAGCTCACCCATACCAGCAATACGTGTTTCTCCTGATTCTTCATCAGTGAAAACGTGGAAAGTTGGATCTTCTTTCATGAAACGCTGAAGACCTTTAGAAAGCTTCGCTTGTTCTGCTTTGTCTTTTACGTTGATAGAAAGCTCGATCACTGGAATTGGTACGTGAATACCTTCACAAGAGATATCAAGATCATCATCATTTCCTACGAAAGTATCACCTGAAGCACAGTCAATACCTACGAGAGCGACGATGTCACCAGCGTGAGCTTCGTCGATATTCGCACGGTCATTTGACATCATTCTCACGATACGACCGATACGAGTCTTCTTCTTCGTACGTGTATTGTAAACAGTATCACCCTTATTAAGAGTTCCTGAGTAAATACGAGTATAAGTTAGCTGACCAAATTGCTCATCAGTAATTTTAAAGGCCATCATAACAAGGTTCTTAGTTGGATCTGGTTCAAGGTGAATATTCTCTTCAGTTCCATCTTTCATTTCTCTCTTCGCACTTGGCTTTTCACACTCAAGTGGTGAAGGAAGGTATCTGGCAACAGCTTCGAGAAGTGCTTGAACACCTTTGTTTTTGAAAGCAGAACCCATGAAAACAGGAGTTAGCTCAAGAGAGTTAACACCGGCCTTAACACACTTGTGAAGATCGTCTTCACTTGGCTCGTTTCCTTCAAGGTATGCTTCCATAACTTCATCATCAAATTCAGCAACAGCATCGATCATCTCTGCTCTTACTTCTTCCATTTGATCAACGAGATCAGCTGGACATTCTTCAATGCGAACTTTCTCACCGTTGTCTCCATCAAAGTAGTAGGCTTTCTTAGTAATCAGATCAACAACACCTTCAAAGGCATCTTCAGCACCGATTGGGATTTGCATAAGAACAGCATTGTGACCAAGCTTCTCTCTAAGAGCATCACGACCCTTAAATGGGTTCGCACCCATACGGTCCATTTTGTTCATGAAAGAAAGACGAGGAACACGGTAACGCTTCATCTGACGGTCAACAGTAATTGACTGCGATTGAACACCAGAAACAGAACAAAGAACGAGAATCGCACCATCGAGAACACGAAGTGAACGCTCAACTTCTACAGTGAAGTCAACGTGTCCGGGAGTATCAATGATATTAACACGTGTATCTTTGTCTACACCTGCTGCGTGAGTTGTTCCTTTACCTTCAAAGCCGCGCCACCATACAGTCGTTGCAGCAGAAGTAATAGTAATACCCTTCTCTTTTTCAAGTTCCATGTGGTCCATAGTCGCGCCATCGCCGCCACCACGAACGTCTTCAATTTTGTGGATTTCACCACAGTAGAAAAGGATCCTTTCCGTCAGGGTTGTCTTCCCTGAGTCAATATGGGCAGAGATCCCAATGTTTCTGGTTTTCGCCATTAATTTCATGCGTTTCTCCAATCGTGATTATCAATGTTTTGCGATGAATATTAGTGCGCTAAGCGTTCATCGTCAAAAAAAATATAGACAGAAAACCATCATTACTTTAACTTTGCGTCACATGAGAGGAAGAGACATTTCAAAAGTTGATTTATACGAATCAGTAAAGGCCCTGGTAGAAACTGACGAGAGCGGTGACAAGCACATCCACCTCGCTCAACAAAAGCTTTTTACGCTCTTTAGCATTGCTTTTCAGTACATGCTCTTTAGAAGCACTAAGAACCCTGGCGCCTATATTATTAGAATTGAAGATTCTGCCCTAGCTGATAAGCTGGCTAAGAAGTCTAAAGACCCGAGTACGAGGCGCTTTATTCAATCCCTCCTTCTTCCCCGTAAACTTAAGTATCAAAAGTCGACCTTCTTCCTTGATTTCTTTCACATTGGTTCCTGGTCTTTAACAAACGATATCCCCAAAGAGAAAATCCAAGGGGCTATTGTCGTTAAGAACACCAACAAGCGCCCTATGATGGAGATTCAAGAGGATGAAGAAGGCGAAATGGACCCCATGGCCCAACTTCCTCAAGACTACTTCATCTCAAGTCTTACTGAGTTTGTGCCAAAGACCATTACCGTTGCCTACGACTGGCAAAAAGAAGACCACCTCCCCCTTAAAGAAGTGAACTTTCCTTTTATTAAGAAAGAGAAAGAGCACGTGGCAGGCCTTACCCTCTCAAGAGAGCTGGACCTCGATAATATTGACGACAAAGAGTAGTATTATCAATTAGTTAGAGGTTTTCGTCTAAGAGCTAGCCGTCTTCTGTAATTATTTCCCTCACTGTTCGATTTTAGTGAACGCCGCGTTATTTTTGGTTATGATAGCCCCAATAAATAATAAGGATAGAAATAGCAGATGTTATTTTCACAAATTGGACCCGACACATTAAATAGAGAGCTCAATACCTTTCTTGAAGGTTCTAAACTCTCCTTGTCTCAAGTGGCGAGAAAGCTTGGGGTCTCAAAGGGTCACCTTTCAGAAATTAAAAACGGAAAGGCAACACCGGCCCTCAATACAGGTCTGCGTATCCTTAAAATCTGTGGATTAGAAGTCGAGCAGCGTCGTGCCTGGGCCCACTTTTACAATACCTCCATTTCTGAAGAATACCTTGAAGTTCATGATGATCTTGAAAAGGAGAACGCTCAAAAGCTCAATGAGAAAGTCTCCTACCTCTTAGCGAAAGATCTCGATCTTATGAATGCCTATGTCGATATTGTGAATAGCGAGGAAGAGGGAGTTCCCCTAGTGGATCTTCGTATTGATTATGGCCGCTCAATTGAATCAAAACTAGAACGGCTTGCTAGTCAAAATGTTATCACCATTGACCTAACCGATTTGGGTAAAATCTATCGCACGGGAAAGGTTGATCCCATTATCACCAAGCAATCAAGTTATGATCTTATCAGCACCATTGTTTCTGATCAGCAGATGCAATATCAATCAGGTGAAGACAAAGGTAAATTTAAATTTCATATCAATGATGTTGACGCCGAAGGTTTTAAAAAGCTTCAAGATCTTGTCGAGGAAACTCTCACTAAGGCCGAAACCATTATGGGAGAACATCGCAAGAATAGACGTGACGGTGGAGAGCGCTACGCTTTTGAGGTCCTTCTTGGGCGAATTAAAAGTGTTATTGTTTTCGCTCTTCTTATGGGTTCATTCCTTATAAGTGATGCCTCCTGGGCCCAAAGCAGTGGAGGACTCTCTGGTGGTAACTCCCAGGAAATTATTGATATAGATGAAATGGACTGGGGACAACTCAACCTCAGAGAAGACCTCAAAGTAAGCTGGCCTACTTTTAACTTCCATGGAACTAAAGTACCTCTAGATAATATTTGCCACTCAAAAGAAGAGAATGAGATTAAAACCATTGATCCAGTTTTGACTTGTACGGGAACTATATTAGTTCGTGAATACTGCACTTTTGATGGTGTTAACGAGCAGTGCACACAAGTAGGCCCTGACCAGGAAATTGACTTCAGTGCTGCTGCAGAAACCTATCAAAGTAGTGTGACTAAGAGAGTCTGTAAAGGCCACGATATGATCAAGCACACCCACCGCCTCAATTGGCATGGTATCCATCTTCAATTTAATGATACTTCTGGTAAACCAACTCAAAATTTCGTTCAGTCCTATAACCATATTTTCAGTGTCGATATCGATATTCTTGAAGAGGTCAACACTTCTTATGGCGTAGAAATGGTTCCAGTGGCCAAGAAAAGCTACACCATTCCCTCTTGCCAATAAGCTGAAATTTTTTCACTAGTTCATGCCCAAAAACGAATTCGCTCAGCACCAGTTGAGTGAAATCTTTTTTATTGGCATAACATCCTCACCCAATAAACAACGGACAAAAACCAATCGTCTATAAATTAAGTTTGCCCCTATTGAAGTTAATGGCGGCCTAAATTGGCCGCCAACTTTTAAGAAGGCCTATAAGTTTTTCGATCACCATATTTTCCTGCTTTTTTGGTGATTGAGGAGAGAGAGATATATTACCAGTGCGGCAATACTGGTAGTTTAACAGCGAGTGAATTGAGTCTCCATTCGCTTATTAAGGGAGTCCTTCGGGGCTCCCTTTTCTTTTTTGGGAAATAGAGGCTATTTAATCATTACTCACATGGGCCATAACTTTACTGACCCTCCAAGAACCAAGCAAAAGTCCCCCCTTTCCCTCTTTTGATCCCATCCTCTTTTAGACTAAGGTCATGAAAGAAGTCTTTCTCAATACATTCAAACCGAAGAAGATTCCAAGCCTAGATGGAATAAGAGGTTTAAGCTGTCTCTTTGTCATTATAGGCCACTTTAGCTACCTCTACACGCCTTGGTTTGAAGAGGTTTTTGGACGGCGTCTAGGGCTATCCCTCGCCTTCTCAATTGGTAATCAATATACGGGAGTCACTTTCTTCTTCGTTTTAAGTGGTTTTCTCATCACTAATCTCTTAATCCTGGAACGCCAGCAAACGATGAAGGTAGATTTCAAAGTCTTTTTTATTAAAAGGCTCTTTAGAATCTTTCCCGCCTATTACTTCTACTTTGCTTGTATTGGTCTTTATTTTTCCTTAGCTGCTCCTCTTGAGATGAGCCTGCAAGATATCCTCGCCGCCATTACCTATACCAGTAACTACCTCTCCGATAAGAATCCCTGGCATATCGGTCACTTTTGGTCTCTTGCCCTTGAGGAACAATTCTATTTGATCTGGCCTATCGCCTTTGCTCTCTCTTACAAGCGTTTTGGTTTTCGCTTCCCCCTTACCATGATCATTCTCGCGCCTCTTCTTCGTGTGGCGACCTACTATCTCTTTGTCGATTTAAGACCACGCATTAGCATTATGACCCACACAAGAATTGATAGCCTTATGTTCGGCTGCTTACTGGCCTACGCCTATCGCGCCGATCTCTTTGAAAAATTAAATAAAGGTATTCTCAAATTTAAACTGCACTATCTTAGTGCCTTTCACATTTTCTTCTTCTCGCGCTTTCTTCAAATGAGCTTTCAGGGAAAATACACCATGACCGTGGGGTATAGTTTGGATTGCCTTGGCATGTGTCTGCTAATCATTTATGCCGTCTCTAACAAGAGTCTGATGAGCCGCTTTTTAAACCTTCCTCTTATGGTTCACTTAGGAAGTCTTAGCTATAGTCTCTATTTATGGCATGTGCCCTTCGCTTGGAAGGCCTATGGAGATGAAAATCTCGCTTTGCGATTGATTCTCATTTATCTGTGCGCGCTTGGAAGTTATCTGCTCATTGAGGCGCCTTTTATGAGGTGGCGCCAGCGGGTGTTTAGCTAATTATTCTTTGTCTTTGTCCGTCTCAGGCTCTTGCTCAGGAATGACAAAGGGCTTAGGGCGACGATTCCCCCCCTTACCAGGCATGCGAGTAGGATCTTTATCCTGCTCCCAGTGACGCTGCCAAGAGTTCCTCTTCTCTTCTTTAGCTTTAAAGTTTTGATGGCGCTCTTCATGAATAGCGGCCACCTCTTCCTTTGTCCGCTTGCGAACAGAACCTTTTGCTGGAGGCGTAAAGTTCTTCTTTGTTTTTTCGTTAAGCTTAACAGCATCAGTAGTCTTATCATGAAGGGAGAGGTCCACTTCAATTGGGCCTGTCACCATGGCCTGACAGCTTAGTCTCTCCTTCGTGATGTGAAAGACATTACCAATAAGCTTTGTTTCATCAAGGGGTGGAGTATTGAGGTTATCCTGTCCTTGCATTATTTTAACGACACAATCAGCACAAGTTGCATAACCCCCACACGACGACTTTATATAGATACCGGCTTCTCTCGCTGCCGTGAGAAGGGCCTTGCCTTCCTCCACTTCAAGAGTTTGCCCCGAGGGCTGAAAAGTCACCGTATGAGTCGTCATTTAGATATGCCTTTTTAATTTACCCTCAATCGTCTCTAAAACCGACTTTTTAAAGGGTTTTAGCATAAAAGAGAGGTCACAATTTACTTCCGCCTGAGTATCGGTGAAAACCAGGTCAAGAGTAAAGCCTTTTCCCTTAGCCTGTAATTTTGTATTGGCTTCATCATAGCTGATATCAGCTTTGATCTTCCACTTCTCAATATACTCGGGGGTAATAAGAGCACAGGCCTCTTTGTAAGCGTCTTCTTTATTACTTAATTTGCTATAGGGTACTTTTAAGTCTGCCATCGATTATCCTTAATTCTTACCAGTAGATCCAAAACCACCTGCTCCACGCTCCGTCGAGGTAAGGGTCTCCCCTTCCACAAATTGGGCCTGAGTCACAGGAGCTAGCACCAGTTGAGCGATACGATCACCATGAGAAATAGTGTAGTCCTCAGTACCAAAGTTACCAAGAATGACCTTCACTTCTCCGCGGTAATCACAGTCAATGGTGCCGGGGCTATTTACGACGAGGAGGCTCGTCTTGAAAGAGAGGCCAGAGCGTGGCCTCACCTGAATTTCAAAACCAAGGGGAATTTCCATCGCTAGCCCAGTAGGGACTAAAACCCTCTGACCTGGCCTAATGATAAGACCTTCCCCTCGCATTTTTGAAGGTAAGCTGGCCCTTATATCAGCGCCAGCAGCTCCTTCAGTTTCATAGCGAGGAAAGTCAAAAGTGCGGTCAAAGTGCTCAAGAGCGAGTAGCTTTACCTTATTCATTGCCTCTCCTCGATATGCTTTAAGAGTCTTTCTTTTTAAGTGGCTCTACGGCTTTACAAGAAAGCTTCAAGCGACCCATACGATCAACTTCGATAACCTTCACTTTAACGGTATCACCTTCAGAAACATATTGAGCAACATCATTAACACGGTCATCTGCAATTTCTGAGACGTGAACGAGTCCACTCACACCAGGAACGATATCAACGAAAGCACCGTACTCTTTAAGAGTCACAACTTTTGCGTCATAGATCGATCCCACTTCTGGACCATTAATTTGAAGAGCAATAAAATTCACGCAATCTTTAAGAACTTGTGAATCAGTACCAAGAACCTTAACAGTTCCGTCTTCTTCAACTTCCATTGTTACGCCAAAGTCTTCTTGAACTTGCTTGATGTTCTTACCACCTGGACCAATGAGGGCACCGATCTTATCCGTTGGAATCTTCGTCGTTTCGATACGAGGAACGCCATCTTTAAATTCAGCTCTTTCACTAGAGATTGTCTTCGCCATTTCACCAAGAATATGGAGGCGACCCTCTTGTGCTTGCTTCATTGCTGTTTCAACGATCTCACGAGTAAGACCTGTGATTTTAATATCCATCTGAATCGCTGTTACACCTTCAGTTGTACCAGCAACTTTGAAGTCCATATCACCAAGGTGATCTTCGTCACCAAGAATATCAGTAAGAACCTTGAAGCGATCTCCCTCAGTAATTAGACCCATTGCAATCCCAGCAACTGGGGCTTTAAGAGGAACACCAGCATCCATTAGCGCCATTGAAGCAGAACAAACAGAGCCCATTGAAGAAGAACCATTTGATTCAAGAACCTCACAAACTACACGAGTTGTGTAAGGAAATTCTTCTGGCATTACCGCTTTTACACCACGCTCAGCGAGGTTTCCGTGACCAAGTTCACGACGACCAACACCTCTTACACCACGAGCTTCCCCAACTGAGTAAGGAGGAAAGTTGTAGTGAAGATAAAATTTATCGTAATTAATGCCAACAATACGGTCACTCATCTGCTCACCAGACTTACCGCCGATAGTAACTGCGGCCATGACCTGTGTTTCACCACGAGTGAAAAGTGAAGATCCGTGTGGAGTTTGAAGAATTGATGTTTCAGTCTCAATCTGACGAACTTCGTTCATCTTACGACCGCCAATTCTCTTCTCTTCGTTAAGGATGTCAGCTCTCATCATATTATACATGAGTTCATCAACACCTTTGTAAGCTTCCTTACCGAAAGAAGCGTCCTCGCTAAGACCAAAAGCGGCAGGATCAGCTGCCATTGCTTCTTTTACCTTAGCTTCAAGGGCTCTTGTGGCTGCTTGTCTTTCCATCTTATCAACAGTTGAAATACAAGCACGAGCATCACCAGCAAAGTCAGCTGTAATTTTACTTACCATTGTTTCGTTAGCCGCAGCGGAAACAAATTCACGCTTCGTCTTACCAACTTCTTCACGCACTTTCTCAAGGAGAGAAACGTACTCTTTAATATTGTCGTGAGCAAACCAGATCGCTGCAAGAACTTGATCTTCAGGAACGATTTCTGCTTCACCTTCAACCATAAGGATAGCGTCTTTTGAAGCGGCAACGGCGATTTCTAGGTCAGACTCTTCCCACTGCTCATGGCTTGGATTGAGCACGAACTCTCCATTAACACGACCAACCTTACAAGTACCAATAGGACCCGCGAAAGGAATGTCTGAAATCGTTAGGGCAGCTGATGCTCCAAGACCTGCAAGAACTTCAGGGTCACCATTAGGACCATAAGAAAGAACGGTACATGAAACGACAGTGTCGAACATATACCCTTCTGGGAAAAGAGGTCTTAAAGGACGGTCAATAAGACGCGCATTAAGTGTCTCTTGATCAGTAGGACGCCCTTCACGCTTTCTAAAACCACCGAGGAACTTACCTGCTGAATAGAATTTCTCTGTGTACTCTACGAGAAGTGGAAAGAAATCCTGACCATCTTTAACTGTTCTCGCTGAACAAACAGTGACGAGAACTTGAGTTCCCTCACAGCTCACGAGAACTGAGCCATCTGCTTGCTTGGCCAAACGGCCAGTTTCAATTGTTACTTCTCTGCCCCCATAATTGAGGCTCCATGTTTTCTTGTTTTCGTTCATAGACGAATCTCCTGTAAAAAAATAATGAGGAGGCCATGGAAACTAAGGGGGATTCAAAGAATATTTCAAACAACTAAGGGTATTTAGCTATTTCAAATATCCCTTAAATCCTTGTCTTAGAATCGAGTCCATCCTCTAAAAAATGTGTCTTCATTATAGGCACTTCAATCAAGATTGAAAATACCCCAAAAAAAGAAAGGGGAGGCCAAAAGCCTCCCCTTCAGTCTTTTTTGCTTTATTTCTTGCTTACTTTCTAAGCCCAAGATCCTTAATAACTGACTTGTAGTTATCTTCACTTGAGTTACGAAGGTACTTAAGAAGTGAACGACGACGTCCAATCATCTTAAGAAGACCACGATTTGAGTGGTAGTCATGCTTGTTAGCAGCAAAGTGCTCTTTAAGGCCGTTAATTCTCTCTGTAAGAATCGCAACCTGAACAGCTGTACAACCAGTGTCCTTTTCACCTGCACCATATTTGGCACCAAAAGTTTTTACGATTTCAGCTGTTTTTTCAGAACTGATCATTTCTTTCTCCTCTTCACTTACCCTCACGGCAGCTTGGCTTCACTAGAAAGTCTTACCACTTGTGGGGCGCTTAATAATACGATTTCGGGAATTTACCTGATATGCTGGGCCATGTAAACCTTTAAGTTTCGCATTAACCTTTCTTCAATCTGACGCACACGCTCACGGCTAATGCCATAATCATCAGCGATCGCCTGGAGACTGGGTGGCATCTCGCTAAGTAGCCGTTTTTTAAAGATATCTCTATCTCGCTCTTTAAGCCCACCCACAAAATCAGTGAGGTGCTCTCTCAGAAGCTCAAGAGATTGACCCTCTTCAACAATTTCTTCAGGCGTCGGTCCATCATCTTCAAGGTACTGCGCAAAAGTTCCCCCGCTGCCTTCATCACTAACAGGACTATCAATACTCACCTCACCACCACTAGAGGGATCAAGTCTCTTATCCATGGTGATAACGGCCTTTTCACTGACCCCAAGATTTTCACTAATCACTTTGGCGTCAGGGGTGATCCCCTGGGCCTCAAGGCGGCTCTTCTCTTTCATCAAATTAAAGAAGAGCTTCTTTTGCTCATTTGTCGTTCCAATCTTTACGAGGCGAAAGTTGTCGAGAATAAACTTGAGAACATAGGAGCGGATCCACCAGCTCGCGTAATAGCTTAGCTTAGCGCCTTTATCAGCGTCATACTTACTGACCGCCTTCATAAGACCGATATTTCCCTCTTGAATGAGATCCATCGTATTTTGCCAGGC
Source organism: uncultured Bacteriovoracaceae bacterium (assembly GCA_950054155.1). Taxonomy (GTDB): domain Bacteria; phylum Bdellovibrionota; class Bacteriovoracia; order Bacteriovoracales; family Bacteriovoracaceae. The sequence goes on from CATLOT010000002.1 coordinate 57,485, forward strand.
CGTCTTATATTCCATGGCAATTTTTACGACTAAACGAAGGTTAGCAAGAACGAGCTTTTTGGCGATTTCAACATCACCCGTTTCGGCCAGGGCCGTTGTCAGTGCCTTCTCCTGCTCTTCACTAAGAAGCGGATAGCGGCTAATTTCTCGCATATAAGCAGTGAGAGGATCTTTACTCTTTTGGGTCGGAACAAGCTCACCACCCGTAGCGGGAATGAGAGCATTGTTAATGGCCTCAAGCTGTTCATCAATATCATCAAAGCTCTTGGCCTCTTCTAATTTTCTAAGGGGCGTAACATCAATGGTGTCAAATTCCTCATCTTTCTGAGGAGCTTGGGAAGCATCTTGCGAGCTATCCTGAGCATTGTCGTCAATAATGATTTCACCCTCAAGGGTCTTCTTCTTCGTCATGATGCGCACTCTACCACGGTCTTAAAGCCTTAGAAACCTCAACTTCTCAATGTCACTAGAAATCAAACCTTGATTGCGCTTTATCATATAACGATCTCTGAGATGGCGCAGAGCGAAGAGTCCGTAATTTATATAGACAGGTACTTCCACCATGCCCTCAACTTCACCTTTGAAAAAGTTTCCATCATAGCTCACGAGCTGACCAAGAATTTCATCAATAATGAGCTGGTCTATTTCCTTTTTAAGGGGCACCACCGGATAGCTTGAAAGTAGAGTTTCCATTTGCTCGCCAATCATCTTCTTAAAAGGCAGACGGATTCGTTCTTCTCTTTGCTTTGCCGTTTGCTCATCACTTATTCTTTCAATACTACTCCACTGCTCTCTCGCCCACTTAAGAAACTTCTTAGAAAACTTAAGATTCATCTTAGTTCTTAACTTTCCAAGAATATTATTAACCCGATCAAACTCTCCTTGATTAATATCAAGCTCAACGGAGAATTTCGGTCTCAGATTCTTAAAGAAGAGACGAGTTGGTGCGGGCTCAATTTGAAGTGCTTCTTCATAGGCCAGGGCCTTTTTATAATTGTCATTTTGCCCTTCAGCCCAAAAATCCCAGGTCTGATCTACACTTGATCGCGTCTGGCTTAAGAGGTCAGAAAACTTAGGCGCAAGAATCATCAGATCAGGCACTCCAGACTCTAAGGCCACAAGCTGACTGACAAGAAATTGATCTTCATCCATCGTGCGGCTTTTAATTATCTTTGCAATTTGCGGTACCTGATTTTTAAAGAGATAGTCGGCGTCCCTAAGCTCAGTACACCAAAGATTTTTAAAATCTCCAAGGACCCCTGTTGAGCCCAGCGCTTTAGGAATATAACGATTAAAATCCTTTTCAGAGCTTTTGCGGCAAATGAGATTCTTGCAGACAATGCGAGTGGTGTCCTCACTCTCTAAACCAGGACGACTCTTTTCTTCAATCCATGTCAAGGACTGACCAGAGAGTTCTCTTAACACCATAGCGGCAACGACGGGACTCCTTAAAAGAGGAACTAAGAGGCGATAGTTATCTGTATCATTACCCCAAGAACAAGAGGACTTGAAAAGCTCTATAGTATAAGCAAATTCACTTTCGCGGGCATTTCGTCGTGTTTCTTGTAGACCTAATTTTTCAGGAAAATAGAGGTTCTCTTTGATGCTTGGAAGATTCACACGATCGGCGCGATCATATCGTCTCATCATGTTGATTTTTAAATTTCTAAGACTAATCGTCGTTAAATTTTGGCTACAGTAATTACCGACGAGATTGTCCACAAGGTTCTTATAGTCATCCTTCTCCCACTCAAAGTATTTAGCGTATACAGGTAAGAAGTAAGAAGTGAGATCCAAAATTTTATACTGAAGAGTAGCGATAAAAGTCCTCTTGGCCTGCTGCTTTTCACTTGGAATCGGATAACGAAGAGCTCTCTTTTCAAGGGCACATTGATTCCTAAGATTGTAACCCTCTTCAATGATGCCCCGATAGAGACCAAGCTTAATACGGTCTTTTAAAAGCTTTCGCGGGGACTCTATCTTAGATTCATCAAGGCCAAGTGGATATTTAAGGATATCTTGTCGGCTCATTTGTTGGTCATATCGCTCAAAAAGGGTGTCGATTGGAGAAGAGAGGTCCTCAGATTTTTCACTCACGTAATCACCGAGAAGAACATTCTCTAAGGGCATTAGGCCATAGGAGTATGGGGACATTACCAACACTATAACCGAGTAAAAAAGTTTCAACCGAATCATTTTTCCTATCATCACTTACCTTTTAAGTCTTATCAATTTATCGGCACCCTCATCCGACGAGACAACTATGAGAGATATGATTGGTGTTTTAGGAAAATTTTTCTTCCCTTTGTACTTCCTAGGAGTACAGGCTGTGGCTGCGCCCAATCAAAGCACTTCAAGCTCTCCTATGACGGCCCTGCAATTTAATAAAGACTGGTCTTTCTATAATGATCAGGAAATCGAAGCCTACAACCTCAAGCGCAAGCTAGATGAGAAGAAATCGGTGATCTTTGCCCTTCAGCAGGCAAAGAAATCCATCATCAATGGTGATATCAATCTTGCTAAATTCTTCCTCTCAAAAGTAAACGAGAAAAAAACAGAATTGGGTCTCATTAAATACCGCTACCTTGCGGTCATTGCCTTTATCGAGGGTCGCTATCAAGAGTCCCTTGATCTTGTCAGTGCCACAGAATTTAACCGCGTTCAAAATTATCGAGAAATTTGTCTACTAAGAGTGATCAATCTTATCGCTCTAGACGATGTCAGATCTTTACAAAAAGAAGTGGGCTCATGTCAGAACCTCACCATCGATTATGCCAACTCCAACCAATTCTGGTTAACCCAGATGACAAAAATTAAAGAGAAAGACCAAGACCTTCTAAAAGGTAATTTGATTGAGAGTTTTAGAAATGCTTATGGCGACTCTGACTTTACTGAGACATGGATGAAAATGGCCCTTTATCTCAACAAAGAGAGAATCATTTTAAAATATATTGGCTCTTTACCGCCAGAGGCCTATCGCTCAAAGAAAATTAGGGAACTTATTGGTTTTGCCTATTATAGGAGTGGAAATATTAAGAGGGCCCTCGATTTTATTGAAGATATTGAAAGCCCCAATTCAGACAATATTCGCGGTAATGTTAACCTTCTTGAAAAGAAGTATGAGCTCGCCTTTGGCCACTTCAAGTTGGCCCTGGCAAAGAAAGAAAATTCTGAGAATGCCCTTAAACGCTCCATCCCCCTGTCCTACATTCTAGGACTTTGGGACGAGGGCCTTGACATGCTCAAGAGAGTCGTTGAACTCAATTCCAATGACCGTAAGAAACTCATTCTTGAGACTCTCTTCTTTTTAAGAAAGGAAGACTTTAAGACGGCCAAAGAAAATATCCTCTACCTTGAAAAACTCTACCAAGGGGATATTCCAAGAGACCTCAACCAGATGAATAGCTACGTGGCCTTAAGAAATGCAGATAATAAAACCCTTGAAAAGGCTGCAAGTCGCGCTTGTCGTTTCTATGACGGTCTCAATTGCTGGCTCTACTTACAAGTTCTTCAGTGGGAAAATATTGGTCTCACCCTAAAAAGAGACGAACCCACCCTCGTCGTTGAAGATTTCGACCTTAGAAAGTTAAAAGAGAGGGCCACAATCACTCCCCTGAGAGAGAGTGTCACCGTCGATCAGCGTGATATTGAAGAACTCGACAACCAACAAGTCACAGTAGACCCCAAATAACTACTTAAGGGGTCTAAACTCTTTTCCATCGTGAACAAAAGTCACTTCCTTACCCTCTTGAATGGTCGTTAGATTCACCGGGCGACTCCATATCGCCTGAATATTGCGAAGAGTGTCTGAAGCATAACCCATATCTAAATCCACACCTTGGTGACGATGAATGAGATGCAGTTCTCCACGATTAGCAAAATTACCTGATTCAATTTCAATTACAGGTTGACCAAAGTTAGTAAGGCTCATCAAAAGCTTCGCTTTAATGGCCTCAAAGTCGCGTCTGTCTATTTCAAAGCGCGCGGTCCTCGGGTTGTACTTATAAGTAAACATTTGCATGCGTTCACAAAACTCACGAGTGAAGAATTCATCAATGAAAGTCACATCATTATGAGACTTTCTCACTTCAAAGATCTTCTCTCGTCCTTGACGTGTTGGTCGATTCCAATTCTCACGTTCATGCATATCAGTGCACTCGTTATACTCTTTTCCAAAACGTCCCGTATCCCAGCGGTACTCGATATCCCTCATCATCTCAATGCCGATCTTATAAGGATTGATTTGCTTTCGGCTCATCGCCATCACCCCAGCATGCTTATCAGAGAAATCGATAATCTCGCTGGATTTAAGAGCGTTCTTGGTCATAATCGTTGAGTGCCAATAGGAAGCCCAGCCCTCGTTCATAATCTTCGTCATTCTCTGAGGTAAGAAGTAATAAGCTTCCTCCCTAAGAATCGCTAAAATATCGGCTTGCCACTCTTTTAAGGGCGCATGCTCCACAAGATACATCATGATATCGCGGGGAGAGATATAAGTCGGCTTAGGACGATAACTACTAGGCTGTTCATCGAGACCTTCAGGTCGCTCGGGACCTTCACTCTCTGGATTGAAAAGCTTTGAGCGCATAAAACTCTTAAGGTGAGTTGAGCGGTCGTCGTCGTCATCATCGTGAAAGAATTCATTATGGTAAGCGCTCTCTTTACTTGAACGCGAGCGCTGAACCTCAGGCGTTTCAAAGAGAACATTGATATCGAGAAGATTCTCAAGAGAGAGGACGCGATCAATAAACTCCTCTACTTTATCCTGGCCATAGCGCTCCATATAGCGGCGAACTTTCGTTCCATGATTGGCCATCACATCCATCATTCTTCTATCAGTAGACTTGAACCAGAGATTATTCTTAAAGAAATCAGCGTGACCATAGACGTGGGCCATAACAATTTTTTGGTCAACAATATGATTAGCCTTAAGAAGGTAGGCGTAACAAGGATCGGTATTGATGACCATCTCGTAAATTTTTGAAAGCCCATAAGCATAAGACTTAGAGAGTTGATCATACTCCATCCCAAAGCGCCAATGAGGATAGCGACTAGGAAAGCCGCCCTGGGCAGCAAGGATATTAATCGTATCGTAATCACAGACTTCAAAAACAACGGGATAGAAATCAAGACCATAATCCAGAGCGTACTGATGGATTTCATCTTTTAATTTGAGAAGTTCCCCCGTGATGGGTTGTGTTCTTGTGGTCATTTACCCTTCCCTAGAAAATCTTTGATTGAATCAAGAATGGCCTCTTTATTCTTAATTTTTGAAAGAATAACCTTTTCATGATCTTCCTTGTAGGCGCCCACAAGGTCTTTATAAAATTGGCCACTTCCATAACGACTTTCAACCTGTCCGTAACAAAAAACGTTAGAGGAAGGAAGAATGTCATTATTAAGAATATCTAAGCAAAGTTTCGTATCATCGGTAGACCAATTATCCCCATCACTAAAATGAAAGGGATAGATATTCCACTCACTTGGATTGTAGTCAGCCTCGATGATTTCACGGCACAACTTAAAGGCAGAGGAAATAAGTGTTCCGCCACTTTCTCTTGTTCTAAAGAAGGTGGTCTCATCAACTTCCTTTGCCGTGGCATCGTGAATAATATAGCGAATATCAATATCTTTATACTGAGACTTTAACCACAAATTGATCCAAAAGGACTCTGTTCTGACAATTTCCTTTTGTTCGTCCCCCATTGAGCCCGAAACGTCCATCATGTAAATGACAACGGCTGAGTTTTCAAACTCCACTTTCTGAGTTGACGAGCGAAAACGCATATCGGATTTAATGGGAATAATGATTGGATTTTCAGGGTCGTAGGTGCCCATGGCCACCTGTCTCTTAAGGGCTTCTTTATAAGAGCGCTTAAAATGCTTGAGAGAATCAGGTCCTGAGGTACCAATGGAAGAATACTTATCAGTGGTTGATTGCATCGTCTTCTTGCCCTTAGGCTCAATATTAGGAAGACTCAGTTCTTCTCCAAGGATACTGGCAAGCTCATCGAGGCTGAGCTCTACTTCAAGCTCTTTATTACCCTCACCTTCGCCAGCTTCCCCTTCGCCTGGTTGTCCCTCGCCCTCTTGGCCATCAACAGGATCACCCTGCTGACCATCGCCCTGACCTGTTCCCCCTTGGGATTGGTCACCAAATTTAAAGCGAGGTGTCTCAATGGAAGGCATAGGAATTTTATAGGTGCCATCACCCTTTGGTGCTGGCATTTCCCCTTGAGAGACATACTTTCGTAAATTATCCCGCACCCTGCCTTTCACAATATTGCGAAAGCGGGTGTGGTCTCTTTTTATGGGATGATCCATGATCTTCTCCTAAACTTTGTGGTCTCTCTTGTTACGACTTTGCCGAGTCTCCCTTGGCAAAGATTGAAGCAACAAAGTTAAGAGCATCTGTCGCGCAAATTTCACAGTAGCCGAAATTCTTGATCAGACGAGATTTCACCACATCAATCTTCTCTTGTGTCTCTTTATCGACAACTTTAGAGATGATGGTCTTAAGTTTGATCGTATCTTTTTGATCTTCAAAGAGCTTAAGTTCAAGGGCCCTATGAAGACGCTCATTCATCTTGTAATCAAACTGCTTTCCTTCAATGGCAAGAGCACCAATGTAGTTCATGATCTCACGACGAAAATCATCTTTGCGAGATTCAGGAATATCAATTTTCTCTTCGATACTTCTCATAAATCTCTCATCAGCATCTTCAAGACGGTTTGAGTATTTATTGCGAATCTTCTCTCTTTGCGTGTAGGCCTTAACATTATCAATATAGTTGGCACAAAGAGTTTGAATCGCATTCTCATCGACACTAATCGCTTTTTGAACGTCATTTTTTACAATGTCCTCATACTCCTGACGGGCAATGGCCAAGAGTTCACGATAGTTATCAAGTTGCTCAGAAGAGTTAATAAGAGAATGATGCTTAAGGCCCGCTTCAAGTTCATTGAAAACCATGAAGGGATTCAAGCATCCGGCATGAGAATTCTTCACAAGAGCATTAGAAAGTTTATCTTGGATATAACGAGGAGAAATACCTTCAAGCCCCTCTCTAATAGCTTCTTTACGCAGCTCTTTTACATTATCTTCGTTGTAACCAGGAAGTGTCTTTCCATTGTAAAGCTTAAGCTTTTGAAGACGAGTAAGGTCTGCTTTCTTAGGCTCCTCAAGACGAGTAAGTACAGACCATAGAGCGGCCATATCAATCGTGTGAGGCGCAACGTGCATATGAGGAATTTTCTCATTATTAAAATCACGCTTATAAATTTTCACTTCATTATCAAGGCGAGTGATATAAGGAATATCAATCTTAACGGTTCTATCTCTAAGGGCTTCCATAAACTCGTTATTTTGAAGCTTTCTAAATTCAGGCTCATTGGTATGACCTAAGATCACTTCATCAATATCCGTCTGGGCAAACTTCTTTGGCTTAATTGACTGTTCCTGAGAAGCACCAAGAAGGTCATAAAGAAAGGCAACATCAAGCTTTAACATCTCGATAAATTCAACAATACCACGGTTAGCAATATTAAATTCACCATCAAAGTTAAAGGCACGAGGATCTGAGTCAGAACCATAGAGGGCGATCTTTCTGTAGTTGATATCCCCTGTCAGTTCCGTTGAATCTTGGTTCTTCTCATCTTTGGGCTGGAAGGTCCCAATACCGATACGATCTTTTTCACTTAAGAGAAGACGCTTCACTCGCACGTGATCCATCACACGCGACCAGTCACCATCATACTTTTCCATGTAAGCATTGTAGATATAACGGTCAGCGGGATTAAGAGAACCTTTAATCTTAATTTTATAGGTGCCCTCGGCGCGAGACTTATTCAGCTTTTCGACGAACTCAGCTCTCACCTCCACAGGGATAAGCTTGAGAGGGTCTTCGTGCATTGGTGAAGGAAATGATTTTTGCCCTCCAAGAATTTCGGGGGCTTCTTCGTCGTACCACTCAAAGGTATACATCGCACCGTCATCAGTTCGGCTATAGTGTTCCAAACCTTTTTTAACCAAGCGAGAGATAGAAGATTTCGCTGAACCAACAGGACCATGAAGAAGAAGGACCCTTTTCTCTGTTCCGTAACCAGCAGCGGCGGACTTAAAGAAGTTAAGAAACTTCATAAGGTGAACATCAATTCCAAAGACAGCATCTTTTCCATTTTCAATGGGGTCATCAAAGAAGTGGTATCTGGTAATTTCTTTCTTGTATTCAGTGTATTTACTGGTTCCGTAAGTCATGATCATGTCGTGGATTCTTTGAAATGCATTTCTCGCAATTCTTGGATCCTCACTTACTTTGTCGACATATTCTTGAAAAGACCCAGACCAGTGCAGATGAGAAAAGTCCTCTGCCTTGTAGTTGTCTTTGATGAACTCGTTGATATTGACTGATGCCATTCTCTCCCCCATCCGTAGGTTATAATTAAACCAATTTTTATTTTCTTATTATACACTAGGACCGCTGCCCTACTAATAGTGTAGCAAAACGAGGGCCACTTTCTAAAGGATTATCTAGGGTTTATGCGCTCTTAACAAAGCGCCACAGTCAACTAATCCAGCCTTTATGGCACCTTCTAGGGCCAACCCGACACTGACTAAAACAATCAATTATCTATTGAGGAAACTCAAAGGGGTGGCCAGGGGGAACCTCGCTCGGTCTTGGAAACGGAATATTATCTGGCGTTTCTGTTGGTATCTCTCTGTCAGGATAGCGAGCAGGTCGAGTAGGCTTTTCTCTATTGGGATCAACCTCTGGCTTCTTGGGCCTAGCCGGCTTTTCCTTAGGTTTTGGGGTAGTACTCATAAGTGCGGGGTCTAACCAAAAATCTAATTTCATCATTTCCTCCTTTTATAAGGTACACCCTTATTTTAAAGCTCCGGCCTTGGGGTTACCTTTAAAGGAGGTCAAGCATTTGTGTATTTTTTAACACAATTATTCACGAGAGAAATCTTTTTCAGTCGCCTTAATAAAAGCGTTGTAAAGAAGATTATTAAAAGTCACAATATTGTCCGTTTGGGGATCACGCCTCATGCCCTCAATCGGTATTACTGTTGCGACATTTCCGGTTTTCCCATTTTCAAGCACACTGAGAATACTTGCTGCAATTCCTTGCCAAATAAGGTTGATAAAACCACCCTCTTCTTCACTAAGGTCAAAGACTTCAATATTATCAAAGACTGGTTTGATGTAGCCCTCAATCTTTTTTCCCTCAGTTTTGACTTCAGCATAGAGATCGAGCTCTCCACTGTGAAAATCAAGAAAGGCATATTTTTGGGAGAAGTAATTCACTCTCTTAAGAGGAAGTTGAGTGACTTTGGCCTTCACGTCATACTGAGGGTAAGGCGTTAAGAAATTAAGACCTCCCCTTGCCTCAAGGTAACCTTCTTTAAAAACAATACCTGTTAAATTAAAAGTGGACGGACTGACATCATTTTTTCGGATCACATTCCTAAGGTTTAAAAGCTCGCCATTTAAGTTCTCAAAGGCAAATGTTCCTCTCTCATCCTCTGTGTTTTTTGCGATGATAATATTGCCACGTTTTAAGCCAATAACATTAATCTTAATAGGAACCAGTGCACGAAGGCTTTTAAGCCATACCGTTTCATCCGTTTTCTTTATCTCTTCAATATTCTCACGCGCATTTCTCTCTTTTAAGGGACCGGCATCAAGATCAAAGAAGAAGTCACTTAGGAAAACTTCAGCAACCAACTCTCCACGAAGAAGAGCATGCCAATGTATGGAGATATCAATATCGCGCGCATTAAAAAGAGGATACTTCTCCCCTTCCTCCTTCATCACAAGCTCCATTCCTTTAAGGCTATAGGCGCCACGATAGAGAGAAAGGCCTACGTCGCTTACATGCCCTTCGTAACCTTCCACATCTTCAATGACGTCGTTGACATAATCCTTAAGAAGATAAGGAAGACTTAATCTCACAGAGAAAAGACCAAGAACCAAAATAAGCAGAGCTCCTTTCAATTTCTTACTCATGCTAGGGTCTCCTGTCGTTTAAAAATTGAGGGAATGATAATGAGTGTAATTGGTAGGGCAAGGAGTGTTCCCGCTAAGATCAGGCCTCCAAAACGTTGACTTGGAGGAAAACTAGAGAGAAGGAAAACACTAAATCCTATAATCACAGTAAAACCCGACGTTAAGATAGCCTCTCCTTGATGGCGAAGTCCTCTTTGCCAAGGGCCTTCCACTTCTTTTCCAAAAGATTTTACTGCACGAATGAGATGAATAAGACTATCAATAGCAATACCAAGCGCAATGCTTATAGCAGGTGAAGAAATAAGGTCCATGGGTACTCTTGCAAGCCCCATCACCCCAAAGATCATCAATACGAGAAGAGATAAGAAGAAACTCACGGCAAGAGAGACCGTGAATGATCCCGAAACCCAAAGAAGAACCAAAAAGAGCACGCCAATGAGTCCAGAAACACCTTTGATGAGACTATCGCGTACGGACTGAGCAAGCTCTCCTTGTAAGTAGTAACTTCCCGCGGGATTCACCCACTGAAAGGGGCTTTGCTGAACAATGGTCTTTAATTCCTTCACAACCTCAAGGCGATTAACTCTTCCCTCCCGGGCCTCAATCATCTTAAGAATATAGGCTGTCTCCTTACGGTCTTCACTAATAAAGCCATTGCCCATCCGATCAAAAGTGTCACTCGTTAAAAGATCCACTGTCCAGTCCCAACTCAGAAATTGTCCTAACCAATGCTGGTCAGCCTCCTTCATAATGACTGGTAAGGAAATAATCGTTCCCACCTGTTGGTGTTTCTTTAATTTTTCTTGAAGATCCCATAGTTCTTTATAACTCTTATCATTATCGAGAACAGCACCATTCTTTCTTTTAAGGACCAGTCTTAAAACATTGCTTCCTCCACGATCATTAAGAAAGGACAACTGCTTGAAGATTTCTCCATCGCCTTTAAAGTAGCGCAGTAAACTAGGATCGGTATCAATCGCAGGAAGACCAAAGAGGGCCACAATAACAGCGAAACTTACAAATAGTGTTGAAGCATAAAATCCTAGTTTTCGTGGGCTTTTGTAGAGAGAGCGCAGGAGTGAGCTTCCCTTCCTCTCCCCAACTTCACTTTCAGAAGGCTTGTAATAATTAATGGCACTGGGAAGGATTAAATAAGAGGTTGCAAACGCACAAAGAGAAGCGATAACACCACCGTACCCTAATTCTACCAGAGGCTTTGCTTCAACAAAGATTAGACCAATAAACCCAAGCAGGGTCGTTGCCATACTCCAAAAGGAGGCAGGCATTGTTTTCATAAAGGCCTTCTTTGAATCAAGTACTCTCTTATAATTGGCTGAATAGAAAATGAAGTGCGACTGAGCAAGAACATAGGCTATGACCATGAGATTAGCGGTTAAAATACCGATGCCTTGGCCAAAGAGTTGCAGAACAAGAAGCGAGAGAGCCGCCGAGCTCAGGCTACAAAGGATAGAGAGAGCGACTAGAAAGAAAGAGCGGTGAATAATAAAGAGAGTTAAGCTACACAGGATGACAGATGCCAAAAGAAAGCGAGTCATATCATGTTGCAGATTTCTTTTCATTTGCTCAACGAAATAAGGAATACCAGCAATTCTAATCGGAATACCAACCTTGCCATAGGCATGAATAATTTCTTCCATTACTTTGATGACTTTTGAATGACCTTTCTTTCCAAGATAGACACTGATAAAAGTGACATCCGTTTTGCCTCCCGTAATAATTCTCTTCCAAAGAGGATTTTTAAGGGCATCGCTGGGATCTTGAGGACCATGACTGAGGCTGACAACTCTCTTAACTTCTTTCATTTTTAAGAGACGCTCGGAGATTCTCTTAATGCGAGCTAAGTAGCTTTCAGAAAGAATGTTCTTATGGGGAAGTCCTAAAAGAACCTGGTTGCCATTAAAAGGGAATTTTTCTTTTACTCTCTCATTCTTCTTAAAGATCTTACTGTCTTTAGAAAAGAAGAAGTCAGGAGTAATCTGAGGCTTGAGATCCACAAAGGAGAAGAAGCCTCCCCAGATGACCGCTAAAAAAACCAAAGTCCCAAAAATATTTTTCTTAGAAAAGAAGATCTTCTTCATTCATACCTCACATTCATTGTCACCTTAAAGGTAGCAAAAAGAGGGGTAAAAACGGTTTAGAGGACTTCTAATTATTGTGTAATAATCTAAATATACTTAAAATTTTCAAAATCAGAGAGGGATTCTATTTTGAGAATATAATCAAGAATCGTCTCAAAAGCTTTCTCCAGTTCCATAGCAGCCTGTTCAGGATTACTTTTGCGGTAGGACTCCGAGGCCAGAACTCCAAAGATTATAGCAAGGGAATTATTCACGACGTGCTTAACTTCACTATCTTTAATAGATTTTAAACTCTCATTACTGTAATCAAGTCCCTTCTCTTTTGTAATATCATTTTGAAAGCCAAGATAGTAGTCCCTTCCCTTATCCCCAAAGGGCAGCATCAGAAGTCTATTCAAAAATGGCGTGCCATCTTTCTTGTAATTCACAATATCCTGAACACAAGAGACGCCCTCTTTGAAACATTTCTTCATAAAAAGAACGGTTTCAATATCCGTGAGTTTACCTTGAAGAAAAGAGAGGTTCTTTCCAACAACGAAGTTATGGTCAAATCCCGTGTTTTCACTAAACTTCTGATTGGCATAGACACAGGGACGAAGCTTATCTGTGTTATCAACGATAACGAGACAATAGGGAAAATTGTCTCCAATTTTTTGAAGAGTCTTTAACATATATTGAGATTAGAGGAATTCGGGATTATTACAACAAAATTGATGAATATAAAGGAATCTTTATATTTAGCGCGACCCGATGGCCGCGCTAGGAGTGAAGGGATTAAGCTCGGTCAAAAATATCCGTGTAGTGCCCTTTGTAATGATAGAGAAGGGCTACACAAGAGACGAGACCGGCAATAGCTAAAAGCTGGGGAAATATGGCCATTCCGTATAAGAATTCAAAGACTGTTGCCAGGATAAAAACCGGAAGGGCAGCAGCTGTTGCCATCGGGGCGAGAATATTCCAAAGAATAAATCCCCCTAAGAGAAAGTGAAAAATCGTAATCGCGATATTCACACTTGGAAAAGTCTCAAGAGTTCTAAAGAGGTCTTGGGCCTCAGGGCCATAACTCGCCTTTTCGAAGATCGGAAAAAGTCCGTCACCCGCTTTGACGAGAAGGACGATACCGACGAGTAACTTTAAGAAAAACCAAATATCAATTTTAGTACCATCTTTTTGTTCAGTGATAGTGTCTGTTAAAAAGCTCATTACTTACTCCTTGTTAATGACTTAAGGATCGTTATTACTAACTATTTTAAATCAAGGAGAAGCACGAAGCTTTAAGGTGCCTTTACGTATTTGTGTAAATACTTACACGTTCCAAGGATTTATTTAATAATCTCATACCAAGAACGCTCAAGACCCTCTCTGTCGTCAGGGTGAGCGATGGAAGTTAAAAGTTTTGCTCTCTCCCCTAGGGACTTTCCATAGAGGTTAACAACACCATATTCTGTTGCCACATAGTGAATATGGGCCCTGGTGGTCACAACACCTGCCCCGCCATTGAGTTCAGGAGTAATTTTTGAAACTCCCTTCTTTGTTCGACTAGGAATAGCAATAATGGGCTTTCCTCCTTCAGATAAGGAAGCCCCTCTAATAAAGTCCATTTGACCACCGACCCCCGAATAGATTTGGTGGCCAATGCTATCAGCGCATACTTGGCCTGTGAGATCAATTTGAATGGCTGAGTTAATGGCAACAACCTTGGGATTTCTTGCAATGGTTCTTGGTGAATTAATATAATCCGAGCTATAGAGATGAATTGATGGATTATCATCAACAAAGTCCGCAAGCTTGCGGCTTCCCACGATAAAGCTTGTGACCGTCCTTCCCTGATGAAACCTTTTTTGTGAATTATTAACAACACCACTCTCAAGAAGTGGAATTATTCCATCAGAGAACATCTCGGTATGCACGCCTAAATTTTGGTGTCCCTTCAAAGCACTAAGAACAGCATCAGGAATGGCACCAATTCCCATTTGCAGAGTGGAACCATCCTCAATAATCCCCGCAATATGCTGACCAATGAGTTCCTCTTCAGCACTTGGCTTTTTATAGGGACTCAAATGCAATTCTTCATCACAAAGAAAAGCAAAATCAATATCCTTATCATTAATAATCGCATCCCCATAGGTTCGGGGGACCCGTTGATTAATTTGCGCAATAACAAGATCCGCGACTTCAAGAGCGGGTCTTATGATATCAACACTGGTTCCCAGACTATAGTGGCCATGCTTATCTGCTGGCGAGACATTGAGAAAGAGAACATCACATTTCATCTCTCCCTTAGCAAAGAACATAGGTATTTCAGAGAGAAAACAGGGAACGAAGTCAACATTCTTATAATTTAAATTCTTTCGGATATTAGAACCAACAAAGAAATTCTTGGTGCTCCAGTTATTTTGGAACTCATCTTCCGTATACCAGGCATCACCATGGGTATGAATGTGCATCATGGTCATTCCTGTCAGATCGTTGGCACGCTCTTTAAGAGAATTAATGAGGGTCATCGGAGTCGCCATCCCTCCCTGAACGAGGATATGACTATGGGGTTTGATGTGGGCGAGACACTGATGGGCATTTTCAAGTAGTTTCATAGAGCACTCATATCATCTTTTATACGCCCGTACAAATATCTATATTTTAAACTGTCTTAGAAAATTGATTTTGAACCTTAGTAAGACGGTGATCAAAGATCATACTTATATTACGAAGAAAAGGTTTTCCTCTCTCAAGGACGCGAAGTGATTTTGCATTGTACTCAATAAGGCCATCCTCAAAAAGCTCTTGAAGCTCACCAAGAAGAGTCTCTCTCTCTATGTCTCCTAATAAGTTAAAAAGATTTTCGTATTCTGCTTTCCCTTGGCACATAATTGATTGAATAACCTGGCTACAGGCCTGATCTCTTAAAGAGAGAATATGACCATTAAAGAGAGGAAGTTTGTCCCTTGCAAGCTTTTCACTGTAATTCTTCACTTCTTTTTCATTTTGAACAAAGGTTCGTGGACTCGAACTGATAGCGGAAGCACCAAGACCTAAAGTAACGGGTGCCTTTTGGGCTGTATAACCCATAAAGGTCCTCTTAAGCTCCCCTCTTTCATAAGCACTCATGAGTTCACTCCCCTCTAGTGCAAAATGATCGAGGCCAAGTTCTCGATAACCAACGTCAAGAAGAAGCTCCTTACTCCTCTCATAAAGAGCGCGCTTTTCTTCACCGGCTGCAATCTTATAACGCTCTAAACTTTTTTGCGCCTTACTTCGCCAAGGTACATGGGCATAACCATAGAGAGCAATCGTGGTTGGTTTCATCTCTTTGACAATACCAATTGTCTCTTCAATAGAAGAGAGGCTTTGCCCGGGAAGACCATAAATGAGATCGAAATTTATATTTTCAATTTCTAGAGCACGAACGTCTTTAAGAAAACTTCGCACCATTTCTGGAGGCTGTATTCTATTACAAATTTTTTGCACCAGGGGATCAAAGTCCTGGATTCCTAAACTCAAGCGATTAATCCCAAAATCTTTAAGAACGTTGAGGTGTTGAATACTTGTTACACGAGGGTCAATTTCTGCTGCCCCCGAAAAGCTCTCACTAAAGCTCCCCTCTAAATTATCAAGAATCGCCCTTAAATACTCAGGTCTGAGAAAGGTTGGTGTTCCCCCACCAAAGTGCAAAGAATCAATTGTTAAATGAGGGAACTCTTCTTTGTAGAGGCGCCACTCTTTAAGAAGAAGAGCGGTATAGTCCATTCCCTTATCAAGATTCTTGGAAATCGTTCGTGTGCACCCACAGTAAGTGCAAAGAGACTGACAGTAAGGAATATGAAGATAGAGATCCACCCGAAGATCACGGTACTGATGAAGTTCATTGATCCAATCTTGATCAGAGGGTTTATTATCCCAATGAGGATAAGCAGGGTAACTGGTGTAGCGAGGTCCGGGGCGATTATACTTTGTTATTAAATCCATGAAGAGAGATTAGCGTGCCCTTGGAATTAAAAACCTGATAAAGATCAGCTCCATCTCTGATTAACAACCTAAATCAATCTCGACTCCAAATTCCAAAAGGGCAGCATTCTTTGTCACTTCTTTTTGAATACTCTTGAGGAACTCCTCTTTTTCTTCTTTATCTCCATGACCAACCAAAACCAAGGCCTCACTCCTCGTCGCCAGCTTTAACCAGTCAATAAGCTCGTTTTGATCGGCGTGGGAGCTGTACTGAAGGCCTTGCACAACGTCACAATGAAGTTCAATCTCCCGTGATTCAAGTAAAAAGTGCTCAGGCCTTTCGCTTAGTTTACGGCCAAGAGTGCCCTCACTTAAAAACCCAGGCAAGAAAAGAATATTTTCTTTATAGGGTGCGAGCTCTTCAAGATGAGTGAGGATCTTCCCCCCACTTACCATGCCCGAACTACTGATTAGGATATTGGCTTGATTGTGACTTTTCTTTTGACGAGTGGATTCATCCCATGTGTGCTTGATTTCAACCACCCGCGAGAAATCAACTTCTTCTTTTAATAAAGTCTTGTGCTTTTGATAGAGACCATTGACTTTAAGGGCCATAGGACTGTCCATGGCAATGGGAATCTCAAGCTCTGGAAATTCATTCATCAGCCTATTAAGGAGCGAAAGCATCATCTGCGAGCGCGCAACACTAAAGGCTCCAATCAAGAGAGTTCCCTGTGTTTTAATTATCCTTTCAACAAGTCCCTTGAGCTCCTGTAAATCCCCTTGAGCAAGACGGTGGTGATGAGCGCCATAGGTACTCTCAATGATGGCGACTTTATGATCACCACTTGGACTTGGTCTTTTAAGAAGAATATCATCCCTTCGCCCAAGATCTCCACTAAAGATCACTTCATCAAGGCTTACACTTGCCGCTCCTGGTATGTGCCCGGCATGATGAAACTTGAAATTCACTCCCTTAAAACTCTCCTCTTTTTCAAAGTCCACCACTTCTATTAAATTCATCACCCTCTGGACATCTTGAGTGCGATAAAGAGGATCATCGGACTTCTTTTGCAAGAGAGAGGCACTATCGAGAAGAATTACCTCGGCGATATCCCTCGTCGCCTGGGTACAAAAGATCGGGCCACTAAAGCCCTTTTTCGCTAATAGAGGAAGAAGACCTGAGTGATCAAGATGGGCATGAGTTAAGAAAACACCATCAATAACCTTAGGATCAAAGGAGAGGTTATTTTTGTGGACCTTTACATCCCCACCTTGAAAGAGACCGGCATCAACGAGAAGATTAAGTCGCTCCCCCTTAAGAAGATGACAGGAACCGGTGACGGTATCAGCTCCACCGAAACTGATAAGCTTATTGAAGTTTTTTAATTTCATGAAGAACCCTTTTACAACGACTAGGTGTTAATCCAATATCTTTAAGAATTTGCGGATTATCAGAAATCTCCTTAATCATTAGAACCCCACTGTCTAAAAGCATGCGCTTTTCAGCTTTTCTTAGGGCCGAGAGGCAAGTAATGGGATCAAGATGCTTGTCGCGAATGATATCCTGTAGAGTGTTTTGGGGAGGAAAATTTGCTCCCCACAAACGCAGACCAGCACATGTAGCGTAGCGAATGGCATCATCACTAAAGCTAGTGTTTGAGACAAGCCACATATCCGTAAAATGACCTTCGTTTGGTCCTGTTAAAATATCTGTCGCCCTAGCCTTAACATAGAGGACTGTTTTGAGATCATTGCGCCGATCAGAGGACTGATGAAACTTACATTCAATAAGGATCTTTTCAGAATCATTCTTTGCGATAACATCAACCTCGTGTTCAACACAATTGCCCTCAACCACGATATTCGTTAAAGTCTCATAATCGAGAAACTCCATAATACGCGCCACATACTTTTCAAAGACATAACCATCTGGCCCTAACTCTAAAAGAGCACGTTTTGTACCGTAATAAGCACTCAGAGGACGAGAAATCTCACGAAGCTTTTTAAAGGCTAAAGAGAAGATCTTCCTCGTAGTCACGCCATCGTAGACCTCTTGGTTAATGGCCTCAATGATTTTCTCAATTTGGCCTTCAGAGGCCCCCGAAAAGCGAAGAGAATTGATCAGTTTATTCTCTGAATAATCCTGGTATTTACCCGTGCTTTTTTTTACCTGAATCATAATTATTGTACCTTTTAAGATTTTATTTCATCATAAGGTATTTCAAGCACTTTTCCATGATTCTTTTCATCTCACTTTTGCCTAACTCTTTATTACTCGATGAGCTGTTCTTGATAGCGGTCTGTGCTAATAAAGCCTATGACTCGATCTCTCCTCCTCATTCCAGTGCTACTTGTTAGCTGCCTTCCCCGTCTTTCCTCCAAAGGCGAGCTTCAATTTGAAGAGAAGTTCTTTAAGACAACAACTGAGATAAGAGATGTTCAGCAAGAAGAGTTTGATTACCTAGAAGAGCTCAAAAAGGAGAAAATTAAAGATTACCAAGAACTTGAGACTGTTGCCCGTGAAAGCTTCACCCCTCTCGTCACAATTTTTGAAAGAAAGTGCTTTGATTGCCATGACTCCACTCGCAAGCTTCCACTTTACGGACGAGTGCTTCCCAGAATCAATCCTGTAAAGAAACACCAGGTTGAGGGACTGAGGGCGCTAGATATGAAGAATATCTATCCCTTTGAAACAACTGAGGGAGAAGTCTCTCAACTCGCCCTTTTAAAGGCCATAAAGAGTGCGACCCTTGATAAGAGCATGCCCTTAAAGTCTTATATCCTCGTCTATCCCTTTCGCCGCATCAGTAAAAAGGACAAGGTGAAAATCCTCAATTGGGTTGAACCTCTCATCGAGGAGCATGAGCGCTTAAGAGAAAAGTACCGCCCTCTTGCAGAGGCCCAAAGTATTGAACAAAGAGTCTCAAGACTCTTTTTTAACAAGTGCTTACGCTGTCATGGCAATGGCAACAGACGAGGGGGCTTTGGTGGTATGGAAGATCTTCAAAAGCTTGCCGGCCAAACTCGTTATATAAACAAAGAAAACCCAGAAGAATCCTTCCTTTATAAAATCTCTAAAAGTGGAGAAATGCCCACTGATCCAAGAGAGCGCCTCACTCAACAAGAGCTCGACCTCCTCTCGGAATGGCTCCATACCTTAAGTCAGCAATAGACCACTTCTTCCAAGTTGCACGGGGTCAGTGAATCAAGTAAAATTTTAGAGAACCTCATTTAAGGAAGAAGACCATGGGCTTAATTGCGGCGGGCCAAACAGATATTGGAATGCGAAGAAAAACCAATCAGGATGCGATTTACCTCAATCCTGAAAAACATCTCTTTGTCGTTGCTGATGGAATGGGCGGCCACAATGGTGGTGATATTGCCTCGCAAATGGCCGTCGATTTGGTTCCCAAGTTTGTCCTTAAAAACTACGATCAAGACCCCGTTAAGCTGCAAAGGGAAGCCGTCCTATGGGCCAATAGGGCCATTAAGAAGCATGGTTTGGAAAATGAGGAACTCGTTGGCATGGGGACAACTCTAGTGAGCCAGCTCTTTCGTGGCCCCTACCTCTACCTTGCCAATGTAGGAGATTCTCGCTCTTACCTCTTTAACAATAAAAAACTCTATCAGCTGACAGCTGATCACTCCCTCGTTCAAGAAAAGCTCAACCTAGGCTTCTATGACCGCACCCAAGCAGCAGAAGACCCGCAAAAGAATGTTCTCGTGCGCACCGTTGGCTTTGAAGATGATGTCGATGTCGACGTTTTCACTTATAAAGTTCACCGCAATGACATCTTTCTCAGCTGCTCTGATGGCCTGCATGGAAAAGTGAGTGAGCCCGATTTGGTTTACCTTATCAATAAGCATATCCCCGATCCCGCCAAGGCGACGAAGGAAACTCTGCAAAAGACATGTGATGTCATGATTGACCTTGCCAATAAAAATGGTGGTCAAGACAATATCTCCATTGTTTTAGTCGTTGCACAATAATAGTCTTTTGATTCTCTTTTTCTTGGACTTTACTCTAGCCCGATTGATCTAAGTTGTTTAAAATCTTCAGTCATGGATCGTTACTTTACCTTAATGGTAGTCCCAGAAAGAGAAAAAGGCGTAAAATCCTTTCGTATTCCCCGAGTGGTTTTCCACGCGGCGATATTCTTTATTGTCATCTTTGTGGTGCTCCTGGGCATCCTCACCTATGACTACTGGAAGATTCTCAGACAAGTTTATGAGAACAAACACCTCACCATCGAAAACCGTCAGCTAAAAGAGCAGGTTCAGCTCTTTCAAATGAAGCTCAACTCCCTTACTGAGGACCTTGAGCGTATCAATACCTTTGAAAAGAAACTTCGCATTATCACTGGTCTTGAGGATGCTGATCTGACCCAGTCCCTCAAGGGTCCGGTTGAAGGGAGTGAATTTCCCCTCAATGAGACCAGTGAGGATGATGGTGAACTTAAAAAGAAGAATCAAAGCTCCCTGCAAAATCAGATTTTTGAGAACCTTGATAACTTAAAATCATACGAAGAGGCTCAAGATTACCAAAATCTTAAAAACCTCTACGAAAAGAAAATTGCGACAAATTTTGGTCTGCAAACCAGTTACGCCTACACTCGTGAATGGAATGAGCTCACCAAACAGAGTTTTGACCTCGCCTCAGACTTTGCCGAATTTGATTACAAGTTCTCCACCGTCAAAGGCTTTGTTAAGAATCTCGAAATAAATATACATAAGTTGGATCAGTTCCTCCTTGATCAGGACTCTTTCTTACGTTCGACCCCCACGTTATTACCAACGAAGGGCTGGATCACCAGCTACTATGGGCCACGTATTAGTCCGACATCAAAGAGGCTGAGGATGCACGAAGGAATTGATATTGGGGCGCGATCGGGAACACCAATCGTAGCCGTGGCCGATGGACGCGTAACCTTTGCCGGTAAAAAGCCTGGCTTTGGTAACTTTGTCCAGATTGACCATGGCTATGGGATTGAATCCTTTTACGCCCACGCGAAAGGTCTGTTCACTAAGAAAGGAAAGGTTGTCCAAAGGGGGGATTTGATTGCCTCCATTGGTAACACTGGTGCCTCCACTGGTCCGCATTTACACTATGAAATTAGAGTTAATGGGACACCCGTTGATCCCCTCTACTTTATATTAGATTAAAAGCACTACTGTAGGAGTATGCCAGCATGAACCCTTTGCGCGCCATCTTTGGCTCGAAGAATGATCGAGACCTCAAAAAAATGAAACCTCTTGTTAAGCAAATCGGCTCTTATGAAGAGCAGATGAAGAAGCTTAGCGACGAAGAGCTCCAGGCCCAAACACCAAAGTTTAGAAAAATGCTGGCCGAAGGTGCAACCCTCACAGACATTCTTCCCGAAGCCTTCGCAACAGTGAGAGAAGCCTCTGTTCGCGTCCTCGGAATGCGCCCCTATGACGTTCAGCTCATTGGTGGGATCGCGCTCTTTGAAAGCAAGATTGCCGAGATGAAAACCGGTGAAGGAAAGACCCTAACAGCGGCCCTTCCCATGTATCTTCATGGACTCACTCAAAAAGGGGCTCACCTTGTAACGGTGAATGATTACCTCGCCAAAAGGGATGCCGAAGAAATGGTAGGTCCTCTTTATAACTGGCTTGGTCTAAGCTGTGGTGTCATCGTTGCTGATATGGATGATGAAGCCAGAAAAGAGGCCTATCGCTCTGACATCACCTACGGAACTAATAACGAATTTGCCTTTGACTACCTTCGCGACAATATGAAGTTTGATCTTGAGGATTATGTTCAACGGGGCCATAACTTTTGTATTGTTGATGAGGTCGACTCTATTCTTATCGACGAAGCAAGAACTCCCCTTCTTATCTCTGGTCCTAGTGAAGGAAAGACAGATCTCTACTACACGGCCAATGAGATCATTCCTAAACTTACCATTGAAAAAGACTTCACAGTTGATGAAAAATCACGAACCTCTACCTTTACTGAAGAAGGGATCATCAAGATTCAAGAACTTCTTAAAGTCGATGACCTCTTTGATCTTCAACATAATGATCTTATTCACCACCTCAATCAGGCCCTTAAGGCCCATCACCTCTTTAAAAGAGATATTGATTATGTGGTCAAAGAAAATAAGGTCATCATTGTCGATGAATTCACAGGCCGCCTTAAAGATGGTTCACGCTGGAGTGATGGTCTTCACCAAGCTGTCGAAGCAAAAGAAAATGTGGAAATTAAGAGTGAAAACCAAACTCTTGCTAGCGTGACCTTTCAAAACTACTTTCGCCTCTATGACAGCCTCTCTGGGATGACAGGGACAGCCGATACAGAAGCAGAAGAATTTAGAAAGATCTATAGTCTTGATGTTCTTGTCGTGCCCACCAATCTTCCGATTGCCCGTGTTGATGAGCCAGATGTCATCTATAAATCAAAAGAAGCGAAGACAAAGGCTGTTATTAAGCTCATTAGAGAGCTCAATGAAAAAGGCCAACCCGTTCTTATTGGAACTAACTCTATCGACAGTTCAGAGCATTTTCACGCTGCCCTCACCAAGGCCGGAATTAAGCACGAAATGCTCAATGCTAAGAACCACGAGCGCGAGGCCACTATTATTGCCAATGCTGGGGCCAAAGGAAGCGTCACTATCGCGACCAATATGGCCGGTCGTGGTACCGATATTAAAATTAGTGATGAAATCAAGGCCCTGGGTGGTCTCTATATTGTAGGGACTGAGAGAAATGAAGCTCGTCGTATCGACAACCAGCTCCGTGGTCGTTCGGGTCGTCAAGGTGACCCAGGTCACTCTAAATTCTTTCTCTCTCTTGAAGATGATCTCATGAGAATCTTTGGAAGTGACCGCATTAAGGGTGTGATGAACACTCTCGGTATGGAAGAAGATGAGCCCATTGAGCACAAAATGATCTCAAACGCCATTGCTAAGTCTCAAAAGAAAGTTGAGGCCCATAACTTTGAAATCAGAAAGCACCTTCTTCAATATGATGATGTCATGGGTGAACAGCGCTCTGTTATCTATCGCCTGCGTCGTGATATTCTTGGTGATCAAGGAAACGAAGAGCTCGTGCAGGGCTTTATTGAAGATGTTAGTGAAATTCTTGTGGATGCCTATAGGCCCGAGAAAAAGACACCAATGGAGTCATGGCCTTGGGAAGAGATGAATACAGGCTTTCAAAATACCTTTCACACTGAAGACGTTGTCAGTGCTGAAGGCTGTATCAAAGAAGGTGACGGAGAAATTGAAGAGTACTTCGCCAAGAAAGCAAAGAGCCTGCTTGAATCAAAACTGAGCCAATATGATCCAGAGCAAGTCAAACTTGCTCTTAGAGAAATCCTTCTTTCGACATTTGATCAATTTTGGAAGGATCACCTTCAGTCAATGGATCATATTAAAGAAGGCATTAACCTAAGGGCTTATGCTCAGAAAGATCCCCTCACTGAATATAAGCGCGAAGCGTTTAATCTCTTTGAAAATATGAGAGTTGAAGTGAAGAAGGCCGTGGTCAATAATATCTTCAGCGTAAAACTCTACACTCAAGCAGAGATTGAAGAACTTCAACGCCGTCATCAAGAAGAACTTGAAAGACAACTTGAGGCCCACAAAAAGGCACAGGAAATGGCTGAGGCCGCCAAAGAAGCTCAGGCCCAACCCATTCAAAGATCGACTAATAAAGTCGGACGTAATGATCCTTGCCCCTGTGGTTCTGGTAAGAAATTCAAGCAGTGTCATGGGGCATAATCTTGCCCCAAAAGTTTATTCTAATGCTATACTTTTAGGATATGAGTACGAATGATCATGACGATGAAGGTGAATGGGACGAAAAGTCTGACCTCACCCGTATAGAAGACTTATCTGAATTTCTTCACGAAGAAGATCCAGATGTTGACGCTCAATTAATGAGTGGAACTGATGAGGAGGATTCTCCCTTCTCTGAGGACACTCTGCCCGATATTCCGGAAGCGGAAGACTTGAGTTCCCTCGACGACCTTCCCGAAGCCCCCCAAGAAGAAATTGAAGAAAACTATCAAGAAGAAAGCTTTGACTCTAACGACCACGAAGAAGTCAATTTCGGTGACGACTTCGACGATAACCAAGAAGAAGTAAGCTTTGGTGATGATACCGACGACGCCCAAGAAGAAGAACAAAGCTTTGGTGATGACTTCGAGGACGCTCAAGAAGACGAGCAAAGCTTCGGTGATGACTTCGAGAACGCTCAAGAAGACGAGCAAAGCCTTGGTGACGACTTTGACGACGCTCAAGAAGACGAGCAAAGTTTTGGTGACGACTTTGACAACGCTCAAGAAGACGAGCAAAGTTTTGAAGGCGATCCCCTAGAAGAACAAGAAGAAGAACAACAAATAGAAGAACAGAGCTTTGATGACGACAGCGACAATGATCAAGAAGAAGAGCAAAGCTTTGACGACAATCTTGAAGAAGAGTCCCTACCTATTGAAGAACCTCCTGCCCCAATTCAGCAGGACTACTCTGCCCCACCAGTAGAGTCTCCTCAGGCCTCCGTTCAACGCGAGAACTTTCAAGACCTGCGTGACTTTGGTAATGCCATTACTTACGGCGTGGTCACAACTGGCGGAAATCCTCCCTTTAGCCTCATTTTAAGAGGAGTGAAGTACCAAGAGGATGCCGAGGACATCAAAATTCTCCTGCGTGAGCATGGCCTTCTCACCGATGAAAGTGAGCAAAATATTGATCAAGGTCTTGAGCAAGGAAGCCTTCTTATTAGCCAGATCAGTGAATATTCTGCCATCTACTTGGCCCACAAGATGCGCCGCTTTGATGTGGACATCCGCATCGGTCTAAGCGACCAACTTCATCCGTCAAAATCTTACGAGCGAGAGGAACGTGGTTTAATCAGTAAAGATAATCTCCGTCAAAATCGAGAAGAATTTATGGAGATTGAAGATTACGCCTTAAATATCGAAGACATCAAAATGGTCACATCCTCGCAAATTGAGGGCTATAGCATTAAAAGATATATTGAAATCGTTAGTGCCCACAGTCTTATAAAGGAAGCTGATCTCTATCGCCATAGCTTTCAAAGTGAAGGAGAAGAGAGCGCTGAGGATGACCTGCTTTTAAGAAATCTTCTCGAGCAATTTCCTCAAGAGGAAAATCCCATCAAAGATCTTGGCCTTAATGAAGTCTATCAAATACTCGTTGATGAACTGAGAAATGAAGCTTTCAAAGTCGAGGCCAATGCCGTCGTGGGGATTAACTTTAATATTACCCCTATAACGACGAGCTCAGACAATCCCCAAACCCCACGCTATAAAATCACTGCCACAGGAAATGCCGTTTGGATCATCGATCAGCCTTATTAAATTCTTTTGCGCATCAAATCCCCTCTCACCATGAAGTTCTTGTCGTCGGGGGTGGCATTGCAGGAGCAGGCGTTTTTAGGGACCTCTCTTTACATGGTATTAGTACTCTTCTCATTGATAAGAAAGACTTCACTAGCCAGACAAGCCAATCGAGCTCAAAAATGCTTCACGGGGGAATCCGCTATCTTGAAAACCTCGACTTTGCGTTAGTGTGGGAAGCTCTTCACGAAAAGAATCTATGGCTCAAACTGGCCCCTCACCTCAGCTATCCCGAAGAATTCTACTTACCTGTCTATAAAGATGGCCTAAGACCTCTGTGGATGATTCGCTTAGGTCTCTTTCTCTACGATGCCCTTTCTAGCTTTAATAATCTGCCAAGCTCACAGGCGAATGCAACCCAAACCCTCAAGCAAATCCCCCTTCTTAAGGAAAGGGGTCTGACAGGTTCTGGAATTTATAGTGATGCTGTTATGGATGATGCCAAGATCACTCTTGAGTGTATCTATGATGGCCTTCTCCAGAGGAAGTCCTATGCCTGCAACCACACCTCACTTGAAAGAATTGAGAAATACCAAGACGGTTACAAGGCCGTCATTAAAGATCAGATCACTCAGTGTGAAAGAGAGATTACATGCAACAAAGTTGTCTTCACCACGGGCCCTTTCACAGACAAACTTCTCAGTGAGCTAAAGCTCTTTGACTGGACACCTAAACTTAAACTCAGTCGAGGCTCACACTTGTGGTTTGATAATGATATGCTCAAACTCAAAAAACCGATGGTCCTCACACCAAAAGATGGTCGTGTCATTTTTGTAATTCCTCAGCGTGATAAAACTCTCGTTGGAACAACTGAAGTAAAAGGACGAGCTGACTTTGATCAATCTCCTTCTGATGAGGAAGTAGACTATCTTTTTAAAAATCTTAAAGAGTTCTTTCCTAAGGCCATTATTGATAAGAAGTATCTTCTTGGTCAGTTTGCGGGGGTCAGACCTCTTGTGATGGAGGATGGAGAAAATAGCCTCGGTAAAGTTGCCAGAAATCATAAGGTCTACCAGCCTCAAGAAAATGCCTTCGTCTTAATGGGCGGCAAATATACAACCTTTAGAGTCATGGCCCAGGATGTAGTGGAACCCCTCCTTCATCAAATGCGAAGACCCTATCAAAATCACCTCAGCACTCTCCCACTTCGAAAGCCCAGTCAAGTGGTCCCTTGGACGGAGTTTACACTTTCACCCCAACTAATTGAGCAAATTATTCTTGAAGAGTTTCCTAAGACAAAGGAGGACTTTATTCACCGAAGGCTCGGTAGTCGTGAAGAAGACCTTTCTGCTGAGCTTATCACTCAGATAGAAAGCTCTCTTGAAAAGAATCTAAAAGCGGTAACTCAAGCCTAACAGAAGACGCGGTCCACTTACCGTTTTATTGTAGGTGTCACCATTTTCTAATTCATAGGATTCACTACGCTGATAGTAATCAAGAACTGCTCTCGCGCCAAAACCACTTTCAGTGTAGTACTTAACTCCTGTCGCCACACTGAAGAAGCTCGAAGAGCCATCAGCAGTTGTACTCACTTGATTACTTGAAGCACTAAGAAGATCAATGGTATCGCTTACGCTTCCAACGCCTACAGTGAACCCACTAAAACCAATGAGCCTTCCATAACTTAAAGGAGGAGCGATATAGTGATAGAAAGCTCCGGCTCCATATTCTGTAACAGAGTTTGAAACTTGCTGCCCCTGGGCTGAAGTCATAGAGCGACTAGAAGCATGAAAAAGGGCGGCAAAACTAATGCGACCAAGAAAGGAGTTAGGCTTATCAAAATACTTTTCAAGCCCCACACTGAAATCAATATTGGCATCATTCCCATTAAAGGTATCGCCATCCCCTTCATCAACTGAACTTGAAAGGCTATTGAGATGGACAAGGCCAAAGGCCTCTATTGTTTTGTGAGAGCTAAGACCTGGTCCTCGCATAAGCATTGCTGACTCGTCATCAACAGCCCCAAGACTCGCAAGTTCTTGTTGGTCGACACTTTGAGATTCAGTCTCCATGGTTCTCACTCTACCAGGAGCAGCACCGCCACGAAAGGACATGACTTCCGTTCCGGGGCTCATTGTTGAATTAGAGTTGTCGTAGAGGCTCTTAGAGGGATCAACTGTCGTCGTGATAGGCTTGGTAATTTTAATATTCACAACTTTATCTGCATAAATAGAAGAATCACTTACAATTCGATAAATGCTCCAAATCGTTCTTGTTGGAGAGGCCTTAACGACAACACCTCGAGCAATCACTCCCGTGGTCAAAAAGAACTTTGCATGATCGCCGACCACGAGTCCGTCTTCTAATCCACGATTAAGAAGGACCGTTTTCTTGGTGCTTGAAACCTTAATGAATCGAGTTGTTAATTTCTCATCAATTTCTAGAGCAAAAGTATTGGTGAGAATGAGGGAAAAAAAAGTAATCCAGATTTTCATAGGCAACTCTTAAAAATAAACATTAAGTCCCACAGCAAAGCGTAGTTGACTCAAATTATAAACATCATCAATATTGTCTTCTAAGAAATCAGTGACATTGTAGCGCAGGCTCTCATAGCGTAATTGAAGATTCACTCCATAGCCGATATCTTCATCAGTGACTTTCTCATCACCACTGCTCCAACGATACTTCAGTCCGAAATTGGCCATCGGCACCCCCACCACTTGAAGATTATAGCTTTGAGAGAGTTCCTCACTCTCCATGTCACCATTGCCTCTCTTAAAACCAACTCCTATGTAGGGCATGTACTTATAGAGAGAGCTTGGAGGATTAAAGAAGTACCAATTTACAAAGCCCTTAAGACTTCCCTCGGTCACCCGAACATTGACACCACCTACATCAAAGAATGAAATTCCCCTTTCTATTTCCGCTTCAACGGTCCAATTATTAAGACTGCGAAGGGTATTACCGAGATGCCATTCGTAAGAGAAGCTAATCCCATAGTCGATCCCACTGAAGCTTCCTCCTTCTTCTGAAGTGTTATCAGTGAGGTTAGTGATATAGCGAAGAGTAAATTCCTGACCTACTCTCTCTTCAAGGGCCCTCTTTTGACGACGAAGCTCTTGGGCGATTCCCGTTGTCACAAGATAGTCACGAAGCTGCTTATCGGTCATATCCTTTGAAAAGCGTGGGCCTTCTTTTTTTATTCTTTCAAGAGCTCCAGGAGAGACATTTTCACGGCTGGCGTTGGCAAGTTTTTCAGACTCCCTGATATTGGGGACATTTCCTTTAAATGCCATATTAAGACCAGGCTCATGAATATTGTCTTTGTAGAGACTTCTCAGGCCATATTTTAATTCATTGTACTTAGGGACTGAACGTGACGTCGTTGAATCAAAGATTCTATCCTCTGCTGCCTTTTCAATGGCCTCTATGAGGCGGTCATCCCCCTCTGTGGCGGGCACTATCATGCGGTCCGTGACTTGATCAAAATCTTCGTCGTATTCACTGCCGCTTTTAATCATTTTCTTAAAACGCGTCAGTTCAATATCCTGGCGAGTCGTTGCCTTGGTTTTTTTGACTTCCTGACCCTCAATAAAGTCCTGCTCCTCAAAGACGAGATCTTCAGGAATTCCCTTATCCTCAGAGACCTCATAATAGTCCTGATCTTCAGCTCGCCCTTGAACTTTGAGTGTTCTTCTGGTGATAAAGGGTCTGCGAGGATCTTTCGCTTGTCTGACCATCACGAGCTTTTGATTCTTATTAAGATGGCGAAAGCTTTTTATCTTGCGAAGAAACCAATAACTTATATTGTTCTTCACTTTAATCGCTTCGCCCTCACCCACGTAAACAAAGCGAGGGCTCTCGATGCCTTCGCTTAAATCTTTAATATAGAGCTTGGAGCGATCGCCATTTCGGATATTTTCAGCATGACCACGGTTAATGAGGATGGATTTCTTAGAGGCACTGACTTCAAGGACTTCAATACCTTCCATGGATTGGGCAAACCCCTCAAAACCGAGAAGACACAAAGCAACAATGAGCCAAAATTTTGTGGCCAAACTCCCTCCTTGGACTATGGCGTCAAAAGTTCTCTATTATCAAAATAAGATACTTCTTTAGTTTACCACAACTCAATTCTTACGCACCAATTCAGTCCAACAGGCAAAAGTTGAAAAAGAGCGAAATATCTCCTATAAATAGTGAAAATTAGAACTAAAGAGGACTCTGTGGCCAGAAAGAAGAAAATTCAAATATTTCGTTATAAATGCACGATCACTGACGAAGAATATAAGACGACTAAAAAGGCCGAGAATCCTGATGAGTTAATTTCAGTTCAAGCTTTCTATGAGCTTAATCCTGACAAAGATGATCGCCCAGAACACATTAAAAAGGAACTTGGAGTTTCAGACTCTTAGTTTTTAATTCACCCCACACTACTTAAAAAATTTATTTGAGGACTTTTATGGAAACGAAGAAAGTTATCATTATTGGATCTGGTCCTGCAGGTTATACCGCGGCCTTGTACACTTCACGAGCCAACCTTGCTCCCCTTGTTATTGAAGGGCATGAGCCAGGTGGACAATTAACGACGACAACTGACGTTGAAAATTTCCCCGGTTTTCCTGAAGGCGTAATGGGCCCCGACCTTATGGCCAATATGAAAAAACAAGCCGCTCGCTTTGGAACGCAATACCTTCAGACTCATGTCTCTGACGTCGATCTTTCAAAGAGACCTTTTAAGGTGACATGTGAAAACGGCAATGAGTTCCTCGCTGAAACTCTGATCATCTCAACAGGGGCTAGTGCCAAGTACTTAGGTCTTCCCAATGAGATGGCCCTTATTGGCAAAGGTGTAAGTGCCTGTGCCACTTGTGATGGTTTCTTCTACCGCGATAAAGTCGTCCACGTTATTGGTGGTGGCGACACGGCCATGGAAGAAGCGATGTTTCTAACAAAGTTTGCTTCAAAAGTTTACGTTGTTCACCGCCGTGATACTCTTCGTGCCTCAAAGCCCATGCAAGAGCGCGCGATGGCCAACGAAAAGATTGATTTCGTGTGGAACACTGAAGTTGAAGAGATTCTTGCTGATGATACAGGGGTCACTGGAATTCGTGTTAAGAATAATCAAACCGGTGAAGTAAGTGAAAGAGCGACAGATGGCTTCTTTCTCGGCATTGGTCACCGTCCTAATACCGGCTTTCTTAAAGGTCAGATCAAGACCGATGAGCAAGGTTATATTATTCCTCAAAACTCACCCCACCCAGACACAAATGTTGCTGGAGTCTTTGCTTGTGGTGATGTTCAAGATAGTTACTATCGCCAGGCCATTAGTGCCGCAGGCTCAGGCTGTATGGCAGCCATTAGAGCTGAGCGCTTCCTAGAAGAGAATGGCGGGCATTAAAGAACTTAAGGTTCTTGCTCCCCTCCTTCTTTCTAAGGCCATGTCTGCTGACTCTCTTCAACGCAAGAGAGTCAATGCTTTCTTATGCAAACAAATGGGTGAATCAAAGGGCCTGTGGCTCAAGCTTGGCCAATTCCTTGGAACAGGTGAAGGGCACTGGGAAGAGTTAAAAACGATTCCCCTAGGAGAGGACCTCCCCCAAATACCGGAAGAAGAATTTCTTCCTTATCTTCATCTTCTCATGAGTGAAGCCAAACTTAATTTTGATAGCGAATTCAGCTCAATTGAATTTCCCGGACACAGTGCAAGTCTTAGCCAGGTTCATAGAGTTGTCGATCATAAAGGCCATGCCTGGGCCTTAAAAGTTCAACTGCCCAATATTGACCAGGTTGTTAAAGACCAACTCTCGCTCCTTGGTCTCTTTGGTAAATTTGAGGGCTTCCAAGAGGAAAAGAAAACCTTTCAAACCAAGGAGTACCATAGCACCTTAGCTGATGGCTTTGAAAAGGAGCTCGACTACTCCCTTGAAAGAGGAAATATTCAATCCCTCGCGCCTTTAGAGAAACGCTTTGAAAATGCTCATATCGTAAGACTCCACCCTCACGTGCAAAGTAATCGCATCCTCTGTCTTTCTTGGGAAGAGGGTGATGACTGGAATACTGTTCTTAACACCTATGACGTCACCCAAAAGCGACACATAGGCAATGCCCTCATCACCCAATTTCTCTATCAGTATTTTATTATGGGAATCTCCCAAGGCGACTTTCACCCAGGAAACTTTAAGTTTACTAAAGCTGGTGCCATTCATTGGTATGACTTTGGCCAAGTCCTCACTCCATCAAAGAAACAAAGAGCGGCTCTTTATCGCCTTATTGAGTCTTTAAGAGATGAGAGCGACGAGGAACTTGGTCCTCTTCTTAAAGCATGGGATTTTGATCTCAAAAAGCTAGCGCCTATTGCCCATCAGCTTCCCCTCGTCCTCAGTAAGATTTTTGATCCCTTCATCACAAACCAGGCCTTTAATATCAAGGAGTGGAACCTTAAAGAGACGATCAATTTAATCTTAGAAGAAAACCGCTGGTGGCTACGAACCGCAGGTAGTCCAAAACTCTTCCTTTCTATCCGCGCCTGGATGGGACTACTTAATATGCTTGAGGAACTCAACACTCCCTTTTATTTTTCTCAAATCTGGAGCGAGCTCTCTTATGAAATGAGCCCCCTCCTTAAGAGAGTCACTCTTGACTCGTCCATTCTTGAGCAGATCACTCTCAAGGATCTGGCGAAAACCTTGGTGATCAAAATTAAAGAAAATAGCATTACTAAGGTTGAGATCACGCTTCCCGCTCGTGCCCTAGAAGAGGTCCCCTCGCTTCTAAGTTCACAAACTAAATTAGAAATGGAAAAGGCCGGCATTGATATCACTAAGGTTGTCGAACACCACCTTAAACAGGGGCTTAAGAGTGAAACGGTGGTCGATTTCACGGATGGTACCAAGCACTACCTAGTGGAGCTTATATAAGCTGAGGCACTAAATAACGGAAAAGCTTTCCGGGCCAAAACGACACTACTGTAAAAGAAATTCCCTAATACTCCACCCCCAAAATCAGGTATACAAAAAATCTGCTTCACTTCTTTGACAGACTCCTTTCAGATTGAAACAATTTATTGGTGAGAGCAAAGGATTGCCCTCAAAAATTTTTTGACCAAGGAAGGTAATATGAAGTTTAACTACAACACCCTCGATGTCACACTTCATAAAGAAACAAGATCACTCACCGTCGCCCTCAATCGCCCCGAAACAAATAATGCCATTAACATTGAAATGCTCTTCGAACTTGAAGGTCTTTTTAGTTGGCTGACAAGTCACCTTGAAGTGAATGCGATTGTCCTCACAGGAAATGGTGATCAGTTTTGCAGTGGCTTTGACAGTGACGAACTCAAAATCATGAGTGAAGAAAAACTTCAAAAATATATGGCCCGCTTTCAAAAGGTTGTCGCGGGGATGCTTCACCTCCCTCAAACGATTATCTGTGATCTTAAAAATGGCGCCGCGGGGATGGGCATAGAACTCGCCCTAGGAGCAGACATCAGAGTTTCTAGAAGCACCTCTACTCTCCACTTTAATCAGCTCGACAAAGGCTGGGTTCCCTGTGCTGGAGGCATTGGCCTTCTCAATGTTTGGGTAGGTCAATCCACTGCCCGTCACTGGACCATGACAAGTGCTAAAGTTAATGGCCAAGACCAGAGAGAGCGTGGTTTTACCATGGAAACTTACTCAGAGGGCGAAAATTGCACAGAGAAAATTCTAAAGAATATCTTTGCCCAGGCCCCTGTAGCCCGTATTCAAGCGAAGCGCAGTTTTCTTGAATCCATTCTTCCCGAGCTTCAAAGAACATTTGAATATGAAAGTGTCTTCTCTTTTGCGTCGATGAAAACTCAAGATTGGAAAAAGGACTCTGATGAGCCCTTTACAGCAGCAAGAGACCTCGCGCGCGAGATCCAGCAACAATAAGCTACAGCACTCAAGCTGATCGCCATAAGTTGTGATCAGCTTTAGACCTTAAAAAGAGGTCGGATCTCAAAAGAGCTCAGCTCCTTACTTAACTCTTTAAAGTCTCGTGTAAGCCCCATGAGAAATCCTCCGCCACCGGCGCCACAAAGCTTAAGAATATATTTTTGATCTTCAAGTCCCTCACGCCAAACATCATGAAAGAGTTTAGGAATCATTGGAAGAAATTGGTCAAACTGAAACTTACTTAGGGCGTAGAAGCTATCCCAAAGTTCGTGCACTCGATGATTAAGAAAGTTATCAATACAGTGATTCGTAATAGGAATGAGTTCGTTCTGACAAAGAAAGCTGAACTCTTCGCTCTTACACTTTTCAAGATAGAGATTCACAAGAGGCTCAGTTTTACGGCTCCTACCTGTGTTGATGAGAAAGAGTGTATAGGAAGAGTCTTTATTTTCTTCTAGATTAATACACTCTAGACCACCATCCTTTGTCTTCAGAATGGGTCGATCAAGATAACTAATCAGAGGGTCAAACCCACTTGAGCTGCCATGAAAGTGAGACTCAATAAGAGAGAAGCGAGATTTGAGTTCCTCTACCTCATTAGACTTTTCACCATAGCGCTCATAGAGGGCAGCTACTAAGGCACCACTACTTCCCACGCCATATCCTTGGGGAATAGTGCTATCAAAGAAGAGCCCTTGACCAACATCGAAACTAAAAGAGCTTACGTCAAAATCAAAACCGAGGCCGTCAGCTGAGCTATCAATCTTTTGAAGGTATTTAGCGAGGGCATTGAGCTCAGGGTCGCGCTGGCCTTTTCCGTCACGAGTGAAGGAAAGTTTTCCTTCAAAGAGATGATAAGGCATGGCGAGGGCATTACTTTGTTGAATGACCGAGTACTCTCCAAAGAGGAGAAGCTTTGAAGCATAGCTCTTATTGGTCAAAGTGTGCATCCTTTAACAGGACCAAGGCCGACCTGATCATCAATAACGAAGGCATCACCCTTAAATTCAGCAACACATTCTTGAATAAATTCCCAACTTTTTTCCCTTTGATCATGAGGATAGAGAAGATGAAGATTAGGCCCAGCGTCTAGGGTAAAATAAATTTCTGTTTCCGTTCGCGCTCTAAACTCACGTAAGCGATGGATCATCGTAATGGTTTCAGGTTCCATAAGAAGGTAACCAGGCCTAGAGGCCATCATCATCGCGTGAAGAGTGAGCGCCTCTTCCTCGACAAGACTTCCAAGTAGGTTCCATTGTCCACTTTCAAGCCACTCTAAACAATAATTCCAATTTTCAAGAGCATGACGAAAACGCGCCTCTTTGTAGGGATTATTATCCATAAGACCGTGCCCAGCGCGAGAGCTCACTTTCTTCTCTCTCTTACTGACCACAAAGATGGAGTCATGCATATTTTCAAAGCGCTCATGAATCTTAATGGCCGTGGCGCTCTCATCGATGAAAGAGTGATGAGAATAAGCTTTTGGGGCTAGGGCCCCCCCCCATGAAGCGGCGTGGGCAAAGAGGCTACGACAAGCACTTCCACTTCCTAGGCGCGCAAAGAAGCTCGCCCTTTCAAAGAAGTCCTCTCTCTTTTTCCCTATAACCTTCTCTTCTAAGTCAACCAGACATAAGGCCATGGCGGCCATAGAAGAAGCACTACTTGCTATCCCCGCACTATGGGGAAAGGAATTTGATGTCTCCAATTTAAAGTGGAAATCCTTAAGCCAAGGCAGGTGCTGCTCTACAAATCCAAAAAACTTTTTAATCTTAGGAAGAAAGCTTGGCATCTTTTGACCTTCAAAGAAAAGATCAATGTCACCCTCTCCTTCATAAGCCGATAAACGGGCCTTAGTATGGGCCTCACTTAAAGTTAAACTCACAGAGGGATTAGCCGGAATTTGGATGCCTTCTTTCTTGCCCCAGTACTTTACCAGAGCAATATTAGAAGGCGCCTGCCAAGAGGTTTCAAAATAGGGTGTCTCTTTAATGTCACTCATCAGTGAACTAATTCGCTTTGTTTTTGATTGGGAAGATGGCTTGGTGTTCTTAGGATAAGCTCTGAAAAAGGAATCACCACATCAAGCCCCTTGCCTTCAAAATAGGCCTTGAGGCGTTCTTCTTCATGGCGGCAAGTGACTATCACAAAGTCGCCTCCCCAGGCGCCAAGGCTTTTCACTTCACCATCAAAGTCACTAAAGCGCTCTTCTTTCACACTTGGCAGACCAAGTTGAGAGCTTAGAAGTTGCTCATGACTTCTGAGAAGGTGTTCAAATTCTTCAAGGCTTTTGGCCTCAAGCATTTCACGACTAAGAGCGGAGACCTCTCTTACCACATCACGAGGAAAAGGTTGTTTGCTTTTAAAGTATTCAATCGCTTCGCGACTATCTTTCTTCTTTCCAAGGTAAACAAAGTAGAGATCTTCATGAAATTCGGGATAGAAAGTCACAGGGCCGTATTTTGGACCAGCTTTTTCAAGTTCATAGACAATCGGGCCATCACTACCGGCGCAAGCGATATCATAACCTGAGCCCCCATGGGTCTTAAAAAGAAGCTCAAAAGGACTTATATAGGCCCACTGAGCGATATTATAAATAAGTGTTGAAGAAGAGCCGAGCCCCCATGACAGAGGAAAACCAAGTCGTGTTTCCACGTAAACGTCCTGTCCCTCTCTTAAGAAATGCTTATTTTGAGCACGAGCTTCACGAAGAACTTTCTGCAAGAAAACCACTTCATCAGTGGGATTTTCATCCAATATATTAAAATGCCAAAACTCAAAGGTCGCCTCTAGCCAAAGGTTGCCTTTTACGTCAAAGGACTTCCAAGTCAGCTTAGGATTAAAACTCTGTGAGTAGCGAACACCCATCGATTGACCAACTGTTGTGGGCAAAGCAAGTCCAGTGGCCCCATCAAGGACAAAGTATTCTCCCGTAAGAAGAAGCTTACCGTGACCATAGTAGTATTGATCAAATTTTTCACTCGGACTTGGGCGGCTTTGTTCTTTATTCATCACATAGCTCTCTGTTTTCATTTCACTCACTACTGATAACTCCGAAGTTGACCGATAAAATCACTGACAGCACTAAAAGAGATCACCTTACCTTCAAAGAAGTCACGGGCCTTCTCTCTCTCCTCTTCACTTGTTTCAAGGTGATTGAGGATATTCATTAAATGCATTTTCATATGGCCCTTTTGAATGCCTGTTGTCGTCAAAGAGCGAACAGCAGCAAAGTTTTGGGCAAGACCAATGGTGGCGACAATTCCCATAAGCTCCTGAGCACTTGGATTTCCAAGCAGCTTAAGGCTAAGGTTTGCTAAAGGATGAAGTGCAGTCAAACCACCAACGGTCCCAAGGGCAAGAGGGATTTCAATTTCAAAGCGAAAGAGCCCCGCTTTAACGCTCGCGCTGGTTAAGCTTCTGTATTGTCCATCACGAGCAGCGTGGGTATGGGCACAGGCCTCAACCGCACGAAAGTCGTTACCTGTGGCGAGGATGACCGAATCAATACCATTCATAATTCCTTTATTATGAGTGGTGGCGCGATTGACATCCATCTGAGCGATGCGAACACTCTTAGTAAACTTTTTAGCAAAATGCTCAGGGCTCATGCCAAGACTAGCGTCTTCTAAGTCTTCAACAGGACACTCAACCCATGCCTTTACCAGACAATCAGGAGTGTAGTTTGAGAGGATCGCCATTATGACTTCGAATTCCTCTTCTGTTTCCATATGGAGTTCTTTGGCCACAAGAAGCTTCAACTCCTTACCAAGTCCCTCTAAAACGGAATTGATAAAGTTAGCTCCCATGGCATCACAGGTCTCAAACTCAGCCCATAATTGATAGTAGCCTTCTTCTTTTTCTGTAAGATCCTTAAGCTCAAGAGAGAGAAGTCCCCCTCCACGCTTTTTCATATTCTCCGTAAGATCGGAAACTGAATCATAGAGAGCTTCACGATTTCTTTCAAAGAGATCAAAAAGCTCATCTCTAGCGCCGGCAAAGTGAAGATGGACTTGGCCAACCTTCTTAGTGCTCACAACATCGACGTGAAAACCACCCCGACTCATCCAAAACTTAGCCGCTTTTGAAGCAGCGGCGACGACACTCGATTCCTCAATAACCATGGGAACGGTATAGGTCTTGCCATTAATCAGAACGTTTGGAGCAACTCCAAAGGGCAGGACAAAATTAGTGAGGGTATTTTCTGAAAAGTCATCAAGAGTTCTTTGTAGTTCACTATCCTGATGCCAAAAGGATTTGAGTAAGGCACGCTCTTTCTCGCTTCCTTGAAAGGAGTTGGTAAGAATCGTTTCTAATTTTTCTTCTTTTGAAAGTTTTGAAAAGCCTGAGAACACTGATGTCTGTGCACTCTGTCTCTCTTGAGTTTGGGCAGTCTGAATTTCTTGAGTCATCACTCTTTTTTCCTTCTCTTTCCCCATTAACTTCTCCCAGGTAACTGGTTTAAAGCTTTTGCTTTGAGGAAGGCCCGGGCCATGGTCAAACCTTCAAGCTCTCTTGTGACAAATCGCCGCACTTTTTCGTCCCCACCACTAGCAGCTTCAAGGAAGGGCTTGGCCATGCCATAGCAGGCTTGCCCTTCACAATTTTCGACGAGAAAGTGCCCTTCAAGAAAAGACCTGATGCCACCAGAAATTATAAAGGTGGTATGAGTTTGATTTGAGCCTCTATCATTTAAAATTTGATTGACGTTACTTACCATTTCACTGGCGGTATGGCCAACAAAGCATAGCTCACTTGTCTTAGTTAACTCTTCGTTTTTATTAGCTTTTTTTGTTCTTAGTTCCTCGAGGACACTAAAATTTGTTCCCCCAAAAGCGCCAAATTCAATAACCTCGGGCTCAAGCTCAATAAGAGAGCGCATGCTCTCAGGACCAAATCCCTGACCAACTTCCTTCACCCCCAACGCCAAATGAGAGGGCTTGAGACTTTGGATGTCCTTTATAAGTTCTAAAGGACTGCGGTACCACCGATCTCCTTCAGGCTGATACCACTCCTGGAGGGGATTAATATGAATGAAAAATCCATCAACATGGAGTCTCTCACAAAGAGAGAAAACCTTCTTGAGCTCATCTCGCTTGAGCTCTTCTTCAAGCTGGGCCACGCCAAAGTTGGCAAAGAGCACACCTTTATCCCCCATCAGAGGTCTCAAATTAAAGTCTTCAAAATACTCTTCACTTTCAAGCAAGGGTCGGCAGCTGCCCAGCCCTAGACCTAGACCAAATTCACCGCAAATCTTTGCTAAGCTCTTATTAATAGGTCCCGCCTGACCAGTCCCTCCAGTCATTGAACTCACCCACAGGGGAGCATTAAGAGAACTTTTGTGGATCTTAAGAGGGGGTAGATCAATAGACGATTTTGGGAATGAGCCCAAGAGAGGCTCATAGTTAAAGAACTTATTAATTTCATTCCCATTCACTTGGGCCCATTGGGCCAGGTCAAGGTGATGGGACTTACGATCGCCGATATCTGACATAGTGCACCACTATCTTATTATAAACACTTAAGTAGATATAATTCATCGTGTAAGCATGAGACAAGGGTGGTGGTTACTATTTATCTAGAAAATTTCTAGGATAGGGGCTCTATGACCCAAAGAAACTCTCTCTTGCCCATTTCACGGGCCTTTTTAAGCTCTTTTAAGCTCCCCCAAAAGATCTCCTCACTATCGCGGTTAATATCCATGACAATACAGTGACGGCGTCCTTCTTGGCCCTGGGCCTCGATGACCTCCGAAACCACGCGATCTAGACGATAGGGCGTGTCCATAAAGACCTGACAGGTTTTCTTTTTAAAGAGCTCTTTAAAAAAATCCTTTCTCTCGTCTTTGTCTCGAGGAGGAAAACCAAGAAATTCAAAGGCCCCTTCGGTGAAGCCGCTAAGAGCAACGGCGGGAATCAAAGAATTACAACTCTCCGTAATGCTCACTTTCACTTGAGATTGATGACATTTTTCAATCAGAGAGCGTCCGGGATCACAAAAACCAGGGGTGCCACCATCACTCATGAGAATCATTTCTTCCCCACTCTTTAAGCGGGAAATAAGCTCATCATCGAGTCGATCCCGTGAGTGTTCATTATAGGCCACAAAGACCTCGATCGCCTCTCGCGGAAGATCCCAAGCGCGCCAGCGGCGCCGTGCGGGTTTGATATCTTCAACTAAGAGAGTGTGTCCCTTATTAAAATGAGAAAGAAGCAACTCTCGAACACCAGGGGTTAATTCCCCCGTCTCACCAATTGGCGTTGTTACTAATAAAAGTCCCATTCTTGGCCCCTCACTTGCAAATTACATAGGCGAATGAAAATAAACGATTTCAGCCTAAGGTAAACCATGGATTTTTTTAAAAAGCTATCCCTTTTAGCCCCACTCGCCGTGACCATTCTTTGCACACCTGTCAAGGCCCAAAGAAACCCCTGCCCCCAAGAAGAGGTGGCCCCTGGTCAGGTGAAAATAAAGAAGGCTCAAGGGGAGCGTTTTAAAGTGGGAATCATCCATAAAGAAACCGCCCAGACCATTTTTGATACGATCGCAGGAATGGAGTCCATCCCCTATAAATATGTTGTCGATGGTTGTGATGTACGCGCCTACCTCGCGGCCAGGGAAATATACGAGCGTTGGGGAGCTCATAGTTTTCGCGCGAACCTCGATGCCTCTCCCAATATGATCGCACAGACCCCCTTCACAGCTGAGGGCTGGGTGGATTTCTCCCGTCATACCGCCCTCGCTTTTTGCGTAGCCGACAAAGGAGTCGTCTCACCAGTGGTCTTTGATGCTGCCTTCTTTGATGGACCTATTAGTGTAGAAAAATGGCGTGACTCACTTAAAGATGAGTATGTCAGCAATCACAAACCTAAGCTCTACTACTCCAGCATGTTTAATCTCAACCCTGAAGAAAAGCGCCTGACTTCTTTCTCATCCTCTGAGCTGGCGTGTGCAGAGGAAGTTAGAGAAGTATTTATGAAAGAGCAGAGGAAAATTGAAAAGGGACAACTTCCCTATGGCATTGGTCGCTCTAAAGAAGTGCTTCGCCTCAATTTATGCTTATAAAAAGCTCAACAAAGTGTATTTCATTATCCTAGAATAAAGTATGACTCTTGCTTTGATGATACTTCATGTCTGCCTTATTAGTATTGATGAACACTACTTTAATAAGAAGAGATTCCACTCCAAGTATGAAATTTGGAGTATCCTTACCGATGGAGTCCTCTTTCTTATCCCCATTCTTTTTGCGACCTTTGTCCCCTTCGATGAAAAATGGATTATCCTTTATAAAGTCTTAGCAGGGCTTTCCATGGTTTCTATTATTAAGAATGAATTTTTCTACAAAGGTCTTGATAAGTGGGAGCGTCTGACCCATGCGTGCCTCTACGTTCTTCACCCCATCATTCTTTTTAACTTCTATGAATCATGGCAGAACAATTACTTTCAAAACAATACCAATTTTTGGATGTTCCAACTTCTCTATGTTGGATTAGGCATAAAGACCCTGACTTATCAGATCATCTATTGGAACTATATTCATGACAAAAAAGAGGCTTCCTAGAAAGCCTCTCTTTCTTTATTGAAGAATTTCGTTAAGGGCATTGAGTCCATCAACAGAAGTGAAAATACTGTACTCTCCAGTGTCGGCTTCCCTCACAAGAGCTGAGCCAATCTTCTTAGAAGACATTTCAAAGACCACTTCTCTAAGAAGCGTTCCCGAAGCGACTTCATAGACATCTTCACTCATGAGGTGGTGAGCGCGAAAAGCATCATCTTTTATATTTTTCACATCGCGATCGGTAATCATCCCCACCAGTTTCTCTCCCTCAAAGACTGGAAGGTGGCGCACGCCATTTTCTTTCATTTTATTTTGAAGTTCTCCTACACCCTCATTCATGTGTGCAAAGACTGTGCAGGGAGTCGCGTACTCATCAACAGGGAGAGATTTAATATCATTAAGTATTTGTTCTGGTGTTTTCATCCTCTTGATCCTC
Organism: uncultured Bacteriovoracaceae bacterium; assembly: GCA_950054155.1. Taxonomy (GTDB): domain Bacteria; phylum Bdellovibrionota; class Bacteriovoracia; order Bacteriovoracales; family Bacteriovoracaceae. The sequence goes on from CATLOT010000002.1 coordinate 98,771, forward strand.
ACTTATATTAGGTCATAATCCTCTCATAGTTTAATCAATTCTTTAACTAGAGATGATTAAAATCATATCAACAAAGCAATCCTTTCAAGGAAGCAATATGCGCTTGCTCTTCTTAACTCTCCCTCTTCTCTTTTTACTCTCTTGTGCTCACCAGCATTCCCATCACCATCGCTTCGATGACGCCCAAAAATGGGCTAAGATTTTTGAAAACAAAGAAAGAGATACATGGCAAAAACCAAAAGAGGTCATTAAGGCCTTAAAACTAAAAACGACAGATAAAGTCACCGATATTGGCGCTGGTACAGGTTACTTTCCTGTAAGAATTGCTAAAGAAGTAAGCAAAGGAAGAGTCTATGCGGGCGACATTGAACCCAATCTCATTCGTTTTCTTACTAAGAGAAAAAAGAAAGAGGACCTTACAAACTTTTATCCCCTCTTAGGTGAGACCCATGATCCCCTCATTCCTGAAAAGATGAATCTCATTATGATGGTCGACACCTATCACCACATAAGTGATAGAGTGGCCTATTTTGATCGCCTTAAAGCTGATCTTAAAAAAGGTGGCAAGCTGGTTATAATCGACTTTAAAAAGGGAGACCTTCCTCTAGGGCCTAAAGACAAGATGAAGATTTCACGCCTTGAAGTTATTAAAGAACTAGAGAAGGCCGGTTACAAATTAGAGCGTGAAGAAGACTTTCTTCCTTACCAGTACTTTCTCTTTTTTAGAGCGCTTTAACCTTACTTTCCTTTCTTAAGGACTTCCACTTCTCTTTTTGGAAGAGCTTAGCCTCTCGATTTATTTTCACTCATAGATCCATTTTAAAAGGTCGTTATGAGTCACGATTCCGACGAGGTTCTGTTGAGAGTCGATCACGGGAAAAGCCGAGACCTTCTCTTTCACCATCACATGGGCCAAATGATCAAGAGGTGTCTCTTCATCACAAACAAGGAGAAGCTCCGTCATATATTGGCTTACCAGATGGTGGCCCTCTTCATGAATTCTCTTAAGCCACGAGATGTCCCTATCACTGACCATCCCTTTAATGGCATCACCATCACAGAGAATGAGGTGATGGGCCCCAATTTTTTCACAGAGCTCAAGCGCTTCAGCAACACTGGCCCTAAAGTCGAGCACCTGCATCTCCTTAGTCATTACCTCGAGCGCGTAGTGCCTAGTATACTTCTCAAAGCCTTCGCGTCTTTCCCCTGCCTTTTCAGGTGGCACTAAGGTCTTTTCTAAGCGGCGCCCACCGTCTTTTTGAAGATAAGAGAGGGGCAAGGCCTGAAGATGATCATTCTTAAGAATATAGAAACTCATGAGTTCTCCGCCAAAAAAAAGGCCCCCGAAGGAGCCTTTTTTATTACTTGGAATTGAGGTCAATCAAAGTCTTATTGATTGATTTCACCAAGTGGACTTCTAATTGCTGAAGTAGGTGCTTCAGTTGAAGTCGACTCAGTTGTTGAAGTATTACCACCAAGAGTGTTGTTGATAGTAGCTTCAGTTGTCTGAGCAGCATTAGCGGCAACTTCAGACTCAACTTCTTTGGCCTTACGAGCAAGGTCACCTAGAGAAGTTGTTGTAAGGTATTCTCTCATGATCGTACCTAGGTTTTGAAAGTATCCCTTAGAAAGGTGAAACTCTACTGTGTTTGCACTTTCTGCTTCACTTCCAAGGATATCCTTAGCTGGGTTGATATTCTCACCAACACAGTCAAGTACGTCTTTGATAGAGATTTGATCCATTGCTCTGGCAAGAACATAACCACCACCTGGTCCACGTACAGACTTAACTGCTTGGCCATTTCTGAGCTTTCTAAAGAGCTGCTCTAGGTAGTGTAGTGAAATGTTTTGACGAGTTGAAATCTCTTGCAAACGTACAGGGTTTCCGTTTGAATGCATTGTAAGATCGAGCATTGCTCTAACTGCGTAACGTCCTTTTGATGTTAATCTCATTGGTCTTCCTCCATAAATCCAATCAATAAAAAGCTCAAATAAGCTGGTAGTTTAGAAACGTCTTTTTGCCGTGTAGACTTCGCTTTCCATGCTAGCCTGCTAGAGTTTAAAAAACCTTATTAAAAAAGTTCCTTAATTAACTCCAGTGATATTATGACGGCCAAAAACTGAGCCCGTCAACGTCTAAGCGGAAACAAAATTGTTTTAATTTTCTAAAATGTTTTTACAGGGAGATGTCACTTTTTTGAAGGCCAATAATAATCGACAGATAAAGTCTTTTTAAGAAAAAACTGACCTTCAAAATGATAGAAATAAGGCCAAAGACCGAGTATTGACCTCGGCATCATTTTCCGCCTTTTCTAGTCTCTTTTTAAATGAATTTAGGTTAGCGAATTCTAAGGACCAAGTCCGAAAGCCCATTTCTAACGTCGATCTGGCTTGTCACCCCAATCAGTTCAGCCTCGCCCCGCGAAAGAAAACTCGTGAAGTGACTCTTAAACTGAGTGAGCTTGGTCCCACTTGAAGAGACACTCTCCTTCACATGATACATCAGAGTATGCTCAAAAAGGTCCTCTTTGCGGCGAATTTGAATCCACGTGTCGACTGTATATTCACGCTCCCCACAACTCACTTTCCACCAAGGAACGTGAGTGAGAAGCTCGTGCTCACAGCTTGTCGACGCGCCGGTGGTGCTGTCGAGAAGCTCAAAATTAAGCCTCTCTTTAGGGAGCCTAATAACCTGTGCTTTAAGTCCAGCATTTAAAATAAAGAGGAACAACCCAAAGAGAAAGAGCTTCATAGTGAGGCCTCCACCCAAGAGTCAATCTTCTTCTCTAAAATACTTAAAGGTAGGGCTCCATTTTTAAGGGCCTGATGGTGATACTCACGAAGATCAAACTTTTCCCCGAGTTTACTCTTGGCCATTTTACGAAGTTCCTTAAATTTAAGCTCGCCTAACTTATAGGAGAGGGCCTGACCAGGCCAAATGATATAGCGGTCAACTTCAACGATGACATCGTGTTCAGTTTTAGGGGCATGACCTTTAAAGAAATCAATAGCCTTTTGGCGACTCCAGCCCTTAGCATGCATGCCCGTATCAACAACTAAGCGAATCGCGCGCCACATCTCATAAGTCAATTGACCAAATTTATCATAGGGATCTTCATACATCTCCATCTCTTCCCCTAAGCTCTCCGCATAGAGTCCCCAACCTTCGACGTAAGCAGTGTAACCCCCCTGCTTTCTAAACTCGGGTACATCTTCAAGCTCTTGGGCGAGAGAGATTTGCAAATGATGACCAGGCATGGCCTCGTGAAGAGTAAGGGCCACCATTTCCCACTTAGGACGTGACTTAAGATCGTAGGTATTCGCAAGAAATATCCCAGGCTTTCCTGCTGAAATATTTCCTCCATTATAATAAGCGGTCGGTGCACTCTTTTCCATAAAAGCAGGAGTGGGCTCAATACCGTAGGGAGTTCGCGGAAGAAAATTAAAAACTTTTAAAAGCTTCGCGTCCGCTCTCTTGGCAATATCACGGTAGGTAAGAAGGAGATCTTCTTTCTTCGTGAAGTAGAATTTCTTGTTAGTTCTCAGATAGCGAAGAAAGGATTTGAAACTTCCTTTATACTTTACTTTCTTAATCAGGGCTGCCATCTCCCCTTTAATACGTTTGACTTCTTTAAGGCCAATAGCGTGGATCTCATCAGCTGTGAGGTCTAGAGTGGTATGGCCTTTAATTTCATAGTTATACCATTCCTTTCCATTAGGAAGTGAACTGTGAGCAATGCTTGTGCGACAGTTTGGAATATAGTCATTCTTAACAAAGGAATGAGCTTCTTTAAACTTCGCAATAAGGCGGGGCAGGTTGTCCTTCACTTCTTTTAGAATACGCTTCTTTTCGGCTTCACTTAGGCTTTTTGGAAACTTTCTAAATGGCTTAGTGAGAGGGTTCTTCTCAATATCAGTTGTAAAAAGATGAAGAAATTGATTGGGAACATCTCTTAGCGTCACCTTAGGTGGAGTAATCCCCTTCTTTAAGCCCATTTTAAGGAGGGCAACCTGTTGATCGATCACATGATCCATCGTTTTAAAGCGCGCGAGAAGATTATTGTAGTCCCTTATATGGCGTGCAGGCATCCGGGAGAGCAACTGAGGCAGGTGAAGCTGAAAGCCTCCAAGTTGGCTTATCGCAAAGTACTCACCAGGAAACTTAAATCCCTCAATCATATGATCGTATCTTTCTTTGTAGAGGTCATAATTAAGCTTTCCCTCTTCAGAGAGTTTCGACCGATCAATTTTTATAAGATCAATTCTTTGGGCCTTTGCTAGAGCACGACCTTTTTCAATTCCCTCAAGAGAGCTGTCACTCCAACGGTCATTGTAGATACCATCTTTATAGTTCTTCCATGTTGCCCACTCTGGGTATTGCTTCATATTTTGATGGAAGTGCTTTTCAAAGAGTTCATCGAGGCGAATGTCCTCAGCCGTTTTTTGACCATCCTTATGATGGGCACAGGAGAGGAGAAGAAAGAGTGACAGTAAGAGGTACTTCATAAGTTATCCTTAAATATTATTTGCAACAGTTTTTACGACGGCCTGATCAAAGCCATTGGCCCTAAGACCGGCATCAACACGGATGCCAGTTCCATTTATACCACTGGCACGAGGGCTAAGAAGAAAGGCTACCGTGTCGGCGACCTCGGTGGTTTTAAGGGCTTCTTTTCTCATGGTCAGTTGTTCAGCAAAGAGATAATTATCAATGTAGCCAGGAATCCCAGCGGAAGCGCTCGTTTTAAGAGGCCCTGCCCAAACAGCATTAAAGCGCACCTTAGAAAACTCACTAAAGCTTTTGGCGAGATAAGCGACACTTGCATTGAGAGAGGCCTTAATAGGTCCCATGAATCCATAACTGGTAGCGAGGGTATCACTAATAGAGATCGTCACCACGGAAGCATCTTCACAAAAGAGTTCTTTAAACTTTCCACAAATTTGGGCGAGAGAAAAGCAGCTGATGCGATCTGCTTGGGCCCAGTCTTCCCATGAGGTCTCATGATACGGCTTGGGTTCAAGGAGATTAGCAAAGGCAATGGAGTGCAAGAGACCCGAAAGTTTGACTCCCTTTTCTTTAAGGGAGCTTGCAATGTGATCAATGGTTTCTTCTTTTTCAACATCCATTAAATAAATGGTGCTATCGGGAAAGAGCTTTTCAACTTTGGCGAGTTGCTCCTCTCTTTGCACACTGAAGATCAATTGGGCTCCCGCTTCCTTTAAGACTTTAGCACTAAAGTAAGCGACACTCTTCTTATTGGCGACACCCGTTATGAAAAAGGTTTTGTTTTCTATATCTAAAAAATTCATCACTACGTCATCCTTAGGCATTCTTAGGAACAAGAGTTCCTGTAAACTTAATGGCCATGACAATCTTGCCCGCCACGCGGGTTTTACCACTCATATAAAAGGCATTGGCCATTTGTTCATCAAGAGTCACTTCCATTTCAAGAAGGTCCCCTGGTTTTACAAAATTTTTAAATTTAACATCCTGGACCCGACTGACGACACCAAGCCCTTCCTCATCTCCTTCAGAGAGAAAACTCATGAGAAGGGCCCCGCTTTGAAAGGCGGCTTCTTGCAGGATTACTCCTGGCATAATGGGGTTACCGGGAAAGTGACCCTTAAAGAAGTCTTCTTCACCTGTCACTTGGTAAAGTGTTTTAATGGTATTGCCCTCTCTCTCCTTCATGGAATCAACGAAGAGGAAGGGGTCTTTTTGAGGAAGCCTTTCAAGAACAAGGTCGCTGGTCTTTGACACCATTAAAGGCCTCCCGAAATTTCAAGACTTGTACCTGTAATGTAAGCGGCCTTGTCGCTTGCCAAAAAGAGGACCGCATGGGCGACTTCTTCTGTTTGACCAAAGCGCTTAAGAGGAACTTGCGTCTTATATTCCTTAACCTGCTCTTCTGGAAGATCCGCAATAAGCTCTGTTTCAATAAAGCCTGGCATGACACAATTAACGGTAATTCCCCGCTTTCCCACTTCCTTTGACAGGGACTTAGCCATGGCCATCTGCCCTGCTTTAGACGCCGAATAATTTGCCTGTCCGGGCAGACCTAGGCGACCTCCGACACTGCTCATATTAATAATACGACCGTAGCGCTTTCTCATCATATGAAGAACGGCCCCCTGACTCATAAGATAGGTGCCTTTAAGATTGATATCCATGACACGGTCCCATGAGGTCTCATCGAGACTCGCGAGAATATTGTCCTCTCTAATCCCAGCATTATTGACAAGAACATGCACTTGTTCACGCTCTTCAGTGAGAGCACTCCAAAAGGCTTCAACCATTTCTCTATTGGAGACATCAAATTTACGAAGTTCCAACCGTTCTCCCATAGAACCCATTTCGCTTTTAAAGCTTTGGGCCTTTTCATCATTTCCGGCATAGGTGGCATAAACAATCGCCCCGCGCTCAAGAAAAGCCTTACTCAGTCCCGCACCAATCCCGCGCGTTCCCCCTGTGACGATAACAACTTTGTCTTTAAAATCTTGTTCCATAATTCTTCCTACAGTTGTGCCTGCTCAGGCTGAGTGACTTTATCAAGGTAATTATCAACTTCATGACTTTGGATCACGCCATAGTTAGCAGCCCCTAGCCACCCAGACATAATGATTCCCACACTTCCCGCATGGAAGAGTCCTGAAATTTCTTCGTGCATTTTCATGGAGATGGGTAGTCCTTCAAACTTGGTTCCAAAACTGGCCCCCCCTTTATGGTGGGTGTATTTTTCAACCGTCAAGGGAGTGGACGCATCAACATAATTAATCTTAGCGCGACTTCCCGGGATGACTTTATCAAGGCAGCTTAGTGCTCTTTCAATATTGTATTCTTTCTTTTCCTTGTATTCACTCTCCGTGAGGTCTTTCCAGTCTTCATAGCGAGCATTACTTGAACTTACCACTGCGTAACGATCCCCGCGCCCTTCCATGCCAGGGACTCTGGTGTTGGGATAATAAAAGCTAAAAGTTTGTGAGCCCACTTTTGGACTGAGAAGAGCATCTGTTGAGAATTCTTCATCCTCCGAATAAAAGATGAGTTCACCGTGATCGGGAATACTCTCTCCTGGCTTCACACCCATAAAGACCTGACAGCTTGAAGTGTTAAGGCGCACTTCGCGGGCCCTCTTGACGTAATCAGGTGCCCACTTTTGTTCCCCCACCATTTTAAAAATAGTGCTATGAAGATTGGCATTACTGACCACAGACTTCGCCTCAATGAACGTTCCGTCTTTAAGGCGCACACCTCTCACAACCCCACCCTCGACGGCAATTTCTTCGACGAAGGCATGAAGCTTTATATCGACTCCTGTTTCAAGAAGGTTCTCTTTCATTTCGTTAATCAGTTTGTCTGTGCCCCCACGATAAATATAGACACCTTTTGACATGAAATTAGAAAAGACAATGCCATAGCTGATGGCCGGATCTTCAAGAGTCGAGCCATTGGCGTAGACAATGGGCTCAAGAAGAAAGCGTGTGATATCGTTTCGATCCCCAAAGTACTTTCTAAAAAGTTCACCATTAGTCATGCCATCATCATCGTAGAAATTCATATTGGCGAGATGATTAAAGAAGGCATCAACCGTTTCTCTAGGGACTTTGAAATGATTGACGAGCTTGTCTGTAAAGTCTTCTTTAGTAAAGTCCGACTCGAGATCGTATTGGGGATTAATAAAGCGCACACGATCCACTTGCTTGATGGAGTCGGCAATATCCTTCGTCCAGTACTTACGACAAGTCTTCTTCATGCCAATAGGAAAGCCATGGAGGCTCACATCAAAAATGTGCTCTCCTTGGTTGCGGCGAAACCAAGTGGCAAAGCCTCCAAGCTTATTGTGGGATTCAAGGAGTAAGACACGACGGCCATTGAGACCAAGCTTCTTGGCCGCTGTCATTCCGGCCAGACCTGATCCAATAACGATCACATCATAGGGCCCTTGAGGTTTTTCTTTCCTCTTATAAAGCATAGTTCACGATTCCTGTTAAAAACGTGCCCTAGCTTACCTAAAAGCCCCTAAGGTGCCAATGAATCTGCGCTTTTACTCGCCACTAAAGGTGGCCAGACAAAAGCTATTGCTGCCCAGCTCCTAACTCACCGTTTCGAACCATGCGATTCATCTTACGAAGGTCGATAAAGCGCTTATTCTTCTTGTTTAAAACCAAGAAGGCCGATTGAAAGAAGTCGCGAACATCTGCATCAAGATCTTCTGCGCTCATACAAGCTGCAGCAACATCTAAGACTTCATCTTCTTCTTCGGGGGCCAATGAGCCATTTAAGGCCATTGCATAAAGGGCAGCGAAGTGATCAACGTCCACTTCCAACGTATCAGTCGCTCCATGAGCGTAGTGGTGCGGCATCCCTCATCCTTGAAATGCGTTTTGGGTTACTTAAATTATAAGGGATACTAATGCGAGATGTAAGTCAGGATTGTCTTAAGATAGAATTTGTAAGTTAGACATTGCATTATTCCCCTGTGATCTTTTGCAGGAGCTCCATTTTACGATAAGGCTTCAGAAGAAGAGAATCACATCCTGCACTCGTAAGAAGCTCAACTTCTTGATCAACAGCTGATGCAGTGAATCCAATAATAATACTACGATGGCGTTTTTCCTTTTTCTCTAGTTCCCTTAGCATTTGGACAACTTCATGGCCAAACAAGTCAGGCATCCTGAGATCCACAAAGACCATATCGAAGTGATCTTTTTTAAATTGCTCTAGCCCCTCTGTGCCATTCTTCGCCACAACAAAACTATAATCCGCCCCCTTAAGGTAGAGCTCAATAAGTTTTTCATTGCAGGGATCGTCTTCAAAAAAGAGAATCCGTCTAGGTTTTACCAATTTCCTCTTTGTTTCCTTCTTAGCCTCGATAACTTTTAAAGGAGAACTTACAGGATAGTAAGGAAGGGTGAAAGTGAATTCACTTCCTAGACCGACCTTACTTTGAAGGCCCATACTGCCTCCCATAAGATTTACGCGTTGGCGGCAAATACTTAATCCAAGCCCTACACCATCAGATCTTTGTCCACTGCTTCCCTGATTAAATGTATTAAAAATATTTTCTTGGTCCTTAAGGTCAATTCCCTGGCCAGTGTCTGATACCCTAAATACAAGACTCTGGTCCGCTAAGAAGACCTCCACTTTAATCTCCCCTTCATCAGTAAACTTATAGGCATTATTAATAAGATTTCCAAGAATACGTGTGATACTTACGTCGTCACTTATCACTTTAGGGGCAATTTCATCATCAATAATAAGTTTGAAATCGAGCCCCTTCTTTTCTAAAAGATGCTTAAAGGGAATAACAGTAGTATTGACCACCTTTCGCAGCTCAACTTCTCTCTCATTAACTTTCACATTGCCCTGTTCAAGCTTAGTCAGATCAAGAATGTCGTTGATAATGCGAAGCTGAGTCTCTCCCGCTTTTTCAAGAATATCGTAAAAGTCATTGACCTGCTCTACAGTGAGATCTCGATTCTTAAGTTCAGGAACCACATTTATGATGGCCATCAAAGGTGCTCTAAGGTCATGAGACATTGAAGCAAGAAAGAGGGACTTAAATTCATTCTTTCTAAAGGCTTCTTCCTTTTGATAAATGAGCTCGCGCTCAACACTCTTTCGTATAAAGCTAAACTCCACACAGCGACTCACCCCACCTGAAGAAATATCCCCTTTAACAAGATAGTCTTGTGCCCCTAACTTAACCGCTAGAATCCCTTGCTCAAGATTATCATCTCCTGTCAGGACAATAAGTGGAGTGTGGGGAGAAAGCTTAAAGAGTCGGCTGACCGAGTTTTCAAGAGAGACAGCATCAGGCAAACCGATATCTAGGAAAATCATATCCATCTTCTCAAGAGTTAAGATATCGATAGCTTCAGCAAGGCAAATAGCCCGAGAGCACTCAAATGGCTCTTTAAGCTCTTTTTGCAATTGCCTCTTTAAAATCTCAGCATCAATATTATCGTCCTCAACAATGAGAAATTTTTTCACTGAGCACCATCCTTTTTCTTAAAATGTGACCACGTAAAAATAAATTCACTTCCTTCATTTAATTTACTTTTTACTTGTATGGAGCCACCTTGTTTTTCAACAATCTTTTTTATGAGAGCTAAGCCCATCCCACTCCCCTCAACTTCATCTCGACTTTTGAGAGTTTGAAACATTTCAAAAATTTTTCGATGATACTTCTCTTCAATCCCAGCCCCATTATCCTTGACGCTCAACTGCAAGAAACCACCACTCTCCTTTACTTTGATTTCAATTTTAGCGTCTTCTCTTTCGCTATGTTTTATGGCATTACCAACCAAATTTTGCAGGACATGAGAGAGAGGAAGTTCACAAACAAGATAATCTTGAAGTTCAATCTCTTTTTTGATGGTTATGTGAGGGGGTTTATCAAGAACATTAAGAGCGCCATCAACAACTTCATTCAGGCACACATAGGTTTGTGCATAGGCTTCTCTGCCAACTCGAGAGTATTCAAGAAGGGCATCGAGAAGCCTCTCCATTCTAAAAACACGTCCTCTCATTTGAACCAGATACGTCTTTGTCTGATCATTCGCAATCTCCTCTAGATCTTCCTCTATCCACTGACTTAAATTATCAATCGCCCTTAGTGGAGATTTGAGATCGTGGGAGGCAATATAAGCGAATTTTTCAAGCTCATCATTTGAGCGTTTAAGATCAGTGAGGCTACTATTAAGTTTATCTTTTAAGGAATTAAAGGAGCGGGCAAGGGAGCCAATTTCATCTTCAAGTTGGATCGGAAGATCGAAAGAAAGGTCAAGGGACTCACTCGCCTTCTCAATTTGAGTACTCATGGTTTTGAGGGGATTGAGCTTTTTCTTTAATAAAATAAAGAAGAACGCCACAACTAAAAGGTTAAGAAAAAATAGAAAGACATAGGACTTCTTTTTCGCTTCACTGAATTTAAGGAGAAGATCCGTCATAGGAGCGGCCAAATAAATCTTCATAAACTCATTTGGGTATTTCTTATTATAGAAATATTTTTGGCTAACAATCATAAAATCTTTCATTTCTTGAAAGAAGACTTCTTTTTTCTTCTCAAAGCCTCCAAGTCGAGAGCGATAAGAGTCTTCAAAAGCGGGAAAGGGCGCACCGAGATCGACACTATTTCCTAAAGAACCTTCTAAACGGACGGAAGAATGCTTGGGGATATTTTCAACAATGTCTTTAAGAAAATGATTAAAGTTAATATTGCCAATGAGATAGCCTACAAGACTTCCCTGATAGAAAATACCTTTCATCGCCCTAAGGGTGTTCTTTTCATCGGTCACGGGTATGCCATTTTCGATATTTCGGCTGATCTTAGAGAAGATAACCTCTCCTTCTTTTATAGTCCGGGCCCGAGCAATATAAGGTTCATTTCCCTTATCCTGGAGCTCATCTAGGGGAACCACTTCAAAACCTTTTGCTAGTCGATTAACGCGTACTAATTCCTGGCCTTCAAGGGAGAGGAAGCGAACCTGAGTATAAGCAGGCCTCACCCCAAGAATAGATTGAAAGATGATGCCCAATCTTTCTCGCCACAATTTAAGCGAGGATTGATCAAGAGGATCAACACCGTTATTTAAGCGGGCCCTTATAATCCCAAGAAAGGGAGGTGTTTTTGAAATGAGTTCAAGATCCTTCTCTACTGCATCAAAAGAGCGAGAGACTTTTTCCGTCAGTAAAATAACCTCACCATCCATAACTTCGCGAATACTATCAAGCGTGAGATCTGTAGTTACCTTGAAGTAGAAAAGACTAATAAGAGTCAAACAAAGAAAGACCGTGATCACATAGAAAGCGGTGATCTTTGAAACCAAAGAGTGTTTAAAAGAGATGATGATATTCTTCACACAACTATTATAACGCCTTTACAGAAACTTAGACAATAATATATATTTTTCCAATAAGGCTTATAATTCCATGAAATTACTAACTTTGACGAGGTCATGATGCAAAATAAAATAGTTAATATGCTCTTGGTGGAAGACGACGATATCGACGCTGAGGGTGTGCGCCGGGCCTTCTCTAAGCAAAAGCTAGCCAATCCTCTAGTAAGGGCAAAGGATGGAATCGAGGCTCTAGAGATTCTAAGAAATCAGCACCCCGATACCAGTCTTTCTTCACCTTATATTCTCTTAATTGATCTTAATATGCCAAGAATGGGTGGCCTTGAGCTTATTCAGGAGATTAGAAAAGATCCTACCCTCCATAAAACTGTCATCTTTGTTTTGACCACCTCAAAGAGTGAAGAAGACAAACTTAAAGCCTATGACTTGAATATCGCGGGCTTTCTCATTAAATCAAATCTTGGAGAAAACTTTATTGAAATGGTTAATCTCCTGGAGTGCTATTGGAAAATAGTCGAACTTCCCTCCTAGTCAGTAATATGGGGGAAGGCCTTCTTAAGCTCACTCATCGGGTAGACTCTAAAATTAGGGTCTTCTAATTGGCGCACATAGATGTCTCTTAGGATGTCTCTACTTGTCGTTCCGATAAAAGCAGGTGACCACAATTTCTCCCCTCGATTCACCATGGCAGCATATTCTTCGGCCGACATGCCAATGGGAACAATATGGCTGAGGACTCCTGAAAAGTTTCCGTCTTTATTAAAGGCACCTGAACCTGAGTTACCACTTGTCACCTCTTGGTCACAGGCCTCACTGCCAATAACATTCATATCGCGAAGTTGGTTGCACTTCACTCTCTTTGATTTCACAATATTAAACCAGCGCTTTTGGCCACTCTTATCAAGGCGCTCTTCACCACCATTGAGCCCTTCACCTTTTTTATCGTAGTACATGGGAAAGAGTTCAATTTCTTCTCCTCTTAGAATATCTCTAACAGCGAGCTTAGCAGGCTCTCTATTAGTCTTTTCAAGCTCAATAATCGCCCAATCTGGCGGGCCTTCACCGGTGAGGGGCTTTGCGGAGACTTCAACCAATTTTTGGCATCTGAGAACTTCTCGCTCATTCGACTTGGTTTTAGGAAAGGTTACAGAAATACGAGCATCACAATTCTTGGCTTCATTCCCGGCCTTATGGTCTTCTTTCATATCCTCTGGAATACAGTGACGATTGGTAAAAAAGAGCGTTCTTCCACCGTACTCAACAAGGGTTCCTGAACATTGTTGATTCATTCCCATGTCAGGTTCGCTTAATTGAATGGAGCCAACAAAGCTTGGGCAATCCTCACAGTCAATCATCTTATTACCATAGGGCAGCTGATTTCCATTTTCATCTACAACGGACTCGACATAGTCTTTATTATCGGAAGCAAATTTAAAGGAGTAATTTCCTAAGCTCATGGGCTCAGTCTCAGGATAAATATCTCCTAATGTCGGCGTTTGAGGATTTGCTTGAAAATGAATTTGCGGGATAAGCTCCTCTTGAACACTTTCAATTTCTTCAACAAAGAGGGGCAAAGCCTCTTCTTTCTTTTGGGCGCACTCCCTCTCAGTGGGCACAGCATCACCCTCCTCATGCTCCCCCTCCTTAAGTCTTTCAAGATGAGAAACAAGAAAGCGAGTCTTTGTTCCTGGAAGCATCATCGTTGCACCACTGGGGACATGATCAAGTCCAATAAGGCTTAAGAGTTCCAGATTAAAGGCTTTAATTTCAGGAGCTGAATAGAAGTCCTTGTGGCCTCCAGCCTTGGCCATCGCAATCGGCAGTCTCTCCTCGATAAGTTGATCGAGATGAGCGGCCTGAAGGGAGCTTCCAAGGAGAAAGCGCAGGCATAAGAAAATAAGAGGTAACTTCTTCATAAACGGGCTCCTGACGTACAAATTAAGAATTACTCTATTTGGGAGCAAGTCTTAGGCCAATTGGCGCCTAATAAATAAAGTTACTTACAAAGGAGGGAGTGAGAAAGGATTACTCACTCCCGAGATTTTGACTAAAAATTAAACAGCTTATTAATAATTAAGCAGTCTGAGACTTTTGAACTTCACCTCTGCCTACAAAGAAAAGACTGATGAAAGTAAATCCTAAGCTCATAAAAATCGCATACGTAGAACTCACCGCAGGATTAGCGACCCCGAGAAAGAGATTCATAATGAGATGGCCAAAGAGTCCTATCATGGCAGCCGTTGAAACCACCCAAAGAGGAAGACCTTTCTTGTAAAGAACCCCAAAGAGAATGGGCACAAGAGAAGCTGCGGCCAGTCCGTAAACCCCTTTTTGCGCAAAGAGGCCAACAAGCTTTGGCGGATTGTAAGCAAGAGCATAAGAAAAGAGCCCAACACCAATAAGAACACCACGACTTAGCCAGAGCGCCTTCTTTGGATCAAGCTGGCCATTCTTCGCTAAAGGCTTATAGATATCGTTTACGACCATCGCTGATAAGGACACAAGAATTCCATCCAAAGTACTCATTCCTGCGGCCAGAAGCGAAATGGAAACAAAGGCTAGAAAGTACATTCCCCAACTCGAAGTCGCGTATTCGCTCACAATATACTGGACAACGACTGTGTCTTGGCGGGCAATATCAAGTCCTTTAAGTTTCGCAAAGAAGCCGATGAACATAATGAGGGAAAAGCAAAGCCCAACGACAACTGTCGTTCCAATAAACTTATTAACGTCCTCATCACTTTTAATATAGAGAACCTTGGTCAGGATATGGGGTTGCATCATCAAAGCAAAAGTAATGATAAAGCCTGACGCGAAGACAGAAATAAAGTCGTAGTAAAGAGGACTCTCCGGATTGTAGATACTAGCGTAATTCGCGCTCACGCCTTGCAGAGCATTCATAAATCCACCATCAAAATATTTAACTCCTCCAAAGAAAAGAAAGAGCGCAATCCCAAGCATCATAATGCCTTGGAAAGTATTGGTGTAAGCATGAGCGTAGGTGCCTCCCATTAAGACGTAACTAAAGACGAAGAGAAGGGTAATCGTGAGGGCCACTTTTTGATCAATGCCAAAGAGCTGGGCCATCAATATTGAGCAGCCAACGAGAATAAGAACCACAAAGGTAATGGAGAGAAGGTTAATTCCCGCGAAGAAAAGACTCAGCCCTCGATTACCATAGCGGTGAAAAATCCAATCAGGAATGGTTAAAGAACCCGCAGCGTCTCCTATATTTCTAAAACCTTTAGTGAGGAGAAGAAAGGCCGTTAAGATTCCGGCCGATGCAGCAATCCCATAGTGAACATAGGCACTAAGTCCATGAACATAAACAAAGCCCGGGTTGATGACAAAAGTTGCCGTTGAAGCAATCGATGCCGCCATAGTGATACCAATCAGGTAAGGATTCATATCCTTATTCCCAATAGCATATCCTTTCATATCTTTCGTCTTCTTCATCCCAATATAAGAGAGACCAAAGGTTAAAAGGACAAAGAGCGCCGTTAGGGCGTACTTGAAAATTTCTGGGGTCATTGACTCCTCCTTAGTTTTGTCCGCAATTTAATGTGAAAGCTCAGCTGCCTTTGCCTGCAGCGCCTTTCTATCTATTTTTCCACTCGCAAGAATGGGAAATTCTTTTATGCATTGAATATAGTGAGGGTGCTTGTAGCGTGAGAGAAGAGGATTGAGAAACTCTCTCATCTCCACCACATCAAGCTCCCTATCGCTTCTTAAAAAGCAATAACCGACTTCGCCCCACTTCTCATCGCTAACGGGTACAATCACCGCTTCATGAACGGCTTCATGACTTCGAATCTTTTTTTCAACCTCAGCGGGATAAACATTTTCGCCACCACTTATGTACATGTCCTTCTTTCGCCCAACGATAAAGTAGAATCCCTCTTCATCTACCTTAGCCAAATCCCCGGTCTTAAAGTAGCCATCAAAAGTAGCATCTTGAAAGCGCTCTGGCTGAGCAAAGTAGCCACCACAAACATGGGGACCTCTAATCAAAAGCTCGCCTACTTCTTCACCCTGCGCGACTTTCCCCTCAGCTGTAAGCAGGAGCACTTCAGAATGGGGCATCGGTTTACCAATGGAGCCCACTTTGCGAATTGAGTCCTCTTCTTTGAGCAAGAAGCAGTTTGGTCCCACTTCCGTGAGACCAAACCCTTGCTTAAACATAAGACCCTTCTTTTGATACTCTTCCATCAATTCCTTTGGGCAATAAGCCCCCCCTGAAATAAAGAATCGCATGGACTCAAAAGAATAGTCTTGAAAGCGCTGGTCCTCAGCAAGCATTTGAAACATGGTGGGAACAGCGAAATAGACACTTAATTTTTCTTCTTCAATGGTTTTATAAATATTATCAAGATCAAACTTGGCGGCAAGATAACTGGTGCCACCAATACTCATCAGAGGAAGACAAAGAACATTGTAACCACCTGTATGAAAGAAAGGTGTCTCAACAAGGGTTCTATCTTCACTCTTTAGCCCCCAGTTTTCACAAGTCGCCTCTTGGTTACTCTTTAGCATTTTTCCGTGAAAGAGCACCCCTTTAGGCGTTCCCGTGGTGCCGCTTGTAAAGAGCATTAAAAGAGGATCAACTTCACTTGTCTCCACTGTTTGAAAAGGCCCCTTATCAAATTGGGGTTTAAGACTCTCAAGCGGATAATAAGGAAAATCCTTAGGAAGATCGAGGGAACAATCCCCCTCCCCTATAAAAGCTTTTGGAGCAACTCTCTTGGTGATTTCAAGGAGCTCACCAGGGGCTAGACGAAAATTCATTGGAACAAAGAGAGCACCGAGGCGAGCACACGCTAAGAAGAGGGTGACATGCTCAAGGCAATTTGTCTTAAGAAAGCAGACACGCTCCCCTTTAGAGACACCGAGTTCACTGAGAGTCCATGCCCATGCATCCACTGTTTCCTTAAGCTCTCTATAGGACAAATGACGAGCACTCTCCTGCTCAACAAGAGCAGTCTTATCAGAAAACTTTTCAGCGATATCATCTAGAAACTCAATCCAGGCCATGGCTTCCTCTTCGTTTGATCTAATAACCACGGGAGGCAAACTTCTTTGAGACTTTGGGGGTTCTCAAGAAAGCTTGCATGCCCTCCCGCGACTATTCTTAGCTCACAGTGAGCGATTTTTTTCTTCATTTTCATGTGGGAAAAAGGAGGTGTAAGCACGTCCTCTTCGCCCACACAAAGGAGAACGGGAGCGGAGATATTTTGAGCGTTGATTTCATGCTCTCCCATTGCGCCTTTAATAAGGCCTTCAATGACATGAACCGACTCATCTCCCGCTCGTTGCCGATAGAATTCTAGAAGTTCGGGTCTTTCTTCAACGATCGTCTCGCCCCATATCCACGGGGTAGCAACATCAAAGCGATGAAGAGGCCCTCCTTTTTGATTAGCATAGAGCCAACTTTGAAGTTTTCTTTTAAGAAGGGCACTGGGACGTAAATAGGTATCAGCAGCTATCACGCCTTGAACCCGTGAGGGATGGCGAGAAGCAAATTCTAAAGCAATTCGTCCTCCATTACTAAGACCTATAAAGTAGGCCTTCTCAATAGAGTGTTCTTTCATTAAATGCTCAAGATCATCCACTAAGCTAGAAAGTTCATAGCCACCTGTAGGTCGCGGGCCCTCTCCCTGCCCACGTCCGTCGTAGCGAAGACAATGAAAGTGTGGCGTAAAAAAGTCCACACTTTCATTCCAGCTTTCAAGGCTTGCAAAGAGTCCATTGACAAAAATAAGCCAAGGAGCTTTGGGGTTGCCTTCAATATTAGTAGGAAGCTTGTTCATATCTTTGGAAATTAGCCAATCACCAAGGCGCCATCAACATTGAGGCATGTTCCAGAGATAAAGCGAGCGTCATCAGAGGCTAAGAAGGCATAGGCTGCCGCAATTTCTTCTGGCTCACCAATTCTCTTCATCGGACACTTATCTTCCATCATTTGAATAACTTTTTCTGGCATGGCACGCACCATCGGTGTACCGATAAAACCTGGAGCGACTGCATTCACACGGATATTGGCCTTACCAAGTTCTTTAGCAAGAGTCTTCGTCATGCCAATCACGCCTGCTTTTGTTGCAACATAATTAGACTGTCCAAAGTTACCATAGTGAGCAACCACGGAAGCGGCATTGAGGATTGATCCACCTCTTCCTTGCTCTTTAAGCTTAACTGCGGCCATTTGGGACAGTTTCCATACTGCCGTAAGGTTAACAGCAATAACTTGATCCCACTGATCATCTGTCATTTTAGCGATAGTTGCGTCGCGAGTGATCCCTGCATTATTGATGATAACGTCAAAGCCTTTGTCCATCTCTGCTTGGATTTTGGCGAGATCTTCGCTCTTGGTGACGTTGCCTTGAATATAAGTCATACGCTCAGGAAACATTGAAGCAAGTTCAGTTTCTTCAAGACTTGGCATATCCACAAGAACGAGGTCACTTCCCTCTTCATAGAAGCGCTGTGCAGTTGCGCGACCAATACCTGAAGCGGCGCCTGTAATAATAACTCTCTTTGACTCTAAACCTTTCATAGGGGCTCCTTAGGATTCAAATCCGTTTAATGATTCTTGATTAAATGTAGGTCCATCCCAGCGCAGACTGACGGCTGACCAGGTATAGCCAATGCCCGCAGAGGCAAGGCTTATATGATCACCTTTTTTAAGAAGACCACGCCTTTCAGCAAGACCTAGAGAAAGCACCTGATCAGGAGCACCAAAGTGTCCATACTGATCAAGATAAATAGACTGCTCTTCTTTTAACTCCAGGCCATTTAAGATGGCATCATGGGCTGACTTCTTCATGTGAAGAAGAGAAAGGTAATCGATAGGCTTATTCATGGACTCCGTTGCACTGTCTTTAATAACTTTAAGAAAGTTCTCAATAGAGCGATCGGCAAGCCTCTCCCGCATTCCCACAATATCGGGACAGGTTAAGTAGGTGTCCGTATCACCAAGCCCATCACGACTTCTCTTTACGGTCCCTCCTCCAGGAATAATCACATCAAGACTAAAGGCTCCGTCTGTGATCACACTACTTTCAAGAATGGGGTTAAAGTCCTCTTCACTTCTTTCAACGAGAAGGGCCGCTCCCCCATCAGAAAGATTATAGAGAAAGCGAGAAGTCTCATCTTTATAATTGACGAGATCACCGGTGCGGTGACCGCCACAGAGAAGAACACGATTTATTTTCTTATCGGCAATCATCATGTTCTTAGCAATCTTTAGTCCAACAACATTTGAAGAACAACGAGCGGCCATATCAAAAGCCCAGGCATTCTTTAGCCCAAGCTCACGCTGAACAAAGATCCCTGCTGACCACACGTGATAGTCTTTATATTCAGAACCCGTCCAAATCACGAGATCAATCGATTCGGGATCAATCCCCTCTAGGGCACGTTTCGCAGCATTGATCGCCATCTGAGAAGGATGACAGTCCTTGGGTGCACGACACTTTTTAATAATCCCCATTTTCTTTTCGATAACTTCTTTGGGAATGCCAGACTCTTTTGCAATGAAGGCTGCATCTTCATAACCCTCTGGTAACCAGACGGCCGATCGCTTTAGACTAATGGTCATGAACGAACTCCTTGAATA
Source organism: uncultured Bacteriovoracaceae bacterium (assembly GCA_950054155.1). GTDB lineage: Bacteria > Bdellovibrionota > Bacteriovoracia > Bacteriovoracales > Bacteriovoracaceae. The sequence continues at coordinate 118,245 of CATLOT010000002.1, forward strand.
AATTGTTTTATTTCAAGTGCCACTTCTTGAGGTTTTTCCATAAAGAAGTAGTGATCACACTTGGGTATTGTTTTAAAAAGGGAGTGAGGAATCTGCGCTGTTAGCCTTTCAGCATTCTTAGGATTCACAAAGCGATCCTCTTCTCCTGTAAGCACCAGGGTTTTCACCTCAATTGATTCGAGTCTTAGGGGCCGCTCTAAAAAGCGGTCCACTGCTCTCTTTTGTTTGAGAACCTGTTCAACAGCGACAGGGTGCTCTCGCCTCACTTCACATATATGATTAAAGATTTCGCGAGGAAGGTCAGGATGAACTGTTCCTAAGACTGCGAGTTCAGTTCGTCGTGGTTCCTCTAAAGCGTAGAATCCCTTGAGCGATTCTTCCGTGAGTTCGGGAAGAGGAATAAACTCACTTCCTCCACTAGTGGTGCAAAGAAGTGAGAGGCTTAATAATTTTTCTTCTGCTTTTAAGGCAATGATTTGCGCTAAGAACCCACCCATTGAAATACCTGCGAGGTGAAATTTCTCTTGTCCGAGTTGCTCCATAACTTCAAGAGCATCAAGCGCCACTTCCTCAAGCTCATACTCATTCTCTACGGGAGAAGATTTACCAAGACCACGATTATCAATAAGAACCAGAAAAAAATCTTCTTTAAGTTCGGCGGCGAGATCAAGAAAGTTATAGTGACTACAACCAAAACCGGATAGGCAGAGGAGGGCCTCCTTTTCAGGATTGCCCACAAGCTTGGCATGAATGTGTACTCCACTCTTTAAAGTGAAGACTCTGGTTTGACTCATAATGTCCCTCGTTAGGAGTCTGTTAGATGTAGGAGGAATAAATTTCATTTTCATGAGAAGTTTGTCAAATATTTTTGTACACGTGTACCAAAAAGAAGAGTCAAAAGTTTCAGAATACTTTTCAAGGCTGGCCTTTCAGATTAAGATGGGTCTATGAGCGACAAAAATTCAATAGATTCAAGTATTTATGAACTCTTTGAGTTCAAGCCTAAAAAAGGTGACCTCAAGAAAATGGAGATTGTCCTCGCGGCAATCGAATGCATCGCAACAATTGGCTTTGAAAAGACCACCTATGAGGCCATTGCCCAAAAAATTGGAACCAGGCGTGCTCATGTGGCCTATCACTTTAAAGATAAGGCCGATATTTTTGAAGCTTGTATTAAGTTCATCAATGCGAGTTACCAAAAGATGTCCTTGGAAAAAATTGAAGCGGCTCAAGATGGCCTTGAAATGCTCACCAATTACGCTGAAGCCCCTTTTCTCTGGGCCAAAGAAAACCCTCAGCAGCTCTCCGTCATGCTTCTCTTTTACTACCTCTGTAGCGTTGATGAGAAATACCGTGATCTCCATGCCAGCATTAGGAGAGGTGGTCATGAGAGGATTCAATATATTCTCAATACGAAGCTTGAGCTTCAATTAAGCCCTCAGGAAAGCCAGGCTTTGGCGAAATCCATTCAAAATCTTGTGAGTGGGGCGATTATGGATGTTAGAACGACGGCTAATATGAGCCTTGATGAGGCCCGCGAAGCAGTCAAAAAACAAGTGTTGAACCTCGTAAACTGACCCCCCTAGTTGGTGCTGATAAAAAAACGGCCAACTCATCATGAATTAAACTCACCACTTAAGGTGGACATCTTAGGGGACATCCCCAAGCGCTTACCCCTCTCTTTAAGCAACACCAATTAATGTCCTAAGCTACTGCTTTTATTCAAAGTCTTAAGCTGAACAGAATTCGAGCACCATTTAAGTCGGTCAGTTTATGGAATTTTTAAACTGACCCCCCTAGTTGGTGCTGATAAAAAAAAGGCCAACTCATCATGAATTAAACTCACCACTTAAGGTGGACATCTTAGGGGACAACCCCAAGGGTTTAGCCCTCTCTTTAAGCAACACCAATTAATGTCCTAAACTACCGCTTTTATTCAAAGTCTAAAGGTGAAGAGAATTCAAGCACCATTTAAGTCGGTCAGTTTATGGAATTTTTACAATTTTTGGGCACACTAACGCAAGCAGTCATTTTCTATGGTAAATGATTTCTATTATGAAACTAATCCTCATGTCACTCCTCATTCTCAGTTGGTCCCTCCTAGCGCAAGTCAATGCTCAGGATGACTACTATGACGACAGTCCTTCGCAAGAAGCTCCTCAAGAAGCTTCCCAAGAAATTCCCCAGGACACCTTTGAAAGTCCCCCTATTGAGGATCCTTATAAAGAAGATTCTTACGAGCAGGAAAATGCGCAACCTGAGGCCTCTCCTGAACCCTACACGGATTCCTACAAAGATGAGTATCGTGAGGAACCTCAAAGAGACGATTATATTCCTGAAGACTACGAAAAAGACGAGAGTGCTGAGTATGGAGATTATGACGGTGAATAAGCTCATTACAATTCTGTGCGCGCTCTTTTCTCTAAGTCTTTTCTCCTGTCAAAAAGATGAGAATAACTTTGGTCAGTATAAGAACCAAATCACAAAGAAAGAGAGTGACTCTGTCGAGAGTGACTCAGCGAAGGCTGGCTTAGTGGACATTATTGTCCCTGAAACGACTGTTCCTCAAACCGCTCAAAACTACTCTCAAGACCTCTATGATCTTTGGGATCTCTTCTTTTCAACCTTTGTTCAGGTTGTCTCAAAGAACCCGCTCGATACGCGAGTGCGCTTTAAAGAGATGAATAAATTGCGCCAACTTCGCGACAAGGATTTCTTTAATCTCGTGAGCCTCATCGAAATTAAGATGGCCCAGGCCGATCTCACCCAAATGGAAGACGAGCAAAAAAAGGCCTTCTTTATTAATGCCTATAACTACGCCTCCCTTCGTCTTGTGAATAAGGGATTTCTTAAAAAAGGAGAGATTATTGATTCGATCAAAGATCTCTCAAAGAACTTCTATAGTCATGAAATCTTCGCGCGCGACACGGTTCCTTTTAGTAATGGAATTAAGAGTCTCGATGCTATTTTAAAAGAAGAGCTCAAGCCGCTCTTTATCAAAGAAAATCGTGACGAGAGTGACCCTCGCTTTTATCTTGCTCTTAATGGGGCGACCATGAGTCGAGGGCTTCTCCTTAATAAAGCCTTTCGCGCTGATACTCTTGATGAGCAACTTGAAGAGGTTGTCACCAATGCCCTGGCCCTTGCTCGTTTTGCTAAGATTGAAGATGAGAAGCTTAAAGCATCAAAAGCTATCAAGTGGGTGCGAAAAGATTTGGAGCATAAGTATGGTAATCTTGAGCGCTTCTTTTCAACCTATGGAATTAGTGAGTCCACCTATAAGAAAATCTCTTATCATGACTTTAACTGGGCTCTCAATAGTGTTGCCCTCTACCCGGATGAAGTGAAAGATGATCCTCAAGATCTTCCCGTTGTTATTGCCGAGGAAGAAGAGCCTTTCTTTGAAGCCAAGCCCTGTGACTATTTAAAGTCTGAAAGTGTTGAGGTCATTGGTCACTGCAATCAAGTGGTCGATGGCCGAATGAATTCAACCTTCATCAAATACCCAGGCCTGGTCACAAGTGCCTCGCTCTGTCTTTATAAGAGAAAACTCTCCTCTGGTGAGAGCAGCCTAGGCGCGATTGGTGATTTGAGTGAGTCCAAGAATGGTCGCAACAATGAAAGCGTGAGTGTGGCCGTAGAAGGCAAACTTGAAACTAAGAAGTACGGTCCTAGCATGCGGATCACAGAGGGGATCATCACCACTTTGGAATACACCAAGGCCTCGCGTAGACTGATGATTCGCCAAAATAAGCTGCTTCCCGGTCAGTTTCTAAGAAAAGCCCTACTGCAGTGCGAATAAACCTTTTTCACTCAATGAAATCCTAACTTAAGAAATGAAGTCCTTTTAGATAAGTTCTCCTCCTACAACCAAAAGAGAATCCGTTGGAGGAGAAATATGAAACTCATCGCCCTACTTGCGCTTATCCCTTTCTTTTCGGCTCAAGCTGTCGTTGTCAAAACTTGTCCTGAGAAAGTAACAGTTAGCCTTCCTAAAATATTTAATAATGACGTCATTGATGAAGAGGCTTTTGGCGATGACTCAAGCTTTCCCTTTGATGGTTGGAATGGACCAGGAATCTTTCGTCTTCAACAAAAGCTTGCAAAGCTTGGAAGCCTTACTTTAGACCTTGACCTCATTAGAACAAGTAACTCTCAGTGTAGCTACAGCGGTGTGGATCTGCTTGTCGCCACTTTAGTAAATTTAAAAGAGCTGGTGTTCCAGAGGAGCCCCTCAAACAGGCGCTCTTCTTTTATGAAAAGAATAAGGGCCGCTTTAATAATCAGCGCTATATTTCAATTGCCGATTACTCGCAAAATTCATCACGAAAGCGCTTTTATATTCTCGATATGCAAACGGGTAATGTTCGAAAAGAAAAAGTATCGCATGGAAGTGGAAGCCGCGGCGGCGTTAAGGCCGGTGACCCTAACCATGACGGAATGATCGACAGATGCCATCATGGTAGCAATATAAATGATCGCACTAACATGACTCGGGCAGGTTTCTTTGTGACGAGAAACTTCTACAATTCCACAAGCCATAAAGATAGAAAGTCGGTTGGCGGAAGAAGTGTTCTTGAATGGCCAAACCTTGATAGCAATGGAAATAATGGCCTTCGTATGGCGGGACTTAGCCCAGGTGTTAATGATGAAGCGCTCGGAAGTGGCGTTGTGATGCACGGTGCTTGGTATAATGATGTGGCCGCGACAATGGGGCGCTCTTATGGGTGTCCGGCCTTTGAAAGTGACGTCGCCCCTGGTGTTCTCAAGACGATTCGTGGCGGAACACTCTATTACTCCTACACCCCTCGCTGTAGCCAGCTTCATGCCAAAGTAGAAAATCAAGTTAGGGGTTGGCAAGGTATGTGCCGCTAATTCACAATACCTTTATGACTGGACTCCTTACACTCTTAGATGACATTGCCTCGACCCTTGATGATATTGCTCTGATGAGCAAGGTCGCCATGAAGAAAACCAGTGCCCTGATGACTGATGACCTCGCCGTCAATGCTGGTGTTCTTCAGGGGGCAAAATCACATCGTGAAATCCCCATAGTCTTTAAGATCTTCCTTGGAAGTCTTGTTAATAAAGTCATCGCCATTGGTATTATTCTCCTTCTCCTTAAATTTTATCCTCCCCTTGTTGATGTCCTCCTCTTTAGTGGAGGTCTCTATCTTTCCTATGAGGGCGTTCATAAACTCTTAGAGAAGTTCTTCTCCCCTCAAAAAGAAAAGGCATTGGGAATTAAAAAGACTTTTAATGAAAAAGAGAAAATCTTTGGTGCCATCAAAACGGATCTGATCTTATCTTTTGAGATTATTGTGATCGCCAACTCCACTCTCCTTCAAACTCCCTTTTTTCAAAGAAGCCTCACTCTGATGAGCGTAGGTCTGGGGGCCAGTCTGATTATCTATGGCCTTGTTGCCATTATTGTTAAAATAGATGACTTTGGTCTGTGGCTGATGGACCGCAATTATAATAGTGTAGGCTTACGTTTAGTCGAGTCCATGCCCTATGTTATGAAGGGCCTTGGGATTGTGGGAACCGCAGCGATGCTTCTCGTGGGCGGAGGAATTATTAACCACCTCTTTCATGTGGGACATCTCCTGCCTTCTTTTATACCGGAGTTCATTCTCAATGGGATTTTAGGTCTTCTTACCGGACTTCTCTGTGTTGGGGCCATGGTTCTTTTTCAAAAGATTAGAGGGACCTCTCCTCAAGAATCTTCTCACACACCTTAACCCCATCAACTGCAGCAGAGGTAATCCCTCCGGCGTAGCCTGCCCCTTCTCCACAAGGATAGAGCCCCTGATGGCTCTCTGAGATAAGGCTCTCCCGATCTCTAAGAATAGTCACAGGAGCACTGGTTCGTGTCTCTGGAGCGAGAAAGAGCGCACGCTCATCAGTGGTGAAGCCCTTCATTCGTCTTTCAAAAACATGAAGAGCTTTTTCAAGGTGCTCACTTACAAAAGAAGGAAGAATCTCATGAAGCTTCGCGGGCACGAGGCCTGAGGGGCAACTCGTCTTCGGAAGCTCACGGGGAAGTTTCTTATTGAGAAAGTCTTTAAGAGGCTGGGCCGGCACTTCCCTTCCGGTGGCATGCTTTAAGGAGTATTCAAACGCTTTTTTTTCAATGGAGTATTGAAACTCAAGGCCACCAAGAACGTCACTATCATCGTAGTCCTGTCCCGCCTTTACCGAAACCACAAGAGCGGCATTGGACCAGCGGCTATTGCGCGCATAATTGCTCATCCCATTGACAACAATACCATCGGCATCAGTGCCGCTTGAGAGCACGTATCCCCCAGGGCACATACAAAAACTATAACTGCCCTTAAGAGTTTCACTGTCCTCCCATGCCAAACGGTAGCGGGCCGCTCCAAGCTCACTGCCAGCAAAATCGCCATATTGAATTTTATCAATGAGTTCACGGGGATGCTCAATGCGCACGCCAACAGCAAAGTCCTTTGCTTTCATCGCCACCCTTTCCTCTTTGAGGTGGTGATAGACCTCTCTTGCACTATGACCAGTGGCTAAGATGACATGATCAGAGAAGATCTTTTCTCCCTCTCTGGTTTCAACACCGATTACTTTCTTTTTATCTTCAGAGTAAAGGAGCTTCTCCACACAAGTGTGATAGCGAATTTCATGGCCCTTCTCTTTGAGCTCATCCGTCATCTTGCCTATGAGCTGGCGAATCTTATTAGAGCCCAAGTGAGGGTTTGAAACCCACGCCGTCTCAGGAGGCGCCCCGAAATCAACAAAGCGATCCATCACATACTGAACAAAGGGTGACTTAATTCGCGTAATGAGTTTTCCATCTGAGAAGAGCCCTGCTCCCCCTTCTCCAAAGCATACATTATTGTCAGTATCAAGCTCCCCACGGCGCCAATAAGAGCTGATATGCTTCATCCTTTCATGAGCTCGCGCTCCGCGCTCAAGAACAATGGTCGGTATCCCATACTCAGCAAAGCGAAGGGCGCAAAAGAGTCCAGCAGGACCTGCCCCAATGATCAAAGGAGGTTTCTCAAAAGGCTTTTGAGGACGAAACTCCTCCTCTCTCTTGGGGAAAGCCTCCCCCTCTGAAATGGCGATGATATTGTAGTGTACTTTAGGTTCACGCCCCAGATTTGCTTTGCGCGCATCTAGGCTCTCACTTTTAATGCGATACTCGCTAATATGAGGATAATTCTCTTGGACATAGGCGTCCAAGTCGTCTTGAAAGGAAAGAGTAAATTGCAGAGTCTGTGCCATGAAAGTACAATAAGTTAAAGACCCTTTCGTTGACAATGGGACAGGTAAAAAGGAGCACACTTGAAGGCCCAAATTGTTATTATCGGTGACGAATTACTCGTCGGCCGTATTCAGGATACCAACACTCAAGTTATTGCCAAGTGGCTTGGAGCCCAAGGTTTTGAGCTCACCCAGGTTACCATCACTAGCGATAGGCCAGAATCGCTCCTCCACTGCTTAACAAAGGCCCTTGAGGGCTCAGACCTTGTTCTCACCACTGGTGGTCTAGGGCCTACTGAAGACGATATCACCAAGCAGATCATCGCTAAGCTGGCCGGTACCAAGCTTGAAAAAAATGAAGAGGCCATAAGGCTTGCAAAGCTTCATTATGGCAGGATCGACAAAGATTGGGACCAGCAAACCAATAGTTATCATTTAATCCCTCAGGGTGTTGAGCCGGTTCTCAACCCCGCGGGCCTCGCCCCAGGGCTTTCCCTAGCGAAAGACGGAAAACTCCTCTTGAGTGCACCAGGGGTCCCAAGGGAGCTTAAGGCCATGCTCGAAGGCCCCTTTATCGAGCTCTTAGAGCGCCACTTTCCAAAGAGAATCAACGACCACCAAGTGATGACGATTCGTACCTTTGGGACTCCAGAAGAGAAAATCTTCTTTGAGATGATGCCTAACTTATGGCAAGAGCTCAGCCATGAGGGAAAAGTCTCAAGCCTTCCCCAAATACTTGGAGTTGATATCCATTTAAGTTTTCGCGGATCACCCCAAGATCAAATTGCTATGACTGAAAAATGGCAAAAGCGCCTTAAAGGAAGTCCCCTTGAAGAGCATATTTGGTCCTATGAGTTTAAATCTATTGAAGAGGTCGTGCTTGAGAAGGCACGAGAAAAGGACTTAAAAATTGCCCTGGCCGAATCTTGTACCGGCGGCCTTGTCGCCAATCGCTTAACCAATATCTCAGGTAGCTCTAGCCATTTTATTGGAGGTGTTGTCGCCTATGCTAATGAAGTCAAGCAAGGCGTTCTCAAAGTCAAAGAAGACAGCCTTCGTGAATATGGGGCCGTTAGTGAAGTCGTTGCCACAGAGATGGCAGAGGGTGTTCTCAATGTCCTTGAGAGTGACGTCTCTCTCTCCCTTACGGGAATCGCTGGACCTGGTGGAGGAAGTGAATACAAACCAGTAGGCACCGTGTGTATTGGAACGGCAAATAAGAAACTCGCTGAGGCCAAAACCTACCTCTACCGTGGAGATCGCACCTTTCTTAAGAGGCGCTTTAGTGAAGTTGGACTTCATCGTCTAAGAAAAATTATTGAAAAATATTAAGGCTTCTTGTCCTTAAAGGAGCGATCAAAGAAACCTCCTATTAACGGAAAGTGCTCTTCATAGCTCATGGTCACGTAGGTCAATCCTTTTTGCCTAACGAGAGAAGAGTAATTTTGATCAAGTTTTTCTTGGTAATGGAGAATTCTTTTTTGACAGAATTCATCACAGTATTTCATCTCTTTCAACTTCGTTAAGGCATGAGAAAGCTTTTCATGAGAAGTTTTAAAGTACTTAACTAAAATAAGATTCTCGGCATTCTCTAAGAGTAGAGCCTCTCTTACAGGAGATGGAAATTGTTGCTCTAGAAAATACTGAAGTGAATATTGATGGCGTTTGGCCTCCTCAATTCTCTTAGGCCCTAGATCAGCTATTTCTGCGGCGGGAAAACCGGGTAATAGATTCTTTAAGCGTCCCTCTTTATGAAGAGACCTTTGTGCAAGTAAAGTCATTCTCACTAAACGAAAAACGGAATCCTTTAATACTTCTTCTTTTTGAGTTTTCTTCGTTAGTTTCTCTTTCTCCTTAAAGATAATGAGCGCACCTGTAGCAGTGGCTAAAATAGATCCCGTTTGTCCTAAAGGAGAATGTTGCTGAATAGACTCCAAAGTCTTTTCAAAACACTGATAGCGGTTAAGAAAACCACAAAGAGATGACTCCTCTTGCGTAATAAGACGTTTAAGCCAAAAGATCTTCGCACTCTCCTCGGCAATATGAAGACTAAGTTCTCCACTTAAATTAGGAAAGAGACGATACGCCAATTGGAAACTCTTTTGACCAATGGGATTTTTAACGAGAAGAGACAGATGGGGTGCCAAGTTACCATACTTGTAGTGAAACTGCTTCGCCCCAAGATAGCTATTATAGAAATGAGAGCCACAATAAAGAAGAGTAACAACTCCTAGGGCTATTTTTGAAAAGGAGAAATAGCGCTGCCAAAAATCTCTTTCTTTAAACCATTTTGCTACTATCCAATAGAGAAGAGGACCTATGGCCACAGTCGAAACGACTGCACAGAGAATACTCTTCCAAAGAGTAGTCGCTCCCATTAAGGCGGGTAAAAGAGCTAGGATGATCAAACAAAGAAAGAGCGAAAAAACTCTTCTTTGAAAGAGAAAGATTCTTTGGAGGAAGGGTTTCATTTAATCATTATCAGTAAGGACCTCCCTGGACTCAAGCCGAAAAAGGCGGTTCTCGAAAGAAAGTTCAATCCTTTCAACCACTTACAATGTGAATACTATTTGATCACCACCTGTAAATCCTGCTCTTGCCTCCTCTAATTTGAGTCATGGCCCTAAACTATGGTTATGAAAATATTAGTTTTCTTTCTCTTCTCCTTCGCTTTGCAAGCAACACCTTATGAGCTCGCCGAAGAGTATCAACGCTTAAGTGATAAACTCTTTGAGCGCTATATCCATGAAGAGGACTCGCTTCTTTTGGGCCATCATTATGTTCTTAAAAGCTGTCAAAGCTTTCCCTACTACAGATCAATTGATCCACCAACAGAGGGCCATCCCCTTATGGCCAAAAACTTAAAGGATTCATTGGCAACGGTTTCACGCTGCCTTGAAAAACGTGACTTTAAAAAGCCCGTTCTTAAGACCCTATCTCGTCTCGCCAAAATCATAGGATCACAACAAACCAAGACACTCACTTGTAATTATGGTGTCACCAATAGCTTCTTTGCTGTGGCAAGTGATGAAGAACAGGGAGCACATCAAGACCATGGTCTTCCTCCCCATCCCTCAGTTATTTTTGACACCAATAGAATTGCCGGGAATTGGCACCTTGGAATGGATGAAGAGGGACGACAAAATGCCTATAACTTTTATGGTGGCAGGATTCCCCTTGAGGACATTATCTCTGGCATGCCTCATCCTTTAAGAAAACCCAATCAAAATCCATCATCGCTGATCTTTCATGAAATGACCCATTGGACAGGGGAAAAGCACTTTCCTAAAGACCATCTCGACTCGGTCTATCTTATTCAATTTTGTTGTTTTTCTCACTCTCAAATTCCAGAAGAGGCAAGAGAGTTCAGTTGTAGACTTCTAGAGGACGAGCAGGCTTGGGCCCCTCAAGAGAAAGAAAGAGTGGAGTACCTTAAAAAGAGAGAGTTTTTTAAAAAGGTAAAGGCCCTTAAGGACCTTTACCATCATCAATAACTTCGTTACTTAGAGAGCTGGGATATCACGACAAGCGATAGGAAAGACAACAAGCTCGTCTAAGGCGACAATCTCACAGCTCTGAGCACTTTCATTCCAACTCAAGACATCACATTTTTCAATTTGCTGGCAGTTACCAAAAAAGTCTCTTTGAAAGCCATAGGAATAAACCTCACATTGACGAACACATTCAGCTTGAGAAAGCTCGACGGTTTCAGCTGCAAAACTAGAAAATGAGAGTGTGAGTAAAAGAGCGCTTAAGAATTTCATCCTATCCCCTAATGAAAATGAATATTTGACGGGAAACTACTAAAAAAAATGAGCATTGGCACTTAATAAAGAAGTCTTTTCTTATAATGTGTAATTTTTTTAACAAAGTGTTCTCAAAGACTTAAGTATTTAAGTTCTCTTTCTTGCTACTCTAGAGGTGTAATTTAAAGAAGGAGTTCCTGTGCTTGATAAAGCTCTCAATTTTGACAAAATTATCCCCTTACTCACTGAGAAGATTGTCTCGTGGTATGAAATCGCCGTAAAATCAATTCCCAACCTTATTGCCGCGATTGTTGTTTTTATCATTTTCTTAATCCTCGCCAAAGTCACAAGAAAGGCCTCAACCAGGCTTCTTCCTCGTGTCACAAAGAACAAGGCGGTTATTGATCTCCTCAGAACCATCAACTACGTTCTTGTCCTTACCTTAGGTGTCTTTGTTTCTCTGGAAATTCTCAACCTTGATAAGACCGTCACTTCCATCCTCGCAGGTGCTGGTGTTCTTGGTCTGGCGCTAGGTTTTGCCTTTCAAGAAATTGCTTCAAATTTTGTTTCTGGTATTTTTATTGCTTTTAAGGAACCCTATAAAATTGGAGACATCGTCAAAGTGGATGACTTCTTTGGAGAAATCACAAGAATCACATTAAGAACGACAAGCATTACAACTTTTCAAGGACTTGAAGTTCTCATCCCCAATAAGTACATGTTCACCAAACCTTTTACGAATCTCACGACGACTCCAACAAGGCGAGTCGATATTCAAGTTGGTGTTTCTTACGGTGATGACCTTGAAAAGGTTGAAAAGGTAACTTTAGAGGCACTTGATGATATTGAAAATAGAGTGAAAGATAAGGAAGCTGAAATCTACTTTGAAAGTTTTGGTTCAAGCTCTGTTGATCTCACCGCTCGCTTTTGGGTGTACTATCCTGAAAATGGTGCTTATCTCAAAGCGCGCCACAGAGCGATTATAAATATCAAAAAGGCATTTGATGCCAATGACATTGTTATTCCCTTTCCTATACGAACCCTTGATTTTGGAATCAAAGGCGGTAAGGAGCTTAGTGGAGAGATGTTCGAAAAACCTACTGAAACTTCTTAATGTCAAAAGCATTTTTGAGGAGGTCCTTTTGGACCTCTTCTACTTTCTTTCTTTCGATTTCCACTTCTTCAGGATTTTGATTAAAATTATTCCCCATAAAAGGACTTGTCGGTAAACTTGCGGGCTTTCTCTGAGTTGCTTCATTTTGCGGAAGATCAACGTTTATTGGTTTCGCGCCATGAAGATTGCTAAGAGCTTCCATCGTAAGTCCTTTCACTTCACTTTCGTTCATTTCTGCCAAGCGGTCTTTAGCTGCATTCGCTTGCTCCGGTGTAATCTGTCCCGATGCCGCTAGCATATTAATCATGCTTTCAATATCGCTCTTTTTAAGTTGCATATTCTGGATGAGTCCTTGAACACTTGCAGAAGCATTCTGGGCCATCACCATAGGATTAATATTAAAACCAAGAGCAATTGAAAGGCAGATAAAAAAGGGGCGCATAATAATTTTTCTCCAAAATTTGAGTCACCAATTCTATCGGGAATTTCCCAGAGGAAACTCAAGCAAAAAAATGAAAACAATAGATTTTGGTCATTATTGCCCTATCACAGAGGCACTTAGGTCCTTTTTATTGATCTCAAAGCCTGCATATTTCAACGTCATATCAGTGACTTAACTTAGTTTTAAGGGGAAACCGGCAAGAATGAATTACTCTAAAGAGAGGAGGATGAGGATTCTCAAAGTGGCGCTCAATTTTCCGATAAGTTAGAGGACGTTGTGAAGGATGGAAAGAAAAAATGACCAAGTGGTTTGATGGATTGAACCAAATTTTAAAGAACTCATTATTGGGCCTCTTAGTTGTAGGTCTCCTAACCGGTTGTGTCGCCAATGAAAGTGGTACAGGTCGCTCATCTCGAACAAGTATCTCTGGTGGGACAACTGATGATACCACTACTCCTGATGCTCCAGACTTTTCCGATAGTACTAATTACCTTCAACTGGGAACAAATACCTTTACCACAACGATGCCTATCAGTGCGACGAATACGAGTTCTGGAGAGGCTTCATTCTTTCTAAGAGGTGAAGGGGTCGACGCTTATATTCGAAATGCAAATCAGAATAATGTTCAGTGTCTCGTGATCCCTTTTAGCACATCCGCTGTTGTCAAGGCCCTTGTCATAGCTGCTTATCCAAGAAGTGTCTTTAATTTTTCAACAAACTCCCAAGAGTTCTATTACTACATGGAACCTCAGGCCACTAATAACAACACGGCCTTTTGCCAACAACCTGGTGTCATCAATCAGGTAAGCGTTCTCTATGGCATGAGTAGCGTTTATGATTTGGCTTCACTGTGCCCAAGTTGTAGCTTAAGCACCCTCACAAGTAATTCCATCTCTACCCTTACCCAATCAGGAGCACTGATAAGTGACTTCTCAACGCGAAACCTTAAGATTGCGATAGCGACCAACTCCTCAGGGAGTGGCTCTTCGGGAAGCTCCTGCTCGTCAAGTGGTGAATGTATAAGCAAAGGCTTTGACTGCTGTAGTAATGGTCAGTGTGTAAATGATCGTGAAGTTAAGTCAAGTGTCGATCAAACTTCAACTGCTTTCCTTCAAGCTCTTCTTGATATTCAAAACAACCCAAGCGCCATCTATACTTACAGTGAATTCTTTCATCTCTGTGGATCTAATGTCGGGATTACGCCAACACCGACCCCAACGATAGATCCAGAGGAAGAAGCCGCCAGACGTTTCCAGCGCCTTAACCGTCTCTACGCTTGCACGACTCCAATTGAAGGAGAGATGGCCGTATGCTCGCAAACATATGAAGATGTCCAAAATACGATTACGAGCCAGGGAAATAATCAGTTTTCTACAGGTGCAGATGATAGGAACTTCAACACGAACTACACAGGCCTTAGTCCTTTACCGACACATTCAATTTTCGAGGTCACCTATGCCGGTGAAACCCTTTTTGAAAATGGTACAATTATTAAGGGAATGACCATAGGTCCAAGTGGCAACGGCTCTGGTAATGACAACCTTGACGATATTCAAATCATCAACTTAAGTGCAACCCCTGATGCCTCGGCTTCAGATGACACCCTTAATATTAAGTATAAGATTGACGGCAGTTGTGAGCGTGTTTCAACCTTTTTGGCGACCTGTTATAAAGAGTACGTCCAAGGACAGAACGAAAGTAAAGTGACAGATCACTTCCCTGCTTCAAATGAATTCCTCCTTCCTTATTATGCTGATACAAATAAAACCATTAGTGTAACAGTGGACGATGCTCAGCGCCTACGTTTTACGGATTGGGACCTGGTACAGACGACACCTGCACGCATTCAGTTTTCAGGAACAGATCTTGCTGTATTTGACACCCAAGTCGTTCGCATTACTTATTTTGTAAACCTCCAAAGTTATCCTAATGTGCTTCTCAAAAAAGAAGAGGCCCTAGATGAAATCAAAACGATTTGTGACTGTGGAACAACTGATTGCTTCTTAAAAGAAGTCTTTGATGGGAATGACAACGTTATCGATTATAGTTGTTATTATCCGCCAACAAACGATACCCCTGTCCCCCTTCAACAAACGGTTCTTCTCTCTTCAAGAAGCACACCTCATCGCTTCTTTGATAAAGATGGCGTCTATCACGCTACAATCAATGAAGCGGACAAAGAGCAAGAAGGCGAAAAGTTTACTTACACCAATAATGATTATCTTAGACCAAACAATGTGGACACTTACATTGGCTTTAATGAAATCTATGGTTCCTATTCGAATGATTCGGTTACGGCCCTTCCTGCTCTTGAAGTTAAAATCACCTCAGGAAAAACTTATGATATTTATACAGACTCTGGCTCATTTAGCTCCTGCCTCTTATGCGGAACCGACTATTACACGAGCCTCGTTAAGCTCTTTCCCGCGAGTTTTCTTTCAAATGGTGGAGGTTACACTCCCGACTTTTCAACAACAGATCCTCTGAGCAGTGAAACCTATAGAAAGGATGACCTCCTCTTTGGACGCGCCTGTCATGTCCCAGCGACAATGATTCCTTGGAGTCATGTGGCCACAGGAACAAGAGAGCAGCAACGCCGCCGCCGCTTAGCAGCTCAGCACTTCCTCTTTGCTAATGGATACCAAAGAGACTGGTATGGATTTGACTATGGCAGCGTTATCGGCTCCTTTGATGGTGTCCTTTGGTTCTCCATTGGTAATCAAAGAAGAATACAGGCCCGCTCAAATAAACTCTTTCTTGCGGTCAACGGATACTTTGCTGACCTCACTCAAGACACGACCTTCAGGGTAACAGTTCAAGACAGCTCAACCGTAAGTGGTTTAGGGTCACTCGTCACCAGTGACCTTAATTCTGATGGTGCTGAATGCCAGCAAGCTCATATTTGTGAAACTGACCTTGATTGTGCCGGTCAACTCGGGTGGGAATACAAGTGTGAATCTATTACCAATATGACCAGCCCCTGGCCTCGCTTTGATGTGAATGGCCTTGAGACTCCTGGAGTTTCAGATACTCTCAATTTAAGAAATCTCTTTGGCCAAACAACAGGTCCAACAAGACGCTGCGTTTATCGCGGTCGTGGAGCAGCCTGCTTTCCCGACTATGCAACGGCAGACAGCTCACAAACCTTCTCAGGAACAACTCAACCTGGTCTTCATACTTGTAGCGCCAATAGCTACTGCCAACCCTTTGTTGAAGGTGTCGCTGTCTCTTTATTTAATGATAAAATCTCTCGCTACGGAAAGAGTGTCAAAAGTCAAAATGCTAGTGACTTCGTCGATGAAGACGATCTTGATGTCATTGGCCTTGGCGCGAGAACCATTGGACGCCCCTACGCCTGGAGAGGTACGGACACAATTCCTAATGACGCTCAAACTAATCTCAGCCAAAATAATGTCACCAGTATGTGTATTCCTGGAAGAGATAATAATGATGACTCTTTCTTAAGTAACCATGCAACTGAGCCGAGCTCTGAAGCACTTGGTGACCAAATTAATGCAATGGGTGTTACTCCCACTCTTCTCGATGGTATTAGTACGAGACCTGACTATCTATCACGCTGTAGTATCACTGACCCCAATGGAAATTACTATCATGCTCAAACAGGAAGCAATATTCAAAACCGCCTTCTTTCTGATAGTGAGGTTGTCGTTCAAGCGGGACGACAGGCCCTCTCGACAAACCTCCTCTCTATTTTTGAAGGCAATAGTATGACGGCCAACGAGCTGATCAAGGACTTTGAAACTGAGTTTGTCGATGAGTTCTTCTACCAAGAAAACCGCTGTTTAAGAGCGCCAGGTTCAACATGTTTTTCTAATCTCGATTGTTCCGCTAATCCATGGATTGCCTCACAAGTCTCTAGCCTCAATATAGATGATACTTCCGTAACAAGCGTAATCAATCGCTATGAGATCAAATTTTGGCAAGAAGACCTTGTCTGCTCTCAAGAATTAGCCCCCACTGATGAAGACTACTCAGCGGCCAATAATCGCTGTTGTCGGGAGACAGGAAAAGAAGTCACTATCGGAACCAGTGTCGTCGATGGAGACGGTACATCAAATAGAACTCTTGATTTTAATACCCTTCCAGGCATTAGCACGAGTATTAACTCTCAAACGAGAAACTCTCGCCTTTCAACAATCTGGGATCTTTTAGAACAACCTGGGAATAACTACCCTGACCTTAAAACCGTTAGAAATGACAGCTGTCTCTTGGGTTGTGGTGACTCAAGTATGCTCAATAAACAATTCAACACCTTTTCTGAAATGGCAGGAAGAACTTGTTGTTCACGAAATTGGGTGCGCCTCTTTGACGCTGATGAAAATGGTGGCGGTCATACTTGGGGACCCGATAAAATGCAAAATATCCCCAAGGATACCTATCGCTGCTACAACTATAGCCAGTGTACCAATAATGACGCGAATCCTTCACTAGATCAGTGTGGTGATGATGCTGGGGATACTATCTTTGGCTTTTCTTGTAACCATACTGATGAGCCGGACTTTCCTAACTGCCTCGCCCGCCAAATTACGGAATCTCAGGCAACAGATATTTTTGGCTGGTTAGAGCGATTTGAGCTCACAGGAATAAATCAGGTCCCAATAGCAGATATCGATGAGCTCGATATTCGTTGTAATGTAAATCCCGAGGACCAAAGATTTCTGGGCACAAGTGCTCCTCCAGGACTTATTAATCCCCTTTCTGAAGAGGAATACACAAATGGTCTTAATGAGCGCTATAGTGCAGGAGACATGACAAACTTTAATGGAGACAATATTAAGAAGGTCTTCAGTAGTGATGAAGTTGTCTGTTGTATCCCAACAGGACAAGAACTTCCCCAAGACACTGAGCCTGCGGCCTGTTGTACCGGATATATTGGCGCCAATAACACTTGCCAACTTCCTGGATACACCGACGTAAGTCTTTACCTTAATCGTTACGTGAGTAGTGAAGCTCAAGATGAAGTCCTAGGTAGCTTTAATGAAGAAACGGGCTACCTTACTAATCCTTTAGAGGTCGTAAGAATTGCCTGTAGAAAGAAAATCTGTGAATCCAATAGTCTTGTTGAAGGTGTTGCCCTTAACAACTTTAGAACAAGAGGTCATGAGAATAACACCAAGCAAATTCAACGTTTTCTTGATGGGGATGATGAAGCGAACTCACTTAATGGCATTAATGAGCTCTACGACCGTGGTCTCAAATTCAACACCCATTACTACTGTGCTGACCCAGAGTTAGAAAATCCCCTGCCTGGAACCATCAATTGTGATGACCTCTAAGCCAGGCTTTTCCAGACAACAAAGGCCATAACGACTCTATAGAGAGCGAAGGGCAAAAGACCTGCTTTCTTGATAAATTTTAAGAAATAGTGAATGGTGACAAGCCCGGTAATAAAAGAGATTCCCATACCAATAAGACATAGGCCTATATCAAAGGACTCTCCTCCTTTTAGAAACTCTGGAAACTTATAGATAAAACCCGCTACAATGAGCGGCAAACTCAAAAGAAAACTAAAGCGTGAAGCCTCATCTCTACCGAGGTTAAGAAAGCGTGAGATGGTCAATGTAGCGCCAGAGCGGCTGACTCCAGGAAAGATCGCGAGTGCCTGAAAAAGACCAATCGCTCCAGCTTTGATCCATTGTGTTCTTTCCATTTGTCCCGTTTCTTCATCCTTCATCACTTTATCACTCACAAGCATAAAGAGGCCAAAGACAATTAGGTTAAAGGCTATACTTGTAGGACTTCTTCCAAAGTCTTTGGCGAGGTCCTTTAAAAGAAGGACGCCAATAACGGTTATAAGGGTAGCAAAGGTCATATTGAAGGCGCGAGCACCCTCTTGACGATTAAAGCTCCTCTCCTTCACGCAAGAGAACAACTCTTTTGAAAGGCCTACTATATCCTTTCGAAAATAGAGCGCAATACTAAGGGCCGTTCCCACGTGCATGGAAAGATCAAAGACAACGCCAGGATCCTCTATCCCTAACCAGTGTGGTAAGAGAGCGAGGTGGCCACTGGAGCTTACGGGTAAAAACTCGGTCAATCCTTGAATGAGACCATAAAAGGTCGCAGCTATTAAATCCATAGATTACTCAATATTAAAGTAGAGTTGATTAAGGCCAACAAAAGCAGAAAAGAGCTCGGACCAACGTTCCATAAATAGTTTAGAAAACGCTTTATTCCCCTCGCCATTTTTAACTTCAAAGAGGCTTGTAATGCGAATCATATTATTTTTAAGAATTTCTTGGGCTGCTTCATCACCAGATTTGAGAAAGCTTCGGCACTGACTATAGTAGTACTGAAAGAGATACTCTTCCCTTAACTCACGCTGCTCCTGCCTCTTAAGATCTTTACTAAGAAAATCAAGAAGCACCATGGGGTTCATCTCCCTCTCGCGCTCAGGAAAAGGAAAGACCGCCTGATAGTCAAAGAACCACTTAGCGTCACCCAAGAAACTTCTTCTAAAAATATTGGCAGAGAGGGCGCCGGGCAGACTATGGTCCCATCCCATAATAATAGTGACACTAAAGGGTGTCTCTATGGGGATATAAGTTTCAATCACTCCTTTATTAAAGGGAAGATCACGGGGAAAGACTTGGCGAAAGCGCAGAAAGTGAGTACTTCCCATTTTAATAAAATCAACTTCGGGTTTAATTCCAGGTCTAACGAGATAGAGAAAGGTTTCTCGCAATCTCAAAAAGCCTCTTAAAAAGGGTCCATAGGTGAAGAGATGGGGTACCAAAGTTTTAGGGCTTAACTCAAAGCTCGCTTGAATAAGCCTTTTAATATCTTTCTTAACGAGATCATCAAAAAGAGGCTTCTGGGTTTGTCCGGGAATCCACTCTTGCTTTTTTGCAGAAATGAGAGAGTTTTGAATCGCCTTAAAAAGGTGAGGAAATTTACTCTTAAAGAGCGGATTACCTATCGCTCCCCTCTTAAGGAGTTCAAGAAGGTTGAGGCTATGTCCTATTTTAAGTTCTCCACTATTTTTCTGCTTATGATCGTAGATCAGAAGAAAGGGATTAATTTTCTTCTGATTTTTTACTTTTATATACTCAAAGTCGGGATAGAGGGAGTAGCGGTTATTGGCGAGACTTGAAAAGCTTTCAAAGTGAAACTTCTCACTCTGATAGGTCTTGAAGGCCTTAAAGTCCCCTCCTTTAATAAGGTCTTCCTTCTTTATCTTGTCGAAACTTACAATTAAAGGGTCAATGATCCGAAAGTCCTTAAATAAAGGTCCTACGAGCGCCATCACCAAAGCGATCATAAGAGGTGTGACTAATCTTGAGGCACTAATTCTCTTCTTAATGAGCAAGCGACAGCCAAGAGTTTTTTCCTTAAAAGAAGCACTCCCTTTAAGAAGAGGAAGGTTTCCGATAAGAAAGGGATCAATTAAACCACCGAGAACACTCCTCGCTCCCCCAGCAACTCTTTGCCACCACCAGGGTCCTTCATTTCTTAAGCCCGCAAGGGTTTCAAATGAAGTTCTTCCTAAAATCAGGGTGTGAGCAAAGCGAAAGAGAACCGTGATCAGATGCCAGTAAAGAAGAAAGCCAAGAGAAAAACTATTAATATCCTGTCCTAGCGCCTTCACGAGGTTTCTCTCTAAGAGAATAAAAAAGGGAAAGGAGAGGAGTAAATAAGTAAGGAAGTAGCCGACAAGATAGTCCCCTAGGAGCGCGTAACCCCTCAATAAAAGGGGGGCAACTTTGGCCTTTTTTTCCTTACTTAAATTCAATGGCTTATGTCCCCTCTCTAAAAAAATGACCCACTATTGTGGCACTCGCCCTCTTGCCCTTACAGCATAGCAGGTATTAGCGAACTTATTGAAATCCTTGACTATATTCTACGGATTCTCCCTCTTTTGCCAAGAAATGGACGAAATCTCCGCTCCCATTACCAGAATTTTCTGGTCAGCTATTACAATAGAGAAAACGAGGGAAAAGCTTAATTTTACAGCTGTTTAGACCGAAAAAGTGAAAGGTAGAGTGTGAAATGAAAAGGATAGAAATGAAGTCAACCTCAAGATCACAACAGAACACTAAATTGTGGAGACGACTCTTAAAGTCAGCAACCGTTCACGGCGTCTGCTTTGGACTTATCACCATGCCAAGTGCAGTGGCCCAAGACAGCGGTCTTAAAGACGCTGCCAAGGGTGCCTTTCAAATTATTCAAAGTGGTATGAATCAAATGATGCAACAGCGCCAAGCAGCGATGCAACAGGCAATGATGCAAGCGCAGATCAATCAACTTCAGCCGCAAAAAGTCCCTTCTAAATACTATCCTCAATGTGCGGTCAGTAAGGCCGTTACTGACTTTCCAGAGGGTGCCTGTGAAGGCCCCATAAGTCCAGCTGACCTTAGCTCCGTTGATGCGTTTAAGTTTCTGGCCGTCAACTATGAATCATTTTATGAAAACCTTTTAGCAACAAATCAAAACTCAACGATGCCTGTGGGTATCCAATGTATCGAAGAAGCAAATAAGAGAACAGAAGTTCAGTTACAAGACAAAATCAACGCCCTTAATGCTCTTATTGGTGAAGTAAGAAAGCAGACACAAAACTTTGAGCAAGAAGCGGCTAAAATTAAAGAAGAGATGGACATTAATAAAGACCTTCTCTATGGACCAATTAGAAATGCCGATGTAAGAGCGACGAACCTTCTTGCTGACTTTTCTCCAGCTTGTCAGAATTATTATAAAAATGGTGGAAAGGGAGAAATTACAAAAGGTGGATTTAGCTCTCTTCGTGACACCGTTGAAACTCACCGCAATCAAGCAGCAACATTTACCAATAACAAAAATAGCTACGTTAATGATCTTAAAAATCAACTCAATACCATTCGCTCTGAAGTAGCCAAAACAGGTATTGGGATTATGAATAGTGAAGAGAGGCTTCGTGGTGTGATGAGTATCGGTGGCAGTACTTTTAATTTTGGCTCAGCCGGAACCATTATCTCAAGTTCCATTGCAAGTTTTCAGAATGATTTCAGTGTCATTCAACGAGATCTCGCTAAAGTTGGTTATAATATTTCAACTGAAGATATGAATGGAGACTTTAATCAAAGAATGTCACGCTTTAAGAAAGGCGCGAAAGAGTACTTCATGAAAGAAGCTGTTAACAATTGTGTTAATGGCGCAGGGGCTACAGGAATTGGTCTAACAACGGATCAGATCTTAAATGGCCTTCGTCACAGAAGAGCTTCAGGTTCTTCAACAACTCTTGCCGCTTATAAAACGGCTCTGAACAATATTCTTGAAAGTGATGCCTTTATTGAAGACAAAATGAATGCCATTGCCACCCTTGATAAGAAGTATGGGGTTGGAGAAGTTTACATTCAGGTTGCAGGAGCTGACGCAGACTCCTCTTCAATGACTCCTTATGGTCTTTACGTGAAGCAAATTGAAACATGTAAGGCCCGCGTTGAGCAAGATGATACTTTCTCAACGAGCTCCACCATGAGAGAATATGGCTCTATTGCCGAAAGAATTGCTGATGCCGAAAGAGCAATGCAAAAGGCGATTAATCTTGAAGCCAATTTTCTCAATGAGCTGACAACTGGAATTTATGATCGTGTTGTTAACTGCGAAGGCATTCAAAGTGATGCTAGTCGCTGTGATTATAGAAATGGTGGTGCCGAGGTATTCGCAACGCAAGACCCCAAATTCTGTATTTCTCACGCCACCAACTGTGCAACGGAAGTCACTCAGTGTTACCAAGAAGCCGATAAAATTGTGCAGACAAAACAAGCTAAGATGAAGGCCCTTGCCTCAACATTTAATGAGAGAGTGAGTCGCCTTGTGGCCCAACAGGAATTCTTTCTCAACCAAATTAAGAGCCAGGTTGTTAATGATGCTGAATTCATCAAACGCTTTATTCCAGGGTCTTTATATAGCTTTCCCGATGACCTCTTTATCGATATGCCAGAGGAGGCCATGGTCAATGATTATGGAGTCGCTTTAAGAGGAGGTGGCAATCTTGATAGCCTGGTTGTCGATCTCCCAAAAAAGCTTGAAACCTTAAAAGGTATGCTTGAGGGTCAACGTCTTAATGTTACAAAACACTTAGGAGATTACCTTAAGGATCAAGCTGAAGGCATGCAAAAAGATGCTCAAAAATGGACCGCTCTTAAAGAGAAATGTAATGCTGCGATTGAAGGCTATAACCAACAAGTCGCCCAACAAAACCAAGCAGGAGCAGAGGCTGATGCGAAAGCACGTGAAGCAGATGCCCTCGCTCAAACCTTTTGTCAAAAATACTCGGATGCAGCAATGAACCCAGCAGCAGGTTGTGGCAAAGCCGATGACCTTGCGAAAGAAGTTTATGAAGTATCAGGCTCTCTTGCTAATAGTGCAGGAGTAAGACAAGCTGTTCAAGATTTTCAGTACCATTGTAAGCAAGCTAATAATGAGGGTGAAGAATCAGATGATGACCGTCCTAGCGTTGCAGAGAAACAGTTTGAAGCCTTTGAACAAGTCTGTAATTCAAGAACCTCGGATGAAAACCTCCATGCTTATATAAAGGACCAAATCGAAGATCAACTTGATGATATTGGAGCAACTTCAGATGAGAGAGCAGCCGTAATGGCCCTCTTAAGAAACCCGGCAGATTCTGGTCGAGACATTGCAAGTTCTACTAGCCTTTCCACAGAATTTAAGGGATCAGACTTTATTAAAAAAATAGTAGAGCCCTATGTTGATATGCTTAGAGGTGGGGAAAATATTACTATTTCAAAATTGGACATCCCCGATAATGCGAACATCACAAACAGAGAAGATCTCTCACAGGCCTATGAAGAAATTAATCAAGCAGCAGAAGAAAACGTTGGATACTGTAAGGGCCTTTACCTCAGTAAAAAAAGATCAGCTGTCACCTTCTGCGCCAATAACCTTGCTAAAGAGAATTGTATGGAAGACAAAATGAAGGAACTTGTATCTCCTAGAGAAGCAAGTCTGAGAGAAATGGCAACTGTTGCGGCAAACCTTAATAGAAGAGTTGTTGCTTCTGAATCGGCGAGACTTGGTGAACAAATGCACGATAATCCTTGCGTGGCCCAACAGGGCTATAACGGTGCCCGCGGGGGTAATGCTGGGCCTGGATCAATCCTTGATATGACAGGTATGGACATCATCAACCAGGCCATGGGCTTTTAAACGAGAAGAAGGGGCTGAAAGAAAAGAAGATGAAAGGGAATTCACATCACATATTGCTCATCACGGTAGGCATCCTAATTGGAGGCCTATCTTCATGTGTGCCCTCCCCTAGTAATAGTGGTGGAGGCTCTAAAACTGGCCGCGGTACCACCGGTAACGGAACCTTCTCAGTGCAACCTAATTTTGGTCGCTATCTCAGTGATAATCCCATTGCGATCTCAGGAAATGACTCCCTCACAAGTGCCGCGAACCTCAGTTCATACCTTGATCGTGAGGAAAAGTTTATCACTTCTAATCAATTCCTCTTTGGTTCCTGTACAGCAGCAGGCAATAGTATTTCCCAATGTTTTGAAATCAGAAATGATGAAAATTCAAGTTACCTCACGGCCACCGAAAACCGCTGGGCCTTTGCTACGTCAAGTGAAGAATTTCTTCAGGTTCAGGCCTTTGGCAATATTCGCGATATCACCGATAAATTCCATGACCACTTAGAGTTCAGTTATAATCTGTCTCAATCCTATGGTTATTCTTCGGCCATTCCCACTCAGCTTTTCACAAGTAATGATCGCGCCTTTTGGTTTAAAAATGGTCTCTTAAAAGGCTACTCAAACTGTGGCGTCGACAATAATGCTTTCTATGACCCCGCTGGAAATTCGGTTTGTCTAGGAAGTGTGGTTGGTAATGAAAGTGTCGTTATTGACCCGCCTCTTTACATGGCAACAGATCCTACAATTACCTGGCATGAAATGGGTCACGCCTTTGTTAAAGTTAATATGAATATGAGGCACCGTGCTTTTGAGCAAGCGATTCTTGAGGAGTCTGCCCTTGGCTATCTCTTCTATGATGAGGCAGGATCTATCAATGAAGGACTCGCTGACTTTTACAGCTTCTTTATGAATAAGAGGCCGGTTCTTGGCGACTGGGGTCTAGGCCGCTACCTTCTTCAAGCAAGACCACTATCTGAATCGAGTGACCTCCATGCTCCTGGATTTTCTGAAACCCAGGAAGGACGCCTCTCCTACCCCCAATTTGTAAACTATGACCCCAATGAGCCAGAAGTGCCCTATGAAGTCGTTCACTATGCTGGTCAAATTCCTAGCCACTTCTTCTACGCTTTCTATCAATCTCTTGTGTCCCCTACAACTTGTGGGGTCACAGAGGACAATGCACTTAAGCTCACCATGCACCTTATCTTCGAGACAATGGCCGAGTTAGGTGATCAAACAGCAACAGGTCATGGTGTGCTCACAACAAATTCAACTCAATTTAAAGTGAATCTCGATCCAACTAATGCTATCGAATGGCTATCAAAGAATCGTCCGGTAACTTTTAGACGCTTCTTTCAGGTCTTTTCAAAGTACTTCCTTCAAACGCTAGGAAATCCCCTTTATAATATTTGTAATGGCCGCGAATATTATCGTGATGATTATGAAAAACTCCTTGATAGTTACGGTCTCCTTCTCTTTAAGACCTATAATGAAAATGGAAATAATCAATTTAATGGTCATAGCGCAAGTGTCACATCGGTAACGCCAACAAATAGAGTGAAATCAAATCTCATCTCTAAAGATCTTCTTATTCTTGATAACAGAGAAAATGCGGCGACCGCCTTCGTTATTGACGGTCAATCCGATATTAAGGCGGCCATGGAAGCCCTTCTTCTCAGTGGCAGTGTGTCTTCTATCTCCTCTGAGATTGATTCAAATTTTGGTTACAATAATGGAAATGCCAAAATCAGCCCCGGTGAGGTTGTTGGCGTCGCCGTCAATGTCTTTAATAACTCTAATTCAACAATGGGTGGAGTGCGCCTTCTCGCTAATGATTGGGATCACACTAAAAACGGTGCCCCTTGTAATAATCTAGGGGATAACTTTCCCCTGGCCTCCGAAGGAGCAGCAGACCTTACTGGTGATAACGCCGCAACCCCGGGTGACTGTAGCTATATTACCCGAGACAATGGACTTGAGGCCTTTGAAGATATAGCCCCTGTTTGTCTTGTGGAACTCAATGATGATGATGCTACAAAATGGGTCACTCAGGACAAACTAAGAACGCAAATGGGCCTTCCAAAGAACAGATGCCTTGGTGGGGAAAACTCACTTAAAGATTGCTTCATCCGCGCCGTAAAGGGAGCAGATCACAGTTTTTACTCGCGAATTGAGCCAAAACAGACGTGGGCTGAAACCCTAATTACAGATGATGGCGTCCCTCAATTTAGCTCAAGCAATGTCCTCTACTTTGAGATTAGTCCCTCTATTCCTCCAGGGACGACCTTTAATTGTCGTCTTAGAGCCTCTTTTTCAAACTGTGAGGATTGCCACCACGACGCTCTCAATGGCAACGATGACTACCTTGATTACGAATACTCAGGGGCAAAGCCCTTTAAAATTATTAATTTTCAATTCACTGTGATCGACTAATATGAAGAAAGGACTACTCCTCACATTTTCCCTGGTTCTTATCATAGGCGTAATTTATAAGCTCTCCTCTCCCAGTGAAGAGTGGCAAACTTTTAAAAAGACGGCTCACAATGAAATTCAAAGTTATCCCACCACAACAGAAGAAAAGAAGAGAGTGAAAATATCTCCTCAAAAAGAAGAAAAATCTCAAAAAAGAAAAGAGCGCCTCCCCGCTTCAAAACGCCCATCAAGCGTCGTTTCAAGTCAACGCAAAGAAGTGACTCTTCCCGGGCAAAAATGGAAGGATAAAGCAAAGCCTCTTAACAAACCCCATAAGGATTGGAAGAAGCGTATGGGTAATGACCTCCTTCGTTTCTTGCGTCCCGAAACAAAACTCTTTGTTCGCCAATTAGAATCCTTAACGATCAATAATAAAGGCAACCCTCATCATGTTGAGAAGGTTCTCGTTAAGCTTTCTTCTCCAGAGGGGAAGCTCTATAGTTATAATGCTTTAGTCGATAGTGAATCGGGAAAACTTATTAAGACGTGGAATAGAACGATTCATGAAAACATAGCTTTAAAAGACCATCATGACCACGACGACCACACTCCCCGAGGAAAGTTTCGCCCAAGTGGCGCCATCACAAAGCAAGGCAGTATTCGCTACTAGACTTGGTATTGCTCATACTCTTTAAGACAATCAGGATTACTTACAGCTTCAATATTTTGCAGTTCTCTTCGCGCTAAAATACGATTTATTGCGAGCTCCATCTTTTTGCCGCTTCGAGTGTAAGGAATATCACTTACAGCCCATACATGGCGCGGCATATGGCGAGGAGTGGTGTTAGAGCGGATATGATTTTTAACTTCTTTTATCCTCTCCTCACTTAACTTTTCCCCAGAGGTAAGCTTAACAAAGAGTACGACCTCAACGTCCCCTTCAATCTGTCGCCCTACACAGAGACTGTCTTCAATCCAGTTCAATTGCTCAGTTTGACGATAAATTTCAGCTGTCCCAATACGAACGCCACCAGGATTAAGGGTGGCATCACTTCTACCATAGACAATAACTCCGCCTCTATTTGTGACTTCGATAAAATCACCGTGATGCCAAAGGCCAGGATACTCGTTAAAATAAGCGTCTTTAATACGCTCACCATTTTCATCACCAAGAAAGTAGAGCGGACGAGAAGGAAAGCTCTTTTGGCACACAAGCTCGCCTTCTCCATCAACGACTTTCTCCCCTTGATCATCAACTGCGGCAACGGCCATCCCAAGACCAAGGCACTGAATTTCACCTGGATAAACAGGAAGAGTCGGATTACCAAGCATGAAACAGCCAATAATATCGGTGCCTCCAGCAATTGAGCTCACGCAGACATCTTCTTTCAAGTTTTTATAAATAAAGTCATACTGCTCAGGAAGGAGAGGCGCCCCCGTTGAGAGAATACTTTCAAGAGACGGTAAGGAGCTCTTGGCCTTATAACCGCTATCCTCTAAAGCCTTTAAGAATTTTGGACTTGTTCCAAAGATATTAATTTCCTCTCTCTCAATTGTTTCAAAGAATTCCCCTAAACTAGGAACCCCCGGTGAGCCTTCATAGAGGCAAACTCGAGAGC
This sequence comes from uncultured Bacteriovoracaceae bacterium, assembly GCA_950054155.1. Taxonomy (GTDB): domain Bacteria; phylum Bdellovibrionota; class Bacteriovoracia; order Bacteriovoracales; family Bacteriovoracaceae. The sequence continues at coordinate 145,964 of CATLOT010000002.1, forward strand.
CAAAGAAGAGAGAGCTCACAAGCCAATTCCACATCATCCAACCACAGGTCGTAAAATAAAGGATCGACTTCTCTTGAGTGAGGTCACTATGAAGACCGAGCTCTTTAATATGCTGAAGTAGGGTCCCCCCAACACTGTGAACGATGCACTTAGGTTTGCCAGTCGTCCCTGATGAGTACATGATGTATTGGGGACTTTGAAAAGGCACCCTCTTAAAAGAAAGTTCCTCTTCATGGCCTAAGAAGTCATCCCATGCCACAAATTTCTCTTTATTCTTAAGCCCGTCAAAAGAGAGCCCCTTTTTAAGAAAGTCTACGACGACTATTTTTTCAATTCCACAAAGGCGGCTGCTCACCTCATCGAGCTTTTCCATGAGGTCAAAACTCTTGCCGTTATACTCATAACCATTCACAGCAACAAGAACCTTCGGTAAGCTTTGGCCAAAGCGATCAACGACCCCTTCAATACCAAAGTCACAGCTCGTGCTTGTAAAAACGGCCCCCATGGAGCTTGCAGCAAGCATAGAAATAACGGTTTCATTACAATTAGGCATGTAACAAGCGAGAACGTCACCTGAATTCATAACCGTTTTAAGACTTCCCTGTAACCGTGCGGTCACCTTTCTTAAATCGTCATAGGTCAGTTTTTCTTGGCGAGAGGATTCGTGAATAAAGTGAAGGGCATAGTCATCACCTCGTCCTCTCTTTAACAGGTTTTCCGCAAAATTGAGACGGACTCCCGGAAACCACCCATACTCGTCAAATCCCATATCGGTAGAGACAAGTCTGCGGTCTCCTTCATAGCTCAGATCAAAGTAGTCAAAGAGTGAGTTCCAAAAGGACTCACTCTTTTCAACCGTATACTGATGAAAATCTTGATAGTCTTTAAAAGAAGTCCCCTCTCGTTGCTCAAACCACTTTTGAAAGTGATAAATTTGAGACTTCTCTATTCTTACACGAGTTGGCTTCCAAAGAGCTTGCATAGATTCCCTTTTCTACTTATTAAGGCGCTCGCCTAATTTTGTTTTGGACTCGTCCTCAACTTTTTGATGAAGGCTATTACCGTGGGCGTCCATAGTCACAACTACAGGAAATTCATCGACACTGAGTTCCCAGATCGCCTCGGGAGAGCCAAATTTCTCTTTAAGATAAACATTGTCTACGCTCTTTATCTTTTCGGCTAAAACCTGAGCGGCCCCACCGATAGCGTGAAAATAAACACAGCCATAGGTTTTATTACCTTCAAGAGTCTTAGGCCCCATTCCGCCTTTACCGATCACGCCAACGATTCCATGGTCGCGCATGACCTCCCACTGATAGGGCTCTTCACGAATGGAGGTCGTAGGACCTGCTGCCTTTACCTCGTAGCTTCCGTCCTTATTTTCAAGAACAACAGGGCCACAATGATAAATGATTTGATTTTCAAGACTCACAGGACTTGGATTGCCTTCATGGAGATACTTGTGAATCGCATCTCTTCCTGTGAAGAGCTTGCCACTAATGAGGACCATATCCCCCACTTTGAGTTCTCTAACTTTTTCTTTTGAAAATGGATACTCTAAACGAATCATCTCTTCTCTCCCTTCTTAGTAGAGCCACTTGGAAATAGCATTATCATTTTTGAGGACAACACCAAGACGACGGTAGGCCCAACACATATAGGAAATGGATACAAAGTAACTAGCAGGAAGTCGGTTAAGAGCCCCTATTTTACAGCCCAGTAACGTTGTCTTTCCACCAAAGCCCATAGGACCAATACCCAATTCATTGGAAGTGGCCACAATATCCTTTTCAAGTTCACGAAGATCAGGATGAGAGTTCTCATCATCCAGACGGCGCAGGAGCTGCTCCTTAGAGTTCACATAACCTGCCCCTCTATCGCCACCAATAGTGACTCCCAGAACACCTGGACCACAACCCTTGCCTTGTGCTTTTTGAACAGCATCAAGAATTACTTTTCTGACACCATCAAGATCGCGTCCTGCCCCAAGCTCGGTATGAGGAAGAGAGTATTGCGCCCCTACATTCTCACACCCGCCACCTTTTAACATAAGGCGAATTTCAATTGTTTTCTTATCATGTTCGTGAAAGTGAATATCAGGATGACCGGGACCAATATTCATGGTGTCGTTCTTACCAGTCAGGGAGTCGACACTATTTTGGCGAAGGTAACCAAGTTCCGTTGCCTTAACCACGGCCTTTTCTACTGTCTTCTTAAATTTATTCTGATGGAAACCAGCCGGGTGATTAACGAAGAAAAGAATTGTTCCCGTATCCTGACAAAGGGGCTGAGACTTTCTCTTCGCAAGTTCAATATTGGCCTTAATAATGCCCATGGCATATTCAGCCGTTGTATTCTTCTCTTCTCTTTCAAGAGCTTCTAAAATGACCTTTTGAACATCTTCAGGAATTTCAGCACTGGTCTTACGAATAAGCTCTAAGACCGAGTCGAAAAGGTGATCTTTTGCAGCGACTTTCTTCTTAGCCACTTTCTTCTTAGCCACTTTCTTCTTAGCAACTTTTTTCTTGGCGACCTTTTTCTTAGCCACTTTTTTCTTCGCTACTTTCTTTTTAGCCACTTTTTTCTTCGCTACTTTCTTTTTAGCTACTTTTTTCTTCGCGACATTTTTCTTAGCCGCTTTCTTCGCTACCTTTTTTCTTGTGGTTTGCTTCTTAGCGACTTTCTTCTTCGCCACCTTCTTTTTGGCCTTTTTAGCCACTTTTTTCTTAGCCATAATATCCTCGTCTTTTCTGATTTCTTAATCGCTTGAAATCTTATACTGTTATGGGGATGTTTTCCAGTCACGGCCAAGGAATCTATGATTTCACTAAGTGGGCTTAACCCGGAGCAACGAAGCGCAGCAGAGACAGTTGAAGGACCCGTCCTTATTCTCGCCGGCGCTGGCTCTGGAAAGACCCGAACGATTACTTATCGCATTGCCCATATGGTTTCCAATTTAGGAATCAAGGGTAAGAGTATCCTTGGTGTGAGTTTCACCAATAAGGCAGCGCGTGAAATGAGGGAGCGAGTCATCACTCTCCTTGGAAAGAGTCAAAGCCGAGGCCTAACCCTTACAACTTTTCATAGTCTTGGCGTTAAGATCCTCAAAAAAGAAATCGACAAGCTTGGTTATCATCTTAATTTCTCGATCTATGACACTTCCGATCAGCTCGGTATTGTGAGAGAGGCCCTTAAGCTCTATCACGCCGACAAGAAATTTGATCATAAGCGCATCCTCTCTACTATTGGCTTTTTAAAAAACAGAGGTATTGGAAGCGAAGACTATATTGCGAGCCTTCACTTTAACGAGGATGAACCCTACGATCTCGCTGCGGAATTTGTTTATCGCTACTACCAAGACAAGCTGCGCTTTTATAACGCCATCGATTTTGATGACATCCTCTTTCTCGTGGTGCAGCTCTTTAGAGAAAATCCTGATATCGCTGAAAAATACTCCGAGCGCTTTCAATACATCATGATTGATGAATACCAAGACACCAATGGACTGCAACTCCAGCTCATCAGTGGTCTCACCAGCAAACATGACAACCTCTGTGTGGTTGGTGATGACGATCAAAGTATCTACGCCTTTAGAGGCGCAGATATTACTAATATTCTAGAATTTGAAAAAATGTTTCCTGGGGCCAAGGTTATTAAGCTTGAGCAGAATTACCGCTCCGTCTCCCCCATTCTAAGCCTTGCCAACCACGTCATTAAAGAAAATAAGAATCGTCGGGCCAAAACCCTGTGGTCCACTAAAGAAAGTAATGTCAAACCCTACCTCTGGGCAATGGGAGATACTGACCATGAATCTCAGGTTGTGGCCGACGAAATTGCCAAGTTTCAAAGTAAGGGGGGTCATCTCGGTGATATTGCCATTCTCTATCGCTCAAACACTCAGGCCCAGCCTATCGAAGACGAACTGCGCCTCGCTCAAATCCCCTACACTGTTCTAGGGGGCCAAAAATTTTACGAAAAGAAAGAAATCAAAGATCTCATCGCTTATTTCAGCGTCATTTTAAATCCCCACGATCAAATGTCGCTAAGGCGAATTCTTAATGTTCCTCACCGTGGCATTGGTAATGCTACTCTAGAAAAGTTTCTTTTAAAGAGTGAACAGGATCAGGTGAGCCTCTTTGAGGCCATGGAGAAAAGTCCTGAAATCGCTGGAGCCCGCTCAGAGAATATTCATAAATTTGTGGGTCTCATTAGACGTTATCAAGACCAATTTAAGAAGTATCCTCTCGCTGAAGCAAGCTCTCAGCTTATTGAGGAGATTAGTTTCTTAAAATTTATCGATAAACAATATGACAACGTTAAGCAGGCCGATCGCCGCAAGAATGATATCATGATGTTTCTTGAATCAGCCGGTCGTTTTACAAAGTTTCATGGCGACCAGGCGACTCTTAAGAACTTTGTGGAAAAGCTCCTTCTTCAAGATGCGCAGGATAATGATCTTGATGAAGAAGATGATGACGTGAGAAAGAATGAAGTCACGATGATGACTCTTCATTCGAGTAAGGGCCTTGAATTTGATATCGTCTACCTCATCGGTATGGAAGAAGAAATCCTTCCCCACAAGAGAACGATTGTTGATGGCGAAGATATCTCTGAAGAGCGCCGCCTTGCCTATGTCGGGGTCACAAGAGCGCGAGAAAAACTCTTTATGACTTATTGTAAGGAGCGAAAAATCTATGGACGAAAAGTTCCCCGTCACCCCTCACGCTTTATTACTGAACTCAACTCTCTCTTTATTGAGCAAGACCGCACAACCTTTGGCCATATGACTGAAGAGGAAAAAGAAGATCACATCAAGTCAACCTTCGCAGGACTTGCTGACCTCTTAGGCGATGATTAGCTCCCCAAAAGGGAGGGGCCTTCGTGGCCCCGGGGCACTCTTTCTGAGCTATGAACGCCCCTTCCATGGGTCAAAGTCATCCTTGACTACGCTATCTTAACTTTTTGTTTCTACTTCTAATTTTATGGTCATGCGCTGCCAGTAAGGAAAAATACTGAACACTTGATCCATAAGATTTTGTTCAATGCCATAACGAATCTTAGAGACCTGCTTACACTCAAGGTCTTTTTCCTTGAGGAGGTCCTTTAAAAGATAGATGACGGCATCGTCTTCAGCTCCACCACTAGTCCAAACCTTTTTCTCCCAAGAGATCGACGGATTAAAAGAATTATTCACACTCATGATCTGAGCGTTAAACCCTTGGCAGCCGTGACCAACAATTTTTATGCTACCAGCGCAACTGCAAAGAAAGAGGGAGAGGAAGAGGAAGATGAGTTTTTTTATAAGGAGCCCCCTTCGATCCCCTTAGCCGAAACTTTATATTCTTTAGGAATATAAAAGCCAAAACTAAAGAGGGCCTTCATAAAACTCCCAGTGCTTTGGTACTCATGAACACTCAGACCTGCGGCACTAACTAGACCTTTGTCATAGAGTAGCTCATCGACAAAGACATCACGATCAGGACCAATGAGGCCCCAAAGATAGAACTCTTTATGGCCATGGGCCTCAACTAATTTTTGATGATCTGCTCTGGGTGTAAGGTAAACTGGAATCAAACCTTTTCCCTTAAAGGAAATTGATGTGCAGCCTGAAAGTATCAGTGCTGTTAGTAGACTTATTAAAGTCAAAAATGCCGGTGGAAAGTCGTTTTCCACGTCTTCGCCTCCCGCAGTTCAGTCCTATGTCCTTGGATTTATTTAATTGTCGCGGTTCCCTATTCACTTTGTCAACTCAGACTTAAAATAGATTTATGATCAAAAGTATTTTCATTCCTCTTCTCTTTCTTGCCCTTATTGAAGGCACTTTTCGCCTTGTTGAAAACCACCAACAAAAGAGCGAGCACAATTTCACTAAAGGAAAGGTCATCGATGATATTGCAAAAGTCATGAGACCTACCGTTCATCCCTCCCAGGGCTTCACTCTTCTTCCCCATTTAAGAGCGACATTCCTTGATAAAGAATTTTCGAGTAATTCTTTAGGCTATCGTGATCGAGAATTTATAAAGAAAAAGGCAAAGGATATCTTTCGCATCATTGGGATTGGCGACTCCGTAATGATGGGATGGGGTGTTTCTGACAAAGAAACTTTTTTACGCCAACTCGAAGAGGAACTTCCTCGCTGCCAAGGAAAGAAGGTAGAAACCTTAAACTTTGCCATCGCAGGCCAAAGCGCTATCCAAGAAGCCTATGTTTTAGAGGAGGCCCTTAAATATAACCCCGACTTTGTTCTTATTAACTACGTTGGTAACGACTGGATTAATGAAGCCCAGCCTAGAAAAAAGCCTCAGTTTATGGGTCCTAGTCACGCTCTTAATTTTCTCATCAATGCGCCTCAAGGTCTCCCTTGGCACTCCTTTCAAAAAAGTACTCTTCCCCCAATCGATTCACTTCCGAGGGCCTATCAAGAGATGGCAGGGCTCCTTAAAGATAAGAAGAGTCTTATTTTTATGGATAGTCGCTATGAAAGCGAGATAACAAGTCACCAAAAGGCAGCCCAGCTCTTTAGCCGGCTCGGTCTTCAAAGTATCAACTCGCTAGAAGAGTGGAACCCCGAAGCAAAGTCACTGACCGGGCAGGAGGCGGTTACCAGAGAAGCTGAATTTAATCGACTCTATCTCATTCCCAATGACTGGCACCCCAATGCTCTTTGGCATAAGAGGGTCGCCAAACGCTTAGCACGCTCCTTACGAAAGAATTATTGCCGCTGATAAAAGGCCCAGAAGTTATCCATCATTATTTTATTGGAATAGGGACTAGGGTGAAAGTCACAAGAACAGAGATTGTTACGAGGATCGTCATAATCCATTTCAGGAAGGTATTGGATATTAAGATCACTTTTATCAAATACTTCTTTATAAACGGGTCTTAAGGGTTTATGAGGATGGATAAGAATTGTGAGTTTACCTTTAAAGTAAGCTTAGTAGAGTTTTTTAAACTCTCTTAAGTTTTCTAAAGCGGCGAGCGCATTCTCTCTCTTACTATGAAGGGAGAAATAGGGATCAAGGTACTTTAAAAAGTCACTATGGTGCCTAAGCCATTCGTAGGCCTCTATAAATTGAATTTCGTACGGAAAAAAATCCTTATAGTCCCCACAGTGCAGTCTCTCCTCCTCCCTTCGACAGTAGGGAATCCAGGGATTAAAGGAAGTGCTCGTGCTGGGGAGGTCCCTAAAGAGCATGACTTCGTTGAGAAAAATGACCATGTCTGTTTCTTCAGGAAGAGTTTCAACAAGGAAGCGCTTTCTCATCAAATTATAAAGAAAGGAAGTTCCTGCACCATTAAAGCCATAGTTATAGACTGGACCATCATACTTTTCTTGAAGAAGACCCGCTGGTGTGTCCTCATCTTTAAGGCCGTAACCAAAAATAAAGGAGTCTCCAAGAAGAGCTATTGGCCTTTTACCATTATTAATAAAGTTCGAGGTTGTCCTGCGACCGACATCATCGAATTGGTATTCAACGCGACTAAAGCAGCTCTCTGTTGGACATTGCTTTGATGCTTGAAAACTCTTATTGGCGGGATGCCAATTCTTTAAGCTTTCATGACGCTCTCGAGGATGGCAATTTTCACAAGGCTCCTCTTTTGTCTTATAGAGGATGCGACCGACTCATTCAGTCCCTAAAATGAGAACCCCAAAAATCAATAAGCGAATTCCCCATAGCTTCACTTAAGAGCCTTTAAATTGAGCGGGCCGCTTTTGCTCTAAGGCCTTCAGACCCTCAAAATGATCCTCTGTACGCTGAGTAATCCCCTGAAAGGCGGCTAGAAGGTCAAGACTTGTTTGAAGATCTTTATGAAAGCCGAGTTTGAGGGCCTTCTTTGTCATCTGCACGGCAACGGGAGCATTAGCACAAATCATTGCCGCCATTTTCTGGCCTTCCTCAAGTAGCGTCTCACTCGTTACTAATTTATTAAGGGCACCCATTTCTAGGCATTCTTCTGCTTGGTAAATCTTTCCCGTAAGAAACATCTCCATCGCCTTAGTATAGCCCACAACACGACTTAAGAAATAAGTCCCTCCATCACCAGGAACCAGTGCAAGTTTTGTAAAGGTCTCACCAAGCTTGGTTTTTTCACAACCAATGCGAATATCACTCATGCATGCAAAGTCACATCCCGCTCCAATAGCGGCACCATTAAGAAGAGCAATCGTGGGCTTTTGAAGAGCTTCCATTGCCCGGGGAATACGTTGAATGCCTTTTTGATAATTTCGTCTCAATTGATCGGGCTCACCAGAGAACATTTCCCTTTTTTCGGCCATGGCCTTAACATCGCCGCCAGCGCAAAAGTGCTTCCCTTCCCCCGTAAAAACGATAACTCTAACCTCATCAGAGTAATCAGCCCACTCAAGAAGAGAGACCAACTCATCGATCATCGGAAGATGAAAGGCATTCGCCGCCTCTGGTCGATTAAGGCGCACCCATAATTGGTTATTACTTAAGTTAACATTAAGGTGTTGGAAGGTAGAGAGATTCATTTGCATCCTTTGCATTAGAATATGCTTGTAAAAATTTAGAAGTCGTCGGCTTTCCTAGCTCACTTAACATTCTTCGTGACGCGTGAGTCAGTTTATCAAGATCCACGCCACAATCAATACCAAGGCATTGGCATAGATAGACGAGGTCTTCTGTGGCCACATTACCTGTCGCGCCTTTGGCATAGGGACAGCCCCCAAGGCCACCAGCACTGGCATCAAAGACACTTACTCCATACTCAAGACCTTTCATTATATTCGCAAGTGCCATGCCGCGAGTGTCGTGAAAATGCAGAGCGATCTTAGAAACATCAATATCTTTTAGAATGAGATCAAGAGCACGAGAAACACTAAGAGGACTTCCCGTCCCCACAGTGTCGCCTAAGCTTAATTCATAACAACCGAGGCCCTCTAAGCGTTTAGCAACTTCCCTTACCTTTTCAGGATTTACATATCCTTCGTAGGGACAGCCAAAGGCCGTAGAAACATAACCTCTGACTTTCATTCCTTGGTTAAGAGCTTCTTTAATTACAGGCTCGATTCTTTCAAAGGACTGAGAAATCGTGGCATTGATATTGCGCTGATTAAAGGTATCACTGCTTGCCGTAAAGACGGCAATTTCCTTCACTCCTAAACTGGCAGCAAGCTCTAGACCTTTTAGATTAGGCACAAGACAAACAAGATCAGCTGATTTATCAAGGTCGCGCACAAGAGGAAAGAGTTCCTTAGCATCACTCATCTGAGGAATACGATCGGGCCTTACAAAGCTGGTCACCTCTATAGTTTGGTGACCAGTATCACTAAGATCGCGAATAAACTGAGCTTTAAGCTCGGTGCTTATAACTTTCTTTTCGTTTTGAAGTCCATCACGGGGACCAACTTCAACGATACGAATCTTCTTAGGAAGACTCATTTACTCCCCCTTTTTTTCAAGGTCAACGAGATCCACACCACCACCAACAAGGTCACCTTCTTTAAAATAAACCTTAGTCACGACCCCCTCAAAGGCAGCCTTAATGGTATGTTCCATTTTCATGGCCTCCATAACAAGAAGACCTTGCCCTGCACTCACCTCATCTCCTTCACTAACAAGAACTTTTAAGATCTTACCAGGCATGGGAGAACTCATATCCTCTTCCCCAGCTGACTTGGCGCCCTTTTGACGAGAGCGACTATCAAGAGCTTCAATCGTTTTAGGACCAATACTTATGAGATCTCCTGACTTCATCAGCAGGTGATTTTTTCCGTTAACATTAACGAGGACGACGTGGTCGTTAACCCTTTTTACTACTTGAATCTTATGGGACGTTCCCTCAGATTCTAGAGTAAATTCGTTATCGTCCTTACGGGCCCAATCAAATTTGTATTCTACACCATTAAATTTCCACTCTTTTAACATGGAATATCCTTTGTCATAATTTTGCTACAGACGCCATGGCCCTAAAGTTGTCCAAGGTCCTTTTGGGGCAGTTCGGACCTCTCCCTGTCCGCCAACTTTTCCTTTAAAAACTTGAGAGGCCACCATGGAGAGAAGGGCCTCTTCTTGAGAAAGCTCTTCTCTTTTGAGGTCCTCTTCATAAGTTTTCACAAAGTGAGTATAGGTCAAGCCCTCTCTAAAGCGTGGATGTTTTAAGATCCGGCTCAAATAGTCTCGATTTGTGGTCAAACCAAGGAAAGGATAATCACACAGTGCCTTCTCCATTTTAGAAATGGCACTTACGCGATCACTTGACCACACGATAAGTTTAGCCAGCATGGGATCAAAGCTCACTGTCACTTCGTTACCATCTTGATAACCAGTATCGAGACGCACACCAATAAGGCGACTTTCTCCCACATAGGCAATCTTCCCTACTGAGGGCATGAAGTCTTTATCAGGATTTTCTGCATAGAGGCGCACTTCGATGGCATGACCTTTTTGGATAATCTCCTCTTGCTTAAAACTAAGTTTCTCTCCTTGAGCGACTCTTACTTGAAGGTCCACAAGATCAAAGCCTGTCACCATTTCTGTGACGGGATGCTCAACCTGAAGACGGGTGTTCATTTCAAGAAAGTAGAAAGAGCCATCCTTATCAAGGATAAACTCAACAGTACCAGCCCCTTCATAATCCATGGTTTTGGCAATTTTAACCGCCGTATCACAGATTTTCTCTCTCAACGGCTGATCTAAACTGGGTGACGGAGACTCTTCGACAATCTTTTGATAACGCCTTTGAATTGAGCATTCGCGCTCCCAAAAGTGAAAATGATTTCCGTGTGAATCACTCATCACCTGCACTTCAATATGGCGTGGATCTGTAATAAACTTTTCTATCAGAACCTTGTCGTCACCAAAAGCATTCTGGGCCTCGCGCTTGGCACTTTCAAGAGCATCACCAAAATCCTCTAACTTTTCAACGATTCGCATTCCCTTTCCACCACCGCCAGCACTTGCCTTGATAAGAACGGGAAAGCCAATCTTCTTGGCTTCCTCTTTTAGAAGGCCACTCTCCTGATTATCGCCATGGTAGCCAGGAATAAGAGGGATTCCGGCTTTTTCCATAATTTCTTTCGATGTTTTCTTATCACCCATGGCCTCCATTGCGGTTACAGGAGGACCAATAAGTTTGACGCCAGCTTTTTCAAGGGCGTTAGCAAAAGGTGCCCTTTCAGAGAGAAAGCCATAACCCGGATGAACAGCATCAACCTGATACTCCTGACAAAGCTTAACGAGGCGATCGATATTTAAATAGGTCTCGCTAAGAGGACCACTACCAAGATTAATGGCGTAATCGCCAAAGGTGGCATGGGGCAATTCCTTCTCTTCATCGGTAAAGAGCATAACACTTTCAATGCCACGCTCCCTCAAGGTCTTCGCCACGCGAATGGCTATTTCACCTCGATTAGCGATTAAAACTTTTTTAAAGCTCTTCACTGCTGACTCCAATTTGGTTTTCTCTTCTCTAAAAGAGCACTCATCCCCTCTTGTCCTTCATCACTTGTTCTCACGCGTGCGATGGTTTGACAGGTAAACTCATGCACTTCCTTATCAAGCTTGAGAGTGTGTTCAAGGACTCCGTTGATTAATTTCTTAGCCTCTCGCTGAGCAACTGGTCCCGCCCTTAAGAATCTTTCAACTTGCTTGAGTGTTGCTGACTCAAGGTCATCACTTTTAACGACTTTATGGACTAAATTCATGCGCATGGCCTCGTGGGCATCAAAACGCTCTCCACTAAGGAAGTATGCTCTTGCAAAACTTTCCCCTATTTTCGCCATAACAAAGGGAGAGATGACGGCTGGAACAAGACCAAGACCGACTTCAGTGAATCCAAACTTTGCCTCAGAGGCGGCGATAACGTAGTCACAAGCAGCGACAATGCCCGTTCCCCCACCAAGAGTCGCTCCATTCACACTCGCGATGACCGGCATAGGAAGAGAATTTAACTCTTGAAAAAGGTGACTTAAGCGCATGCTATCAAGGAAATTCTCTTGATCACTATAGTCTTTCATGCGCTTCATCCAATTGAGATCAGCGCCTGCACAAAAGCTCTTACCTTCCCCCTTAAGAAGAACGAGTTTAATGTCATCTTCCTTTTTGATCGCCTGAAAGAGCTCGGTCATCTCTGCGATAAAATCGTCATTAAATGCATTATGAAGCTCTGGACGATTAAGAGTGACGGTGAGTACTTTTTGGTGATCAGCTTCTACTTTTAGAAATTGATAATCTGTTTTCATCTGGCTTTCCTACATTCTAAAGACGCCAAATTTGACATCATCAACAGGGGCATTAAGAGAGGCTTCAAGTGCAAGGCCTAAGACATCACGAGTCTTAGCGGGATCAATGACACCATCATCCCACAAACGACTTGTTGAGTAGTAACAAGAGCCTTCTTTTTCATACTTATCTAAAATCGGCTTTTGAAATTCCTCGACTTCTTTTTCACTCATTGGACTCTTGCCCTTCGCTTCCAGTCCTCCTTGGCGAACGGTTGTGAGAACACCGGCTGCCTGCTCTCCTCCCATGACAGAGATACGAGCATTTGGCCACATAAAGAGAAAACGAGGCGAATAGGCCCTACCACACATGCCATAGTTACCAGCTCCGTAGGAGCCACCAAGGAGAATTGTAAACTTAGGAACATTCACCGTTGATACGGCCGTCACCATCTTGGCGCCGTGCTTAGCAATTCCTTCTGACTCATACTTTCTCCCGACCATAAAGCCTGTAATATTTTGAAGAAAGACCAGAGGAATTTTTCTTTGGCCACAGAGCTCAATAAAGTGCGCGCCTTTTTGGGCCGACTCACTAAAGAGGATGCCATTATTGGCCACAATTCCAACAGGAATGCCGTGAATTTTTGAAAAGCCACACACTAAAGTCGTACCATAGCGCGCTTTAAACTCATGAAACTCACTGCCATCAACCAGCCTTGCGATAATTTCTCTAATATCAAAAGGAGTTTTCGTCGTATCCTCTGGGAGGATGCCATAGACGTCTTCCATAGGGTAAAGAGGTTCTTTGACTTCACTTCTCTTGGCAAAGTTTTGTTCCTTACCGAGAGACTGATAATTAAGATTTTCAATAATATTTCGAGTAATTAAAAGGGCCTCTTCTTCATCTTCTGCAAAGTGATCAGCAACACCTGACTCACTCGTGTGAACACGAGCACCACCGAGATCTTCAGCGGTGACCTCTTCACCGGTGGCGGCCTTGACAAGAGGTGGTCCACCAAGAAAGATCGTTCCATTGCCTTTAACAATCACCGACTCATCGGCCATGGCAGGCACATAAGCACCACCGGCCGTGCAGCTGCCAAGGACCACAGCAATTTGGGGTATGCCCATAGCACTCATCTGCGCTTGATTATAAAATATTCGACCAAAGTGATCACGATCGGGAAAGACCTCATCTTGCATGGGTAAGAAAGCGCCTCCGCTATCAACAAGGTAGATACAAGGCAGTCTATTTTCTTTGGCGATATCCTGAGCACGCAGATGCTTCTTAACAGTCATGGGAAAGTAAGTTCCTCCCTTAACTGTGGCATCATTGGCAACGATCATACACTCCACGCCATGAACGCGACCAATTCCGGTCACAATTCCAGCACTTGGCACGGGCCCTTCTTTCTCATAGAGCTCATCAGCGGCAAGTGAGCTTAATTCTAAAAAGGGCGAGCCCTCATCTAGTAAACGCTCAACCCTCTCCCTAGGAAGAAGCTTGCCTCTTTTGTGATGGCGCTCAACCGACGCTTCTCCCCCGGCCTTAGAAACGCGCTCGAGACGCTCTTTAAGACCACTTAAGAGAGAGAGATTATGTTCTTTATTTGCTAAAAACTGAGCTCCGCCGACCTCAGTACTAGAAACCAATGTATCCATGACGATCCTTAGGTATTGTCCAAAACTAACTATGCGAAAAATCACGTTATTATGGCAAAACCTTAGGGTTTTCGTCCAGATTCAGGGTGGCAAATCTACGCTACTTAGGGAATAACGGAAAGACGGTGAAGGGAGCGGCACATGGAGGCAGCTTGATCCATAAACTCTCCCGCATAGGAGCCCTTCTTCTTCATTTCCTGCTCCATTAAAGGGTAGAGAAGCTTGAGATAGAGATCAACAAAGTGACTAGAAGCGTAATCCCCATAGGCACTAAAGGCCTTAGGGTTTTGATAATGCTTAGGAAGCATCACACCAAATAAAGTTGTTAAGGCAGTGCGAAATTCTAATTCTCTTCCGGGACACTTAGCACGAAACCCTTTAGTAAGATTTTCTCGCTGCTCCACACTCTGATAATGGACAAGAGCTTCGATGGCCTTTTCAAAGACAACCGAGAGATTCCAGTTAGCCGTGTGGGCTATGGGATGATAGCGCAGAATAAGAACATCACCGTTAAAGTCAATTTGAGGCGCTTGATCTTTGGGCCACCATACTGGGCGGATGCTAAATTTAAATTTCTTCCTTCTCTCTTTTGAGAGCACAAAGGGCTCAACTCTTTTAAGGGCCTTATCATACTTCTTATACTTCCAAGCTTTATTAAGCTCTAATAACTTAACTGAGAAGTGAGTGCTCTCTTTTAGAAAGCTTTTCATTTGTCCATCATACTTTTTAAAGAAGCTTGCGATAAAGCGAACGTCGCCATTTTCTATTCCAATTTTGAGAAGGTGCTTTAAAACTTGGTTAAAGTTCTTGGCGTGGTAAAAGGCCTTTGCAAACTCATCGTCTCCTTGAGAGAGAGCGCCAAAGAGGTCTTCTTCCCCTTCCTTTGTGACGAGTAGACTTTTTCTAATCTCACCAAAGCGCTTAAGGTCGTCTTGAAACTCGCCGCCAATAGGAAACTTCTTCTCCCATGCTTCTTTGTAGGCCCGTCCCACTGACCCCTTGCCATGACTGATGCCATCCATCAGTTCAAACATATCCGCATACTCAGAGTAGCGAGCAATGCCCGCCCCCTGGGCAGGCAAGCAAAGAAGCAAAAGGATGACAAAAGACCATTTCGTGACCATTATTTTTCTCTATCTAGAATATTATCAAGTTCATCAAGACGGAAAATACGACGACTCGGATCTTCTACTGGCTCTTCTTCAGGTAAAGCAATACTAGCGGGGACACGTCCCTTATTCGCTTCAATTTCAGCAAGAGCTTGTTCATCGGCAACGATAACGACCCGCTTATACTTCACTTCCCCATTTTCTTGAACCACTTCACCATCAGCAGTCAGTTCAGGTTCGTAAAGCCTAAATTGACCGTCACCAATAGGAATTAAAATTGGCCTTTTGGCATCTAAAACGGCCGCATCTGGAGAGGTTCCAGCAGGGACTATTGTAGAACTCCCCTTTACTTCGTTTAAGGATAAAACTATGGAACGATCAGAGAAGTCGGGAGTAACAGAAGAGCCACTATAACCTCCAGCACTCTCATAGTATCCATCTCCACTTGAGTCAGCCCCACGAGTGGCACTTGGAGAAGCTCCCCCTTGAAAACCAGATCCACCCACGGGAGCAGCCACTGGAGCTGCTGCCACTGTTGGTTGCGCAGCTGGTGTTGGAGACGAAGAAGCTGAAGAGGTAATAAGACCGGAACGGGAAGCTGGAGTTGCTACAGCTGCTGGAGTTGCTGCGACAACAGGAAGTTGTTTATTAGCAACCTCAAGTGCTTTTTGGACATCCTCTTTTTGAAGAAGTTTATTCTCAAGATCTTTGATTTTCTTCTCTGACTGAGCGAGAAGTGCTTCAATCCCCTCAAGCTCCGAGGAGGAATTTGTTGTCTCTTTTTGCTTACTAAGCCTTGCAAGCTCTGCTTCCATTTTCTCATACTTGGCAAGAAGAGCTCTTGTCGTGGGATCAAGTTCATCTCTTTGCTCCCCTAATGTTTCCGATAGAGACGAGTCCTCTGGTAGGAAATTTGAGGCGATACTTGATGTCGTTTGATACTGAGACTGAAAGCCCGTGTTAAATTGCCCTTGAGTCGGAGATGGCTCAGGAGTTGACTCACTTCTTGAGTCACTCGGATTTACAGAGGCAATTGAGCGCCCTTGATTAAGAGGAGCAGACCCCTTGTTGCCGTAAGCTTCATATTGACTATCTCTATTTCTGAAGTTCTTTTTCTTGCCACCAGTACTTCTTGAGCGTCCGCGAATTGATTTTGAAGGGGCAAATTGAGCAAGTGATCCACCACGTCCACTATTTTGGACCATTATTATCTCAGTAGCCGCCTCTTGTTTGTATCCGCCACTCACATTGGTCTCTACGATCTCTTCACCAGATGCCGTCATTTTTGTATTAGACTCTGAAATGACCGGACAATTTGCACCGAAGACATCATTTTGGATTCCTATGATACCCACACCAAGATTTTGAGTTTGATCACCACAACCCTGTGGACCACACACCGCCATCGTCGTTAATTTGGAACAGTAGTCATTGGACCACCTCTCCCTATCATCGGTGAATCGTTTCACTCCTTGGGCATCCAGGCGTCTATTATAGTCTTCGTTTAAGATAGGCATACACAAGGCCACACCACTATCAATAAGACGAGTAGGATTGACTTCACTATCCTCACCTAAAGCGACCTCAAGGGCCTTAGCGGCAAACTCCGCATTCCCTAATGGAGAGCAGTAACGGCTTGTTCTCTTCTTTTGATCTTTAATCTCCTTACATGAAGACATTGACCTCATCGCTAATTCAAAAAGAGCAATATCCTGAATCGACTTTAATCGCCCAGCTTCTCCTAATTGAGCGACCTCACCGTTAGGATTTTTTTCGATAAAATCATTAGCGCGACCTTCACTTTCTTTCAGAAGATCCATGAGGCTCTTCATGCCATAAGCTGCCTGAACATGGGGTTCACTATCTGAACTTTGAAGTCCCTCTAATTCAACAGCAGCACGCCAAATTGACTTGCCTTCCTGATCTCCACCTAACTGGCGAATGGACCTTGCAGTGGCTTGTGGAGAGAACTCTCCTGACACAGCTTTTTGATAAATGGAGTCCGCTCTTGATTGAAAAGTACTCTTTCCATCTTCATTTTCTTTAAAGAGAGTGGAATAGCGACTAAGATTATCCGTTAAATCCTTCTGCTTGGTTACAAAGTAATCACCAAGATTTTGTCCCACGGCAAGTTGCTGAGTGAGCTCACAATAGACATCAAGATCTTCACTCGAGATTCCTTCATCACTCCCTTTAGATTCCACGAGAAATCCATGAATTTGTCTTTTGAGATAATCCTCATTATAGCGTTCAATATTAAGAAAACCATTAGGTGACTTTGATTGAATGAAAGCCGAAAAGTCTGCTCTACGGCTTCCGCTTGAAAGTTCATCGGCACTTTCATTGATGATAACAAGACTATTACTAAAGGCCTTCTGCTTCATCTTCTCTCTTAATTGATCTTCATCTAAATTTTTAAAGTCTTCATAATGAGTCGCCATATTATCGAGAAAATTACCTGGTTTTCCCTGCTTGTAGCGAAGAACCTCTCCAAGAAAAACGTGTGAATTTTCAAGGTGCTTTAATCCCAAATTAGGATCAATCATCGCCACATTAGAATACTTTCCACTAGCACCAAGGGCTTTAAGCTCGTCACTTAAGCTACTTAAAATACCCGTGAAGATTTCCTCTTGTTTATCAACAGTAAATCCACAACTACCATCCTGACACTCCGTAAGAAGGTCTTTCTTTGCCTGATCAAAAATATTATCTCGCTCACCCTGACCAGGGAGTATCCCAGTAGAGACATGAGAGCACTGAAAGCTATTAAAGTCAGAATCAATTTCTTTAAATTTCGCATCTGTAGGAAGACAGCCAAAAATATTTTGAGCAAAGTCATCCATGGTCACGTTATTGCTCTTTAAACGATCTACAAAACCCTCTTCAAGCCCTAAACTTTCAACCATCTCTTCTTTTGTTTGCTGACTATTTGAAAGGTAAGAATATAGGTTACTCATGACAATCGGGTCGGTGGATAGCTCCATTTGGAGCTTAGAAGTTGCCTTCATTTTCTTGAGGTCTTCTTTTAAATTATCTTTAACTTGCTTCTCTCTCAGCTTCTTTAGTTCAGCATTCTTCTCAAGACCATGGACAAGAAGATTGTAGTCCATACCACTGAAGGTTTTAGCTTCACCACAGTACCCCTCTTCCTTAAACTTAAATAGCTCCTGACAAAGTGCAACCGCATTCATGCTACCGTCACGAGATGATTCTTTCAGTGTTGCAATAGCTTCATTGTCACAAGAGTTTGCTTCAAGAAAACCAACTAGACTATCAAATTCATTAAACTCGAGGTTGAGCTGCTTCATAGGTGAACACCCGAGACTTGGCATCACCGAAGTATAATTAGGGTCGTGCACACTGCGCGCACCGCCTGTATTATTCTCTCTTGTTAATTCCTTAGTTTCCACGCTATTGGAGGCATTCACCCAAAGACGTACTCGATCCTTAGCTCTGGTCCAACTGTCTTTCCAACCATCAAAGAAGGCGTAAGTAGGATTAGAGAAAATTAAGAGGCACCAACAAGTTGTGAAGTGAACCGTGGATTTACTAAGTTTTTTAAGATTCATAAGAACTCTCATTTCGTTTGCGTACTATCGTCTCTGTATCGTCAAATTCAGCGAATAACTTGAGCATCTGACTCCACCTTTCTATCTAGTTTAAATGACAACGATCTTTATCCCTACGAAGAGCTTCTCCTTAGGGTTTAAATGAGTCTAAAACATTGTAATTACTTGTTTTAAACAACATTCACGAATGCCAAGAAAATAGGGCAAAAATTAAAGTCGGCACTGACCCACAGAGTTTTTGAGACGCTTCACAATCTCCTCTTTGGGAGTGTTGCCGTTGCGGTTGAGTTGAATGAACTTCATCGTAAACTCCCTATCCCCTTCATCAAGCTGGGAGAGGTAAAAGCTAAAGTCACGATCTGTTTCTATTTCAACTCGACTTTGCGTACTGACCACTGTGTCTTCTACTTTTTTAAGAGACTCTGGAGAGGTGATCTCTAGTTTTGCCGCAAATTGTGTTTGTTCGGAACGATAAATAAGATTAGCAACTCTTTCCCTTTCAAGAAATTCCCCCATTGCCTTTGCCTCAAGCGTTGTGAGATCCCCCTTAGTGATGGATTGATTGAGAGCATCCGCAAGAGCAGTTCCCACATCTCCATCAAGAAGTGATGGCTTCAGGGCGGCGAGGTTTTTAAGGATGGCAAGTCGTGCCTTATCACTTAATGAAGAAAGACTTGCGAGAAACTTTCCAAACTTCTCGGCGCCTAACACCTTTTTGAGTTTATTCATCACAATAAGAAGATTAGGGTTCTTTGCGATTCTTTCAAAAGTGTCTGTCACTTTTTTCATCGCTCCCCTTTTTTGAGCCGACGTTAATTCACCCACTGCCTCAGCATTTCTCATGGATCTTGTTAAGCGGCCAGCATCTTTAACCACCGCAAGAGACTCAATACCTGAAAAGCCAAGAGATAAAATGGCGTCAAACTTTGCTTCATTAAACTTTTGTAAGCTCTCTGCGGCCTCTTGATAGCTTGATTCGTCACTAGCTCCAGCGAGAACGCTCGATTCAAAGACTTTAATATCATGTTTATGATCAATCATCCTCTTAGACCAATATCCCCCTTCAACAGCACCAAGGGTGAAGCCCGCGATTCCAGCAATCGTTCCTGCACTGGCGAGAGTCGCAGCCGTAGCCGTCCCCGCTAATAGCCAGCCCCCCACAAGAGCACCGACTCCGGTGGCCATAAGGCCTACGCCCAATACGGCACCACCGATGAGCATGACATTATCGAGTTTTTCATCAAACTTCTTCTCTTTATGAATTTCTTTTAAAGGCTCACAAAGAAGGTGAGCGTACTCTGGTGAGCGGTTAAGCATTTGAGCGGCAGCGATAGGATTAGAGATCAGAAGATCCTCAAGTTTTTCCTGCGTCTTTTTGGAACTCTCTCTTTCCTGCCTCGATTCATTCGTCTTTTGAAACTCTTTCTTAAGATTACTAAAGACTTCATTCTTAGCTTGCTTCACCCGTTTAAGGCTTGGGAGATTATGCTTAGGAAATTCATACTGATCCCCACTTTTTTCATAATCATCTTTTAATCGCGGTGAACCAATCGCTTCTTTCATTTCCTCTGTCAAAAGAAGAATTCCTGCGCCCTCATTAACATTCTTCATGAAATGAGCGAGGTAGTTTTGATACTTTGGACCGAAGTCTTCCCCTTCATCCATTGCATCCCACCACAGGCTTCTCTTACGTGTGCTTACTTGGGTATTGAGTTCATCAATAGCACTGTTAACATTCTTAACCTTCTGATGAAGCTGCGATAAAATACTCTCATTATCCAATCGTGGTGCCTTTTGAGCGACGAGCGTCTTGTATTCTTTATCAATCTCTTTAAGAATTTTGTATTTTAGTTTTGGGTCACATTTTCTCTCACAGAGGTCATGAACAAAATCTTCTGGTTGAGCGTCTTTTTCAAAACTATACTTCATATTGGTATAGGTGCGCGCATAGTTGAGAAGCGCCTGTTCCGACGTGTCTTGATAGACATCTTCAATGCGCTTCTTTCCAGCGACGGCCATAACATTAGAGTAAAATTCATCAAAGTCTGTGCTTTCATGGGCCTTAAGATCGCGACAAGTGACTTCGAAGTTATTAAAGTCTTTTTCAAGAGCGCCCATTATTTTAAGAGAAACCTTCTGCTCTTCCTCGCCTTTTAGACACTTGCTAAATGTCTCCCCAACGCTAAGGTAGTTCATCAAATGCTTGTAGCGCTTTTTAAAGTACTCGCCCCGTTCGGTATTAAGAATATCTTTATCCTTAAGTTGAGTATAAATCTCTTGTGCGTGCCGACTCACTTCTTTGAGTCCGTTGAGCTTTTCGGGGGAGAATCCTTTGTCTAAGCGATAAAGTTCCACGCCTGCCTCAATGACCTCAATTCCTCGCTCAAGACCATTACTTTGCTCATATAACCCCTGGGCCATAAGAAACGGACTCATCACCAGACTTAATAAAAGTATGAATGAAGCGAATTTCATAGAAATTATCCTTATAAGGAACTTTAAATCCAATAACACAGTAAAGTGATCGGTTTTCTTGTCCAATAACTTTATTTCGCCAGTCGTCTACACAGAAAACCAAGCTTTAAGCTAAACTATCCCCTTGAAAGTAGGATCAACTAAGGAGAGAGACCATGCAGATTTCGTCAAAGGAAGACTATTTTAAGGCCTGGCAAGAAGCCAGTGAGAATCCGGAGAACTTCTGGTCAAAGGTCGCCTCTGAATATCAGTGGAAGAAGCCTTGGGAAAGTGTTCAAAGCGGTAACTTCACTGATGTGAATATTAAGTGGTTTGACGGGGCGACTCTCAATATCACGGAGAATTGTCTTGATCGTCATCTTCAGGAAAGACCAGACAAGACGGCCGTTATCTGGGAACCCAATGGTGTCGATGAGAAAGAGATCACCTACACCTATAAGGAGCTTCACGCTGAAGTTTGCCGTTTTGCCAATGTCCTTAAAGATCAAGGTATAAGAAAAGGTGATCGTGTCGTCTTTTATATGTCCATGGTTCCCGAACTCCTGACAGGAGTCCTCGCCTGTGCCCGCCTTGGTGCTGTCCACTCTGTCGTTTTTGCAGGCTTTAGTGCCCAGGCCTTAGCCGGAAGAATAAAAGATTGTGAAGCCAAAATGGTGATTACCTGTGATGAAAGTTATCGAGGCGCCAAAACAACTCCTCTAAAAGAAATTACTGATGAAGCCCTGAAAGATTGTGGATCCATTGAAAAAGTTCTCATTCGTGTCCGCACTGGTGCTTCTGTTCCTATGAAAGAAGGAAGAGATATTGAGCTTCTCCCCCTCCTTAAAGAGGCAAGTCCCCATTGTGACGCTGTTGAGGTTGCAGCAGAAGATCCGCTCTTTATTCTCTATACTTCAGGATCAACCGGAACACCAAAAGGCTTATTACACACCACGGGTGGCTACATGGTGTGGGCGGGCTTCACCTTTGAAAATGTCTTTCAAATGCAAGATGACGACATCTATTGGTGCACAGCCGATATTGGTTGGATCACCGGTCACTCCTATATTACATATGGCCCACTTCTTAAGGGCGCTACAACAGTGATGTTTGAAGGTGTTCCCACCTATCCTGAGGCTGACCGCTTTTGGCAAGTCGTCGACAAGTATAAAGTCACTCACTTTTATACGGCCCCCACGGCCATTAGAGCACTGGAGGCCTGTGATATCGAGCTCGTCAAAAGACACGATCTCTCTAGCCTTAAAGTTCTTGGCTCCGTTGGCGAGCCCATCAATGATGAGGCCTGGCAGTGGTATCACAAAGAAATTGGCAAAGAGAATTGCCCCATTGTGGATACCTGGTGGCAGACTGAAACTGGGGGCATTATGATTAGCTCCCTCGCTGGAGTCACGGAATCCATCTCAACCTATGCCACTTATCCCCTTCCAGGAGTTATTCCCCAGCTCCTTGATAGCGAAGCGAATGTTATTGACGATAAGAGTGGAGAGGGAAATCTTTGTATCAGCAAGCCCTGGCCAGGCATGGCCCGCACAATCTGGGGAAACCACGAGCGCTACAAAGAAACTTATTTTTCAGCCTACAAAGGCAAGTACTTCACAGGTGATGGCTCAAAACGTGATGAAAGCGGTCGCTACCGTATCACAGGACGCGTAGACGATGTCATCAATGTCAGTGGTCACCGTATAGGAACAGCAGAAGTTGAAGATGCTCTCAATGAGCATCACCATGTAATTGAAAGTGCTGTCGTGGGCTTTCCCCACGACATCAAAGGCCAAGGAATTTACGCCTACGTTATTTGTAATAATGGAAAAGCGCCCACGAGTGAAGAGGAGCAGGAGAACTTTAAAAAAGAGCTCAACGCTGTTATCACAAAAATCATTGGTCCTATTGCTAAGCCTGATCAAGTTCAATTTGTTTCAGGTCTTCCCAAAACCCGCTCGGGAAAAATCATGAGAAGAATTTTAAGAAAGATTGCAGCTAAGGATATTTCCAACCTTGGCGATATCTCAACACTCCTTAATCCCGAGGTTGTAGAGGAAATAAAGAAGGGAGCAGGACTTTGAGTGAAATTAAAAATTACAAGGGAAAAGTCGACTATATCCATATCGATAATAAGAGTCAGAAAACGATATTCATGCTCCATGGCTATGGCGCCAATATGCGTGATCTGGCCCCTTTGGCAGGTCTTAATCCCGACTTAAGAAAATACAATTGGATTTTTCCCGATGGACTCATCAAAGTTCCCCTTGGCCCCTACATGAGTGGTAGAGCGTGGTTCCCTATTAATATGGAAGAACTCAATCGGGCGATGATGGCAGGAGATTTTGAGAGTCTCTTTGCCGATCATATCCCTGAAGGCCTAGAGGAAGTAGCAAAGACTCTTAAGGAAATGATTCTTGATTTAGGTGGAGAGGATTATCTTATAGGAGGCTTTAGTCAGGGTTCCATGATGGCCAATGCCCTCACCTTTCTTGAAGACCTAAATCCCAAAGCTCTTATTCTTCTTTCAAGTACACTTGTGGCAAAGAAGAGAATGACCGAGCGGCTTGAAAAGAGCGCATGGCACGGTCCCATTTTTCAAAGCCACGGAACAGGCGACCCCGTGCTTCCCGTTTCAATGGCCCGTGCCCTTACGGCCCTTATTAGAGAAAGCGACCGTCAGGTCACCTCAATTGAATTTAATGGAGGACACGAGATTCCTCCTGTTGTGATGCAACAGTTAAACGAATTTCTTAAAAAAAATAACCAAAGCGAGAGATGATGAAAGAGATTGCAACGGGGAGCCTTTATAAAATGAAGGCAACCCTCGGACAGGGAGAGGACCCTGTTCACTATGAGCTGCCCCTCGATGACAATACCTACCCTCTTAATCCCTACTTAGGAAAAAAGATAAAGCTTGAGTGGTGTGAAAAAATTTTCGATGTCTATGATGGCAAAGAAATTAAGAAAAGCTATGCCCAAGGCTATAGCTATAAGAACTTTATTAGCCTTGCTCAATGTGACACCTGCATTGTTAAGCCAGAACTTTGCCACTACCACAAAGGCACTTGCCGCGAGCCTGAGTGGGGAGAAAAGCACTGCTTTATTCCCCATTATATTTACCTCTCGGTGACCAGTGGACTCAAGGTCGGCATCACCCGTGAGACCCAAGTCCCGACCCGTTGGATCGACCAAGGGGCAGTCTTTGCCCTGCCGATTCTAAAAGTAGCAGACCGAAAAACAAGTGGCCTTATTGAGATTGAAATCGCCAAAGAAATGGCCGACAAAACCAATTGGCGAAATATGCTCAAAGGCAATTACCCCGAAGTTGACCTCGAAGAGACTCGTGACCACCTCTACGAGACCTTTGGCGACCTTTTTGATGATGCCGATGCCGATGACGTCGAGGAAGAAGTACTTTCTATTCATTACCCTATCCTTGAGGTCCCCGAAAAATTCTCTAGCCTTAGTTTTGATAAGAAAAAAATTGTTGAAGGCACACTCTTGGGAATAAAAGGCCAATACCTTATACTTGATAGTGGAGTCATTAATATCAGAAAGCATAATGGCTATCAGGTGACATTCTCCGTGGAGGACTAATGAAGCTGCCTGGCGAAATTGAAGAAGCCTATAAGATTGCCCTCAAGGCACAAGAAAACTCGCATAGCCCCTACTCGCGCTTTGCCGTAGGAGCTGCCATTAAATTTGTCGGAGATGAGAAAGTCTATCCCGGCTGTAATGTTGAAAATATAAGCTTTGGTGGCACCATCTGTGCTGAGCGCTCTGCCATCGTCTCAAAGGTCAGCCAAAAGGGAAAAGGGAGTGTGGAATACGCTGTCGTCGTTGCCAATACTCAAACCCCAACTCCTCCCTGCGCACTTTGCTTGCAGGTTTTTTCTGAATTCTGTGACCAAGACTTTCCCATCTACATGGGAAATAAAGAAAAAATGCTTAAGAAGATGACCTTTAGAGAACTTCTTCCCTTTTCTTTTACGAATCTCGAAGAAGGGCAAAGCGAGTAAATGGAAAAGGACTGGATCAAGCTTCTTACCCACGGAAATACCAAGCCTTTCATCAATAAAGAAAATAAATATCAATCTGAGTTTTTTTCGCAAAAGTTCTCACCAAGTCTGATGAAGGTTTTACAACTTAAAGGACTCAACCTCACTTTTAAGCGCATTGAAAGTGACACCCTCTTTGGTGCGGACATCGCTCACCTCACCCCTCGCTCCCTTTTGATGCCCTTTCACTTTGGTGAATATGGATTGATCGGTTGGGTCAGTCTATCAGAGAACTTTGTGGAACTCGCCCTTCACCGCCTCTTAG
This sequence comes from uncultured Bacteriovoracaceae bacterium, assembly GCA_950054155.1. Lineage (GTDB taxonomy): Bacteria > Bdellovibrionota > Bacteriovoracia > Bacteriovoracales > Bacteriovoracaceae. The sequence continues at coordinate 171,268 of CATLOT010000002.1, forward strand.
GAGGAAGCTCTGTAACAGAACTCTCGGTGGCCGAACGTCCTTTAAGCCCTCTTGAAAAAACCACGCTTAAACAACTCAACTCCCCCTTTGAAGTCAGCATTAGAGAAGGCCTAAAAGGTCTGCTTGGAATTCATAGTGCAGTGATAGGAAACCCTTGGGAACGCCTTGATCTTGAAAGGGAATTGGCAACAGGCGAGAGTTACTTTTGTGAAACCTTTCTCTATGAAGAGGGGCCCGTCCTCACTCCCCTTCAAGTCTTTCTAAGAGTGAGTCCCTTTAATCCCTAGAGAAGACCTTTTTCACGGTAGTACATAAAATCAAAAATTCCGTGCTCGCGAATGAGCTCCTGATCTTCAATTTGCCCTTTAATGATACTCGTATCAGGAAAGTGACTTCGCCCGTCCTCGTAGATGTAGCCTCGATCGCGATAAGTAACCTTACGATTACTTCTGTCAGTATCAGAGGGATCCATCAAAGAGTCTTGCCATTCATTGAGAGGCTGGCTCTTTTTGGCCACCCCCACATCAAAGACAAAGGGCACAAGTTCCCCCTCTTTCTCAACCAAGACATAGGGAGTCACATGATAGCGCCAACCAACAAATCCAGTGGGAACAGGTGCATCGGGATTATTCTTCCAAGACTTCGGATAAAGACTCGCTCTTCCCGTGTGATCACTTAAGAAGACCTTACCCATATCGATGCCATTTTCTTTAGCGATGAGAGCAAGTTCGTGGGCACGAGCAAAGCATCCGTCGTGAAGGTAATCAAACTTTAAGTACTCTAACTGAGAAAAAAGTTCAAAGAGCTTTTGCGCTTCTTCCTCTGTAACGACACTCACCTCATCACTTTGGAATTGCTCCTTCCTAACAGATCTTCCTAGATCAAATTCAACTTCCTTATAGAAGTGATCGGCATCCTCTTTGAGATCAACTGTGATCTTCGAAGTAAACTTAGCACCATTACAATCCCCGGGGGCATTGGTAGCAGTGCTCGCAACTTCATTGAACTGCATCGCCTCTTTAAGGGCTTCCATGATAGCAGCATCAGTATCGGCAAAGATCTGAGCTGAGAGGGAAAAGAGAAAAAGAAAAAGGATGGATCTCATACCGGACTTATCGGCTTTCTTCCCTAATTTTCTTAATATGAGCTTTAATTGTTTTTTGAGCGTAGCGAATCAGGGATTCGTCTAACCCCTCGTAAATAATGGAGAGAATCTCATCTTCGCTTTTTTGCTGGGATAAAAGTTCTTTTATTTGCTCTTCGCGGTGCTCACGATGCTTAAGGGTCATCTCTAATTTATGAACTCCCCCGATACTAATACCATGGCTTGGAATGATAAACTTTGGCCTAAGAGAGATCACTCTTCTTAAGCTCTCAAAGTACTTCGCCATATCCCCTTCTTCTCCTCCAACAACCACAGTACCTACTGTTTGAATGAGGTCTCCCACAAAGAACCAATGAAGATTAAGGGGCGCCAGTGCAAGTTGGCCTTCATCATGACCAGGTACCTCATAAACACGAAGGGGCTCACCGTAGCAGTCACTGACAAAGTCACCCTCTTTTAAGAAAGTGACCTCACAATCTTTAAGATAATCCTCGCCCCACTTTTGAGTGATCATGCGGTGACACTTCTCACTCATATAAACTTTCTTTGAAAACCTCTCACATAACTGGGGCAAGAATTCGTGATGATCAGGATGATGGTGAGAAATAAAGAATGCATCTATAGTGCCACTCTTTTTAAGGCTGCGGCAAAACTTTTCAAGTTCTTCGTCATTCTTTGGAGAGGGATCAACAAGGATTCTCTCTTTCTCTCCTAAGAGAAAACTATTGGTTCTGTTGGCGGGAGGAAAGGTATTTGACAGCGGCAAGAACTGGCGTACACCACAGATTGTCTCAATAAAGGGGACCTCTCGTCCTTCAATATGAGGTAAGAGGAAATCCCTTGGTTTAAAATCATCCTGCCAACCAGGATCTAACTGTTCACTTAAAAACTCGATAATAGAGAGCACCGGGGGTACGGCAAGAAGACGACCTTCCTCATAGGCAAGGTCTAATTCTTTAGCGCTCTTCCAAAAAGAAGCCTTTGCTTCACCGGCATCCACTTCAAACGCGTACTCATTCTTGAGTTCAATAAGATAGAAGAAGACTTTGAAACGGTAGGGGTTAAATTCAGGAGTAACGGCATGACCAAGAAGAGAGATATTAAGGACATCCTCACTTTCAAGATCAAAATTGAGTTCTTCTTTAATCTCTCTTTTAAGAGCACTGTGGTGATCGGCATCACTCTTATCAACCTTCCCTCCTGGGAAGGCCGTGTAACCAGGAAAAACACTAAGATAGTCCTGCCTTTCAATCATAAAGATTTTTTCACTGGCGCGATGATAAAAAACGGCTGTAACAGCTTCTCTCACTCTTAGTTCCTTACAAAATCGATTTTCTTCTTTTTAAGATCAATGCCAATAGTTTTAAAGCCTTTAAGATAAGGAACTCCAAGGTTCGCTTCAATCTCACGACTAAAGAGAACAGTGTTGCCCTCCTTTAAGCGCACAATTTTTCCTTGCTCTGCCTGTCCAAGGCATGAAGGCATTGTTGCTCGCCTTTCAAGCTCTCCAAAGAATTGAGAACCTGAATCAATACGCACAAAACTATTTCCACAAGAAAACTCTAAAGAATCTATTTCACCAAGACCATTCTCCCTTAAGACAAAACTCTCGCCTTTCAGGACACCTTTAGATAACGTCTTCTCTTTTGTCTTAAAAAGCCATTTTCCTCCATTAAAGGTCTTCAAGAAGTCCATCCCTAGGACCCCATCAAAACCAGCAAGATTCATCTCAGCAAGGGCGCCAGAAAGACCTCTTACTTTCTGTCCTCCAAGGCTAAGCTCTTTTTTAAAGACGACAAGAGGCGCTTGAACTGATTGCCCATAAGCATTTTGTAAGGCCTTAGCCCCAAGCAAAAGAAATTCTTTTTCAGATGATTCTTCAATAAGGCTTAGAGGAAGCACACTCACCTGGGCCCCAGTGTCCACCACCATTTTCTTACCCATAAGCTCCACGTACCACAGCCCTTTCTCACTTTTAAGGGTAATCTCTTTAAGGTCTTCCTCTTTTGAACGATTATCTTTATCAAAGTCACGAAGGCGAATTCGCGCCTTTAGAATATCATGACTCTTATTTAAAGAGCGCGCCTTTTTAAGATCCTCTTGAGCCCGATACTTTCTAAGAGCAATAACTCTCTCCTCAAATTCTTCTCGGGATATCTTTCCCTTATTAAAGAGTTCACTGAGCTTCGCTTCACTTTGGGTCCCTTTCTTCGCCTTAACTTTTTGATACTTTTTATTAAGCTCCTTATTGGCCTCATAGAGCACACGCTCTTTTAAGTCCCAAGGAAGACTCTCTTTAAGGCGCACCAAATTAGACAGAGCAACGTCATAGTCCCTCTCCCCGGTTTTGATAAGACTGCCATAATCAAAGAAGAGCTGATAGACCTCTTTCTCATCAAGCCAATGAATCATTCCCTGCCACTCTCGCTGAAGAGCGATAAAGGGCTGCAAGGAAGAGGCCTCTTTCTTTGCTTCCTCTATTTTTCCAGCGCGCTCCAGTTTTTCAACCTCCCCGACACTCTTTTCTAGTAAGAACTGCAAACGCCTTCCTGCCTCTTTACGGCGCAGGGGAGCAAGCGGATTTTGACTAGGGCGATGGCGCTGATAAAAGTGGATGATCTCATGAAGACAATCTCCTCTTTTTGCCTCACGCTTAAATAAAATAATGCGCTCATGATAGAGAATCAGAGCAAGCTTAGTTGAAGAGAAGAAGTTTTCAAGGTCTTCTTGAGGCACGCCCTTTACATTCTGGCCGGCCTTGACAACATGGGTTCTAAACTTCATCTGACCAAGAAACTCGCGGCAGGATTTAAGATCAAGCTCTGCTAAGAATTTGAGATCTTTCTTCTCTAACTCGAGCCCTGTACAAAAGGAAAGGGCACCACTTTTCTTCTTTTCTACACTACACTTTCTCGCCGCCTCAAGCTCGGTGACCATTTTCTTACCATGATCTAAAAGACCATCAACGAGAGCAAAACTACCACTGCAGTGAAAAATCAATCCCAGTAAGAAGCTAAATTGAGAAACTTTCAAGTGTTCACCACATCTTGAGCGGCTTCATAGCGAACTTCGCGGTATCCTTTAATATTTTCAAGTCTCTTAAGAGCTGACCTTCGCTGTGAGGCCTCAAGTTTTGGAATCACCTCAAGAAGCTCTTTTCTTACGGCCTGAGCAATTTTCCTCTCTTTGGCGTGCCACCCACGAAGGAGAAGGCGCAACACTCGCATATGCCTCATCACCTTGAGCATCCAGTCCGTAGGACTAATATCAAACTCAAACTTCTTCCCCATAATATCAAAGGCAGGTCTATTAATTCTCTTCACTTTAAAGCCCTTACCAAGGCGAGAAAAGCGCTCAAGGTCCCTCGCTCTCTTTTGCGGACTAATCATGATATGGGAAACAAAGACCTCATCTTTAAGAAAATAAGTTTTTGCAAGCGTTCTTAAGGCCATGGCCCTCATCTCGTTATTATCTTTAAAGTACTCCCCTAACTCGCCAGCATGACCGATGAACTCTGCGGCCCGCGCTCCTCGATCATAGATATAAAGATCGTGAAGGTATTGCACGAGATGCACACGATTAACCTCAGGAAAGTATTTTCTGAGGCGATCAAAATGTTTATCAAAGATCCCCATCATGACCTTAGTATTTTGCCAGGGAAGAAAACTCTCCGCGACAGACTTTCTTAAGAGCTCTTCTTTAGAGAGCTTTAAAAGCTTAGGAAGATCTTTTCTTGGAACTTCACTTACCGATTTGAGGAGGTCTTCATCTCCTTCAATAAAAATCTTTCGCCCCCAAGAGAAGGCCTGCCAATTATTATCCAGTTCTGCCTTAGGCATAGTGCGCTCAAAGGCCTTTCTTAAGTCATCAAGACTAAAGGGAAGACGACCGGCTTGAAAGGCAACTCCTAAAATCATCGCTGAAGCATAGACACTTTTTCCAAGACCTTGATGAGAAATATCTTTAAGGGCAAAGGTTAAAACTTGCTCCCCTAAGAGGTTTTCTAGTTTTTGGCGCAACTTCTTGGCCGTGATCGGCTCCTTTTCCACCCCATCATCAAGCATAAGACTCAGAGGAATTTGAAACTTCTTATCAAGAAGACACAGTCCCTTTGGACCGAGAAAGTGAAGATGACCTGAGCCATCAAGAAGGTCAGGACTCACAAGTAGATCCGCTGACCCCTTGGGCGTCACGGCACCATAACTCTTGCCTTTTTGATAAATGGACAAGTGGCCGGTCACATTACCGTTTCGCTGGGCCAGTCCTTTTTGATCGACGAATTTAAAGTCGAGGTCTTCTCGTCCACCCATTTCTTTAGCCGCTTCAGCGAGAACACGTGAAATTGTCGTGACCCCTGAACCACCGACCCCTGTAACCACCATGCGCCAGTCAGATCCTTTTGCAATATCCTCAAAACTTTTTAAAACATTGGGAAGAGGTAAAGCCTTTTGATCCTCTTCTTTTTTAGAATTATCCCGTTGATAGAGAGTAGGATGATAATCTTTGACGATAACCTCTTCAAAACTAGGACAGGCCTTAATTTTGGCACAATAACTGTCACTCACACAGATTTGCGGGTCAATGGCGACCTTGGTTCCATAGGCATCATGAATCTGACCAAGACCTGGGCAACCGGTGCCATCAATACAGGCGCGGCAATCTTCACAGGCATCGGTATTCACTTGAAAGAAGCTCTTCTCACTAATCGTTTTATTTTGAGAAAAGAGTTTTCTCTCACTGCGCTTTTGACGCCCATGAAAGGTCAATCCACACTCTTTATTAGAGACGATAATTTTAACCCCTTCCTTTTTAATAACATCTTGAAGGAGGTTCTTATAAAAGTAGCGGTCACTTGGATTCACCTCTTGAGCAAAGTCGACACCAAGGGCATAGACAGAGCTCAGCATATCCTGGCGCGGACGAACGCGTCCTTGAACATTTTGGCCCGAGGCCGGCGTCATCTGGTGCCCCGTCATCGCCGTATTATCATTATCAAGGAGAATATAAGTAATATTGTGGCCTGCTTGCACAGAGTTTGAAATATCAGTGATCCCCGAGTGAAAGAAGGTCGAATCCCCCATCAGAACAACTGAGGGATTGCTGGTAAACATATCAAGCCCAGCTCCCAGCGCGCCCCCCTGGCCCATGGCCGAGAGGTTATGCATCTCTTTAAAAGGAGGCAAGAAAGAGAGGGAGTAGCAACCCACATCACCATGAGTGATAAGATCAACACCCTCTTCTTTTAATGTCTTTCGTAAATCCTTTAAGAGACTTAGCGTTTCCCGGTGAGGACAACCGGGACAGAAAGTCGGCAAACGTTTTGGAAGGCCAATACTTAGTGATTTAACCTGGGCCTCATGCCCCTGACAGGGCACTTCAGAGCAAATTTCAAGTGCACGAACGAGTTGCTCCTTAACCACTTCATAGCTAAGACCACCATGGGCCGGAAAGCCAATTTCCTCACGCCCTTCATTCGTGACAAACTTCTTTCCAAGAATTCTTATATTAAGATTATGCTCATGACAGAATTCACGCAGCTCACTTTCAAGAAAGCCACGCTTTTCTTCCACAGCAATCACCGTCTTCTTAGTCTTTAGCCAGGGAAGAAGGAGATCTTTAACGAGGGGGTAACTCGCGGCAAGCTTATAAAGAGAGAAGCGCTCAAGATAATCCCCTTCTTCTAAGACTTGCTTAAGAGTTTCAAAAATAACACCACTTGAGAGAAGGCCAACCTCACTTTCAACCCCTAAGATTTGATCGAGACTAAGGGTCTTAAGCGCCTTGGCCACTTTGGGAAAGCGCTCATTGATCATTCGCTGATCGGCCATAAGTGAGTTTGGTGGAACCATGACATTCTTAGAGAGGTCAAACTTACTAGGATCGAGAGTCACGGCCTCTTTCTTTACGGGCTTTTCTTTGCCAAGAACAACTCTCCCGCCCCCTTCGGCCATATAAGTGGTCAGAAGAAGGCCTTGATAGACAGAAGTCATTTGAGAAATTTTTAAAGCATGGGCCATCCAATCTTTTAACTCTTGCGGATTTGAAGGCTCAAGAAAGGGAATATGAAGATGCTTAAAAAGGTAGCGGCTATCAGCAGGTGTTGAAGTCGAGATCGACCACGGGTCATCACCAACAGCGATGACAACTCCTGGATAGCGAGTTTCACCTGTTTCTGGATCGACCTCAGTCTCGCCAGGGTTGGCAAAGTTTCCGACACTCAGAGCATCACTGGCCACATGAAGGCCCATGGATTTCATGGCCACTAAACAATCGCGCCCTGCCTGTTTAGACCCTGATGCCATGGCCGCAGCATTAGCTTCAGAGTTTGCGATAACAACTTTAATCCCCTTTTCGGCCATTTCATTTTTCTTGGCGTGAAGAATATTAAAATAGTCCGCCAAAGGTGAGCCCGGGTATCCTGTATAAAGAGAGAAGCCCGCTTCAAGGCCTCCTTGAATAATGAGTTCGTTCCCATTAAGGATTTCGTATTGTGTCATGTTTCCCTCGATTTAAATGCTTAGAAACATTAACAAAACCCCTTAAACTGGTCCACTATTTGCCTTTAGTCATAAACCCTGCGTAGCATTAATCCTAAAGAAGCCCTAACAAGAATCAAAAAGAGGTAATCCTTGTCGGAACGTATTGAATTTCCTAAACTTTTTCCGCATCAACATTTAGAGGAGCACATCCCATGGACAGGATTCTTTGCGCGGTTTTCACCTTTACCCTACTGGCTTCAGGTCAAGTCTTTGCATCTTACTATGACTCTCAAACCCAAGGTCAGTTTGAAAACGAAAATGGGCCAAGGGATCGCGAACTCAAAGACCTTGTGAAGCGTGCCAGTGGTCGCAACTTTAGAGGTCTTGGTTACAAAACGGCTAAGAAGCATATGTTTGGAAAAGTCGACCTTCAAGAAGATGGCCAAGGTCACTTCGTCGTTGATGTCTACTGTGGCAAAGTCATCAGAAGCCAAGTTGGTCCCTACAGAATTCCTGCAAACAATACCATGAATACCGAGCACACCTGGCCCCAATCAAAAGGAGCTAAAAGAGAACCTGCTCGCGGTGACCTTCACCACCTCTTTCCAACTGACAGCCCGGCCAACAGTGCCCGCGGTAACCACCCCTTTGGTGAAGTTGAAGGGGAAAGAGCAACCCGAAGCTGTGACCTCTCTCAGCGCGGCGATATTATTGATCCAGAAACGGGAAAACCTACTCGTGTTCATGGCTTTCAACCGCCTAAAGAGCACAGAGGAAATGTCGCCCGTGCCCTCTTCTACTTCTCAGCTCGCTATGGCTATAGAATCACAGATCTCGAAGAATTCTACCTTAAGAAATGGCACCGTGAAGATCCCGTCGACAGCAATGAAATTGCAAGAAATGACGAAATTCAGGACTCACAAGGCAATAGAAATCCCTTCATCGACTTTCCTGCCCTTGTAGATCGCATTGAAGATTTTTAGCTAAAGACAGATCAAAAAACTAAAGTATTCCCCTGTGCTGCCGATAAGCTACCCATGAATAGCGAACTCTGGCAGCCCATTGAAAATATTAGTAAACCCCAAGTCTTCAATCAACTCGATTACGCTGTTAGAGAACAAGTCAAAGGTCATATCACTCGCCATCTCCACGTCCACATGGATAAGTTTATTCAGCATGGTCTGACGTATGAGCAGCTTTTAAAGATGCAAGAGGAGCTCGACTTATGCCCCTCTGTTTTGAAGCTCTACCCTAGGGAAGATTCCTCTTCCCTACGAGCAGTAATAGAGCGTTTTTGGAAGCGTCTATTTTAAATCACGATTAAAAACAAGATCCTCTAGAGGAAGTTCCAATCTGCGAAGAGCGGCGAGAATATCGTTCTCTGTTTGAGAATCAAGTGTGGGCTTTCGTGAAAGAACAAAGATGTAGTCCTTATCTTCTCCGCTTACAATGGCCCAAGAATAGAGACCTTCCGCATTCTTTTCACCAACGGCATAAACCCAATAGTCAGCGCCGCCACCAGTGAAGAGGCGTTGAAAGAATCTCGCAATAACACCACCAAAGGCAATCTTAAGCTGAGTTGCATTCTTTCCTTTAACAAATTTTGCACGGCCCGTGATGTCTTCTTTTATGAAGTCACCTGATTCATTTTCACGAAAGCAGGTATTTGTTAAGGAGATCTCATCGGCTTTTCTAAGCGAGTATTCTGCCGTGGAATTCACACAAACACCAAGCTCTTCGCCGTGGCGAGTAGGAGTATTGTCTTGAAAATCATTAGGAGTGCGGGCCACATCGTACCAGAAGCCAAGATAAGATTGAGCATCGAAGCTCTTTCTATCCTCTTGGGGAAAAGAAACGCCAAAAGCACTATTTAAAACGAGGCTAAAAAGAATGGTCTTCATGAGAATTTTCAATGGGTGCTCCTTTTTTAAGGGTTTGAGATGATCTCAATATCCCATACGAGGAGTTAATTGAATCTAGACAATCACTAGACGTGAATTATTTGAGGTTATACACCAAGGCCTTGACGATTTCGCTTTGCTCCATGGTCGTGAGCTCGCTAAAGTCACTCCACTCTTCTCTGAGGTGCTCCTTGAACTTTCGAAAGCGACAACTGATGTAACGACTTCCTCCAAAGCAAAGAGGACTATAAGGAAGGGCCTCTTCAAGGAGAGAGTTCTTAAGTTTCGTGAATTCAGAATAGGGCCCAAAGAGTGAGCGCTCAATTCTTTTAACAAGGGCCTGATCCATCTTCTTTTTTTTGCCATCATTAAAGAGCTTCTTCTCAAAGACCCTCTTACAGTGACTTCCTTTGGCAATAACCTGAGGGGAGAATTCCCCTCCCTCTGAAAGGCATTTGGCAAGAAGTTCGCCACCGCTGTGCCCTTTAATCCAACTCATGGAAGCATCCGCAAGAAAGTTTGCATTGTGGAAGGTCGTGCTAGATCCCTCTTGAGAGAGAATGTTAATCACCGCCTTGAGAAGTTCAGGTGCTTGAGCCTTGATTTGATGGGCACGCAATGAGGAGTGAAGAGAAGAGAGAATATCCTCCTCTAATGAAGAGCGAACGACACACTCTTTTGAATAATCAAATTTGGTAAAGCAGCTCTTTTGATGCCCGATCCTTTCCTCTCGTGAAAGAAGATAGGTTTGGTTGGTAAGTCTCTGCTTAAGTTCGCCACTCAAATCATAAATAACTCTCACATAGGGATAGAGAGTTCTCTGGGCGAGAACTTTATAGACACTCTTTTCAAAGCGGTTAAGGCTCACTTTAGGCGCAGGAATAGGAAGAAGTTTGTCACTAAGAGGTGCTCTTAGAAACTCTCCTGGGGAACGATAGGAGTTTAAAGCTTTGAGAATATTCTTGGTTTGGTCTTTTTCGCGATTCTCATGAGATGCCACTAGGCCTTCAACAGCTTGAGCCGCTCGAGAGATGGAATCAAAAGCAACTTGAGACTCCACTTCTTGAGTGAAAGTCACATCAGTGGCCAGTGCTACCCGACCCATGAGCCATAAGAGACAAATTCCAATCCATATTTTCATACCCCTAATTTACCCTCTCTCAAGACCTCAAACAGCCTCTCAAGTAAGATCTACTAGGGGTGTAAAAAGGTTAAACAGTGCACCGTTCCCATATTGACTCAATCTTATGACTACTAACAGCTTGAAAGGCTGAGTCATTTTAGCAAGAATAGAGCCTCAATTTCATAGACTTAGGAGGCACCCATGACAGCGAAGGGCCAAATCAGCGCTGATAATCCCCTTGGCATTAAGGCCATTGATCATCTTGAATTCACTTGTGACTCACTCGAGACTCCCACTCGTGCCCTCTTTCACCGCCTTGGTTTTGCCATGACGGAAAGAGATAACGAGACTTGTGAACTCTTCACGCAAGGCCAAGTTCGCTTTCTCCTTAAAGCAGCCCCCGCAGGACATGCCCGTGAATACTTCAAGGCCCATGGTGAAGGTGTATCGACACTTAGTTTTCTCGTTGAAGACTGTGAGCATGCCATTACCGAAGCGAAGAGACGAGGTGCTGAAGTCATCGAAGAGCTTAAAGTCGTGGAAGGCCCAGAAGGAACTTACAAGACAGCAATCATCCAAGGCTTTGGCGATGTTCACAATGAATTCATTGAAAGACCAATGACTGCTTTTCGCCCCGGCTTTGAAAAGTGTGACGACCCCGAGGCTAAACCTCTTAAGCAGAGAGTGAGCCGTATTGATCACCTCACCAATAATGTTCCTAAAGGCGAGATGAAAAAATGGGTTAAGTACTATCAAGACATCTTTGGAATGAAGGTCACTCGCTACTTTGATATCAAAGGCGTCAAGACCGGCCTGCAATCTGAAGTTGTTCAATTACCTAATAATAGCGTGATTATCCCTATCAACGAGCCTGAAGCAGAAGGTGGTAAATCACAAATTCAAGAATTCCTTGATCTTCACAATGGTGCCGGCGTTCAGCATATCGCCCTTATGACGGCTGATATTATCTCAACCGTTGGTGAGCTTCGCGAAAGAGAGATGAAATTTCTCGATATTCCCAGCACCTACTATGAAGCGATCCCCGATCGCGACTTCACAGTAACCGAAGACCTAAAAGTTTTAGAAGAGCGCCAGCTTCTCGTTGATGGTGATCCAGAGGGCTACCTCATTCAAAACTTTTCAGAAACCTATGTCGGTCCCCTCTTCTTTGAATATATTCAAAGAAAGAATCACTGGGGTTTTGGCGAAGGAAATTTCCAAGCTCTTTTCGATGCGATTGAAAGAGATCAAATGAAGCGAGGTTACCTTGAGTAACCTCTCCTTTGATTGGGAAAATATTCTCGTCGATACGGCCGATCTTCATGAAGGCATTGTGACCATAACCTTAAATAGGCCAAAGGTTCTCAATGCCCTCAATACTCAGACCCTAAAAGAAATCGTTCTCACTCTTAAGGAACTCCAAAGAAGAGACGATACTCGTGTCGTGATTCTTACCGGTAATGAAAAGGCCTTTGCTGCGGGGGCAGACATCGCACAAATGCTGGCGGCCACTCCTGCTGATCAAATCAAAGATGAGCGAGAAGGACTTTGGAAGGAATTCACCCTCTTTCCCCTCCCTATCATTGCAGCTGTTAATGGCTTTTGCCTTGGTGGTGGCCATGAATTGGCCATGGCCTGTGACACCATTATCGCTGGAGATAACGCTCTCATGGGTCAGCCCGAGGTGAACCTTGGAATAACTCCCGGAGCTGGTGGCACCCAACGCTTTACCAGAACCATTGGCAAGGCCCGCGCAAGCTACTACGCCCTTACCGGTGAAATGTTTAGTGCCCATGAAGCTCTTGAAATGGGCCTAGTCGCTAAGGTCGTTCCCAGCCGAACAACTCTAGCGGAGGCGAGAGAATGCGCCAAGAAGATGGCAAAGAAATCTCCCATGGCCTTAAGGCTCATAAAAGAAAGTATCCAAGCAAGCTTTAACACTTCTCTTGATGAAGGCCTAAAACTTGAAAGAAGAAATTTCTATTTAACATTCAGTATGGAAGATCAAAAAGAAGGCATGCGTGCTTTTCTTGAGAAACGCTCTCCCAACTACACTGGTTCATAAGACAAAAGGAAATCCCATGAGTGATTGGAGTGGATTAGAATTTATAAAGTGTGACATCCAAGGCGAAACCCTCGTTGTCACGATCAATAGACCTGAAGTTTACAATGCCCTCAACAAGGCAGGAAAAGCAGAAATTGTGAAGGCCATTCGTATTGGAAACAAAGATGAGGCCATTCGCTCGATCATTCTTACTGCCGAAGGCAAGGCCTTTTGCTCTGGTCAGGATCTCAATGATCGCGCCGTTCAAGGCAAAGAAGGAAAGAAAGTCGACCTTGGTCATACGCTCGAGACGGAGTGGAATCCCCTCATCAATGCCATCAGAGAGTCGAAGAAATTAGTGGTCGGTGCCATCAATGGTGTGGCCGCAGGCGCCGGTCTCAGTGTGGCCATGGCCTGTGACATGATCGTCGCAGCCCCGAAGGTGAAATTTGTCTCGGGCTTTAGCCAATTAGGACTTGCCCCCGATGCCGGAAGCTCCTTCACTTTTGTCAAAGGAATGGGTTATTCAAAAACTCTAGAATTCTTCCTCTTTAACGAAGCCCTCTACAGTGAGGACCTCTACGGCTGGGGCATGATTAATCGCGTGAGTGACAACCCCTTAGAAGAGGCCCTCACCATGACTCAAAAAATTAATAAAATGGCCCCTCTCTCCTTAGAGCTCATTAAGAAGAATCTTCAAGAAGCCAGTGAGCGGGACTTTGCCAGCGTAATGGCAAGAGAAACGGCCACCCAGCGCTTTCTTGGCGCCAGTAATGACTACCAAGAGGGGCTTGAAGCCTTTTTTGAAAAGAGGAAACCCCAATTTTCAGGTAGTTAGAGATTTGACCAGGTAAGGTTTAGCCGATATCTAGGTCCTTGATTTCTCACATTGGACCATTTATTGGTAAAATACTAAGGTAAGAAAAAAGAATTAAGACGGACAAAATATTAAGGAGTCAGGCATGACGGCAAATGTAGGACAATACTCAGCGGAAGAAGAAAAGCTTTTTGAAGAGATCGCTAATGGGCGTACCTTTGAAAAGGGTGAAGAGCTTCCTCCTCTTTATAGAAAGCACCTTATGAATCTTCTTTGGATGCAAGGTGACTCAGAATACTCGGGGGCCCTTGGTTATATGCCATGGATTGAAAAAGCACCTGATGTAAAAGAAAAGGTTCTTGTGGCCCAAATCACAAAAGATGAAATGCGCCACTCACAGGTTATCTACAAAATGCTTCGCGATCTCGGTGAAAACCCAGAAGAGCATATTGAAAATACTGATATGGGCTGGAAAGTTCCAGAAGATGGCGTCAACATTGGCTTTCAACGTCTTAAGAATGACTACCGAGTTAATATCTTCTATTACCAAATTAAGTACTGGGAAGATTTTATTCTCTTTAACTTCCTCATGGACCGCGCGGCCGGCCATCAACTTGAAGATACACTTCACTCTTCTTACACGCCTTGGAAGAAAGGTATTGAAGGGATCTACAAAGAAGAGGTCTTTCACGTTACTCACGGTGACACAAATATGAAGAAGCTCGCGGCCGACCCTGAAAAGAGAAAGTTCCTTCAAGAGCGCCTCAACCTTTGGTGGCCTCGTGTAATGAATGTCTTTGGTAAAACTATTGGTGGCGCCAACGACATCTACGTCAAACTTGGTCTTAAAAAGAGAACAAACAAAGAAGTTCGTGACGTCTTCGTTAAAGAAATCGAAGGCCTATGCGAGCAAATGGGTCTCACCATCCCCGCCTGGAGCGAAGAAGAAAACCTCGCCATCAAATACCAATAGGTGCCAGGTTGAGTTTGGTATAAATTTATTATTAAAATAGCCCTTCTTAATGAAGGGCTTTTTTATAGCTCTATAAAGAGGATATCAGAATTGGGTTGCCTCTGTGACATCTCAGCATTTACTTCTTCCTTAACATTCATATAAATATCGCTAAAGTCCCCCCAAAAACTGTACTTCTTTCTTTTTAACATCTCTCTATGGTGATATTGCTTTTTCCATTTACGCATCATCTGCTTTTTAAATTCTTTTTTCTCAGCTTCGGGAATATTACTTGGCTTGATCTTCTCGTAATACTCCTTTTCTGATTCTTGAAAGTCTTTATAGTAACCATCCCCACTACCATAGGATTCAAGTAACAAGGCAAAATAATTATCGATTAATTCAGTTGCCCCTTTCTGACCGATTCTGGCAGAAATTCTTTCAGTCATTTTACCAACGAAGAGACGATAAGCTTCTCTATGATAATTGGCATCGTATTTATCATCACTCTGAGAGTATTCATCTAAATAATGTGAATATTTTGAAAAATGACGTAATTGCATTCTCTGCAATGGCTTCGTTTTTATCGCATTAGATTTTAAAATCTGGCTAGAGTTTGTTTTCACTAAAGTAAGATCTTCATTTCGATTTTTTAGAAAATATATCCAAACAGATAGGCAAAAGATCAAGAAGCTTACAAGTAAAAGAATATTTGTTTTTTTCATCGTCTTATTTTCCTACCAAACTCAACCTAATGAGATGAACCCGACTCCTTTTTATCCGGCATCTAAAGTGCCAAAATAGTTTCTCATCAAA
>CATLOT010000003.1 GCA_950054155.1 uncultured Bacteriovoracaceae bacterium
ATATTGCCGAGTTATGAGAAGACGGAAGTCCTAGAGCATATACAATAGAGTGGAAGCAAAGACGGGTGCAGCTCAGGCTAATGTATCGTCATAGTCAATTGAGAAAAAAGTAGAACCATTAATTCCAATTCCCTGAAGCCTCTCTGCATCACTTACATAAAGCTTCCATCTTCCAAAGCTCGTATTCGCTACATAAATCCAAATTGTGAATTGTATAAAAACTGATATACAAATAATGTAGCAAATATTTGTTATATGAAAGATTTTCTTTTTTAATTGGTGTAATATCTGTCGTGTATATGAAGCTAGCTTGTGCCATTTTATATGGTTTGCTACTTCTTTAAACAGATAATAAGTGCTTCTGCTTAGCTGGTCTCCGCCCATGCGATGCCGCCGTTGTGACGGCGCATACGCACAACGGTAAAGCGACCGTCAAAATGCTCTCGCATTTTGAACCTGAGCAAAGCTCAGGACGTGTCGCATGCCCGAATTACCAGATGTGACGAAGGCATTTTTTCAAAACTCAAGAAAACCTTCTACTTGTCTTTATTAAAGGGCTTTCCCGTCATTTTCGTTTTTCACTCGTTTTCACTCAATTTAACGAATTTTAATGAAAAAGGTTGGCATGGTTGGCATTGGTTTTTACCTCATCTATTATTCAGCGCATGTTTAAAACCACATGGAATATAAAGAAAGTACTCTTGCTTGGAAGGGTGTTGACCAGATCAGGGGATCAAGCGTGGGATTTCGCGGTTCCTCTCGCCATTTTAAAGTTGGTACCTGGTGAATTACAATACGCGGCTCTTTATTACTTCCTCATCAGGCTTGCTAATGTTCTTTTTTTTCCCAAAACGGCAAAGCTTATAGATCGACTAAGCCGGTTTTCAGCTGCGAAGCACGGCATTTCCATTCAGCTTGCAGGTGTAATTATAGGCTTTTCCTCTCTTTATTACCTAAGCGCCATCGATTTTGCTCACTCAAGCCTATCTCTTAAATCATCTTTAATTTTAAGTTTATTAGTTCTTGGCGGCATTTTAGGCTCTTTGGGATCAAGTTTTATGGATATCGCCATTGCTAATGACTTGGTGCCTGCCTCAGTTAAAGAAGATGAGCTGGCCTCTTTTAATGCGAGACTTCGCCAAGTGGACTTATTTACAGAGCTTTGTGCCCCAATATTAGCGGGCTGGTTACTCACCTTTGAAACCTCCCAAAGTATTCTTTTTGGCTTTAGTCTCATCGCTCTTTGGAATCTTATCTCATTTTTCCCAGAGTATTTTCTCCTTAAATTAATATTTAATAAAAACCCTGAACTCTCACAAAAGAAAATTGTTCCCTCTAAAGAAATAAGAACGTCACTTTTCGATAAACTTACTAAAGGCTGGAGAACTTTCTTATCTCAACCTATTGCCATAGTATCCCTTGCTTACGCTAGTTTGTGGCTCTCTGTTTTAAGTCCCCACGGAGTTCTTTTAACTGGATTTCTAAAAGACGGCTGGAGTCTTCCCGAATGGGGTATCGGACTCTTTCGTGGTTTAGGAGGCTTTTTTGGTTTATCGGCCACCCTACTTTTTCCCCTAATCAGTAGGAAATTAGGTCTTGAAAAGGCCAGTCGCTTTTTTTTAGGTTTTCAGCTTGTAACGGTATCCCTAGCTCTCATCTTCTTTTTCCAAAGCGCCTTCATTTTCAAGGTTCTCTTTTTAGGACTGATTTTACTGTCCCGAATAGGGCTATATGGCTTTAGCCTTGGAGAAGTTCAAATTAGGCAAGTTTATATAAGAGAAGAAGTCAGAGGTGAGTTTAACGGTTTCGCTAGTGCCTTAACGGCAGTAGCAACTCTGGGACTTTATGGTGGTGGTGCCCTCTTACCTGAAACGAAAGATTTTAGTTATTTAGTTGTTATTTCTGTCTTTATGGTCATTGTCGGTTATGTACTTTTTAATTTATGGCTAAATAAAAAAGAAAAATATTGACCCAAAATGTAAATTTCTACAAAATAAGATCTGATGAAACGTCTACTCACTGCGACACTACTTTCATTTCTAACAGTTTACTCTTCTCTTGCAGGGGTTGTTGTAGAGCTGCACCTTGTGGACCATCACAACCACCATGACCACCACCATATTCACGATGATCATCAACAAGAAAATCATCATGAAAATTATAAAGAAGAAAATCTCATTGAACACGTGATTTTCCATGCCAATCATGACAAAGAAAGCGACCACGCCCATGAGAAACAACCTGAGTACGTTCTTTCCACACAAAAAGATATTCACAGTTTATTTTCAGGTCCTAAGCTACAATTCATCCCTATTTCTTTTAACACTTCATTGTTAAATCATTCTCCCCAAGGTTTTGACGGGTTATCTTATCCAAAAACATTAGCTTACTCCCCTCCACCTAATCGCTTTAGAAACCTTCCCCTATTAAATTAAGCCAAGTTTCCTTTTTATTTTAAAAACGTTGTTTTTAACTCCAAGGATTTGTTGTGCTTAATAAAATTATTTCATTCTCATTAAAAAATAGGCTCCTTGTCGTCTCTTTGGCTGCTTTTGTTGCGGTCTATGGGACTTTTACTCTTAAAGATCTTCCGGTTGATGTCTTTCCTAACCTTAATAAACCCAAAGTCACAATTATTACTGAAAGTCACGGGTTTGCTCCGGAAGAAGTTGAAACTCTCGTAACTCTGCCTCTTGAGACCGCGATGATTGGCACGGCCGGTGTGACCAGAGTTCGCTCTTCAAGCGGAATGGGCATCAGTATTATTCATGTGGAGTTTGAGTGGGGAACTGACCCCTATCGCAACAGACAGCTCGTCAGTGAAAAAATACAACAGGTGAAGTCTCGATTACCTGAGGATGTGATGCCTACCATGGCCCCTATATCTTCAATTATGGGAGAAATCCTTTTCTTAGGTCTTCAACTTGAAGAAGATTCTTCTTCAGAATCCTTAAGTCCACTAGAGTTAAGAGAAATAGCTGACTGGGTATTAAGGCCTCAGATTTTATCTATTCCCGGAGTGAGTAATGTAATCGTCATGGGAGGTGGAAGAAAGCAATTTCAAATTAGGGTTGATCACGAAAAACTCAGCCAAAAAAATATATCTCTGGAGGAGCTTGTAAAAAATGTAAAACACCTCAGTGAAAACACGACAGGCGGCTTTGTTGATAAAGACAAGAAAGAATTTCTTATTCGTGTCATCGGCAGAGCTGAGATTGAAGAGGATCTCAGAGAGTCAATTGTGGGCATGCATCTTGGTGTACCAGTAAAACTTGAAGAAGTGGCCCAAGTGAAAATCGGTGCTCAACCAAAGAGAGGAGATGGTAGCATTAATGCAAGACCTGCTGTCATCATGACCATCCAAAAACAACCTGAAGCGTCCACCATTGAAGTGACAAACAAAATTGAGGCCCTTGTAAAAAAAATCAAAACACAACTCCCCAAAGGAGTTATTCTTCATGACGACCTTTTTAAGCAGTCTAAATTCATTGAAAACTCTATAGACAATGTAAAGGAAGCCTTAAGAGATGGTTCAATCATGGTGGCTATTGTTCTTTTTCTTTTTCTTTTAAACTTTAGAAGTACTTTTATTACTCTTACGGCCATTCCTCTCTCCTTTCTTTTAACAACAATTATCTTTAAAAGCTTTGGCATGTCGGTAAATACGATGACTCTTGGAGGTCTAGCTATTGCCATTGGAGAATTAGTCGATGATGCCATTGTTGATGTGGAAAATGTTTTTAGAAGGCTAAGGGA
The DNA here is from genome assembly GCA_950054155.1 of uncultured Bacteriovoracaceae bacterium. GTDB lineage: Bacteria > Bdellovibrionota > Bacteriovoracia > Bacteriovoracales > Bacteriovoracaceae. The sequence goes on from CATLOT010000003.1 coordinate 3,757, forward strand.
AGCGAAGGAAAAAGGTGAATCCTTTAAGCCTCTTCACGTTGTTTATGAGGCGTCAAAAGAAATAAGAAGTAGTATCGTTATCTCGACTATTATCGTTGTCTTGGTTTTTATTCCCCTATTTTATCTAAGTGGAATAGAAGGAAAGCTTTTTATTCCTTTAGGGATATCATACATCGTCTCATTACTAGCAAGTCTTCTCGTCTCTTTAACTGTCACACCAGTCTTATGCTCCTACCTCCTTCCTAATGCGAAAGTAATGGACCATGGTGATGGAAGACTTGTTAAACTCTTAAAAGAGATCGACAGAACTATCCTTCTTAAAATATTAGATCGGCCAAAGGTGGTCATTACTCTGTCCCTTATTCTTCTTGTAGGCTCTTTATCTTTACTTCCTCAAATGGGAAGAAACTTTCTGCCTAAGTTTAATGAAGGAACAGCTACAATTGGTGTTGCAGCATGGCCAGGAATTTCACTAGAAGAATCTAACAAAGTTGGAAAAAAAGCTGAAGAACTTATGCTCTCAGTACCAGAAGTCAAAAGCACCATTAGAAGAACCGGCCGCGCTGAAATGGATGAGCACGCTGAAGGAGTACACTGGAGCGAAATCGATGTGGATTTTCATGCTAACGGGCGAGACCGTGAAGTAGCACTTGAGGACATAAGAGAAAAACTTTCAACTATTGAAAATACTTATGCCAATATTGGCCAGCCGATTAGTCATCGGCTCGATCACCTTTTATCGGGTGTCAGAGCACAACTCGCGATAAAAATCTTTGGTCCAGAATTAAACACACTAAGACGTTTAGGAAAAAGTCTGGAGAAGAAGCTTCAAAATGTTAAAGGTTTAGCAGACCTGCAATTAGAGCAGCAAGTTTTGGTCCCTCAAATTAAAGTTCACCTCTATCGTGAAGATGCAGCAAAATTTGGCATTAAGATTAGTGATTTAGTAGAGCACTTAGAAGTAGCTCTCAATGGTATTGATGTAGGAAAGGTAATTGAGAGGCAGAGAATCTTTGATATCTCCTTACGCTTTAATGAAGAGACGCGACAAGATTTAGACCTCCTTAAAGAAATCGTAGTAAGAGTTCTGCCTACCGGCGAAAGTATAAAGCTCAAACAAGTTGCTTCTGTTTATGAAAGCGATGGTCCCAATATTATAAATCGAGAAAATGCTTCCAGACGTATCGTAATTCAAGCAAACTCTGGAGGAGCTCCTCTTGATGTCCTTGTCAAAGAAGTAAGAAAAGCCGTTAATGAACTTGAGCTCCCTAGCGGTTATCATGTGGAGCTTGGTGGTCAATTTAAAAGTGAAGAAGAGGCGTCTCGATTGATAACCTTTCTTGGTCTCATTTCCCTATTGGCCATCATTGTTTTTCTATATGCCCATTTCAATAGTATAATGATGAGTTTTCAAGTTTTAACTGCAATTCCTTTGGCCCTTATTGGAAGTATTGTTGGCATCTTTATCACAGAAAAGGTTCTTTCTGTTGCCACCTTGATAGCCTTTATTACTCTTTGTGGAATTGCGAGTAGAAATGGAGTCCTTATGATTTCCCACTATATTCATCTTCTTGTTAAAGAAGGACGAGAGTTTAACAAAGAAACAATTATCCAAGGCTCCCAAGAACGTCTGATTCCAGTTTTTATGACGGCCCTTACAGCAATTTTTGCTTTATTTCCTATTCTTTTATCAAAGGGAGACCCAGGAAAAGAGATTCTTTACCCTGTTGCCGTGGTAATAGTAGGGGGTCTTATTACTTCAACTTTTTTAGATGTTCTCGTAACACCAGTTATTTTTTACAATTTTGCCAAGAAGGCAGTAATAAAAATCAAGGAGAATCAAAATGACTAAAAAACTCCTTTTCCTCTTGGTGTTTTTTACTTACTCAATCCAAGGGAGAGAATTTAATTTTGAAGAGCTTTATCAGCATTCCTTGAAGAATCATCCACAAGGAAAAATTCTAAAATCAAAAGTTAAGGAAATCGAATTTGCCATTAAAAAGCTTAAGAGTTCCTATTATCCAGAATTGAGCGCTGTAGTAGGAGGGGAAAGACGGCAAGCAGCACAAGATAGTTCAATTGATACCAACCGCTTTGTCGCCGAGGTTAGGGTTAAATATAACCTCTTTCGTTTCAATAAAAGCGCAGACGAGATAAAGGCCCTTAAAAAAATTCTTGATAAAGAGTCACTAGATTTCAATTGGTGGCAAGAAAATCTTTATAGAGAAATGAAGATTCATTACACAGTGGCCCAAAGCCTAAATGAGAAACTTCAAATTCTTAACAAGGAGCTTGGAACTAATAGTTTTCTCAAAAAAAGTGTTCAGAAAAGAAGAAAAAGTGGACTGATTGGTAAATCTGATATTCTAGATATTGAGCTTAGAAGAAATCAATTACTAACCTCTATAAATGACCTAAATGAAGAGCTTGATCACTCTATGGATAAACTTCGAAAACTTACCTTTATCGAACACAGCGACACAATTAAGATAGAAGGGGTCCTTCCCCACCATCATTATAATTTGCAATTTGATCAGTTATTAGAAAAAGCTAAGAAGAATAATATTCATATTAAGAGAAGTAAATATCTTAAGGAGTCTCAACTAAGTGAGCTCAATAAGATGAATAAAAACTACTTGCCTGAAGTTAATCTGAGTGGACGCTATGGTCGTATGCGGATTGATGAGCAATATGTAAATAGCACCAATCAAAATGAGGGACTAATAGGAGTTTATGTGAATATCCCCCTCTTTAGTGGTGGTAGCAAGAGGAGTACTCGCCAAATTTATGAGGAGAAGTACCAGCAAAGACTTCAAGAAGCTAAGCTTCATGAGAATAATGAGTCCATAGAGCTAACCCATAAGTTTGAACTCCTAGAAAAAGTTCATCGAAAAGTTGACCTTTTAGAAGACAGCCTAAAGCGAGGACAAAGCTACTTTAAAAATGTCATGAGTGAATACAAACGTGGGGTTAAAAACTCCCTTGATTTAGTAAGTTCTCGTGATCGTCTTGTTAATCTAAATATGAATTTAATTGAAGCAAAAACTAAATACATAATAACTCTTCTTAATATTGAAGAACTTACAGGTGAAAAACTAAAGGAGAAACTATGAAGATTTTATTAACGACACTTTTCACTCTATTAACTCTTTCAACACATGCCCACGACGAAGGCCACGGTCCTGCCATTAAAGATGAGAGCATTCATGGAGGGAAGGTAGCAGCGATCATCCTAAAAACAGACGTAGAAAAGGGTCGAAGCGCGAAAATGCTTTACAAAGGGGAGCTTGTTTTTGACTCAAGAAAAACTGATGTGAGGCTTTATCTATATAACGAGAAAATGAAGCCCTTAGATGTATCTAAGTTTCAAAAAGAAGTAAAAGCAGTCCTTATTGAAAGAGGAAAAGAAAAAGAGTTCACATTGAAACTAGATAAGTCTGGTAAATACTTTTCGGGTAATAGACCAAAAAACAAACGGGTTCCCTTTAATATCGACGTCTTTCCAAAAACTGAGAAGCAAAACCTTTTTGGTGCCTTTGATGGCCTAGATTAATTTCTTTCTTTCAGATAGGAGGCTGTGTTAAAGAGCTTCCTATCTGAAAAATTCAAAATTAGATATATTCTCTAAACTAAATTCCCTATAGTTTTTGTTACCATATTAAATCTAACTTCTTTTCATTTCTTTCAATGATCAATTTCATAAGACGGCATTGAATTATCAGGATAAACCTCAATATTGACCATTCTGTTGTCGATGGCATCCAGAAGATAAACCGTGTCCTCATCACCTTTTACAAGCTTAAAAAAGAGCCGATAGCGACCATTTGAGAAAGGCCATGATTGATCACCAGTATTGGGATGAGGAGCGGGAGTGGTGGGGTTTTGCTTAATGAATTCGATAATGCGGTCATGCTCTGCGTGAAACTTTTGAAGCTCCTCGATAGAGCTCGTCTGCTCAAAGATAAAATCCTCTATTTTGGTAAGCCTTTTGAGATAGTTTTTAGTGGCCTTGATCTTGGCCATTAGGCTTTAAACCTCTTGAGACGCTCATCACTTGATGGAAGTTCATCAACCTCGCCATCAAGGATATTAGACATTGATAAAAGCCTTCTTTGAAGGGACATGATCTCAACTTGCATCTTAGAATACTCTTCTTCATTCATAAGAATATAAGTTTCCCCAGAGCGTCGTTGAATACGAATAGGCTCATTTTTAGCCAATTCAAGATAGTCTTTCATCTCTGCTCGTAGCTTTTTGGGGTTTGTATTTTCCATATTTACCTCCTAGCCCCATATTACCACTAGGTGTACACCTAAGAGAGACCTTTTTTAGCTTAATTTTTCACTCTAAATAATTTCAGATACTTATAATTCATAATACTTGTATTTTTTACATTTTTATTGGTTGACAGATTAAGTTTGTCTTTGATTTAGTATCGCACTTAAAAATGATGCAAACTCTATGCACTATTTCCACACATGGTCGGTAAATATCAAATCATCCGAACCATATCGAAAGAAGATAGAGTTCATTAAAGAATGCTTTAGTGAAACTGTTTTCGCACTCGGATACCATCTAAAAAGTCGTTTATAAAAAGATTGGACCGAAGCAAGCACCATTCATAAAGCGATTTTAACTTTTTAACCTAAAGGAGAAAATCGTATGGGAATCTTTATCCCCGTGGATAGCTATATGCTCATCCTTGAAGAAGTGGGGCGATGGAAAGTCGTCGGTATGAAAAAGCTATTTAAAACTCTTAACCTCAACCAGTCCTATTCCTTCTTTTGTCGCCAAATCAGAAAGCTTGAACTTGAAGGCTACCTAAGAAGTATTCCTGGGCCAAGAAGAAGAAAATTTCTCACCCTAACAGAAAGAGGAGGAAAAATTACGCCCTACAATGCCCAATTTGAAGAAAGTGATGCTGAGCTTAACCACGACCTTATCACAGCGAACGTCATCTATGAGCTCAATAAGTTTGAGACTCTTGGAGAAGGCCATGTCCTACATGACACAGATTTCTTTGAAGTCGAGCCTGATGGCCTAATCTACATAAATAGAGACGGCCTGAGAGGCTCTCTGGCGATTGAGATTGAATTAACTCAAAAGGCAAAGCCTCGTATAGTCAGTAAGTTTTCGGCTTATAAAAGGGCGAACTGCTTTAACTACTGCTTGTACATTTTTAATAAAGAGCCCGTATTTAATACCTATAAGCGCCAGCTTGAAAATATGAATGAAGAAGTCAGAGGAAAAATTCTTCTTATGTCTGTTCCTTCTATGACTGTCAGTTCATTTCAATACCAAGGTGCGCCCATTTACTTTATGGGTGAGTTTCAAGCTTTTGAGGATCTATTTTCAAATTCAAAAAATTGAAAATTATGGTTCACAAGTTGTTCACACACAGTTCAATTATGAACACACACTCCTGCGCCACAAGGAAATTCCTCAATCATTTGAGTATCTTGGCGGGCGTGATTCTTGACCATCCCCTCTCAACGAGTAGAGAGGAAATGGTCAAGAAGTCACTGCAAGAATTCAAAAGGTGAGAGATTAAAGTGCCGCAGGAGTGTCCAAAAAAATCAAAAGAATAAGGAAAATAGGGATGATAGAAAAGTCTAATCTTGATTACAAAGAAGATCAGAAATACTACAATAGCGAAGTATCAGAACCGGGTTCTGATAGGATCTTTAACAAGTTAATATGGGTGATAGACGATGTATGTAGGGCAACTACATACAAGAAAGGAACGATATACAACTTAGTCAGTAGTGGCTCGATTCCTTATAGAAAACGACGTGGAAAGCTCTTTTTTATACCAAGTGAGATTTTAGCTTGGGTTAAAGGAGCAAATCATGAGCAGTAAAAAAGATTATAGAAAACTCTCTGGACAAGTGGGTATTTACAAACACCTCACTACTAAAAACTACCTTGCCATTAAAAAAGTAGAGGGAAAAGTTCACCAAAAAACTTTTTCCTCCCTCTTTGAAGCAAAAGCTTGGCGACGTAACTTTAATGGTGAAGATCCTTCTGAAAAGAAATCAAGCTGTTCTTCATTAAGATTTGTCTGGCAAACAATGCAAGAAGTTCATTTTCCTCTTTTAGCAACTACCACCAAGGCCATTTGGCTAAGGCGGTATGAGCCGTGGAAAAAGCTTGAGCATTTACCGATGGATCAAATTACTCCCTCTAAAGTTTCTAAGTTTGTTCAAGAATTCGTGGATTACTACAAATCAGATTTTTATCAAACTTCAGGAAGAGGAAGAGCAGCGAGGTGTAATTTAAACAATGAACTTAATCTTTTTGTGACCATCTTCAATTGGTATAAAGAAAGTGAAGAGTTTGAAAAAGAGGCCCTTCACCTAACAAATCCGATTAAGAAGAAGCATAAAAAGCTAGGTTTCATTAAGCCCACTCCAGATAAAAAAAAGAAAATTACATTAAAACATGCTCTTATCTTTTTTCACTACCTAAAGCCTCTTTATCGCAATCTTGCCAAAATGCAGTTCTTTACTGCTGGGCGAGTCGGAGAGATCGCTGGACTTCAATGGTCTAATGTTGATCTGGATAATAGAAGGCTTCTTATAAAACATTCCTGTGTCTGGGATATGACCCACAAGACCTTTGTGGAATTAAAGCCCTTTCCTAAAAATAAGGAAGCGAGGGCTGTTTATATTACAGACGAGATTAAAGAAGTTTTAAAAGAAAGGTGGGCGTTTAAAGAAAAAGGCTGTGATTATGTCTTTCATGTGGAAAGTAAACCTCTAAACTATGGAACCATTCAACTCAATTATCGTGAGGCCCAGAGAAAAGGGAAACTGCCCTACTCTGGAACTCACATATTGAGACATGGCATGGCCACATTGGCCCGTAAAGTTGGAGGTGGACTCGATGCAGTTATTGCCATGACCGGACACAAAGATATCAAACTAGCGGATCATTACTCTAAATGTGATGAAAATGACCAAAAGGAAATATCGGTCAAAATCATGGAATATATCAAAAAGCAGAACCAATTTGAGATGAAGACTCTCAAGGAGAACGAAAATGATGAATTTGTCTTGGATGCCAAAGAAACGGAGCATCCAGACAATGTCATTTCGATTTTCTCTAAAAAGAGAACCTCAAATGGTTAAAAAGTTGGTATAAAGGTTGGCATGGGTTGGCATTTGCCTTCCCATGCTTTTTTCAATTAGTAATTTTAATAAGTTAAACACATATGCCCGAATTACCAGAAGTCGAAACTATTAAAAACCAAATCGCTCCTCACTTACCTCTTAAGGTGGTGAGTGTTGTTTATTCTGAGGTGGCGGGGTCTATTGTTAAGGACAAAGAGTTTTCTCCGCGGGGGAAGGTTCTTGAGCGCGTGGCCCGTAAGGGTAAGGTATTGCTCTTTGAGTTTGAGGGTGGTCTTGTTTCGATTAGTGGGCTTGGTATGAGTGGGGGCTGGCGAGTGTCTGAGACAAAGGTACTTGAAAAGCATACTCATGTGCAGATTAAAGGGCTGAAAGAAAATGGGGACACTCTTTTCTTGGCCTATGTTGATCCTCGCCGTTTTGGTAATCTTCATCACCTTAAGGCAGAGGGAGCACAGAAATGGCTTACTCGCTTAGGCGCTGATGTTTCCTCACCAGAGTTTACAGCCGATTATATATGGGGACGCCTTCAAAAATGTCCTCAAAAAGAAATCAAACCTTTTCTTCTCGAGCAAAATCACTTTGCTGGAGTTGGCAATTATATGGCCAGTGAAGTGTGTGCGCACGCACGCATTTTGCCCTCACGCCGCAACCACACGCTGACCAAGAAGGACGCCCGTAATATTGAAAAGGCGATGAAAATTGTTCTTGAGGGAACGGTTAAATCAGGGGGTACGACTTTTAGTGGTGGTTATAAAGACACCACCGGAAATGCTGGGGAAGGTGTTAAGAACTTGGTGGTCTTTTATCAACAAGTCTGCGGACTTTGCGAGAAGAGTAAAGTTATTAAAACTGTTCTCAAAGGGCGAGGAACCTATCACTGCCCTCGCTGCCAAAACTAAGGAAGAAAATACCCTCTTTCAAGAGCGTACTCGTAAGAGCGAAAAAAGATGCGCTGGTAAAAAGGCACACTCTCAACCTGATCGGGGTAGAAAAGTTCTTTTGTTTCTTTATTCCCAACATAGTTCGTTCCCTTTCGCCCTTGCACGATCATACGAAATTCATAGGGCATTACTTCTTCATTAAAGAGAAAGCCCTCTTGATTTTCAAAAGCAATTTTAGCGGCCTCTAAGTAATCGTGAGTGAGGGACTTATCAAAGGGAGCGATAATGTAAGGAGCAGCTACGCCCATTTCAACAAGAGTTAGATTTATATTCTTGCCGTCAAAGAAAATGGTTCCCAATTGGCGGCTATGATGAAGCGAATAATCTTCAACATCAACTAAGATACGACTACCAATGGGAATCAATGTCCGCAAAGTGTCTCTGGCCACGAGAGCGATCTCCCCTTGGCTATGACCATTAAAGCTAACTTCAGGTGTATCAATGCCGATCAAACGAACTTTCTTACGCTCCCCTGTATCGGTCACCATAGTGAGCGTATCGCCGTCGTGGATACTTTTGACTTGGCCATAGAGCTCAGCACTAAAGAGAGGTTGAATAGAGAGAAGGAGGAAAAGGAGAGATATTTTCATTCTCCCCTTCTAGCTTAGGTAATAGAGCCTTCCTAGGAAATTGTCGTTTTTACAGGGAGCAATTCTTTAAAGGGATGCTTTCAGGGTGCTTAAGAAAGATATTTGGCCCATCAGGATTACCGAGCCCCACCAGACCAAGTAAAGTTATTGAGCTCTCCTCCACGATAAACTCCCCAGAATCATCATTTCCCGAGCAATGCGTATTTCCCTTTTCAGGGTAGCAGTAGAAGAAGTTTGTTAATTTTTTATTCTTTAACGATTCTATCGCATAGCCATCTTTTGATACTTTCTTAACTTTATATTTCTCCCCTCCAAGAGAGAAGCACTCGTCGGCCCAGACTTTAGTCATTAAAAGAAGTGTGAATATCAAGATTATTTTTCGGTACATTCTTCAATATCCTCCATACCTTCTTTGGCATAATTAATGACCATCGATGGCCCACGACTTGCGAGATCTTCAATCATATAATAATTTTCTGGTGCAATGGAAGGACAACCCCATGAACTGCGATGAGGAGAGACATGGATGTACTTGCCATTCTTTGAACTTAAATTATTCGTATTCTGTAATCCCAGAAGTTGAAGAGCTGATGCCCTATTGGGACCTCCTGAGTTTTTAATCCCTCTTCTCACACTTGAGTACTGCTTGGTCTGAGTTGTGGTGTGAGTAAAATCAAAGGCTTTTGTATGGGTAAAGAAAGCACCAAGAACAGTGGTGTGCTTACCTGATTCGTTCATAAAACCATTTCGCCCGTTACGGCAGGTCCCTGTCCCTAGATTAAAATAATCTTTCTTAACTTCTGGCGAGCCCCCACTACACATGTCGATATAATACATGCGCCCTCGACAATTATCGCCACCACTTGAGGGTGAGCGGTCATCGGTATCATTAATAATAAAGGTACACTTATTAGGGAGACCATCGGCCATAAGATCATTCTTAAAACCATTTGCAGTGAGTCCCCCCATTGAAGTGTGACCACTATGCTTAAGGCCTCGCTTGTCAAAACACTTATTGGTTTTAAATGACGTTGCATTGAGTTTCATCACCTTAAGAGCATACTTAAGAGCATCCTCTGGTAGGCCCTCATCAAAGAGTTTTTCACAGTTCGACTTCCACGCTTGATTCGTTCCAGCAACCTGGCATTCACTTCTAATATCACCTTCAACAAGATCTTCAACTTCTGCTAAGACTTCATCAAGACAGTCTCCCTTAGGAGGAACGCCAACATCGGCCATGTCAGCAAGAGAATCAAGAAGGGACTCCACTTCAACTTTCACAAAGTTGTCATCCACATTGGAGCGATGAGTGATAAAGTCATCATCGATGAGTTCGCCGTCTCTATTGAAGATCTTAAGCTTGTAGCGACTCCCCTTTTTTTCTAAAATCTCAAAGGTGTAACCATCATTAGGAGAGATCATGCGCGTCTGCTGAGAGCTAAGATCATAGACTTCTATAGAGAGAGAAATCTCATGGCGCTCAGCCTTTAGAGGAAGAACAAATAAGGTCATACCTAAGAGACAAAGAACTTTAAGGGTGCCTGTATCAAGTTTTCTCTTTATTAATGATGTCATATGCCTATTATCGGCGTAATCTAGACTAAACAAAAGCTCTCAAGCAAATCTCACAGAGAATCAATGGCTTAGAAATATGTAATAGTTTAAAATTAGCCTCAAATAGTTGGCAAAGGCCTCTACATTGTGTAGGTGATTTACGATAATGTCACTTTGCTAGTTAAGGGAATCTGTCCGAAACGCTACTAAAAGTGAACTTTTTCACTATTACCACTTATCGGTAGAAAAAAAGAAAAAATTAAAATCGATTTTTGAAATAATTTTACCGATTTAGGCTGAAACATTTTAAGGAAAAATGTCATTCAAGTAGCTGAAAACATGGCCACTTAAAGAAGTATTAACTCTTCTTTTCTTATAAAAGCTTTTTATTCACTAAATTTAATCCGATAGAAATAGCATGAAAATTTTTACAATTGTCATATTGTTCGTGATTAAGGGTGCCCTGGCGAATCAACTCTTGAGGTCCGAAGTAGAAAGGTCTGTCGATCTAATTGAGCTAAGCCAAAATGTATCGGAAATATTAAACACAAGAACAGTTTGCTCAAATGTGATTACCGAAGAAAAGCAAGAAGGGATAGATAAAAGCGAATATTGTTTTCAGAAAAATGCTGAAAATGAAATTGTGGAGAACACTTCCCTATTTGACCTTAGAAATATTCGGGATCAAGAATTTAATCGTGTTTGCCCAAAAGCGACTTGCACGAGCACCGATTTCGGCTCAACAGGAGATCGTTGGAGCGAGACAGACGGTACACGAAATTCAAGAGATTTTTACGATAGAATGACTGGCTCAGCAAGAGATGGAAGCCTTGGCCGAAATCCTGCAAGAAACCATATCCGTCCAGAGAGATACATGGACAACCTTATCCCAAGCTATCAGTTGGCATATTCTGATCCAAAAATAGGGCCAGAACTCAAAGAGGTTCATGACAGTCTTAGAAGCACTATAAACGGCTGTCCCCTAAAAGATGAAAATAGATATGTTGCTGCTACCTTGCTAGCTCAAGCAAGTGAAAGTGCGGGCATGGGTAATTATGAGGAAGCAAGAGAGTTTTTAAATCTTTCGAAAGCTCTTGCTGATTTTACAAAAGGAGATCATAGTCAGATAGATACAGTTCGATCTATCTATGAGTTTCTCACAGGTAAAGACTTCGATACTGGTGCGGACCTTAGCGGAGTTGATAATATTGCTGCCGCTGGTGTTGGAGGATTGTGGAGGGTACTGATCACAGGAGGAGCCAGAGCGATATCAGCTCTAGGCAGACTTGGTAGCAAGTACTTCGGAAAAGTGTGGCGGCGACTAGGTGAAGCCGGAAGTAGAGCGACAAAACTCGGGCGAAACATCCGTGCAGGAAAATGGAAAGATGTGTTTCAGGATGCAAAGCCTGCATCATTTTTGAGGAATGATAGAACTAAAAATATCTTAAGAAAGTTTAGAAAAGATAAAGGTATACCTAAAGAATGGAAACATTTTGATAAGTCTAAATTTAATGATGGGGTTGTATTTAGACGGAAAGTGGGTGACACGTCTAATGAAATTAGGATAATGCCCGGCAATCCTAACTCCCAATATCCCAATAGTAGGCAGCCCTATGTAAAAATTAAGAGAGGAGCGCATTGGTATGACAGGTTTGGCAATAGGTTACCAGGTGATAGGAATGATGCTGCCCATATCCCCCTGGATCAATTTAAGTGGCCTTTTTAGTATGGAGTAAAAATGAACGAAATTGAAAAAGCGGTTAGAAAAAATGTTTTCGATTCACTTTTCCTAATCTCTTCAAAAGATGAACAATTAAAATATCAAAAAAATGTACCTATCGCGGATGTCCCCGCAGAGATTTTTTGCTCATGGGATGGAAGCTTTAGTCTAGACGATGAAATAATTCTCAAGGTATTTGACCAAGATGAGTTAAATATTCTTTCAGAATTTAATAATATATTTGAGCTAATCTGCGATAAAACTCCAGAGAATTTACCTTCAATAGAAGAATTTGTTATTAGCTCAGAGTGGAAAGAATTATCTAGTGCAGCTAAAGATGCACTAGATAAGCTTGAAGGACTAAAAAAATAATTACTGCTTATTAGGGGAAATTTTAAGAATTAAATACTGTCTAAGCTGCACTTACCCCCCTCTCATAGTGCTTCCACTCAAGCTCTTTCCCATGATAAAATACTCTAGTATCGCCATTAGGGTATTTCCTGACCTCAACCTGCTTCTTAAAGAGAGACTCACTAAATCCGTGATCAAGGAGTAAATAGTTTCCATCAATACTTAAAATCTCACCACTCTGAACCACACGGGGGGTTCTTACTGTAAAGGTTTCGTTTAGATCAACCTTCCCTGATAGAGGTTTGTAAGCTGTTTCTTTAGATTCCGGCTCAACTGCAAATTGAGCATTAAACTTATCAATATAAACATCTTCTAAGAATCTATTTGCCTCCTCACAGTTTTCTATTTTATTAAGCCTAAGTTCGGATATAAGACGGCTTTGAAGCGTTCTAAAGGCCCTTTCTACTCTTCCCTTAGCCTGAGGTGAGTTAGCTTGAATTGGGATAATATCAAGTTCTCTCATCGCTCTATTCATATTAGAGAAACCAGATCTCTTTCCTCCCCCATAAATTCCAGCGTTGTCGGAGTACAAGATTTGAAAGGTTCCGTGTTTTTCAATAATTTTCTTAACGACCTCCATTGAAGCAAAGGTCGTCTCAGTCTTGGTAAATTTAGCTCCTAGAATCTTTCCAGTAGCATCGTCCATAGCAAGAGTTAAACAATGTGGGAGCTTATGAGAAAACCACCTGTGATGGCTTCCGTCGATTTGAACCATAATCCCTTCTTTTTCATATCTCTTTCTCATTGGGCGAGACTTTCTTGATCTTTTTACCTGAGGAGAGATTAAACAAGATGAGAGGAGAATATTTCTGATAGTCGAGTACGAAGAAATCTTCTCTAGTTCATCGCACTCTTTAAGTTTTTCAATAAAATGAACCAGATTTAGCCCAAAATATCGATCACGATAGAGGTTGATTATTTTAAACCTTAGACCTGAGGAAATTTTATTACAAGGAGTACGTTTCTTATTTCCATGGAAAACAGATTGTATCCCATCTTCTCTAAAAGCCTTAACTATTCTTCTAAACTGTCTTTCAGAAATCTCTAGGGCATTGCAGGCATCTTCGTAGTGAAGACCACCTCCTAGGTACTTTGAAATAATATCAACCCTGATTTGTTGCTTTGTGGTAAGATTCATCCAATGACTCCTTTAATTGCACCCCACTATTGTAATGGAGCTTTGAGTCGGACAATCTCCCTTGTTATAAGACGCATGACATTTTTGCTACATACCTACACAAAGGCCTCTACATTGATGGCCCTGACACACTCTAAGCCCTATAATCAATCAAAAAAGGAAAATAACACATGAACGAAACAACCATTCAAGGTGTAAAAATCAGCCAAAGCGTGGCCATCCTGATCGATGGAAATAATATTGAAAGATCAATTCACTCCATTACCAAGAATAATAGCTCCATGCTTAATTTTGATACCCTCATCCCTAAACTCCTCGACAATAGAGGACTCAACCGTCTTGTTTATTTTAGAGAAGGTAAGAATATTTCAAGTAAGCTGCGTGAGAGACTTCATTCTAACTTTCACGGCTCTGTTAGACCTTGCCACAAATCAGCTGATATCCCGCTCTCAATTAAAGCGACTCAACTTTCAGACAAAGTCGATACCATTATTATCATGTCGGGTGACTCAGACTATATCGAACTCGTGCGCCACCTGGTTAATGAGGGTGTCCGAGTAGAGATTGCAGCGGTAGAAAATACAACTAGCCAACTTTTAGTAGATGAAGCTGACTATTTTCATCCTATTACAGAAGAAGATTGGTTCACCCTCAATCCAAAACCAGCAAAGAAAGGGACCCGTAAGAAGGCCCCTCGAAAGAAAAAGAAAACAGACTAAGTTCTTAAGCCTGTCTTATATGTCCATAATTAAGGCAGGCTACAAAGAGACTTCCGCCGATAAGATTTCCAATAATTGCTGAAACCAGAAAAACGAAAGCTGGGCCTATATCGTGAAACCCATTGGATAAGAGTCCTAACCACACCTCGGCGCTCCCTGCAATACAGTGGTGAAGACCACCAATGCCTATTAGGAAAGTTCCAATATAGATACTTATCATCTGTGAACCCGTTGATGTCGTGCCTAGAATGAGCCATCCACACTGGGCCATTAGCCAGCCTGCTAAGATAGCACTAGCAAAAACTTCTAGGGATGTGTTTTGGATAAGATGATGAAAGACCTCTTGGTATTGAGCTTGTAAAGCAATGACGGGGTTTGCAACATGAATAAGAAGCGAACAAAGTAGAGTCCCTACAATATTACCAATAAGAACAATGGCCCAAATACTTAGGATATTGGGAAGTTTCACCTTCCCCTCTAAGAAGGGATAGACAGCCCTTGCTGTGTGCTCAGTAAAGAGTTGCGTCCTTGATAGGATACAAACCACAAATCCTAGCGGATAAAATAGCGCCTTAATGAGCCTTTCAAAATAAGGACTCGAGCCCTCAGGAACCAGTCCCTGAGCAAATCCAACACTCAAGCCGACAAAGCCCAGAATCAAACCGGCGGCGATGGCAGAGAGAAAGAGAGAGAATTTTGTTCTTTCAAACTGCTCCATCCCTTCAAAAATAGCAGCATCAAGAATATCATCGGGATGGCGCAGAGTTTCGTCATTACGTTTAATGACAACTGGAGTATAGTGACGATCTTCAAGCTTTCTTTCTTCACTTCTTTTCATATTCTCCATCCTTTGCTGATCTTAATCTTTTTAAGATCTCATTTTTAAGGTTAAGCGCACTCTCTTCTTTCTGATTGCCACAGGCCTCTTCTAGCTGAGCGCCCAATTGACCAATTTCTACAAATCCATAATTCTTACTACTTCCCTTTAAATTGTGGCCACACCTCTTCATGTCGAGCAGAGTCTCTGCTTTCTCAAGGGCTGAGTATTGCTCATTTAAGAAGAAGCCCTTCTTTTGCTGAAGCTTTGCCAGTATTCTCTTTTCAAAGTCATCCGCTTCAACTTCCTTAGCCTTGACCTCAAGAGCATCAAGGCTAAAGTCTTTAAGTATAGCGTTTAGAGATTTAGGATCTAAGGGTTTAGTAAGAATATGGTTAAAGCCAGCAGCTCTCATTTTCTTAGCCTCAAGGTCTGAGCTATGGGCCGTAAAAGCAACAATCATTCCTTTGCGATTTCGAGGAAGTTTTTCAATGACACTAAAGCCATCCATTCCCGGCATTTGGATATCAAGAAAAGTGAGATCATACTCCTTCTCTTGATAGCTTTTTAAATAATCTTCTCCATGACTAAAGACATCAACCCAGTCAAAGCTTTGATTAAGGTATTCCGATAAAATAATTCGATTATCTTCACTATCATCTACGACCGCAACTCGCCCTCTCAATTGGAGATTAACTCTTCCCTCCCCTTTCTCTTCTTTAAAGAAGGGATCGAGGGGAAAAATTCTCTCACGCTCTTGAAGATCCTCTCCTGAGAGATCAGCAGTGGTAAAGAGAAGGACATTTTGACCGGGTTGGAGGGAAAGTGGGCGAATATCATCACTTATAACTTTTGAAGCCTCTTCAAGTGAGCTCACCTTAAATCCATGAAAGCGCGCCCAATCCGATAGTTTCGGGTCTCCAACAACAGCAAGTGGAATATCATTAAATGAAAAATCCTTTGACGCTTTTGCTTCACTTTTCTTAACGGATAATTCAACCCAGAAGGTCGATCCCTTATCCACCTCAGATTCAACAGAGATACTCGCTCCGATAATATGAGCATAATCTTTAGCTATCGAAAGGCCTAGGCCTGCCCCACCGTACTTTCTCTTCACACTTGAATCACTTTGCTCAAACTCATCGAAAATAATTTCGACCTTATCTTTAGGAATACCTTTTCCTGTGTCGCGAATCCAAAACTTTATTCCTGATTTCGTGGGCATTACTCCAAACTCTATAAATCCCCTCTCGGTGAATTTAAGACTATTGCCGATAAGGTTAATAAGAACATGGCGTAGATAAATAACATCAACTTCTATTGAAGCTGGAGTGTCGGGGTGAATATAGAGATAAAAAGGTAAACCCTTATCGTAAGCACTTGAAGACATCAAAGAGCTGATCTCATAGGTTAATTCAGAGATCGAGTTCATGGCCTTGGCGTTTTTTTTCCAAGCATGACCTCTTTCACTATAGAGGATAACATTCGTGAGAAAGCTTAAAAGGGAGCGCGCGCTTGTCTTCGCGCGCTTGAGATAGTCTTTTTGCACATTATTCAATTCATGAGCTTCAACAAGACTAAGCATTCCTAAGATGGCGTTCATTGGATTCTTAATTTCATGACTTACCTTGCTAAAGAAATCATTTCTTGCCTTTGTCTCAGCCTCTAAGGATTTAATCGCTGGACTAAAAATAAAGACGGACTCAAGATAGAGAGCTAAGAAAATAAGCGAGAGAAGGATGATTTCGAGGTACTCTAAGAATTTAAATTCCTCGGCAATTTTATCTTCTTGGCTCATTAATGTTTTTTGAAGAGAAGAATTAAAACTAGAGAGAAGCTCATCAAGGAGCTGCTGCTTCTCTGCAAGAAAAGAAAGATTAAGCTCTGACTGAACAGACACTTCCTGTTCGATTTGTGTGATTTGGCGAAGCAGTTCCTCTTTACCAAAATTAATATTAGCAGGAGTGAGAATTTTCTTGAGGTTCTTTAAAACTGACTGAGTCTCCCTTCTTCCTCGCTCAACATCTGTGATCGTCTTTATATAGAGAATTTTTTCATAAACAATCTCTAAACGATCGTGAATAAGAAGACTTTGACTAAAGTTTTCAAAGTCATCCTTTACTTTTTCTCGCTGGGTAGAAGAGACCATTGTCTCGGCAATAACGAGCAACCCTATAATAATCAGAGCAAGAACGTAGCGAGTTCTAAAACTAAGAGAAATCCTTTTAAAGTTTAGAATTTAACGACTCCTCCAAAACGAAGACGACTATACGAGCTTCCCTCATCGCGACTTACTCTTTCAAAACAGAGAAAGGGTAAGATTCCGTTTTCATAAAGCGTTAGACGTGTCTCAAAGAGCATAAAATCACTTTCACTCGTGACTGGCGCTAGTCCTAAGTTAAAGGCCATTTGCTTGCGCTGATACTCAACTCCAAATTGAGGAATAACAATAAATCGACCAGATAAGCTTCCTGACTCAATTCGCGAGCTTAGCTTACCGAATAAGGAAAGGGGGCTATTCTTACTGTAACTTCCAATCAATGAGAGATCATTAATCTTATCACCACCTGAAACAGAAACTAGCGAAAGATCCCCTTCAACACTAAGATCGACACCATTCTTAGAGTACAGTGCTCGTCCCACAATCACATTAGCACTTGTTGTTTCTCGTGAAAGGTAGCGCGTGAGAGAGCCACCAATATAAGTATTCTTAAAAAAAGAAGGCTCTTTTATTTCAATTTTCTTTTTAGCGATTCTCCCTGGTGGTTTGTAGGTGCAACTTTTAAGGGTCCAAACAGACCATTGGCTCTGCCTCTCAGCCACCTTACAGTCACTTTCAACAAAGACCTTTTTGGCCTTGGGCTTTATGCGAATCAGAATATTTCCGTGACTGAGTATTTTCTCATTCCCCATGATACTAAAGGGATAATTGGCGCGACCGTCTTTAAGAGGAAGGAGTGAATGGCGCCCTACCCTAATGATCTTAAGATCCTGCGCTTCTCTTAACTGATAGTTACTCGGAAGTTCCATGGCCAAGAAGAGTTTTAACCCTTCCTTTTCCTCTAACTTAACAAAATGAGACCACTGCGGTCTTACAGAATTCTTCCCTTTGAAAATAACTTCAACGTCAGCTTCATACTCCTCAGGGTTAACAAGAATTTCTCCTCTCACCTGAAGGGGGATGAATAAAAACAATAGAAGAAGAATTACTTTATTAATTTTCCAGTTCATACTCTTTTATTTTTCGATAAAGCGTTTTTCTATTCACCCCTAAAACTTGAGCGATCTTTTCTTTTGAAAAATCCTTTTCAAGGAAAAGCTTTGCAATATAAATCTTTTCTAACTCTTTTAAACTTGGCCAGTCTTTAAATGTCAGGCGAAAGTCAAGTTCCTCTTTATGGACTGGAATATTATTAAAAACCAAGTCTTCTTCCTGAAGAATGATTCCATCGCCCATCAGAAGAGCTCGTCTAATAGTATTCTCAAACTCCCGAACATTTCCAGGCCAATAGTGCTCCTGAAGTTTAATGAGAGCTTCCTTTGATAGTTTAATATTCTTTTTACTGTAGCGTTTTCTAAAAAAACTAAAGAAGAGATCAATATCGTCTCTTCGCTCTCTTAACGGGGGTATGTGGACATTAAAGACACTTAGGCGGTAATAGAGATCTTCTCTAAAACCACCATTTAGAATCTCATTATTGATGTCCTTGTGAGTGGCAGCGATGATTCTAACATCGATACTTATCTCTTCATTCTCCCCAATTCTCTTAACCTTACCTTCTTGAAGTACGCGAAGAAGTTTTGACTGTAAGTTAAGAGGCATATCACCGATTTCATCAAGGAGAAGTGTCCCGCCATTGGCCGCGATAAAAAGGCCCTCCCTATTTTCAGTAGCTCCACTAAAAGCCCCCTTCTTATGACCAAATAATTCTGATTCTAAAAGATTCTCAGGGATACTTGCACAATTGAGAGCGAGAAAAGGCTTATCGGCCCTTTGGCTTAGGCGGTGGACTTCTTTTGAGAGAACTTCTTTTCCTGTTCCCGTTTCACCAGTTATTAACAATGGGGCATCAGTGGGAGAAACCTTTTCAACGAGCCTTTTAAGCTTAAGCATCTCTTTGGTTTCCCCATAGAGAAAGCCACTCTTTTCAGTGCTTTTTTTAATTTTCTTATTGAGGGTTTCAAAAGACTTTCTAAAGTTCAGATGCTGAATGGCCCTTTTAAAGACAAGCATCATTTCCTTGGGGTTAACAGGCTTGGTCACATAATCAAGAGCACCCATCTCAAGGGCATTAACAGCAACTTCACTACTGCCATTTGCAGTCACAAGGATAAAGGGGATCTCGCTATCCTCTTCTTTAAGCTTTTTTAAAAGATCGAGACCATTCATTTCAGGAAGGGTGTAATCACAGACAAAGACACATTTTTCCTTGGTCTCACTCCACTTTTCTAAGGCCGCCTCCCCATCTTCAAAGGCAAGATAAGGGTAGTCGAGCTCTTCACAAAGGGTTTCAAGAAGAGTTAAGGCCGTGGGGTCATCGTCTATTAAATAAAATCTATAATTCATCAGACCATCCTAACATGTCCCATTTATACCCGCTACATTGTCCAATTTTGCCTCACTTAAAAGAGAGATACAAGCGTAAGTATTAAAAAACACGTTAGATATCAGTTGGCATAGGAAATGCACTATTTCTAGTAACGAGCTAACCATGGAGGTTCTTATGTCTCAACTTGCTGAAAAAATAGTGGAAATGGAATTCCAAGAAAACGCCGACGGCGACGAGAGAATTTTATTCGACAATAAAGATCTGGAATTTATCTCAAAACACGATCCCTACAAAAGGGTCCTCTTAGTTGAGGATGATTATGGGCAGTTTCAAATACTCAAGGAGATTCTCACCGAAATCAACCATGAGGTCGAAATTGACTGGGCCCCTGAAGGCGGAATGGCCTTAGCCCAGATTGCTCAGGCCCAAGAAAGGGAGGATGAACGGGAATACGATCTGGTTATTCTGGACGTCTTTCTGCGCAACAACAGTCGTGGTACCGACATCCTCCCCCTCTTGGTCAATACTCTCCCAAAACTAAAGGTCATCCTTATTTCGGGTTATTCAAGAGCAGAGATTAAACGAGAGGAACCCCTGATAAATTATGGCCTCAACTTTATTCAAAAGCCGATAGATATAAGTAAGTTCTATCGTATCGCTAAACCCATTTTGAGCGAATAGGGAGAGAGCTATGCAACTGTACACACACCAAGAAGAACTTAATGAATGTGAAGACCTAAAGAAAGAGTTTCTCACTCTTTTATGGGAGAGAGATCACATTACAAGTCGCCTTAGCAATCGCGTTCGCCCTCTGCCCCTAGAATTAAGGACCAAGGTCGACGAGGACTTTAGTAAGATCAATGGACTACTGAGTATTTGCGATGACAAATTTATAAAAATGAGAGATTCAGATTTTTGGGAAACCGAAATTCTCACCGTAGACCTTCACTTCTTCTTAGAGAAAATAAAATCTTATGTTGAAGAGATAAAGAAGACTTCGGGAATAAGAATTACTCCCTACTAACGTCACTAGAAATCTATTCTTAGGACCCCATGTTTGGGGTCCGCTTCTCTTCTTATTCTATCGTTATAGCCCTCTAAGAGATTAGAGTATTTAACAAAGGCTTCTTCACCGTAGCGCTCTTTAAAAAGCTTGAGGTATTCGCCGCGAATTCGCTCTTCATTTTCAACCATCTCTGCGGTGGGACTATAGCTGTATGAACTGCCTTTCTCTTGGGCCATTCGATTATGGAATTCCTGAAAAGCTTCAACGCGATCCTCTTCAAAACCATCTCTCATCATAAGATAATCTTCATAGTCTTCTTCACTTAGCTTAAGTTCATTGAGAAAGAGGTTCTTCGTATCCTTGTCCCACTCTTCTTCATAGTGGGCAAGAAGCTCGTCAAGTTCCTCTACTTCCTCTTCACTAAGGGCTTCAGGAAAAGAGGACTTTGGACTAGAGGAGACAGGCGCTGCTTTCTTAGGGGCACCTTTACTATCCTCTGTTTTTACTAAGGGCTCTTTGTTTTTAGCAGTGGGCTTTTCTTCTTGATCTAATGGCAGAGAAATATCACTTTCAACAAGAATCTCAGGTGGCTGTTGAGAGAAGAAGTAAACCACTCCTAAGGTCAATATTAATATGAGAGAAAGTGCGGCGACAATTTTTTTCATAGAAGCTTTAAATACTCTCTGAGTGCTCGCTTTTCATCTTCACTCATGCGGGGGTTCCCGTCACGATCATAGAACATTTGAGTGTGACCTGTATTTCGCAGACCTGGTTTCCTCGTATCAAAGAGGGCGTCTCTTTCTTTATGCCATTCTTTAGGAATATTCTCACCAACGGGGTAGCCTAGACACTCACGATCGTAGTCACTCGCTTTTTGACTTGGCCCCTGAATGAAAACTTTAGGCCTATCCTCTTCTCGCATCATAAGAGCGCAGAGATTGGGAATAGAGTTATTATGCATATAGGGATAGCGAAGAAAAACACCTTCAAGTGGAGGTGGGACATAGCCCTCCTGGGGAACCACAACCGTTTTCATCCATTTTGAGATTTGAAGTTTATTAAGCCCCCCACTAAAAGTTTTCGTGGCCATCCAGCGCTGAGGATCTGTCCCTACATTCTTCACCGGGGTTTTCTCATGATAAAAAACACGTGCCGTCTGAGTTTGAACCCTTAAGGGCTCAAGTTCTGCCATAGGATAACTCCACCTCTTTTCATAACGGCCATGACACTTTTTACAAGACTCATTAAAAACGATCTCTCCTCTCTTTGCTAACTCTATATCAACGCTACTTTCAGGAAAGAAATCGAGCCAATGGGGTGCCTTCGTTGCAAACGCTGCTGCCGTAAGCTTTTCAATCGCCTCATCATTTTCTTGCATCCATTTTTCAAGCTCCTTGAGATCCGTTCCACGACCGATTTCATTCCAAAGAAAGTTCGTAAGAATCGGATTTCCTGCGACGATTGAGCCGTCACTAAGCCAACGGGTCTTGTATTTAAGATTCCACCAGGGCATGGGCTTACTATCGGCAACAAAAGTTTCAAGCTTGTGGCGTGGCCGCCTCCCAATGGAGCGACTCCATTTCTTACTCGCATAAGCATCATCGCCACGCTTATGAAGACTCAAGGCCACATGGGGCAGACTTGTATCAAGCCCTAGAACCTGAGGCGAAACTGATCCGACCCACTTAAGATTGTCTTTTGTTCTTTTAAACATGGCCTTCTCTTCGTAACTAGCTTTAGTGGCCAGACGAAAGAAGCCTGAAGGAATCATTGGAATATATTTCTTTGCCATCACAAAGAACTCATTGGCCCGTGGTCTCTTATTTGTGAGACCCATAACGGTCTGCCCTAAGAAAGTACCTGAGTGACAGGTGGCACAGCTAAAAGTAAGGCCTGTGCTGTTGGGACTATGAGGAGTTCTCAAAAGAGAGGCACCCATGCGGTAATCTGGTTTTTGTCCACGCGTCGGATAGGGAATTTGAAAGACACCACTTACTTGAGAATTTTCTGGATAGAGGTTCAGTCCTAACCATCCATACATTCCATCCATGTCAGTGTAGCCAAGCTGAGATTCTGCGACCCTTTCAATAAAGCGCCTTAGAGGATTATTCTTCTCCTCTTCAAGAAAGAACTTTAAAGGCTCGTAAGGAACAAGAAGCCCGGTAACATCGACTGGCCATTTAAGTGCATGAATATAGCCCTCACTCTTCACGCGAGGAAGGTCCTCTCCAAATCCGTAGATATCTTCTCTTGTTTCTCCCAGAGGAACAGAAGCATTCTCACTCCAGTCGGGTTTGCCAAAAGAGAGAGCTGAAATCAAAGACAAGCTAAGAAGAAGAGCAGATTTAAGACCCATAAAATTCTCCAAAATTCATTTCCTTTAGGATTTCATAAGCTCCACCCTTTGTCAGCGCCACCTAAAGTTTAAACACAGTGAAATTCGTGACTAAGAAGAAGACAAAACAAAGCTATAAATACCTGTAATCACATGAAAGAAGTGGCACTTCTCTTGCTCTCTTAAGGCATACACACAATGAGGGAGACTCCAATGAAAGTTATAATTCTTACTCTTATGATGGGCCTAACATTTTCTTGCACTCAACACCGCACACTTAGAGGTCCAGCAAGCGTTGATATCAACTACCTCTCTGATGATCTTATCGAGACAACTCAAAATATTAAGACACTAGTCAAGGCCGATAATCTGCCCATTAGTGCCTGCCATAATGAATTACGAAATACCTTCTTAGCCCTTAAAGATCTTCCTCGCGATCATTTTTCACAGGCTTACTCTCAATCCGATCGTCAAAGAATTCTCTCTGACCTCAAAGAGATTAAGGTTGGTCTTAAAGGACAGGCTTTAAAATGGAAAGAACACAAAGTTCTTGATGAGAGATGTGTGAAGGCCACAGAATTTGCCCTTAAGACAACCCATGACCTTCATCAAAGTTTAAAGAGCTAGTCGGCTCTTCATCACGGCCATTGGAGTGAGGGGGATCACAACTTTAAGATCCGGTCCCTCGGCCATGCCTGTAAGAGCAAGTCTTAAACCTTTAAAGAGAAACTTCCCTTTAATTTTAAGTTCCTTCTTACAGTGATTTGTCATTTCATTGAAGGCTTCTACCGAAACAAACTCAGCTCCTTCATCGGCAAGTCTCTTCACTTCAGACGTCACATATTCTTTGATCTGAGGAGTTGTCTCCCAACTTGCCACTTCCTTACTCTCTTCACTTTCACTAGGAGTTGTACTGAAGAGAACGTCAAGATGCTCGGGAAGCTCCTGAGGTGTATTGATTTTTTCTTTAAAGAACTCAAGACAAGTTTCTTGCCATTGCTCACTTTGAGAATGGAAGGGATGATTTTCACTTAGAGTTGGCTTTAGGTAAGAGACAAGGTCCTTAGTTGAAAGGCGTCTCATATGCTCACCATTAAAGTGCTTAAGTTTTTCGATATCATAGAGTGCAGGACTCTTACTAAAGCGCGTGAGGTCAAAGAGAGAAACAATTTCATCAAGGTCCCAAATATCTTTCTCTTCGGGATGAGACCATCCAAGAAGGCACAAGTAATTCATAAGGGCCTGGGGAAGAAAGTGTTGGTCTTTATACTGAACAACGGAAGTCGCTCCATGGCGCTTAGAGAGCTTTTGACGATCTTCACCCACGAGAAGTGAGCAATGGGCAAACTCTGGTGCTTTCGCTCCAAAGGCTTCATAAATCAGAAGCTGGCGCACAGTATTGTTAAGATGCTCCTCGGCTCTCATGACATGAGTCATCTCCATTTTCCAATCATCGATCACACAACAAAAGTTATAAACGGGCATGCCATTTGAGCGCATGATCACAAAGTCACCAACCATGTCCTCAGGAAAAGTTACTTCTCCTCTGACAAGGTCCGTGAAAGTCACTTTCTTATTGGGATTCTTAAAACGAATGACATGAGTTTCACCGGCGGCCACACGCTTTTGCGCCTCAGCCGGATCGAGATCGCGATACTTATCATGATAGATGTGAGGGGCTTTATTTTCACTCTTTGCTTTTTCCGTCAGCTCTTCAAGCTCATCGTTTGTAAGAAAGCATGGATAGGCCTTCCCTTCGCTCACAAGCTGCTCAGCAAGTCCTTTATAAATTTCTGTTCTTTCGCTTTGGCGATAAGGACCAAAGTCGCCCCCTTTACCCGGGCCTTCATGCCACTCTAGTCCACACCACTTTAGGTCTTCAACCATGGCCTCTTCATATTCACGCTTTGAGCGCTCAAGGTCAGTATCCTCGATTCTGAGAATGAAAGATCCTCCATTGGCCTTAGCAAAGAGATGACAATAAAGGGCAGTTCTAGCGCCTCCAATATGGAGTAAACCAGTCGGACTTGGGGCAAAACGGACGCGAACACTCATAAATAGACCTCAAAATAAAGAAATTAGTGATTTTAGGACATTATTAATACACAAATTGGTGGAATCTGTCGAAGAGAGATCATGATTAAAGTTCTCTACTATCTAAGACTTAACGCAGCTCTCATTCTTGGACTCTTCCTCGCCCTGCCCTTTCTCAATGAGAATCCAACCCACAGACTGCCTGCAAGTGAAGCCCCCTCAGGATCGTGCTTTCACATTATGCGAGAAAGTCTTGAGCGCCATGGTAGCTTTACCCCAAGGGGTCCAGCGATCAAGGAGAGAATCCCAAACTTTGAAGTCAAAATTCAGAATATTGAATCGAGGATTATCACCCCAAAAGACTTTGCCCGCACATTTAAAAGAGAGAAAGGACGCTGGCCATTGATTAAAGAGATGGTCGACTTTTTTGAAAGTGGTCACGAGGCTCTAATGAGAGAAATTCAAGCTCTTGAAGAAGGCGCTGGGGATGATCGCGAGCTCTCGTATTATGTTAATGAGACCTTAAATGCCCTTGAAATGAGTGAGAAGGAACAACAGAATATCATCACTTTTAAAGCAGAAAATCCCCAACTCCTCGAGACAACTTATGACATCAATGATGGTGAAATGGTTCAAAAAATGGAATGGCTTTGGAAAAATCCCTTTGGGGATTATGGTGAACTTCTCGTCGCCTTAAAAACACCAGGAGTTGAAGTGCAAAATCTTCATCTTCGCATTCTTCCTAACCAGACGATCTCTGACAATTCGAGGCGCCATAAAGAGATTGTAGCGCGGGCCCTCGATATTAAATTTCAAGAACTCGAAGGATTACCCCCAGCTGAAGTGGCGGCCTATAAAAATCGTTACCCCATCGTCTTTACAGAAGCGAGAGCGCAAAGTCTTGAGGATGTTCGCCATTGGATTGAAAGTAAGGAAGTGGATTTAGTGGTCAATGTTGAAGGCCGTGGTCACTACTTTGTTGAAGTCAAAAACTACAATCGTGAAGTTGACCGCTCCAAGATTGAGAGCGGTTATCGCAATAAGAAATCAATCCTTGAACAGCAAAAGGAGATGGTGGAGATCATTCATTTTCTAGGTCTTGAGCGCAAGTACATCCCGGCCATACACTTTGTAAAAGGAGTAAATGCCGAGGCGAAAGAGGTGCTTGAGCAAAATGGAGTGCTGGTTATTGAGGATATTTAATCAAAAGACCAAAAGGCGCTCTTCTGTCATTTCTCTCATACTGTAGAGAAGTCCCTCGCGACCAAGACCTGAATCTTTTACTCCCCCATAGGGCATCGGATCAAGACGAAAGCCTGGCACGCCATTCATGATCACTCCTCCCACCTCAAGTTCATCGTGGGCCAATTTCATATGATCGATATTTTGGGTGTAAACACCTGCTTGTAAACCAAAGCGAGAGTCATTGATCTTTTCAATTCCCTCTTCAATAGAGTTTACGGACTCAATGAGGGCAACGGGTGCGAAGGCCTCTTCATCGACAATCTTCATTCCTCTCTTCGTCTTGGTTAGAAGGGTTGCTTCATAGAGATTCGCTTTCGCTTCATGGATCTTTCCTCCACAGAGGATCTCAGCTCCCTCACTCACGGCCTCTTCCACCCAAGATGAAATACGCTCAAGGTGCTCATCGGCAATTAAGGGACCCACAATCACTTCAGAGTCACTAGGGTCTCCAGATTTAAGTGTGGCTATTTCTTTGATTAACGCCTTCTCTAACAGAGAGCGAACGTCCTGGTGAACAAAGATTCTCTGGGTGCTAATACATATCTGGCCACTGTAGAGATAAGCCCCTTGGCAAATCTCTTTGGCTATTTTTTGAGCTTCCTTTTCACCAGTGAGGGAACTCTTATCCACATAGACGGCTGCATTTCCGCCCAGCTCTAAGAGAACTTTCTTTTTCCCAGCTCTTTCTTTAAGCATCCAGCCAATCTTGGGGGAGCCGGTAAAGCTTAACATCTTTATTCTTTCCTCTTTTACAAGCTCATTACTAAGGTCTGTATCACAGCAGATGACTTGAAAGAGTCCCTCAGGTACACCACACTCCTTTACGAGTTCCTCAAAAGCGAGGAGGGCTAGTGGCGTGTAGTGGGAAGGTTTAATCAGAATGGCGTTACCCGTGGCTAGAGCAGGCACTATTTTATGAAGAGCGAGATTGAGGGGAAAGTTAAAGGGAGATATTCCTAAAATAACCCCCACTGGATAGCGCCCAGTGATGGCCTTCTTTCCTTTGCCCTTACCATAATCAAAGGGAACGACTTCTCCACAAAAGCGAAGAGCTTCACTGGCGCCCCACTTAATCGTCGCAAGAGAGCGATCAAGCTCCGCTTCAGCATAAGAGCGAGGCTTTCCCGCTTCTTTAATAATGAGGTCGACGAATCTTTCTTTTTCTTGGGATAATTTTTGATGGATTTTTTCAAGCCACTCACTTCTCTCTTCGGCACTTGTCTTCTTATATTCGTCAAAGGACTGGAGGGATTTTTTGAGGGCGCTTTCAACTTGGTCTGCGTTTAGGAGTTCAACTTTTTGAATAACTTCTTGGTTGTATTTATCAAGGACGTTCCAAAAATTCTTCTCTGTGCTCATTGTTTCTCCTTATACGTTGATAAGGAGAGGGTCTCAATTCAAATTGCTCTAGTCAAAGAGACCCATGCCACCATCGGAAGAACTTTTACTAGACACGAGGGTTTGGGCGAATTGAATATTCTGCGCCAGAAACCTCGTCTCACCACTTCTAAAGAGATGGATATCACAAAGCCGACAAAGCTTTACGGAAGCCACTCGCCCTACAAAAACTTTGTAAAGTCTGGCCGGAACCATTTTTGACTGGGGGCCGCAGCGATAGCTAGCATCTCTCCCCTCAGCACTACAACAATCACACATAAACAAACCTCATTCGTATTTATTTACCTAAGCACTTATCGTACCTTTTTGATCTGACTTTAGTTTAAAAGACGACCGTTTTTAAATATATAATGTTTTCTTCACATTTCACCAAAGCCTTTAATTTCAATAACTTAGACTTGTCATTTCCTGACCTCAGTCACCTTTTTTAAACGGCCTCCTCCATAAGCACTATGGGATGACAGCAAAAGATGGCAACGCTCTTTATAGACCGTGGTGTCTAGTCGACTTCTGTGGAGTTTACTAGAATCGTTGCCAAATATCCCAAACCCACAAAATCCGGAGATCGCATGACCTCAAAAGCCCTGAACATTCCCAATAAGCTCGCACCAAACCCCTCTCAAACCCCAAAGTACGCCTGCACCGTTAAAGCAAAGAATGGTGAAGAAGTTACTCTCGCAGATCCCAAGGCCACAAGAGCTTTGGTTGCTTTGATGAATCAACATGCCGTTATTGGCGGTGCTGCTGCTCACTGGGGTGGACCAGCGGCCTTTGCTGAAATCATGGCCGCAGCTCACGGCCTCATGTTCCAGGCTAAAACGTGGCATGAGAGTTTTCACTTCATCAATGATGCTGGTCATACGGAAAATGGTGTCTATGCCCTTCGCGCACTTTACGGATTTGATAATCTTAATTTCAACGCCCTTAAAGGCTTTAGATCAATTGAAAGTAAACTCACTGGTCATGGGGAAGCCCATCTTAATCCCGAGGGAGTTTTTATTTCTAATGGTCCTCTTGGATCAGGCCTACCTCAAGCCCAAGGCCTAGCTTTCGCTGATAAGGTTCTTGGAAACAATCGCGTCACTCTCTGCGCCCTTTCTGACGGCGGCGCCATGGAGGGGGAAGCCCGTGAGGCCATGGCCGCTATTTCTGGTCTTGCTCACAAGGGTAAAATGAATCCCTTCGTTCTTTTAATCTCAGATAACAATACCAAACTATCAGGACGAATTGGTGATGACGCTTTTTCCATGGGCCCAACTTTTGAAGCACTTGAGACTTTAGGATGGGATCTTGTCACGATTGAAAACGGTCATGATCTAGAGAAAGTTTACCAGGCCATTGAAACGGCTGTGGATCAGGCGAAGTCTAATCCTAAAAAGCCCATAGCCCTGCGTTTTAAGACAATCAAAGGGTATGGAGTAAAATCGACAGAAGAGAGCGCTTCTGGTGGTCATGGCTACCCTCTTAAGCCCTTTGACGCCAATCTCGTCTCTTTTCTTAATGAGATTTATGATGGAGAAGCCCCCAGAGAATTCACCGATTGGGCCCAAAGTATTCTCGCGACAAAACCCGAGGCTTCAGCAAAGAAAGAAAGTGCTATCACTGTCGAAAAGGTTCAACCAGGTCTTGCGAGAGCGTGTGAGCGTGCCATGGAAGAGGGCCTTCCTCTCTTCAGCGTTGCGAGTGACCTTCAAGGCTCAACTGGGATCGCTCCTTTTCACAAAAAATATCCTCAAAATTCTCTCGACCTTGGTGTTGCCGAGGCCAATATGATTTCAACGGCTGTTGGACTAGCAAAGTCCGGCTTCATTCCCTTGGTCGACACCTTTGCTCAGTTTGGAATTACCAAGGGGAACCTTCCTCTCATTATGGCCAACCTTTCACAAGGTCCCGTCATTTGCCTCTTTAGCCATACAGGTTTTCAAGATGCCGCTGATGGTGCTTCTCACCAGGCGACGACTTACTTTAGTGCTGTGAGCTCTATCCCTCATACAACAGTTGTCAGCTGTTCTTGTTCAAAAGAAGCCGAGGAATATCTTTACAGTGCTCTTCATGAGTATAAGACCATGACTGAAGCAGGTAAGACCCCTAATAGCTACGTCTTCTTTTACGGACGTGAGAACTTTCCTCACTACTTCAATGAAAGTGAAAAATATGAGTGGAAGAAGGCTCAAGTTCTTAAAGAGGGATCAGCTGCAACGATAGTAGCCACCGGCCCAATGGTCGCGAAGGCCCTCAAGGCAAGTGAAGCCCTAAAAGAGCAAGGAATCGATGTCACTGTTATTAATAATGCTTTTGTGAATGAGCCCGACACTCAAACGATTGCCCAAGCACTCGCTAAAACAAGTGGTCGCCTCATCACCATTGAAGATCATCAAGTCAAAGCAGGAATGGGTGCAATGCTTGCTCATGAACTTGCCCAAAGTGGCGCTGACTTTAAAATGGTGAGCCTTGGTAATAAAGGCGAATTTGGTCAAAGTGCCTATAAAGCAGATCAGCTGTATGCTAAGCATGCTATGGACGATGCGGCCCTTATTGATGCCGTAAAATCATTTCTTTAAAAATAAGTCATGCTTCGGAGCTTTTAGATTAAGAAGCTCCGAAGCACTCCTTACCTCTTCTCCTACAAACGCAGAAATCACCTTTCCATAAAAGTCTTCGCTTCTTTTAAATTCACTTCGAATAGAATGACTCTTTTGAGTTTTACTCAATTTCTTTCCTTCAAGTTTAATAAGGTCGTGATGAAAAAAGTGCTCTGGTCTCTTTGCTCCTATCCTCTTTGCTAAGTACTGTTGAAACTCAGTGGAGGAAATGAGGTCAGCACCCCTGACAAGATGAGTGATTTGATCATCTCGATCTTCGATAAGGGATACCCACTGATAAGAAGGCAGATCATCTCGCCTCCAGAGAATGCAGTCTCTAAAGTTAGCATCTCTAAATTTCTCTTCACCCGTATGAAGGCGCCAAGAACCGTCACCCGCCTTAAAATCGCTCGCCTTTTTCCGACAGCTCACAGGATGGATTCCCCCATTTTTTTTAAGGTCTTGGCGTGAGCAAAAACAACCAAACAAAGGGAGGTTTTCTTTGCAAAGCTCACTAAAGTAGTAATCCTTCTTCAGAGTTTGTGAGTAATTCTTTTTAAAATCCTCAACGCCCGTCGCCCCAAAATCCCAGTCCAATTCTAGCCACTCTAAGGTTCTAAAAATGTCTTCGATATACGTTGCTCGTGACCGGGTTTCATCATGGTCATCTATACGAAGCCCTACTTCTCCTTGGCGAAGCCGAGCTTGCCACCATGTGAGGACAAAATTGAGAGCATTCCCTTGATGCAAATAACCAGAAGGTGTTGGCGCTATTCGAAAGCGGCTCACTTTCTTAGAGCCACTCTTGCATAATAAACTGATTAGAGAAATCAGAGCAGGGTCTGTTGACCGCTCTTATACTGACAAAACCATGTTGATCTTGATTGTCGGTGGTAGTGGGTGTCACGATAGATGATCTTTCAATAATAAAAGGATAGAACGTTCCATTACGACTTTGAAATTCGACGATTTGAATCCAATCGCGCTCAACCTCAGTAAAGAAGCTGATTTGATGACGAAAGGGAGCTACGGTTCTTGTGTTTTGAGGATTAATACCTGCTAACACCTGATCACAAAAGGGTTCTATTTTTGAGTGCTGGTCACTAAGAACATCGGTAAAAATGGGCGTTGAAGGATTGAGGTTAGAGAGAGAAAGGTTTCCATCTCTATTCATCATCATTCTTCCCTGGCCACGCTCAACCGAAGGGTTCTCTTGGCCGCAGACTTTTTCTGAGACTCGATAATCGAGCACCAAACCTTGAGCCTGCCTAGCAAGAAAAGCACGCTTCTTTTGAAAGCTCTGACAGACACGCTTAGCAATAGCTAACTCATCTTCTCCAAGTTGAGATGAGGCCTTAAGGGGCTCAAGCCAATTATAAGGATTATTATTTCCAACCACGTCTGGTGTTTCTTCTGAGTTTTGCTCGCCACAAGAAAAGAGAACTAGTGAGAGGGCAATGATCGTAAGAAAGCTTTTGCTCATATTATCATCCTTGAAAATATTAGAGTTCTAATTATTATGACCATCTTTGGCCAAAACGTTAAGTGGCTTTACATCATAATGACTGACATTACTCTCCACCCACGCCTGTGCTTCCTTCGAGTCATAGTCTTCAGGGGCTATGGGAGAACTCAGTGTAAGAGTAATTTTTCTCCTCCTTAAGCTTGGCATTTTAAAGAGAACCTTCCCTCCTTCAAAGCTAAAGAGGCTGCCCCAAAGCCCATCAAGGGCCGCAAGAACAACGGGAACCGGACGTTGCTTTAGAATCTTAGCGGCTCCTGGCTGAAAACGCCTCATCTTACCATCTCGCGTAATCCAGCCCTCTGGGAATAGTCCCATAACTGAACCGTTATCAAGATCTTGGTAGATCAGTTCGAAGGCCTTTGTCAGAACTTCTTCACTCTCCTTACGGGTAGCAATGGGGACGAGACCTGCTTGGCGAAACCAAAAAGGCCCCGTAGGCATATAGTAGTAACTATAATCAATGACAAAGTGAATAGGTCTCTCCACTGCTCCCATTAAAATGACCCAATCAACGAAGCTCACATGATTGGCGAGAATGATCACGGGTCCTTCTTTGGGAAAGTCTTCCCCCCCTTTCACTTCAACACGATAAAAAACCTTACTCAAAAAACGCATCCATAGCATAAGAGTCTGCTCTGAGTAGGTAAAATAGAGAAGAAAAGCGACCACAAGATTAATAAGACCCAACACGAGAAAGGATAATGAGATCCCAATCGTTTTAGTGAGCACCATAATGAGCACAGCGGCGACAACCATAAAGAGGGCGTTCCAAATATTATTTCCTGCAATGGTCTGGGAAAGCTCCCCTTCTTTGGATACCGTCTGAAGGAAGGCCATATTCGTGACGATATAACCCCCTCCAAAGACAGACATTCCAAGGAGACCGATGAAGGCACCTTTCGAGTAGGGCTTAAAAAAGAATTCACTTATTCCAAACAGCTCATTGGGGACCTGAAGTCCCATGCGCTGCTGCCCCACAAAGGCGAGAATACTGAGAAAGACCGTCATTCCAAGAGCACAAATGGGAACAAGTCCAACTTCCACACTCTTCTTAGAAATCCTTGCTGTTAAGAAACTTCCTAGTCCCATACCAATCGTGAAAGTCGCGAGAAAATAAGTCGCGACTTTTGAATCCCCCTGAAGAACTTCTTTAACAAAGAGAGGGAGTAAACTTAAAACAGCAGCGCCGAGAAACCAAAACCAACTGATTCCAAGCACTGTTGTAAAGATGGTCTTATTCTTTTGGGTCAAGCGAATGATATCCCATGTGGGCTTTAAGAAAGTATAATCAACCTTAGTGTTCACTCCTTCTTTACTAATGGCAACATCATCGATGAAGCGACTAAAGAGGTAACCGACAAGGCCAAAGCCAAGAAGTCCTAAACTCAAAGGCACGACATAGCTTTCAAGACTTGGGACAAGCCCCCCAATAATTGTTCCAATAAGAATGGCAATAAAAGTGCCCCCACTGACAAACGCATTGGCCGAGACAAGCTTTTCGGGTTTTACAAGGCTTGGAATAATTCCATATTTTAAAGGTCCAAAGAAAGCGGACTGACTGCCCATAAGAAAGAGAACAAAGAGAAGAAGAGCGTAGTTATCCAGAGTGAAGCTAACACTTGCAATACTCATGATAATTATCTCTGCAAGCTTAATCTTTCTAATAAGCTCGGCTTTTTGAAACTTATCGGCCATTTGCCCAGAGGTTGCACTGAAGATAAAGAAGGGGAAAATAAAAATCCCTCCAGCAAGAGGGACTAATAATTTGGCATCGAGGGGCCCAAGCTGCACAGCCCGATATGTGATAAGAATGACAAGGGCATTCTTAAAGAAATTGTCATTGAGGGCGCCCAGGAACTGAGTCCAAAATAACGGCCAAAACTTCTTATCCCTGAAGATGAGTTCCACAATAAAGCTCCTCAATTAAAGTGAGCTTTATTTTAGCACCGCCTATTTTGCAAATCTAGGAGTGATTTTTGAGATTCCAATTACTTTTCCAAAGACTTTATTAAGATTGAAGTCTAAGCGTTCCACTTTTGAGCCCTGGTAGTAAACAATCCACTCTCTTCCATCAAATTCAAAGTCGAGAGCAATTCTTCCTTTAGAACCAGTGATTCCATTTTGAAGAAATTCAATCTTAAAGTGACCACCACGATCTTTTTCAAAATTACGCGACTGAAGCACTATGACCTTATGGCTTCCCTCTTGTTTAACAACAACGCCACGAGGTAGCTTTGAGACATCGTAATCTTCCCACTTCTTATCTTCATGGTCATAGAGTCTAAGTCCTACGGCATTAAGATTCTCATCCCCTTTGATAAAGAGCTCAAAATTTACATTTCGATCAACATTCTTAAGAGTAAGAATTTTGATATCACCAGCCTTGCTAGCAAAACTAGAGAGCTGGATTAGAGCTGCAATAACAAAGATTATGGCCTTTGGGTTAAGTAGGTTTTTCATCTTATTCTCCATAAAATTCTTTTCGTTGGGTGAAGCCACTCTACAATGAATGAGCTTCTCAATGTTTCACATTTGTAAAAAATCCAAGCCTCCTCCTTCTCGGGGCCAAATTGACCCTTTTTAGGTCATTGCCTGAGGCCTATTATTCCTCTAAGATCCCCATATGATTGAACTTTACCACTACATCCATTGTCCTTTTTGCCTTCGTATTCGCCTGTCTCTTGGCCTACTTGATCTGCCCTACAAGTCTATTCCCTTGGGTTATGAAGATGAGAAGACGCCTCTCGAGTTGACTGGGGTGAAGATGCTTCCGATTGCCGTTATCAATGGGAAGCCCATGAATGAATCCCTTGATATCCTCAAGAAACTAGATATTAAGGGTGAGCTCAATCTTGATATACTTGATTCTCATGGGGAGAAGATCGACGAGCTCCTCGGACGACTGGGAAAGCCCATTCATAATTTGGCCATGCCCTACTGGATGTACACTAAAGAATTCACTAAGGAATCACGGGAGTACTTTCAAAAGAAGAAGGAACTTAAGCGTGGTCCTTTCAATGAACTGGTTCAAAAACAAGAAGACTTTCTTGAGGAGCTTGCGCCTCTTTTAAAGGAAGTGGAGGCCCTGATTGGCCCCTTTATGCTTAAGCAAAGAGACTTTACGATATTAGATATAATGCTTGCCTCCCACCTTTGGGGGCTCTACGTTGTTCCTGAATTTCAATTTAGTCCCTTCCTCCACCGCTACCTACAAATGGTGAAAAAGGTCTGTAACTTTAATTATCATCAAGACCTTTGGGATGGAACTTTAGGCCATTAACCTATTCACCAACAATAATAAAATAGTCAGCGACTTCACCGTATTTTACATGTGGCTTGAGGGCATCCGTTAATTCAGAGTCAGAGAGCCCACTAGCGTCAATCATTCTGATCAGCACGGGCTTCACAGCTCCTAAATCTCTTAAGTATTCAGGGAGGCCATGACCAAAGTCACTATGAAAGTGCCCCACGATCATAAAGGACGTAGAAGTGTGATTTTTTTCGATTTGATCGGCCATAACCGCATCTGTATAAGACTGGGCCAAGAAGTAATTTTCAAATGTAGCCGGGTCACCATGTCCACCCATCGCCGCAATAAAGCGCTCAAGGTAAGCATCATTGCCTCTTCTCAAACCTCTTGGAGTTTCATCTGCATTGAGGGCTTGAAAGCCATCACTCACTATCTTTCTCTTCCATTCTCTTGGGGCATTAGTGGCAATGATCTTCCCACCATAAATTTTGGCAGCATCAAAGAGAGGGCGATAGAGAATATTATCTCCGGGATTTCGGCCAAAGGCCTCTTTCATCATGGCATCAAATGAGACTAGCCCTTGCGACCACTTCTCAAACTCAGCCTCGATGATACTTTGGCGAGGAAAGTCCAAAAACTCCCACGCCACATTAAAGTCTTCTTGCAGTCCATGCTCTTTGACAAAGCTTTTAATGAACTCTCCCTGCGCCTCTTGAATTTCTTGGACGTAATGAGTTTCACCCAGGACATAAATCCCACTGGCCTCAAGAGTCTTGACCGCCTCTTTTAAAGGAAGTTTTTCACCAGTTTGGGGATTGTAGAAAACTGTTGCCCCTGCACAGCTGGTGAAAATGAAAGAGAGGATGATACTAAAGACTCTAACTAAGTGCATAAAACATTCCTAAGATCGTTGTGATACAGATAAACGCTACCTCTTTTTCATAGAGTCGCCAAGAAGTGAGTAAAAAGGTGAAAATAACGGAATACGCAGAAAAATTAAAAAAGAAAAGCTTCAACCCAGCTGATGTAAGGCCTCCCCGTGACCTTAGTCCCTGGCCCGAAAATAACAAGGGCTTAATTTTAGAGGTAGGCTGTGGCGTTGGACTTCATCCCATCTTGTGGGCTAAGAAGCCTCAACACCAAAGGCTGCTCTTAATTGCTTGTGAAAGAACGCAAGAAAAGTTTGAAAAGTTTAATAGGCGTTTTGAAAATCACCGCTTCAACAATATTCTTCCCATCCATGAGGATGCTCTCCACTGGCTTTGCTCCCATTATGAAAAAACAAGAGAAGCCTTTGAGAAAATTTTCTTTCTCTATCCTAATCCCTATCCCAAGGAAAATCAGCGTAACAAGAGATTCTTAGGGATGCCCTCTTTTACTATCTACCTTCAATCCCTCCAAAGAGGTGGAGTCATTGAGCTTCGAACAAATATAAAAGAGTATCTTGAGGAAGCGCGCTTCTTGGCACACGCTGTTTGGAATCTGACCGTGGTGTATGCTGGTGAACTTAGAGAGGAAGATGACAAAGGTGTGACCCACTTTGAGCGCAAATACCTCAAGCGTGGAGAAACATGCTACCTTCTTCTCTTAAAAAAAGAAGACTAGGAAGACTTTCTAACAGTATTTGAGATCATCTCGACTACCTCTTCAAGGTCGAAGGGCTTAAAGATAACCGCATTGACTCCTAGACCACTGAGGTCTTCTGCCGTGTAATCTGAAAAGCCCGTCACAAGAAAAATAGGAATATCAGTTCCCTTCTCTTTAACGTTCTTAACGAGAGATACTCCATCACCGCCAGGCATTCGAATATCACTTACAATACAATCGACATTACTTGTTTGAAAAAGTTCAAAAGCATCGGCACCGTTAGATGCTTCAAGAACCTTGAATCCATTATCAACAAATTCATCTCTAAAGAGCTCTAAGATATCTGCCTCATCATCAACACACAAAATCACTTTTTCGGTACTCATGAACTTTTTAACCTTTTAAATTTTTGAAACTTATTTCTCTATTATGAGTTATATCCCTGAAAATATAAAGTTTTTTTAATGGGCCAGTACATTCTTCCCCTTCTCGTCTAGTGAACATCAAACATTCAAAATGCCGATCCCTACTGACGATGCGTTTGCTACACGCATTATTTTTTTGGAGGGTACAATGAATAAAGTACTTTACTCAGTTATTCTTTTTTCCAATCTCTTTTCATTCTCAACTCATGCTGTTGAGGAAATTAATATTACCAATGCCCACATTTCAAGTAGCTCTGAAGAGAGAGTGGCCACTCTTGAGGCCAGTGATGTCCTTATTAGTGCTCTGCCTTTTAAAATTAGCCATCCCGCTCCTGTGATTCATTTTCAGCTGCATGATAATGGAATCCAGGCGCAAATGAATGAACTCCTGCTTGATTATCAATTCAATGAAGAAGGTGTTCTTTCCAACCTCAGTGGAATTGACACCCAAAACTTTGATCTCTTCTACAAAAATGCTCAGGAACTCAATCTTAGCCTCGATTACCTCACCTTAAATTTTGATGGTCAAAAAACTCATATTCCTAGACTTGATCTCACTTGCCAGAGGGATAATCTCAAGGCCCTGCCCTTTAATCTCGACCTTTGCCTTCAAGTGGGTCGCGTGAGTATGCCAGTTCTCAATCTTGATCAACTCACCACCAAGAGTATTGCCCATAAGTTTCAGGACCTCACCGGCTTAAAGAGTAATCAAAAAGGTCTTGATGAATTAGAAGATATCAATATCCAAGTTTTTAAGGGCTCCCTCAATATGAGCTTCAAAGCGAAATTTCTCTTTAAATGGAAAGTTAAAGTAAAAGGCCACACCTCGTGGAGTGAGGACAAGCAACAACTTAGAATTGATGTTCACAGTGCCAAGGTAGGTTTTCTCTCTATAAAGAAGACTCTTTTTAATGCGATAAGGGATGCCAATATTGCAGCTCTCAAGATAAGTGGAAACTCTTTAATTATTCAACTCTAAGGAACTTTGTACTGCTTAAGAGCGTTTACCTGAATGAGTTTATCTTCTTCAACATGGTAGGCGCTCAATTTCCCCCCCCATACACAGCCTGTATCGAGACCAATACAATTAGCCCTCTTCACATAGCCTTTCAATGCCCAATGGCCAAAGAAAACCATTTTTTTGCCCTGATAAAAGTCAAACCAAGGAGGATCATTCTCATTATCCATATCAAGAGAGTTTCCGCCCCAAGTTCTTATTCTGGTGGCGACCTCTGCTCTTTGCTGGTGAAGATCAAGGCCTGGCTCCAATCCGCCATGAATACAAATAAAGTTCTCTTCTTCGATGTAGAGAGGTAATGTCTTTAGCCAAGTAATGATCT
Source organism: uncultured Bacteriovoracaceae bacterium (assembly GCA_950054155.1). Classification (GTDB taxonomy): domain Bacteria; phylum Bdellovibrionota; class Bacteriovoracia; order Bacteriovoracales; family Bacteriovoracaceae. Next base: position 42,057 of record CATLOT010000003.1, read on the forward strand.
CTTCACGCTCCTGCCCAAGCTTTTCAAGAAGTTCATAAAAGCGAGGTCTTCGCCATTGTTCATCCTCAAGCGCTTTGAGAAAACCGAGTTCATGATTGCCAAGAATACACTCATGCTTACCCTTTCTCACAAAGTTGAGGGTTTCCACAGAAAAAGGACCTTTATTAATAAGGTCTCCTAAGAAGATAAGGCGATCCCCTTCCTCATAAGAAGCTTTCTTGAGTAAGAGCTGGAGCTCTTCATAACAGCCGTGAATATCACCAATAATAAGAGTTTTCATGTGTTCCTATCCTAGCATAGTGCCTAAACTTTAAACATCCCCACGATCTTAAGTCTTTGAAATCTTGGCTTTCAAGAGTGGCAACAATAATGCAAGTATACAAGGGCGAGGAGTAAGAGTGACCAAGAACATACTGAGCCTATTCGTGATTGTCTTTGCCCTATCAGGGTGTGGGATTCCCCTTCCCTTGCAAAAAGACCTTGTCGTAAAAGATATCAATGCTGTTCGCCAGTTCACGACAACCAATAGCGTTTTCAATAGTTATGTTGCAGCCTTCGAGCAATATGGAAAAGTCCATACTGGTGATGGTCGCTTTTCTGTTGGTGATATTCCAATCAACTTTGGCGATACGGAGAATGAAAATTTCCAAGGTGTTTGCTTTGAATACCCCGATGGTACTAAAGAGGTTATTATTAGAGAATCATGGTGGAATGGCGCAAGTGAAGAATACCGTGAATCCCTTCTCTTTCATGAGCTCGGTCACTGTCGACTCGATAGAGATCATATTGACGATGCTGTAATGACATCAAGTAATCGGAGTTATAAAATAAGCCTTATGAGTTCTATAATTGTAGGGCCAGGTGATTACAGTCAGTATAAGAGCGAATACTTAACAGAACTCTTTTCGCAAAATACTGATGAACTCCTTCTTTCACTAGGTCTTGCTGTCTCCCAATAGAAGAAGCCTATGACCCCCTTAACAAAGCACTTTATTCCTGCCGTTAATAAAGGTATGACCTCTGGTGACAAACTCATGATTGTCCTCCATGGACGAGGCGACACTCTTCACAGCTACAAAGTCTTCTCCCAAGAGCTTAATGTAACCGGCTTAAACTATCTTCTTCTCAATGCTCCCTTTGTCGAGAGCTTTGGCTATACCTGGTATGATGATTCATTTTCAACTGAGGATCTTCGCTACCAAAAGTCCATGGAGCTTCTTGAAGGCCTTCTCGAGGAACAAGCGATTAAATGGGGTCTCAAAAATATTTTCCTCTTTGGTTTTAGCCAAGGGGGAAGAATGGTTTTAGATCTCTTTGTAAAAAAGAATGCCCACCTTGGTGGAGTCGTTGCCCTAAGCCCTAGGATTACCGCCCACCCTCTTTCAATAGAAATGAGCGCCAAGGCGGCAGAGACTCCTCTCTTCGTTGCCCATGGAGAACAAGACCCCATTATCCCTATCCTAGAGACAAGGAATAATCTTAAGATCATCAGTGACCAAGTGAAATCTTGTCAGTTTACTTCTTACCCAATGGGTCACGAAATTGATATTTCTGAGATTCAGGCATTAAGAGCGTGGATGAATGAGCGCCTCTAGAGTATACTGAATCCATGAAATCATATTCCAATAAAACACGCTTTCTTATTTTTATCCCCACCGTTTTTATTCTTATCGCTTTTGATCAGATGACGAAGATTTGGGCGGTAGAGACTCTAAAAGGTCACCTCCCGCGCCAGTACTTCTTTGGGATGGCCCAACTCACTTATGCTGAAAATACCGGAGCATGGGGAAACCTTGGCGGAAATTGGGACGAGCCCTATCGCTCCCTCTTTCTCATTTTCTTGCCTATTATTGTTCTGGTCGCCTTTTCTCTCTTCGCCCTCTTTAGCAAGAAAATAAATAAATTAGAATTTTGGTCCTATTGCCTCATCGCTGCAGGCGGTGCTGGAAACCTTATTGACCGTATCCGCTTTAACTTCGTTGTGGACTTCCTCTATCTTGGAATAAAGCGACCTTTTGAAACCAATATTTTCAATATCGCCGATGTGGTAATTATGACGGGCTTTGGTTTTATGCTTCTCAATATGTATCAAGACTGGCGTTCTAAAAAAATTGTGGCCTAACAGTTACACCAAAAGTCGGTGCATGAAACTCTCCTTTTAGCTCCCTCTCTTCTTTAAGATGCTCAAGAGTTTTTCTCGGAGTATAGACCCCTTCATCCGTAAGCTGAAAGGTTTCAAAGTGAATACCTACTGAATAAAGGCTTTCAAGATCATGATGGGCCTGGATCGCTTCTCTAGGATTCATATGCTGATCTTTCATAAACCAGCGAGGCTCATAAGCACCAATGGGAAGGAAAGCGATATCGACCCTTCCTCTCTTTTCTTTAATTTCTTTAAAAAAGCGGCCATAGCCGGTATCACCCGCAAAATAGACATGCCTGCCTTCTTTTGCCACTTCTTTTAAAGAAAAACCTCCCCAAAGAGTCATCCTCTTATCAAAGAGACCTCGCGCACTCCAGTGCTGGGCAGGAACAAAGGAAAAGGACAGCCCCTCTCTTTCAAAGCCTTCCCACCAATCAAGTTCTCTATAATGATCAAGACCTTCACTCTTAAGAAGCTCCCCATTTCTTAAGCCGACAACAATTAAGGGATTGCTTTTAAGCTTAAGCCTTTTAAGGGTTTCAAGATCAAGATGATCATAGTGATTATGGCTAATCAAAACGATATCAATAGGAGGAAGATCTTCAAAGCGCACCCCGGGAAGGCGTACCCTCTGTGGGCCAAGCCAACTCACAGGAGAAACGCGCTTTGAGTAGACGGGATCTGTGAGAATATTTAGCCCATGCCATTGAATGAGCACACTCGCGTGATTGATAACGGTATAAGAAAGTTCCTCACTACGCTCGTGAGGGATTTTATATTGCTCAGACTCTATCCACTCGGGCCAGCTTTCTTTATTGGTGCTTAAGCGCCATTTTATAATGTCTAAGAGGCTCTTATCTGCAAAAGGTTCGATATTTTGAAAGCGCTCATTCTGACTCGAGCAGCCCATTAAAAGGACTAACAGGGCAAGTTTTAAAGTGTTCATGACTCTGATTTTAGCTCTCCCGATAAGTTGAGCGAATAAATTTCACACGGTGTCTATAATTTAAACACTTTTAGGCCTGATCGGTAAATCTAAGTGTTTAATTTCCCATTCTTTTTTTGGCATCAAGATTGAATATAAATAGGCAGAGAGAATTAAAAAAGGAACACACCATGGATTACCAAATTGTAAAAGCAAGAAAAGCCGCAAGCCTAGCAATGAGAAGGGCGAATCGGGATAATAAGAATAGTCCCGAAGTGTGGAAGAAGAAACAGTACCAAATGCGTGAATACCGTAAAATGGTTAACGCAAAGAAAGCAAGCAAACAAAAGAAGCTTGACGATGATTATAGCAAGTATATCGAATGGGCTATTCTCGCGACGATCGGACTTGCTGTTCTTAGTGTAAGTCATCCTCAGGTGAGTGTACTTGCCGTTATTTTTGCCATCCTTATTGTTGCTGCCATTATGGATACTAAAATTAAGGCCAATACTCAAAAGCAACAAAAAGAAGCGGATGAGAGAATGGAGAAATTAGTAAGACTTGTTCAAAATGAAAAGAAGGCAGGCCCAGCCATTGAAGTTAAGTCTAGCCGTAAAAAAGTTGACTCGATTTGTGATCTTACGATTGTCAAAGTTGCTCCGCCTGTTGAGGAGTTTCCTTACAAGCAAATTCAGTAAGACCTATAAACTAAAAGGTTTAAGAATAAGTGTCTGATGAGGATGTCTTTTGACATCCTCTATTTTCATCCATTGATCTCGATACTTCCCAGAGAGAAATAACTCAAATTGATCATCATAAAATTCACTATTAAAGTGGCCGACATTTCCAGTAGGTAACACGTTTAGGGAATGCTCAGGCTTTGCCATGTCGATAAGTCTCCTCACGCTCGGTCCTAGGGTAACATTAAAGCGATCTGTGTACCGAGGATAGCTCATATTATCAACTTGTGAGAAGCTCCCCCCCGCAGGTGCAGGGCCAGTGTTAAAAATAAGATTGAGGGGCTTCACTTTGCCAAGAGGGTGCTCAACTTCAAGAGTATGCAGTTTTCCCCATTGCCACCTACGAATATCATCGCCAAACTTCTCCCTCAAACTCTTTAGAGTTTCTCGGTAAGCAAGTTTGATCATCTCCTTTCGCCCTTCCTTTTCAGGTGTTCTGATGTCATCCCAAAGTTGATGATCCCTTTGGTAGAGAAAAGTCTTAAAGAAATTCCAACCATCAGCAACTTTATTAAAGGCAATAAAACGATCTTCCCCAAGCTCATCAATGAGGGCGACCTTTGATAGCTTTAAAACCCACATATGATAAAGGGTTGCTCCAATACTCGTTTTATCACTCTCCCCTTTCCACTTTCTTAAGATTGTCATGACCTCCTTATCAAAGTCAGACTCAGCAGTATGCTCACTCAGAAGCTCCGTGACCATAGCAGGGCCGATTGAGGAATGCTGATCATTTTGAATGGCTTTTAATCCTTCTAGGCCCCACTTTTCTTGGCGAGAGAGGAGCTCTTCAATTCTGACAAAGCGCTCTCCCGGTTGCCAGTAACCATCTATGGGAAGGTCTCCCTGATAGTCAGGCCGATAATTAGCTGTAACAATAATCCCACTCTTGGGATTCACCAGGCCTGGGTTTTCTTTTATGGTAAAGTAACGCTCGTACTCATGCTTTCCACTCCATCCCTCAAGAATTTGATTCCCTTTAAAACCTCGTCTGAGAGGAACTTTCCCCATTACACGCCAAGCAATATTTCCTTCACTGTCAGCCCAGCTAATACTAAGACCAGGTGCTCCCGCATGCTTAAGCGCTTCATCAAAATCAGCTAACTTCTTTGAGCGACTCATTTTATAAAAGGCCGTTGAAACATCGTTTTCAGGGTGATGATACGACCACTTAAGGGCAATATTTTTGCCCTTAACACCGTACTTAGAATTATCGAGTAGAGGTCCATGAGGCGTTAAACTGACCTCAATTGTGTGGTCTTTTTGACCTTTGACTTTGATAACCTGCTTTTCGCTCTTTAAAGGGACCCATTCATTCTTATAAAGAACCTCTCCCTTTTCATTTATCTTTTCCTCATAGAGATCAAGGTCATCCATCTCTGACATCGTCACGGCCCACGCTCTGTCCTTACTATGGCCCATGGAAGCAAAGGGAACGACAGGAACATAATGGCCATAGATTTCAAATGTTGGACTCTTCAGGTGAGCTTCATACCAAACGGCAGGATTAGAAAAAGCAACATGGGGATCATTTGCTAAGAGCGGCTTACCACTCTTAGATCTTTTAGATGAAACTACCCAACTATTACTCCCATGAAAGAGTCCGAGATAATCCCTGAAATAGTCATGAGCTCTGAGAAGATCTTTATACCATTTTTGCTCGCCTGCCCTGTAGCTCACTTTCCTTTGTTCTTGAATTCTATTTTGATCATTGCGGTCTCTAAGCCACATCTCCTTCACCGTCTCCTCAGGAAGGCTATTGAGAAGGTCCGTATGCAAAGCATCTGTAATTAATCCCTCGGCAAAACTTAGAGCAAGGTATCCACTTGCGGCCATAGCCTCTTGCGGACTAAACGGCCTTGGTCTGTAGCCTAAGATCTTAAACTCAAGAGGAAGAGGCTGAGTTTCCATATACTGATGAACCCCATCAAAGAAAGCTTCCATAAGCGCAATCATTTTAGGATCTAACCGATGAAAGTTATCTTTCCAAAAGTCATCCATATGGGCCCGAATACGAAGCTTACGCAGAAGAATATCGAATTCAAGGGTCTTCTCCCCTAAGACTTCGCTTAGTTGACCGTTTGCAATTCTCCTTATAAGGTCCATTTGAAAGAGGCGATCACTCGCCATGACCCAACCAAAAGCTCGATGAAGGTCCAATTCATTTTGCGCTTCAATATGAGGAATCCCCCACTTGTCACGAGTGACACTAACCTTGTCTTTTAGATTCTTTAGAGCGATTTCTCCTTCATAAACGGGGAGGAGACTTTTTGGGTAAAAGTAAATAAAAGAACTTACTCCCAGAACAAGAGCAAGAAAACTAAATAGGATTACTTTCTTCATGACGACCTTTCTAAACTGATTTCCTTTTTAATCTACCATTTATGATTTCTTATCATCCATAAAAATTTTTATTCTGTCTTTTAAGCTTTAGAGGACTATTTTACTTTGCTATAATCAGCCTCGCATGAACGAGAGAGACTTGAAAGAACCACGACTTTCACCATGGTTCTTTTCCCATCACTACGTTAGCTCCCTATTGCCGTTTATTGAGGAGTTTGACGTCGAAACTGATCACCTATTAGCTTCGTCTTATATAAGCTCAGGCAAAGCCATACCCTTTGATGTCATTTTTAAGAGCTGCTTTGATTTTAAAATCGACAATTTAGATATCAGTAAGACACCATGCTTTAGAAACTCTTATGGCACATGGGATGAAATTGCGAAACTCTGTGCTACTCCTGAAAAGTTAATTAAGACTCTCGAAAGCCAAAGAGCTTTTTTCAATCCCCTCCACTATTTTCAGCTTCATGATGAAGCAATTGATTTTATCAAAAGCCCCTGGTCACCTCTTAACCAATTTCAGTTTCAAACAGAATTTTATTTTATCTTTGCGCTCTTAGAAAAATACTTCTCAGTATCAAAACTTGATTTTTTGAAAGTAAGTCCAGGCCTCATTCGCATAGCTAGGCTTAAAGACTTTCATCATAATTCACAGGCCAACAGCTTCTTGCTCGATAAGAAGATTAAAGACTTTAAGCTTGAGGAAACAATTGGTGTTGATAAAAATCATTTTGAAAACCCCATCGTCAACGATGTTGTAAGTTCTCTTCAAAACTTTGCTCTCTACTCTGACCTTCCTCTTGTTGAGGTGGCTCAATCCCTAAACTTATCGAAGCGAACGCTGCAAAGAAGGCTAGACGAAGCTGATCATCAGTTCACCGACCTTAAGAAAATGACAAGAAAAGTTTTGGCCCATCAACTTTTGACGACCACGAATATGCCAATCAATGAAGTTTCCCAACGAGTGGGTTTCGCTGAGCCAAGTGTGTTTACGAAGTTTATGAAAGAGTGGAGCGGTCACTCCCCTCTTAGTTATAAGAATTTAAAATTTAAGAAGGCCCAGAGCTTGAGTCTGTCTCCTTTGGATATTCACTTAGATAATAATCAATAGTTTCTTCGTAATCTTTGAGAAAGGCATTTTTAAGTTCGTTTTTATCGATGTCGAGAACCTCGATAAATTTACTCATTCCCTTTAAAGGAATAGAACATAGTCCTCTTTCGAGATTTGAGATAAACTGCCCATTCTTATACCCAAGTGCTTCGCTCAATTTACCTTGTGAATACTTCTTGGGGTGTTCTTGTCTCTTCAGTTTCACTAAATTCGCCACATTCATAAATGTTCGCATTTATTCACCTTTAGCTATGCAATCTTAAATAGTTATTAAGATCATTATCCTCTATTCATCTTTTAATGCGTTGGTAATAGGTGCCAAAATAAATCCCTATTAAGTGAAAATTCGCCCCTTTTGCCTCAATGCAACTTACTGTTAAAATAGGAGGACTTAATTTTTAAAATACTTTGAAGGTATCAAATGGATGAAGAAGTCTTAGGCGAATTTAAAATTGAAGCGGAAGAGATGCTTGTCGAGTCTGAAGACTTTCTCCTCAATATTGATAGAGGGGAATCTTTTGAAGAAAACTTCAATGGTATTTTTCGTGCTTTTCACAGCCTAAAAGGGGCTGCGGGAATGTTTGAAATTGAGGATCTTCAAGCCTTTATGCATAAAATTGAAACTCAATTTGAATCCCTTCGAGATGAGGGCACGATGAGCTCTCTGCAAATTGATTATTTTCTCAAAGCAGTCGATAGTGCCCGTAAAATCTTAGATGGAGAAGACCCCATCGTCGATCCGGATTCATTTGATAGTCTAGGAGACCAAAATCCCGCCCCTCAAATACAGGAGCCTGCTCTAGAAGAAACCAAAGAAGAACCTAGAAAAGAAGAGACCCAAGAGAAAAAGAGTTCTGAAAGTCCAGCTATCACTAAGGCAAAAGAAAATGTCCAAAGAGCTCATGCCGACCTTGGTAAGGGCCATATCGTTATTGTCGATGATGAAGCTCCAATTTGTGACCTTCTCTCTTCAATTATTGAAAGCTATGGCTATAGCTGTACCACCTATACAGAACCTCTCAAAGCACTGGAGGCTATTACTGAAAATCCACCAACTCTGGTGTGCACAGACCTCAGTATGCCTAAACTAGACGGCTTAAGTCTTTTTAAGGCGATTCGACGCAACAAGGTGGATGTCCCTGTCATTTTTATTTCAGCCTTCGTCGACAATGAAGTTCTCATTGAAGGGATTGAGCTTGGAGCTTCAGGCTTTCTCAGTAAACCCTTTGAAGACGCGCAAGTCATCTCTTTGATCAATCAGACGATAAAGAAAGAAGAGACGAGAAAACTCCTTAATCGCAGTCTCAACTTTATCCTCTATCAATTCAATGATCTGGATAATTACCTGCAAAAAGAAGGTAAGGAATCCCTTCGACAAAACTTAAAAAGTGAATTAAAAAATATTTTAAAATTAAAGAAGACTCTACTCTAGTTAGGAAGGCCTCTCATGCAACAAAGCCCAAAAAGTTTTCGTCAGATTTTCGATATTCTCTGGTCAATTAGTCAAAATCAGGCAGGCCACAATGAAATCAACTGGGCCCGCCAGGAGTTAAGTCGCTTTATTCTAAGAGTCCTCACTCTAGGACTCTACTCTTAAAAGTAGAACTGATTAGAAAAGCCAACAATCACCTTTTCAATGGCACTTGATTGAGAGCATTCTCCCACAAAAAACTCCTCCCACTGGGATGGTTTATCATTGGGGTAGAAATGAATGCCACAACGATCAAGAAACTTAAGCCCACCAATTGTTGATTCTCCATAGCTATAACCTAGAAATGCGAGTGGAAGACCTTCTTTAATTTCAGGAAAGTTCTTATCCGTAAAAAGACCCGCTTTAACCTGGCTTTCTTGAGCGATGAGAGGGATTCCTGTAACAGAAGTCATCTTCGTCACATCCTCGCCTTCACAGGCATTATTGGCACAGACTTTTTCTACACGACAACGACCACCATCAGGAGAATCAACGATTTCAAAATCCTGATCTCCTCGAACGAGAATTCCTTCGACGACCCCCGAGTCACGATTGATGACTGCTGAGCCAGAGTTTCCTCCAAAAGAATCTGTGTTGGTAACAAAGTAATTCTTAGGAGAATTATCGCGAACGTTCGCACCGTCAGCAACCTTGGCAGAAATCCCCGAGGGGTAGCCAATCATCACAAGAGCAGCGTCATTAGGGACAATGCCTGAGCTTCGTACACGAAAGAATTTTCGTCCCGTAACCGGCCGGTCAAGTTTAATAACCGCATAGTCTTGAGAATCATCCGAAGAGAGGGCTTGACTCAAAACTTCCTGGCAACGAAAGACCTTACTCTCCTCTGTCCCTTGAGCATCATCTTTAAAGTCTAAAACCCAACGGTACTCATCACACTCAAATTGAGATTGAACACAGTGACCAGCAGTGACAACAATATCTGGACCGACGAGAAATCCACTACAGCGTGATACACTTAATTCATCTTTAAAGCGCTCTCCTGGGCAAAGACTGAAAGCCTCTCCATAGGTCTGTGAGGTAAAATTAAAGTTGGCATCCCATTCATTAGGTGAAACTTGTGCAAGAGTGGAACCAGCCCAATCCTGATAGACCCCTGGTGAATCCATAACTTGCTCTCTATCATCATCCCCATAAATAACTTTTGGCCCAAAGAATGACTCCGTTAATTTTACCGATGAGGCTAAAGCACTTGAGGCGGTGGGTGTGAAGACAGCGGCGATCTTCTTTTGAAACTCTTCGACTTCAGCGGTGGGATTGATCATCTCACCATTATATTTACACTCAACACCTTTGTGAGAGCTCAAAAAATTACTTAAAGAATCATCAAAATTCTTGACTTCAAAAGAGCCAGCATTGGGCTTATAGAGGGATTCAAAGTTCTCTCCCATTCTTTGGTAATCAAGCACAAAAGCGTCGCTACACTCCTCTTCTTGGTCACAGGAAAAAACTAGGGGCAACACCAACAAAAGTAACCATTTCTTCATAGAACACACTCCTTCTCTGGCTCTATGGTACTGGTCATTGTGAATTCGTGCTACAGGGGCAAGGAGCTGCTAGGTGAAAACCCCTATAAATGTAAGAATTTAAGAGAGATTGAAGTGGTTTTGGTATCAAAAGACAACCGCTTTTGATTTCTTAAGTTTATAGGCAATTATTGTGGCCATTACAACTGTTGCCAGTCCCATCACAATCGAGAGGTAGCCCGCCCTATCAAAACCCATAAGCTCCCCCTGAGTTCCCTCATGAATGATAAAGCCCGCGAGAAACGTCATCGTCGCACTTCCACACGCCCGAATGGAATGAAGCACACTCATAAAGAAGCCCCTATCCTCTGAGCTTGGAACCTCTGAAATAAGGGTCATACAGGGAATCATGCGGCCTGAAACCATCGTCATAAAGAAAGTTCCATAGATTAAATAAATTAAAAAAGTTGTCTCTCCACTATGAGTGTAGAGAATGACGGGAATGAAGGAGACAAAGACGATCAAGGAAAAGAGCCTAAAGGCCCCCACGCGATCAGTAGTCACACCAACTATTCTCGCGGTCACAACCGTAAAGAGTCCCCCCACCAAGTACATATACTTAAGTTTATCTGGACCCATTCCCATATTTTTTACAGCGAAGGGCGAGAGAAAAGGGATCAACAGAAACATCGATCCACTTACCATAAAGATGAAGGCAAAACTTGTGAGATAGAGTTTATTCTTAAAAAGACCTTTTACCCTTTTAAAGAAGGCGACCTTGGGCCGATCCATATGGCCTGTAATATTGGGAAAGACCAGTTGTGCGGCCGCAAAGATGAGAAGGCTAAAAACACCGATAAAAACAAAGGTAAAATGCCAATTGGAAGCATCACTGATGGCGAGGCCTATGGGAACACCAATCACACTCGCCACACTGAAGCTGCTCATTACAATCCCCATTGCCTTCCCTCGCCTCTCAAAGGGGATAAGATCGCTAATGACTGCGAAAATGAGGCCGTTCATCATTCCGCCAAAAGCGCCGGTGAACATTCTTGAGGCGAGAAGAAGTTCAAAGTTAGGAGCAAGGGCACAGCAAAAGGTTCCTACGATAAATCCACTTAGAGCAAAGAGCATCAGCACTTTGCGGTCAAAGCCATCAGCAAAAGCCCCAAAACACAGGCCAAAGAAAGCGGCTGTAAAGTTATAACTTGATACCAAACTTCCAAATTGCACCGGACTAATCTGCAAGCTCTCCATAAGGGTCGGCCCTAAAGGCATTAGAACCACAAAATCCACCATATGAGCGAATTGAATGAGGGCGAGAATAAGGATGTAGTGAATCTCCCTTTCCTCTTGGACTCCTACAGCTTTGACTAGATTCATAAACCCAAAATTAGCCCAAGCTAATTCAAGAGTCCACGAGCATTAGAGTAATCATAGGCCTGCCTACCTTTTCCAATAAAATGTCCTTAGAGGCGTCGAAGGGATGTCAAATAGGTGGCTTCCTCTTAACAAAATCCTAATAAAAATCACTACTTTTTCGGCGTCGACATGAGTAATATGCGGGGAATTTTTACAATTGGGGGGGCTCTAATTGCGCGGCGTGTTTTCGTGGGCTATGGTCGCCTCATATTTAATATTGAGAGAGAATAATGACCAAAATCCGAACATGCAGTAAATTCGTACTTGCTCTTGCGACCTTGAGCTCCACTGGCCTCCTTGCCCAGGACACCGTTTCTATTCAGAGAATGAAGAGGGCTGAGATCAATAAGGAAGTCCCTCAAGAGAGAAGCTTCTTCATCGAGACCTTCTACTATGAAGACTATGTCTACTCAAAGGGGAGAAAGACGCAACTTGGTGACCAAACGGAATTATCAGCTTCCCTACGCTACCAATGGTCTCCTGACACCTTCTTTAGAACTCGTTTTCAGACTTTCCCTGAAGACAACCGTTTTAACAATAAGACCAATCGCTTCGAACTCCTCGCCAATCATCAATATGGGAATGTTAACTTTCAACTGGATCTTGAAATTAACACCAATGAAAAGAACGATGATGGCACTTCTAATGGTGGCTCAACTCTTGGTCTTGATCTCGACTCAGAATTCTCTGTTATTGAGTGGCAACTCAACGACCGCTTAAAGCTAAGCTTCTATCCCTTTAACTTTGATGGTGAAGTTGGTGTTGAATTCAACACTTGGGACGTTACAAGAATGTACTTTATCGATGGCGGACAGGCTTCTTTTATTGGCTCTAATCCAGGGACAACAAAAGTCGCTCAAAAGACGATTCCTGGTCTTGAAGTTACTCTTGGTAGCTCACGCCTTAATTTCTATGCTGGTGTTGGTGCTGCGACATACCTCTATCCGACAAACCCCGACTTTGATATCCAATACAATACCACTGCCGTTCGTTGGGAGCGTAAAGAAAATATTGGTTACAAGTTTGGTGCAAACTACCTAAGTGAAACAACTCGTGCATCCTTCGCAGCTGTCGGTCATACCGAGGCCGATGAAACAGGCTCACTCCTTAAAAGAGCTGCTGCCTTTTATGGTATTCACCGATCCAATCGTCTGGTCTTTGAAGGTGAGACTGTTGTGAGTACTGCCGGTAAGAACGCCTGGCGCTTAAACCGCGCTAACACTTGGTTTGAGCAAACAACCTTTCCAACTTATCAGCCTGTCTATTCTGACTACAATGGGACCCGCCAAAACTGGCTTGGAAAAACAGACTTCGCTCTTAGCTTCAGAATGGGGATGCAAATGAGTGACACGTGGACACCCTACTATGCACTTCGCTACCAAGGTGAACACTTCGTCTACAGTGACCCCGAGTCTGCCCATATTTTAAGAACTGCTGATGAATCTAAGTCCCATGGCGGCCTTCACAGAATCGCGGTTGGCTCTTTCCTCGATTATGGCAACTTTGTCGTCAATCCTGAACTTGAATACAGAAAAGCGAATAACCCTGTTTTTACTAATGCTGATGATGCCGTTGATATTTCGAGCTCAAATTATCAAGGACAACGCCTCCAGGCTAAGTTCTCTGAAGATGATGTCGTTCTCAAAATACAACTTACATATAGTTTTGATGGCAGTAAGCCCTTTACTCCCTAATCAAACTAAGGAATGTTATTATGAAGTCATTTAAAGTCCTACTTTCCTTCCTCACCCTTGTGCTCTTTGTGGCAGGATGTGGAGATGAGGAAACGACGCCAGTTTCTACTTATAATGACACTCAGGTAGAGGGTCTTATTGAACAGGTTACGGATATCAATTATCTCATTGAGTCCAACCAGGTGCTTCGAAATGCTAGTTTTCGTGACAAGGAGATTTTAAGATCTTCTCTTCATAGTATTCAGGTTAATTCAGCAATTCTCGATGAAGTCCCAACAGACTCATCGGCTTTGCAAAGACTAAACTCAGCTCTTAAAGACATTCAAAACCTCTATTTAACAGAGAGAGACCAGGAGAGAATCGCTCCCATCTTTCAAAGAGCAACTCGAATTCTTGCAAAATTCGCACAAATTCAAAACTCAAACCTTGCTGATCTTCGTTGGTCAATTTTCTCTTACCGCTTTTCAGATGGTCTTGGAGACTTCACAAACCTCGTTGAAAACTCAACCTGGAAAGTACGCTACGTTCAACAAGAGCGCTACCTTGCGAACTTTGGAAGCGGAACTCCTGCCACGGCCGTAATGGTCAGTCCCATTTACGACCTCACTAAAGTAAAAAATCTTGCCTACTCGATCCGTCACAATATTGGCGTCGAAGATGATCTTGGAAGTGAAACGACACGATCAGAAGTCATGAACAACACCTTTAAGGTGATGGTTTCAACCACCTATGAAAAAGGTGAAGAATTTGACATGGCCAAGTTTAAAAGATTACCCATGGGTCCGATCCCGACAGGGCTTAACTTTGACACTGTCGACTCTGGAATCATCGATCTCAGTGCCTATGCAGGTCTTAAGAATGTAACCTTTGCTATTGTCTACGATAATAAGAAACGCTTTGAAAGATTTAGCTGGGTGAGTTGGTCTATTGAGAGATTTAATCTCTATGGTCTTACAGACTCTCCCCTTCCCTATGTATCAGCGTATGTTCCCCCCATTCCTTCTTCTTGGAGTTATGAATTTGGTGAGCAAGGTTTTGACAATCTTGGGCAAATTACAGTTGAAGGTACTCCAGGAGAATTTGTCCTTGGTGAGCACAACGGTAATAAGTTCATGAAGATGCAAAATCAAAACGCAAGAGGAACGAAGCTACTCTTTTCAGCACCTCTCGATCTTAAAGATCTTGTGAGCCCCTCTGTTCAACTTGAGCATACTATCAACTTCTATGAAGGCGACGCCATTACCAATAAAGACGTCAAAATGATGGCCGCTGAATATCAAGAAGGCGTTAGTCCAAAAGACCTCAATTGGATTACTCTTGACTTTGAAACGGGTCCTGAAGGTAATAGCTGGAATGTTTTTAAATCAGAGGACCTTCCGCTTCCTGATGAACTTAAAGGAAAAGTTATTCGTCTCGGCTGGTCTCATACCGCCCGCGATGGCAGCACTCCTGTATGGCAGATGATCTCCACTAATATTAAAGACCTTGAAGAGTCAGGGGCAACGGTCACTGTTCTTGAAGACGACTTCACCACGACTCCAACAATTGATCCAGCTGCGTTAACGTGGACCTATGATTTTGGTGCTCAAGGTCTCTCAGAGCTGACACAAATCGCTCTTGAAGGCGAACCAGCGCAATTCACTGAGGGAGCTCATAATGGTGTTTCTTTTGTGAAGATGCAGGCACGAGATGTCATTGGCACTCAGCTTCTCTATACGAAGGCAATTGATCTCGCTGGAAACACAATGCCCTCTCTTCAGTTCACTCACACAATCAACTTCTACAAAGGTGAGTTCAAAGAGCAAAATGATGTCAAAGTAGTTGTTGCTCTTGATCAAGAAGGAGTAGAAGCAAAGGACCTAAATTGGGAGATGATTTCTTTTCAAGAAGGGCCAACAGGTAGTGATTGGAATGTCTATACGACTGAAGACTTTAAACTTGATGCAAAATACATGGGTAAGAAAATCCGCATTGGCCTTTCTCACACATCAAGAGAAGGCAGTACCCCTGTGTGGCAAATCCTTTCAGCCAATATTAAAGATTTAAGCTTAGTAGGTAATTAAGATGAGAAACTTGGCCCAACTCCTAATCCTTCTCTTAGTCCTTGCTTCATGTGGCGAGAGCTCTCAGATGCAGACTGAGGATACTTTTATCTCTACCCTTAAGGGTTTTGAAGTAAAAGTCACCGATAAGGGGACGGCCAAAATATACTCATCCACTAGTGCCGGAAACCTTATGGCGACGGCAATCAAAGAGGTCTATGACCTCGATGTTGTTCTCTACCCTCAAGCCCTAATCAATGATAATAATTACGGCTTTGCTCATCCTAATTTAACGAGTAATGAACTCAACTACCTTCTTGATATCTATCCAAAGAATGGTAATAAAGACCAATTCATGATTGGGTTAATGGATGGGGCTGCTATTAAAAAACTTATCCGTACCCGTGTTCAAGATACTTTTAATCTCGACGTAGAGGTAGCCGGCCTTGTCTACAATATCAATCTCGTTGCCGGTGTTCTTCAAAACGCGTCCTTTGAGCTTGATGACGGACGTACTTTTGATGACAAGACCACTTATCGAATTGCTATCAATCAGCACTTCTTCTTTTCAGGTGAAACCTTCCCTTCTTATAAGTTTAGAAATGGACTTAACTTTAGTTTTGTGAGAAGTGGTGTTCGCTTCTCAGCAAGAGACGCTCTTACACAATATCTTCTTACAACTAAGACCTTTCCCTGGCTTGATAATAAGCGAGGAATGGTGATTGATTATGAACTCAATGATGCCGGTCGCTTTAAGACTTACCAAATTCAAAGTGATCGTCACCGCTCTCCTCTCTGGGGAAAAAAGGTAACGACAACTGGTATTGTCACGGCCCTGTCTAATGTTGAATGGTATCCAAGAGGTATTGACCTCATCATCCAAGATCCCCAAGGCGATGGACGAGTTGAAACTTCAGACGCTCTTCATATCCACTTGGACGCAGATGCTAGTGATGTGCAAATTGGTGATGAGATTGAAGTCTCTGGAACAGTTTGGGAGCGCATGACTCTTGATGCTGAACAGAATATGTCTAAAACAGTCATTCGCAATGTGACTAACTTAAAAATCATCTCAAGTGGAAATGAATTGCCTGAGCCGGTTCTTCTTGGCTTTGATGGGCGTCAGATTCCTGATCAAGTTCTCTCTACCTTTAAAGGTAATCTTAACTTTAAGACCTACCTGACCATGACCGATGGTATCGACTTTTGGGAGTCTCTTGAAGGAATGCGCGTAAAGATTAGAAATCCCCGTGTTACCGGTTTTAGAGGAGGCCACGAAGAGCTTGCTCGCCAAAGTGTTCAGCGCTACATCACCCTTTATATCCTTCCTGATGGAAAGAGAAGAGAATATAAAACCACTTACGCTGGTGGAGTAAGAGAAGACTTTATGCTTGGTGACTATAGTCCCGAAGTCCTTCACCTCTCTACAGGTAATCTATCGGCACAAGATATTATTAGTGAGGAAGACTACTATAATGTGGGCGACATTATTGAAGCGGATATCGTCGGTAACATTAGTTATGAGATGAATCTCTTTGGTGGTGGTGAGTACACTTTTGTCATGCCTGTTAAAGAGCAATCCTTTACAAGCAATAATATCTTAAGACGTAAGCCAAACTTCCCTGAAAATACAGGTGAGATTGATTGTGAAAGTGTTGATCCTAATAAAACCCATTGGCCACTCGAGTGCCGTCCTCGTACCACTTTAAAAGGTGAAGGAAATAAGCTCACTGTTGCGACCTTTAATCTCAAAAACCTCTCTTCAAATGAAGATGGGTCCATTGATTATGGTAACGAAAGGATGAGTGAAATCGGTAAATCGATCAGCTTTAATCTGCAGTGCCCTGACATCGTCAATCTTGTGGAAGTTCAAGATGATAATGGACAAGACCTTCAAGGCGGAACAGGAGCAGAGCGGACGCTTGAGAAAATCATTGAGGCCTCTGAATGTGATAAAGAAGGTGTCCTCTATAAATCAGTTAATATCGACCCCATCAATCACAGTGAAGGTGGTCAGCCGGGTGGTAATATTCGAGTCTCAATCATTTATAATAGTGCGCGTGTAGGATTTACGCCAAAATTTGATGAGCGTTACAACGGCAATATCCTTAATCGTGAATTACGTGAGACGACTGTCACAGCTTCTGGTGATCTTTCAGTAAATCCAGGGCGAATCTTTCCCCTATCTTCAGAATTTAGAAATACTAGAAAGAGTATTGTGGCCCAATTTAGTTTTCGTGGTGAAAAGGTCTTTATTATCGGGAATCACCTCAACTCAAAGCTTGGCGACAGCTCGTTCTGGGGAGAGCGTCAACCTCCCTATATTAAGTCTGATGAGAAACGTCATGCTACGGCCACTCTTCTCGCCCAGTTTGTGAGAATTCTCGATTTGAGAAATGATCAAAAAGCTAATGTTATCGTTCTTGGTGACTTCAATGCTCACTATAACGAGCGCTCAATGACAGCACTGAGTAATAATGGTGATCTTACAAACCTAATGTTTGTTGATGCCCTCACACCTGCTGAAGAAAGATACACTCACAATTACAATGGAGAATCTAGTGCCATTGACTTTATCTTTGCTTCTAAAGGTCTTATGACAAAAGATCCTAAGTGTGAGCCTATTCATATTAACTCTGACTACATGGGACGTCTCTCTGACCACGACCCTGTAATGGCCCAATTTAGCTTTTGAATAGTGTTGAAAAGAAATTAAAGGAGCTTCTTAATTGCAGAAGCTTCTCTTTCTCAAACAATCCAAGCTTTGACCAAGAGGCGAACCTCTCTTGCAATTGCGCGGGTTTCATTACCCTGCTCTTAAAAGCGACCAAACGCTTTCCTCAAGAACTCCCGCAAAATCCTCGTGCTTTTGAATACTTTGATTATGCTAAGGACAATAGTCCAAAGACTCATATTTCATCCCTCGCTCCCTATGACTGCCTCATGTGGCGAAAACACAACATCCCTCTCACCGGTGGTGATAGCGGT
This sequence comes from uncultured Bacteriovoracaceae bacterium, assembly GCA_950054155.1. Taxonomy (GTDB): domain Bacteria; phylum Bdellovibrionota; class Bacteriovoracia; order Bacteriovoracales; family Bacteriovoracaceae. The sequence continues at coordinate 60,420 of CATLOT010000003.1, forward strand.
CATATCCTTATCCTTAAAAATCTTCCAACTCTTAAAGAGAGAACCCATGATCATCATGTCTATGAGGTAGATATCTACGATGTCACTCGCAGCAATTTAGAAGGTCCCTCTCAGCGTAAAATTGCTCTGCACACTGACCCTCAGGGGAATTTGATCGGTGTTCAGTGGAATCTCAAGGAGCCTAAGGTTAAGAGAACTCCCCTTATTGCTCTTTCCTTTTTTAAACGCACAACCTGCAAACACTGCTCCTTTGTTCCTGAGCGCTGTCTCTGTGATGCTCTTCCAAAAGAGAGGACACACGCCCCTGATATTGTCATTTTACGCCACCCTCACGAAAAGAATCACGCATTTGCTTCCGCCCATCTTCTTGATCTCTTTTTTAAGAATCAAGTTATTAGCGATGGAGAAGTCTTTGATTCAAGAGAAGGCACTCTTGTCTATCCCTACCACGTTGATCTGACCTCTAGCGAGGAGATTAATATTTGTGAAGCAAAAGGTCCCCTTATTCTTCTTGATGGTACTTGGAAGAAGACTAAGAAAATCCTTCATAAGAACCCATGGTTGCAGGCCCTACCCCGTTTGAAAGTTGGCGATTTGAGCGAAGGAGAATTCTCTCTAAGAAAGACTCCCTCTCAAGGAAAACTTAGCACTCTTGAGACCTATCTCCATGTGTGGCGCCTTAAGGAAAACTCCCCCAAACAGGAGGAGCTTGAAAAGCTCTTTAAGACTTATATGCTGAAGCAGCAGTCTCTCTATTCTTCTTGAAGCATTTGATCGACCCAAGACTCAAGGGCCTCATCATCAACATCAATATCCACAGACTCTAGTCTCACTTCCCCATCTTCTTCAGAAAGGACGGTCTCCGTTTTCACACCAGCTTCACTAACTCCTTCAAAGGTATCGAGAACCTTACCATCAGGAGAAATTCCTCGCTCGTGCTCTAAGGTAACTCCTGCGGAAAAGAGTCCTGTCATAAAGGGAAAGAGTTTCGCCTGATAAATAACGAGATAATCCCAACTATTATAAAGGAGGAGCGCTTTAAAGGCCGCAAAATCGAGTCCTGTTTGCAAGAGCCAAGAACTTCCTTTGAGTTTCGTCTTTCTCTCAATAATTTGAGCAAGCCTTGGAAGAATTTTGTGGCGAAGGGGATTGATGATCGCCATCTGCTTAAAGCCCATCCATACACCGTGATAGAGATAGGTCACAGGTAAGAGGACAAGCATATTATTAAGATCAAGTGGCTTCGCTATGGCGTGTCCCATGGCCAGAAGAAAGCTGTCCATTCCATAGGTCATGGTCATGAGACCGACACTACTTATAACACCTTTAAAGGCGATACCTTGCCAATTCTTAAACCAGCGAGCGTAGCGCTTGCCTTTAGAAGTAAAGACTTCGCTCTTAGGAAGCGGATCTCCAAAAGGTAGGGCGCTTTTAAAGCTTGCTCGACAATTGGCCTCAGCCAGGATGGGCGCGAAAACGGCACCATTAACAAGAATTTCATAAGGAAAGCGCTGATACTCTTCTGGGTTATTACGATAGTGCCAATAAAGAGTAGCCCATACGATCCCAACATCCATAACGAGGGATTTCATCACGAGAGGATTATGCGCTAAACAAGAAAGACTATCTTTATAGTACTTTGCCCTAAAGAACCTCTTCCATGATTGAGTCGTTCTGTTCATAACACACTCAAGTGATTCACACTCCGGCGCTTCTTGCTTAAAGATTGGAAGCCAAGACTTTACTTTCTCCACAACGCCCTTGGCATCATCTGCTTTTGGTGGTGGCGCTAAGTTTTGAAAAGGAGCATACTCCTTGTAACTTTGTCTTAGAAAGTCTCCAAGCTTAAGTTCAAAGCCTTCTTTCTGAGCTAAGTTTAAGGCATCCTTCATTTTAGCGCGGTTTAATTTCTCTTCTTTAAAGAGCCATACAAGAAAATCGTTTGAACGAAAGTTTGGTTCGAGATCCCCAAAGGTCTTAAGAAGGAGTAGTGCTTCTGAGCGTAATTCATCAGCACTTGTCTCAAAGGTTAAGGTTTTATCTGCTAATTCATTATATTGCTTCAGGGCTGACTCTTTGCCGGAGAACTCAAGATTGGTTTTCTCTGCCTTACTCATTGCTCTGTAAGCTTTTCTAAATTCCTCTTTCTTTCTTCTATAAAGCGATTCAAATTTCTGATCTCTAAAATCATCAAACTCAATATTCTTTTGGGCCCACCATCCAAAGGCCTGAAGTTCTTCACGGTCTGAATAACTAAGATCCTCAGTAAAGTCTTTGTAAGCAATATATCTTCTAAATTCGATATTCTTCTTTTCGTACTGACTAACTGACTCTTCACCTCTACTTATAAGAGGTCGCATCATTTCAAGACGTTCTTGGTGATTATTAGAGACAACTGGTCTTCTCACTTGAGAATAGAGAGTGATAAATTCTTCAGAAACTTCTTTAAATTCTCCTCTCAAACGAGAAAAGTCAGAATGACCATCAGCGACTTTTTCGCTATAGCGAGTGTAGATTGCTCTTAAGCGCAACCAACTTGAGTCGAGTTCTTCTGAGCCAAGTTGAGAAACGTCTTCTTGTAAACGGTCCACCATGCTTCTTAGCGCTTCCTGTCCATCGTCGTTTCCAAACTTATCAGCAACCTCAGATACCTCTTTCTTAAGCTGACGCGTGACCTTTGTATTTTTAAAAAGATTATCAAGAATACTAAAGCAGCCCTTTTGAGAGCTTTGGGCAGGAGTACGATTTGCAGCAACTTCGACTTCACTAACCATAGGCCGATGAGCACAGCTAAAAGAGAAGATCAAAAGAAGGCATAAGAGTGTGATTTGATTGACAGTTTTCATAACAGACTTATCGGAAACCTTTATTTTCTATTGAGTTTTTTTGTCTGTTAGAGTTACGTAAAATCAGGACTTTACGAAACATACGACCTTTGTCATCCTAAGTTTATGAAATACCTGACACTACTCTATTTTTTATTGAATTTTAATGCCCACGCCTTTCTCAATATTGAGTCCCTTCGCCAATCCAATGGGGAAAAGGAGGGCTTGCGAGGAAGTATCGGTCTTCGCCTATTGGACCAATCAGGCAATGTAGATAAGTCTTTGATTGGACTCAATACTTTAAATCTTTTAAAGGCCAAAAAGCATCAGTTTATCTTCCTTGCAAAATACCGCTATGGCGAGAGCTTTGGTGATGAAGACACTCGAGAAGGTCACCTCCACCTGAGGTACACCTATGACGTTCTCAAGAGTCTCAAGTGGGAGCTCTTTCAACAAAGTGAGTTTAATAAGTTTCAAGATCTTAATTCCCGCTTTCTTCTTGGAACCGGCGTAAGGATGAGACTACTCAACCAAGATCACCACAAAATTAACTTTGGCATTGGTGCATTCTTTGAAAGTGAAGAAATCGAAAACTCCATGGATCAGGAAAACCCTCGCCTCAATAATTACTTAAGTTATCTCTATCAAGCAGAGAACTTTGAATTTTCATCGACTCTCTACTATCAGCCTAATACTGAAAGGTTTTCCGATTACCGCTTCAGAGCGGCAATTGGGATCGAAACAAAAATTGTTAAGACGCTGACTCAATCCCTTGAATACAGCTACAATCGCGATACAGCTCCTCCCGTGGGTATTCAAAGAGATGATCGAATCCTGACTGCAGGGCTCAACTACAAATACTAAACTACCCCCTAGCTGCAAAGAAGGCCCCTTGATAGAATAAGAGGATGAGAAACACTCTCCTCTTCTCTCTATTACTTCTTCTTCTCTCCTGCGGTTCAGACAGTGAGAAAGTCTCGAATGCTATTGATGATGCTAACTTTCTTTTAACAGACCGTAATTGCCTAGGTGCACGTGCCGTTCTTGATGAAGTGGGCTATCAAAGCACTAATGCTCGCTACTTGAAGGCCTATGCTTCAACTTATGCCTGTGAGGCCAATTACTCAACAATCACTTTCTTTACTGATGACCTCACTAATCTTGATGCTTCATCAGGAGGCTTCTTTGGTAGCTTAGCAGCTTTTAGCACCTCCTCTCTCATGACTTCGGCAACCGACCCTGATTTCACGAAACTCAAACAGGCTATTGATACTCTTCTCTATCCTGGAGGAATAACAGTTTCCTCGACAGCAAACCGGAATGCGATATTGGGCCAGAGTGAAACGAATAACCTCAACGTCCAGGCCCTTTATATGATTCTGGTAAACTTTGGTCGGTGGCTTCGCTACTATGGAAACGCCGACGCGACAGGCTTAAAGGGCGCAGGAAGTAATCCCGAAGGTAATAATTGTTTATTCACCTACGATACGGGTGGCCCCAATTTCGCACTCGTCACCGATGCTCTCAATGATGGAGCAGCGGAAACTGGAAGCTGCAATAGCGCCAATACTCCCTATGAAGGAACTACAGACATCTCCACAGCTGACCCTGCGACTAATAAAGCACGCCTCTGCCAGGGAATTGTTCTCTTTAACAACCTCATCGATATCATAGTGAATGTGACCTTTACCACCACCGACACTGATGAGCTCAATGATCTTGCGACGAACTTCAATACTCTTTGTGAGGACGCTACGGTATTCGGAGATGCCCTTTGTGACCTCAGAGACCAAAGTAGCTGTGAGGCCATTGCCATCGAGGACCTTGAAGTTTTTTCAGCCTGGCTTTTTGAAAGAAATTTTAAATAGTGCTAACCCCTAAAATTCACAAAGATTTCCTTTGTAAATTATCCCCTCCCCCCTAGTCACTCCGTCATTCCTTAGCTAATTTGGCACCAAAAAGGAGACTCTCATCATGAAAATGGCCATTGCTTTACTCGCCCTCATTTCCCTCAATACATTCGCTGCTTGCGAAGATCAAAGCATCTCTTTTCAAGTCAATATAAGCGAGCAAACCTTTGACAATAGCTATGACAATGACCAGGTAGCGTTTAGTGAAACTGATAATATTCAGGTCATCAATAAAACGAATAAGAGAGAAATTATTTTTACTGATGCTCTCATTGAAAATGATGGAGCTGGAAACTTCTTTGTTGTTGGAAAGAATGAAGCTGGCGAGTCAATTGAAATCTACCACGATCATGAGACCTGGCACTATGGTCTTACCTCCTCTTTTATTAGCTTGAGAGAAGATGAATTCAACCTTTCTCAGATCAAAGACTGTGATTTTGAGAAGCTCTTTAATTTATAGAAATTTTCTCTCTCGTATAAAGAAATTTATCCACCGATTAACTTTGAGAGCACGAGAAATAAAAACCTTCTCTTGCTCTTTAAGGTTTTCATAGTCAAAAAATCCCACCTCTCTAATGAGATCACGCTCTTCCTCTAAAAGGGCATCTAAATTTTTCTTCTTTGCGACTTCCTTTTGATTAGTCCCCTTTTCCATGAAGGGAAAATCATGATGATGAAGAGCGATCGGGCTCATAAAGGGCGTCTCTATAAAGTCAGGAAAGTTTTTACGATAGACCTCTGCATAAGACCAATAGTATTGGACGTGTTCAGCTCTGAGTTGGCCCAATAGGCTAATAAGCCGCTGATCCCAAAAGGGTGCGCACTTTCTCGCACTAAAGCGAGTAGGCATCGTCCAATGATTGAAAACTCCTCCAGCATAGATATCCGAAAAGAAAGAGCGAAACATAAGGGAAATAAGAAAAGAGAAATTATCTTGAAAACTCTCTTTCCAAAGTTCCTTACAAAATTCCATGGCGCCAAAGACATCTCCACCAAGGATCTCCCCTCCATGATTGCCGCTGAGCTTAAGAATTTCCGCAGGATCACTTCTTAAGAACACACGATCATCAGTAATTTCTTGAGGGATATGTTCACGAACAATATGGTTAAGGCCATATTTCTTGGCCAACTCCTTTGCCACAATAACATCCTTATCTTCCTCTTCACTAAGATAAGGGGAACGGTCTGTGTAGAAATCAAAGGACTTTCTTTCCCTCTCATCTAACAGAGCAAGAAGAAGTCTTGTATCCGCACCACCAGTCAGATTCGCCGCCTGAATACTATATTTCTTAATCCATCTTTGCTGGGAATCTTTAAGAAGATTAACTATTTCACGATAGATATCTCCATTAAAAGAATAAGGTGTAGCCTCTCTAAAGGTAGAGACCATCTCCCCCTCTCTTAAGCTCAGAATTTCACAGGCTGAAAAGTTACGAACGCCCGCTATAAAAGTTTCAAGACTAACACCTGTTTTCAGATAGGTTTGAATAGCCTCTTTATTGAGCAAGACTTCTCTTTTTAAAAGAGCAAGAAGTGGTTCTATTTCACTTGAAAAGATGAACTTCTCTTTGTCCTTAAAAAGAAAGAGGGGTCTTAGTCCGTAGTCATCATTTTCAATTTCAAGAGCTGAAGGAGAAAAACGAATACGTTGGTACTGGCACTTCTCTATCCCCAAAATAATTTCGCCATCTACTGCTGGACAGGTTGAAAAGATAGCCCCCTTTTGAATTTCATAATGGTGAAAGCTTCTCTTTCCCTGTAAGGAGAAAACTTCTTGGACCTCCTCCCGATCATAATCACAATTAATTATCCCAAGAATAAAATCCATCTTTTAGTCCTTTAATTTTTCTTCAAGCTTAATGATCTCCTTCTTTTCATAGGCTTGAGAAATAAAAATAGGATCATCCTCTCCCCCCTTCATAACCTTAAGTTCTTTTAAAAGCTCTCTACAGTCCTTTTTATACCTTTCACTGACCATAAGGGCCTTTATCAGCTGATAATAAACTGAACGGTATTTTCTCTTTCGCATAGTTTTCACCATTTCCTCAGGCACTTCTCTTTCAAGAAAAGCATAGGCATGAATCGTATATTTAAGAATCAAAAGAATATAATGCTCATCAAGAATGGCATGAATTGTTTCTTTATGGTGATTATATTCGTCAATCAAACGTTGATAATTTCTTTGCTTATCTAAACTCTCAAAAATAAAGTAAAGATAGCGCTTCGGATTCACTCGTGCACACTTTTTAAGAATTTTTAAATCCCGTTCACTCTTTTTAACGAGTTCTTCCTCAACGGATGCATGGTGGAGAAGAGTTATCCCACTAAGCCTATTAAGGTCATTTCGATGTTCCTCTTTATACCAGAATGTTTCATGGATGGGTCCATCCCAATGGCCTTCTCTATTATAGAAGATTCTAGGAATGGGTGTTTTTGCCCCATGCCATTCATGGCGTATAACCTCAAACCGTTCTCCCTTTGAAGAACTAAAAAGGATTTCATCCTTTAATTTCTCTACGTCAAATTCAATAATTTCTTCATCAAAATCAACATGAATAAAGAGAGTGCGCTCGTTAAGTCCGAAGGCCTTCAGAGCCCTTTTCTGACATTCATTTCTAAAAGAGGAGAAATTTCGACGCCAAAAGTATTTTCGTGACACTTTTAGATTTTCTTCTCTCCTAGCTTTTAATAACTTCCAACTCCCATCGCGACTTCCCGTATCTAAGACATAACATTTCTTAAAGTAGGAAAAGTTTTTAGAAAAGGCGTTAACCCACTTCTTGTCATTTCCTAAGATGGCAAGAAGAACGAAATCATAGAGACTTTTAAAGCTTTTCTTAATCTCAAGCTCGAGATGACGAGGAGAAAAAGAGTCAAATTTAGCCTCGCATAAGAAGTGCTCCACTTGCTTGAATACCTCTTTTGCTTCCTCATGAGCAAGCCACCTGGCGAGGAGTTCTTGATTGGTCTTAAAGTTTTCCCTACGCAGGTGTAGTTTTAAAAGTTCTTTAAAAATAGTCCTATAGCGAGAGTATTCACTCCATTCAAATTCGTGGTAACTTAAACATTCCACTCTCGGAGAGAGGTTAAGTTGAGTACTTATATCAAGAGAGTGAGGATTTATTTTTGCCCAATTTGTCTCTTTAGAGAGAACTTTTATTCCACCATGGCCATAGCGTAATCCTAAAAAATTATCCGCCATAAAGATACAAGGGCTAGTAACGCTATTTTCAATATTTCTAAGCTCAGGGTAGACCTTGTTGTCTCCATCAATCAAAATGAAAAGATCTGTTTCACTCATCTTGCATGCTTTTTTAAAGCCATTAATTAAGCTTTCTTCATTCCTCAACCATTTAATCTCTCGCTCAAAAATACGACAAGCTATTTCATAATTTGTTTCTGCATTCCACTCATTGGAGGATAAAAATATGACATCCATTTTCATGAAGCCATTCTCCTTGAGGATATTGGTTCGTTAGAATATTTTCTAACTGAGGAAGGTCTTGATTGATAAAGAAGGTAATTCCCACTTCGTCATGCTGACGAATATAGGAAAACTGCAGATCATAGGTTCGACGAAGAAAGTCAAATAACTCTCCCACCTTATCTCTTTGCGCACCATTTAAGCGAATAATAAGGGTACACTCTTCAGACTGCTCTTTCAAGCTCTCTAAAATATGAATTCTGCTGTTCATGCTCTCTATTTTAGGGCAAGACAACCCCATTAGGAAATGTTTATTATAGTGATATGAAAGAACTCATTCTTTGTGCGAGCGAATCTCAAAAAGACAACTACAGCAATTTCGTTGAAGAGCTCCAAATGAAGTACGCCCTAAAAGGAATGGACGAACTTTCCGACCAATCAACGATAATCCTTCTCGGAGGGGATGGCTCTCTCAACTACCTCGTTAATCATCTTAATAATAAAAACAATCTGAATATTCTCTACCTCCCAACAGGAACAGCGAATGACTTTGCAAAGAGCTTGAACCGCAAAGATTTTGTTCCAACAGTGAAGCTAATTGAAGAAGTTATTAAGAATTGCCCCAAAATTGAAATTCCCCTTATGAAGTGTAACGATAAATACTTCATAAATGTGGCAACAGGTGGTGCACCCGCTCTAGTTACTAGTGATGGAGAGAACCTACTTAAAAAGCTAACGGGAAAATTTGAGTATCACCTCAAAGGTCTCGAGCAAGTACTTTCTCCAGAGGTTTTTGAAGTTGATATCTCCCATAATGATAAAAATATTTTAAAGGCACAAAACCTCTATGGGTTGGCCATCGCTCAAGGGCTCTATGCCGGTGGCGGAGCTAAGGTTACTCCCCACACAACTCCTCTCTTTAAAGATCACTTCTCCTTCACCGCAGTCAAGGCTGATCACATGACTCAAGCACTGTCCGATTTAATTGAAATCCAAAAAAATAATCAGCAAGATATCAGTGAAAACACTCTATCATTCACCACGAAAAGAATAACGTTAAAGGGCAACAAGAAAATCCCCTTTAAACTTGATGGAGAGCCATACTCACAAAAAGAATTTACGTTTGAGAAATCCTCTATTAAGCTAAACTTCTATCATTTTTAGGTGCATCAATTGTTTAAAAAATTTTTTTTCATTTTTATAACAAGCTGTTTTTCCACCACTTCACTTTGGGCAAATTATCAAAGGGAGTCGAAATGGGCGGTATCACCTGAGCCTCTACGCTATGCCTCTGCCTTCTTTGGTGTTGAAATTTTAGCTTACCTAATTCTTAAACCAGATTATATAGATCAGGGAAAAAAGTCTTCTGACTTTGATTACAATCCTCAAACTATATCGACTCCTCAATGGGCTTATGAAGTTGGTAATCATGGACCAACTTTGTTGACTCTGGGCCAATACCTCTACTTTTATTTTGATGATGATGACGACAACTTTGAAAAAGCTTATATCCTTACAGAATCTTTGCTTATCTCTCAGGGTAGTATCTTTACCTTAAAATATACTTTTAATTCTAAAAGACCTGACCAGACAAACCATCTCTCGTTCCCAAGTGGACATACAGGTCATGCCTTCTCTATCGCAACTTTTATGGCAATGGATATTTACCATGGTGAAACCTTTCACAAGAACTGGCTCGCCGCAGCTCTCCCCTTGGCCTATGCAACCTTCATAGGCTTCACACGAATAGATGCTGAAAAACACCGAGCAGTCGACGTAGGTATAGGTGCAGCAATTGGAACACTGACAAGCTACCTCCTCTATAAGTACCACTTTGACAGTAATGGGAATTACAAATTTAATAATCAATCCACGAGTTCAATGATTATTCCCAACATGGACCCGATAAATGACAGCTATAGTCTTTCATGGAGGTATACCTTTTGAAATACCTCATCCTCTTTCTCTTCTCACTTTCAACTCATGCATCTCAATTTGCGAATCGCAGCTTTCTCTTTCCCAAGGAGAAGACATTTGTTAGTGATTTTCGATTCACCTTTAAAAGGTGGAATTATGAGTATGAGGATGAAGATCTTCCTCTTAACGAAGACCTTTTAGAAGTAGAGAAAGAAGCCATTTTATTTGAACCAGAGTTGAGATATGGGTTAAAAAGTAATGCAAGTCTTATCATCGGCTTCACCTATCAATTTGAGGTACTTTCAGCTCATTTAGAGGAACAAGTTGGTGCGGATGAAGTTTATATTGCAAGTGCTGAAGAACGGGCCCTTCATAGTCCCTACTTTGGTATGAGGTATCGCATTCTTGACCATAAGGAAACTTACTTAGACTTTCAAGGCATCGCCACAATTAAAACCCATAAAAACTTAGACCCTACCTTTTCGGACCTAAGTTCCCAAATTGTAAATGGTAGTCACATTCTTTCATTATCATCTTTTTATGGGATGACAATTTTTAACGATATTCTACGACTAAGCCTTACCTATAATCATCACTTTGATTTCGATAAGCGCTTTGCCCTATTTGATGAAACCTATAATGCTTCGAACTTCTATAATATAGAGTTTGGCATTGGTTATACTTTTATTTTTGACTATGGCGACGATCTTGAAATAAGTATCCTTTCAAGTATCACGGATAATTTTCAAGTACAAAGCGGTAACAATGTCATTAATTTCAAGGAAAATGTGACGCGACAATTTGGTTTACGCTATACCAACTACACTTTCAAAGAAACTTTTGGACTGCTGTACTTTGATTTCAAACAGGTTTTTGAACTCAATAGTTTTAGCTATCAAGCAAATACAATCAGTATTGAATCCGATAATACTTATACTCGCTTTAGTCTAGGTCTCACGACTCAGTACTAGAAGTCATTTTACTTCCACAATGAGGCATTGAAGAAGAAGCATAAGGGTTCATCACCTTTTCAGAATCTGTTGTATTTTGAATCCAATACTTTTTCACCATAGGACAATAATAGCGAGAATGATTTTTCACACCGCCCTCTCGATCAATAAGAACTAATATAGCCTGACTTACTATATTAAAGTCTTCATGGGCCTTTTTGATATCGTCTCTGCCAACAAGATTTTCTAACCTTTTAACAGCGTACTCCATGTCTTTTTGTTTTAGCTTAAAGAGGGACTTTTTAAGTTTTGAGGCACCTTCCTTAATCATCTTCATATCATTCTTAAAGAAGGCACCATGAAGATGGTCATAATCAACTAAGACACTAGAAAGATCAGAGCTCCAAGAGCTTAGTGATATGAATAGACAAAGAAATAGAACAAAGGTTTTCATTTAATTCTCCAATTTAAACTGACGTTGATAATAGAAACTAAAAATAACAGGAACAATAAAAAGAGATATCATTTGAGCGGCCATTCCTCCTAAAGTTGGTATGGCCATAGGTCTCATAATCTCACTCCCCTGTCCGTTTGACCACAACAGAGGAAGTAAAGCAAAAACAGTTGTAAAGGTCGTCATTACTAATGGCCGAATTCGTCTCCCTCCAGCCTCAAGAATAGCCGTTTTAAGCTCCCTTAAATTATGAGGGGGATTATCCCGGACGGCCTTTTGAAGATAGGTCATCAAAATAACTCCATCATCAACAGCGATACCAAAGAGAGCTATAAATCCAACCCAGACAGCAACACTAGAAGAAATACCTCCTAACCATAAGAAGAGAAGGCCTCCACTTGCGGCTACAGGTACTGCAGTAAAAACAATACTACTCAACGTTAGGGAGCGAAAAGAGAAATAGAGTATCAGTAAATTAACGACAAGGGATAAGGGGATGAGAAAAAGAAGTCTCTTATTGGCCCTTTGCTGATTTTGAAACTGGCCTGCCCATTCGACTGAATAACCTTGGGGAAGAACAAGATCCCTTTCAATCGTCTCCTTTGCTTCTTTTACAAAACCTACGGTATCACGATCTCTAACATTTAATTGAACCGTTGTTCTTAATAAGCCATTCTCTGACTGTATCATTGCAGGTCCAGTTGTGATCTCAATTTTTGCGACCTCTCTTAAGGGGATATGCTGACCGAGTCTCGTAGGTACAAGAATATTTTCAAGATCTGTGAGATCATCCCTCAGATCTTTCATATAGCGCACTCTTATTTTATACCTCTCTCGCCCTTCAATCATTTCATCGATTGTCATTCCTCCAATAGCAGTTTGAATAATGGCATTGATTTCACCTGTGTTAACTCCATAACGACTAGCCGCTATTCTATCGATCTTAATTTCAACATAGGGTTTGCCCTGTATTCTCTCGGCATAGACACCGTAGGCACCTGCCACCTTTTCAAGTATTGTTCCTGCCTGTGTTGAAAGCTTTTGAAGAACACTGAGGTCGTCACCAAAAATCTTAAGGGCCACCTGAGTCTTAATTCCCGTGGAAATCATTCCGACTCTCGTTTGAATCGGAAAGTCCCATGAATTAACAAGCCCTGGGACCTGAACAAGCTCATCTAACTCACTCATAATGTCATAAATATCCACTCCTAAAGGCCACTCACTTTGTGGTTTTAATTTAATGAGAGTCTCAAACATTCCAATAGGAGCTGGATCTAGACTGGTTTCGGCGCGTCCAAGTTTACCAATACTTTTCTCTACCAAGGGATGGGACTCCAAGACCTTATCTGTGTAACTTAATAGTTCCCTTGCCTTTGTCATTCCTATATCAGGAGTTGTAACAGGCATATAGAGGATCTCCCCTTCATTTAGACTTGGCATAAATTCAGAACCGATTCGTGTAAAACTAACATAGCCAATGAGAATCATAACCAAAGGTAGAATGAGAAATTGCTTTCTATAATTAAGGACTTTAACAAGAATTGGTCTGTAAATTTTTTGAATCAAAAGGCTCATCTTATTCTCCTCTATTTTCGGCAACTCTTTGTTGAGAAGAAAAAAGGAGAGCACGGGAATAAGAAAGAGGGCCACAATAACCGACCCAATCATGGCCAAAGTTTTCGCCCACGCGAGAGGCAAGAAAAGTTTCCCTTCTGCACTTTCAAGAGCAAAGACAGGTATAAATGTTATCACAGTGGTGAGAACAGCTGTTAGTATCGCTGGTCCGACTTCAACTGATGCCTCATAAATAGTCTTTAAACGCTCATCTAAACTCTGTGGTCTCTCCTTTTGAAGGTGTCCATAAATATTCTCAGTCATTATGATTCCCATATCAACCATCGTACCAATAGCAATAACGAGACCAGAGAGGCTCATAATATTAGACTCAATATCGAGTAAGTACATCATTATAAAACTAATACCAACACCAAGGGGAAGGGTAAGGGCGACAAGAAAGCTAGAACGTAGATTAAGAAGAAATAAGAATACAACAAGGGCGGTAATGAGGATTTCTTGAGTGAGAGCACTCTTTACTGTGTCCATTGTGTTATCTATTAATTGAGATCGGTCGTAAAAAGGGGTGACTTTCACGCCCTTTGGTAGCCCCTTTTCAATATCCACCAGCCTCTCTTTAATTGCGTTTATCACCCTCTTGGGATTTTCACCATACCTCATAGTAACGATGCCACCCACAGCCTCGATCCCACCAGAGTCTAAGGCTCCCCTTCTAAAGGCGGGACCTATTTTTACAGTAGCAAGATCCTTGACTCTTATCGGCGTACCTCCTTTTAAGGAAACGACAACTTCCTCAATATCCTCTCTTTTTTGGAATTGTCCGACACCTCGTATGATAAGTTCCCTCTCCCCCTGTTCAATGACCTCTGCTCCTACATCGCTATTAGACTGCTTTATCGCGGCCAAGATTTGAGGAAAATGGATATCAAAGGCTAAAATTTTATTGGGATCAACATCAATCTGATATTCCTTTTCAAAACCTCCAATACTCGCAACTTCACTTACGCCGTCAACGGACTGAAGTCTATAAGAGAGGTAAAAGTCCTGAAGACTTCTCAATTCCTCTAGAGAAAGAGGGTTTGGATTGCTGGGTTCATTTTCAAGAATATACCAAAATATTTGTCCAAGACCTGTTGCATCTGGGCCAAGAGAAGGTGTCACTGCTTTAGGTAGTATAGAGTTGGCTTGAGATAACTTTTCAAGGATTCGCGACCTTGACCAATAAAAGTCGATATCTTCTTTGAAGATAATTGTTACGACAGAAAAGCCAAAAGCACTTGCTCCTCGAACACGGTCAACTCCAGGGATCCCTTGCAGCAAAACGGAGAGAGGATAAGTGATTTGTTCTTCGACATCTTTAGGAGAGCGCCCATTCCATTCACTAAAAACAATTTGCTGATTTTCTCCAATATCAGGAATAGCATCTACACGAGAGTTCTGAAGACAAAAAAGAGCGAGGACTACGACAAGCCCAAAGAGGAGGATAACCAGCCCCCGCATCTTAAGAGAGTTACCAATAAGCTTAGTGAGCATGATCAACTCCAAAAAGCTGTGACTGAGCATCTAAGAGAAAGTTTCCTTTCGTTACAACAAGGTCCCCTTCTTTTAGTCCATCCTTGACCTCGACAAACTCATCGGTCGAGAAGCCGGTGATAATGGGATGGGATTCATATTGATTGTCTCCCTTGTCCAACCACACTATTTTCTTTCGTCCAGTATCAATAACAGCACCTTGAGGTATAACCAGCGTGTTCTTATCACTAGCAACACTAAGTTTAGCGGTAGCCGTCATCCCTGGCCGCAATTTACCATTCGTATTTTCAAGAGTTGTTCTCACTTTTAATGTTCGGCTTTTCTCATTAAGAAGAGGGCTTACAAAATCAAGCTTTCCATGCCAATACTCTCCTGGGTATGCACTAAACTCAAGTTCTATATCTTGCCCAAGATTAACAAGACCGGATTCATGTTCGTAAACATCTAACTCAACCCAAAGCTGAGACAAGTCCACCAGATCAAAATAACTTTCCCCTTCTTTAAAATATTTCCCTACAAGTGCACTTCTATTTTCGACAATACCTGTTACGGGAGAATATATCGTTACCTCCCGGGGCACTTTTCTTTCTTGTGCCCACTTCTGGAGTTGAGCATCTCGAATTCCCCATTGCTTTAGCCTCTCAGTACTTTGCTCATATATATCGCGAAAGGCCTTACTCTTTTTATTTTTTAAATGATTTGCTCTGGCTATCAGATACTCTTCGGCTCCTGTCAAAAGAAGAGGACTATAGATTTTGAGAACGGGATCGCCTTTACGAATAAAAGAGCCCGTAGACCTTACCAAGACTTCTTCAACTCTTCCCCTTACACGAGAAGGAATATTCGATTGTCCTTGTTCAGATTTAAGGACAGTTCCAAGGAGACGAATTTTTCTTTTAAGCTTCTTTTTTTGAACCTTAAATAAACCTACCTTCAAGTGTTTAATTTGATGAGGTCGGACCTGTAACTTCTTTTTGCCCCTTTCAAATTTTTGCATAGGCCTACCATCAAGAGGACATACCCCTTCATGTAAACTCTTAACAGAAGGGTCACTCTCACAGTAGTAATAAGGCTTTTGTGATGCCTTCCCCTCAGTCTGCGTCTTTTGAATCCTCGTAAGTCCCATTCCACAGATAGGACACTTCCCAGGCTCCTTTTCTTTTATTTGAGGGTGCATAGAGCAAGTATAAAAGACCTCATCATGTTTATGATCAGGGTGAACCTCTTTCTCTTGGCATGAGACAAAAAGCAGAGAAAAAACAAAAACTAGAATATTAATTTTAATCATTTCTATTTTCCTTTTCTGGATAAAGAGCACTCCCTTTCGTGAAGATATAGTTTATTTTCTTACTTAAAAGCGAGGCCCTCGCTTTAATGACACCGAATTTCTCGTTTTGATATTGGAGATGAGAATCAAGAAGTTCCTTATAGGATGCACCACCACGAGAATAAGACTTTGCCACAATATCACGAGAACTTTTGGCATATTTTAATATCTCATTTTCTCTAATTCTTAGCTGTTCTATGTGATCGTGAATTTCAAATTCTATTTTTCTTAGTAAATGAGGGAGTCCTAAGCGGTATTCCTCAAGTCTTTTCTTAGCAACTTTTGACTCACTAAGCTTCTTTGCACTTTTAGAATATCTCGTCGAACTCGTTGGTATTGGTATGGTGATACTTGCCCCAACAAAGTCACCAAAAGCATTATTCCTCTTTGTATAATGGACTCCAAATTCAATATCGGGAAAGTAATCTCGCTTTTTTGCTTGATACTGAAGGTCTTCAGCTTTTAACTTTTTTTCTAATCCTTTTTCAAAAAAATCATACTTTGCTTCAAGGGACTGCCATCTTTCAAGATGATCCCAAGGTATATCCGTAATTTGCATTGGCCTTTCACGACTTAAGAGAGAAGCCCTCATTTCAGGATAGCTTTTGAGTTTAAATCTTAGGCTCGCAAGCTCCACATTAAGCTTAGAAAGAGCAATTTGAATTTCGAGAACAGCCTGTTGCGGAACTTTACCAGTACTATATAACCTTTTAGACACTTTAAGATTAGACTCAAGCCATCTCTTGCTCTCACGAAGAACTGACAAAGCATTGAATGCCCTTTGATTTTCTACCTCTATAATCCAAAGTGATTTCACTATTTTTCGTTTTAAGAGTTCCCTCTTTGCGCTTTGAGAGGCGGCCAATTCTAGAAAGGCCTCTTTCTCTAAACGATTACGCCCACTAAGAGTAAGTTTCTGACTTAACCCAAGCTTCAAACCAGTCATCATAGAGTTATCCCAATCCAATGAATCCTTTGGAAAATTGACAGCACTCACACTTAATTTGGGATCCCCCCATGATGAGGCAATATCACCTTCACTTTTAAGGGTGTTGATGAGCTCTGTCTCGACCTGAATGAGTTTATGTTGATCGAGACTTTCAATCGCCTCGCCAAAAGTGAGCGCATAAAGTGGACTAATAAGAGAAAATATTAATTGGAGTATTCCAAACATAGCTATGCCTTGTTTTAAAGGTTAAGAAGAGATGTGTTTGGAATTTTTAAATGAGGAACTGGTCCTTAAGAATAAAGAGGCGTTGCTGAGATTTAAAGTGAAGGAAATTATGATGGGAGTCATCAGGAATTTTAGGACGGTAATGTTGCTGAGAAAGTCCTAATCGCTGGAAATTAAGGGGAAGCTGAGTGTGACCAATGAGAGAAAAGCTCTTCTCTAAAGAAGTATCAAACTCAGATAAGAAACTTTCTGGTGAACACTGCCCCGTTAATTCACCCTGACATTTGAAAGGACTTGTCTTGCCTTCCTTTTTTTCTTTTTATCACAACACTCATGACCTGAAGCCATCTTCTTTTGAGTGACTTCCTCTTTCTTACTTAACTCACAATGAACTTCACAAGTCTTAGCTAAGACCTGTGTCGTTAAAAAAGAGAGCAAGAAGAATAGTAGAGCGTATGCTTTCATCATGATGCATTAATTATAGCACAAATCTTCTTAATACCAAACTCGACAGCGGGTGCGGTTGCGGCCAGTCTCACCCCAGCGCTGGGCCATCTCATCATTAGGATGTGAACTAAGGAAACCGGCATCCATTCTTCTGTAGAGTTCAGCGAGATGAATCGTGGTTCCTGCTTTATAAGTGATTGAACATAGGTTCATAAGTTCTGAATCGAGATTGCGGTCTCTCCCCTGAGCCTGACCAGATCGAATCTCTTGGAGAAGATCCCAGTAAGCATAACCGACCTCGCGAAACTCCCCACTATTTTCAAGAACGCTCATTTCGTAAAAGAGGTTCTCAAAATCATTTTGCAAGGACTTATCGCGAGAAGGAGTAGAATACGCATCGTAATCAGCATAGTTCATACAACGCCCACGTGTTTGACGATGATGCTCCAATCCTTGATTCACATACTCAACTCTATCATTTGCAGCACGACAAAGTGTTTTCATCTTAGATTGGAGAAGCTCAAGGGGTGTTTGATCCGCAAGTTTGAGCGTATTTTTAACGTGTCTAAAAAAGCCTCTCGCTCCAAGACTTTTGGCCAAGTCAAATTGTTCCTGAGAATAACCATAGTCTTCAGGATAGACACTTGCACTTGATCTCAACTCTGAAGGCCACTTAAAGCGCTTAAAGCCCCATACTGTTTGAGGAGCATTAGAAAAGGCAAAACCACGTCTGTAATTGAGGGGAAGGCCTTTTTTAGCGATTGCTTGAGTCGCATATATAACATCAAAGTCACCCGTTTCGGTGATGTCTTTTATATTGTAAGCGTGACGAATACTTTTATTAAAGGCCCTCTTAATTTTGTAAGTGTAGAGCATGCCGGGAGATACACTTTCAATTTTTACCGGAAGAGTGTCGTGATAATTGAGATGTTCTGTCCCTACCGATGCGCCAAGGTAATTGATAAAGGCGACAAGACGCTTTTCTTTTGCTCCTGCGTAATCAAACTTATTCGTTTCATTGCTCAGACCATTGAAACCACGACGAGAACCAGAAGGATCCTTCACTTGAAAAGGAAGAGAATTTTCCATGCTGAAGATCGCGCGAAGAGCGTAACTTGCATCTGCACAATCAGCTTTAATTCCATAATAAGGACTATTCTTTCCAACAAAAATATTCTTATGAACTTTTGCAGACATCATCCACTGAGCAAACTTCTCTTCCCACTGCATATCCCATGTGTTGGAGGCTTGCCACACACTGGAGTTGGCCGCTTGAGAAAAGAAAGCCGAAACTAAAATTACGATTAAAGTCTTATTAAACATCACACACTCACTCTTTATAAAATGGGGAAATGGGAGTAGTTGTGGTATGACGAGGAGAATTGTCTGTCAATAAAATGCGCTCGACATTAAAGGTCACACCATGAACAAAACCCTTTTTCGCACACTCTGCATCATTGGCCTCATCGTCCTCTCCTACTTTTCGTGGAAGGGTCAAAAAAAACAAACGCAGCAGCAATTTGCAAAAGTAAAAAGACAAAACCAAAAGGCGTTGGATAAAACCTCTCTTCCTAAAGCCCCTAAAGTGGAAATGGCGCAAAAGATTTTAATGGCGCAATGTATTAGCCGAGGAAACAATAGCGCAGCAAGTAATCCTCTGAATGACCTAAACGTAAAGTCTGTAAACACCATTGCTCAAAATATTCACTTTAGACGCAATGGAGAAACTTACCGTCTGCGTAAATTTATTGAAGATGGTAAGGAAGGAAGTTATGAAAAACTTGTTTTCTACAAGGAAGATCCTGATGGTTTCGCTAGGATTGTAGCGATTCCCAAAGAAGATGAGGTGAATCCCACTGACGAAACTCTAAAAAAATACCTGCGCGGTGGAAAGATCATTTATGAAGAGGGTGATTACCAAGCACAGACCAATAAGGGTGAGGTCCTTTTTACACTCCAACAAGGACAGCTCACAAAGACTCTTGGTCTTTCAGTGTGCCCATAATCATAACCTCATTCTTATTAGCATTGAGTTGGCGGAGAATACAGGAGTAAGGAACTTCTTTGATCTTTTCTTTGAATGTGCTCAGGATTGAATACTGAGAGTCGCCTTTAAACTTGAGTGTAAAGACAAAATGACGACACCTCTTGGTTTCCACCCAAGTGTTAATAAGCTCTAGAATTCTCTGTGGCTCACAAATAATATCTGATACTACCCAGTCAAAAGATCCTTCAAAAGGCGTATTGAAAGCGTCACCCTCATAGAAATCGAGAAGAGAAGATGCCATCAAGTCTTCTCTCAAAGGGCTGCGATCCACAGAGGTCACATGTGCTCCCTCCTTTAGCGCAATATAACTCCAGCCCCCCGGACAGGCCCCAAGGTCAAGAAAACGATTTCCCTTTGTGATTTCTTTTTGAAGAACCAGAGAGGACTCAACTAATTTTCGATAGGCACGAGAAGGGGCTTTCTTGTCTTCTTTAATCGTAGTAAATCCACCGGGAAAAAAACTTAAGAGAGAAAAGTACTTCTCTCTTTCTTGGGGAGAGATTAAACTGTAACGAACGCTGCGATCGGGAAAGAGGCAAACCTTTAAAACACTAGAGTTTGAATCGTTAAATCTTCCTCTTTTAACTCCTCTTTTCCTCAAGTCCTTACCTAGCCTACTATAGAGCAGCTCACTTCGCCCATGACTAATTATCCCCTGTTTCTCTGTTATACTAAAGACCTGAACCCACAGAGTATCATCCATGGGAATTTGATCAACTATCTCCTTTGACTGTTTTGAGATACTGCCATCTTCGATCGTTACCGTATTAGGCATAAAGTCGAGAGAGAAACCAACTGAGCAATTCTTGAAATTAATCATCTCGTCAACCATGACGACTGAAAGGTTCGGGTGAGCATCGCCAATAGAAAAGGCATGATCTCTACTCATTTCAGCAAGAAGGTAATTCTTCCAGTCTTTGTTTTTAGGGAAAAAGAGATGCATGCTTAAGCCTTTTTGTTTTAAGAACAATGCAAGTTAGCTAAGAAATTTTCTTAAGGGAAGGCTTTCTCGAAAACTTCTTTAGAACCTCAACCAGATCCTTCTTTCGTAAAGGCTTACTCAAATAATCACTCATTCCTGCAGAGAGGCAATTTTCCATATCCGATTTAAAAGCATTTGCTGTCAAAGCAACAATAATAGGAGCTCTTTCTCCATATCTCTTAACAATTTCTCGTGTAGCACTGAGACCATCCATCACTGGCATCTGCATATCCATTAGGATAAGAGAATAATAACTCTCGCCCTTTTCTTTCAGAGTATTCAATGCCTGTTGACCATCACCAGCAAGATCACAATGGTATCCTAGTTTCTCTAAGGTTAAACGGACAACCTTTTGATTTATTTTATTATCTTCAACAATGAGTATTTGATGTGGGTATTGCTCACTTAATTTTGAGCTATAGGTTTCTAATGGTACTGATGCCTCTCTTTGATTTACAACATCTAAAGGAACTTCTAAATAGAAAGTCGATCCAACACCAACATCACTTTCAAAATAAACTTTCCCACCAAGTAACTTAGATAACTTGGCACAGATGGTGAGACCTAATCCTGTGCCCCCAAACTCTCTTGTAATAGAGGTATCTTCTTGAACAAAAGCATCAAAGAGTTTTTTCTGATTCTTCTTAGCAATCCCTTTTCCAGTATCACTCACAGAATAGGTCGCGAGAAGACGCCCATCCTCGTTTACAACATACTTTAATTTAAGATTAATCAGGCCATCATGAGTAAATTTGATAGCATTAGATATGAAATTAGTAAGAATTTGACGAATTCGAGTAGCATCTCCAGCGGCCCAAAGACCTTCTTCGGGGATCTCTAAATGAATAACGGTTCCCCTCTCTCTCGCTTTAGCAGACATTAATGCCTTGAGATCTTTAAGCATCAGGTTTAAAGAAAATTCTTCTTTATCTACAGATAATTTTCCTGCTTCGATTTTACTAATATCTAAAATGTCGCTTAATAGTCCTAAGAGGGCCTGGCTGCTGGTGCTAATTGTATCGAGCATTTCACGCTGATCTTCCGTTAAGGGCGTCTGATTTAGGAGGCTGAGCATTCCCATCATTCCATTCATCGGAGTTCTTATTTCATGGGACATATTAGCCAAAAATTCTGATTTTGCTTTCTCAGCTTTCTTTGCTGTGAGTTCGGCCTCTCTAAGCTCGATAGCTCTTAATTTCAATTTCTCATGAGCAACCTTTTCTTTAGTCTGATCCCAATTAATACCCATGACGAATAGGGGTTTTCCATCACGATCCCGATCGATAATCGCTCTTGCCCCAATATATTTCTGCTTGTTAGCCTTGGTCTTAATTTTAAAGCTTGATTCAAAGTTGCCGTTACCAGTAAGGGCGTCCTCAAACTCATTCATGGCCCGCTCTTTATCATTTTCGTCTAAAGTGTTTATCCAAGTATCATAAGCTCCATTAAAATCCTTTGGATTAACTTCAAAGAGCTGATACATACTATCATCCCAAAAAAGTTCATTTGAAACTGGATTAAACTTCCAAGTTCCAACTTGATTACTTTCTAGAATTAGTTTTAATTCTTTCTCCCGAAGTTTGGCTTCCGTTATATCCTGGCATGTTCCTGATAGCGAGATAACCTTCCCATTGACGACTCTCCCCTGGCCTCGTGCTTCAACCCATACGACCTCATTGAGTTCGTCATCTTTAAAAGTTCTAAAGCTCATTTTATAAGGTTTTCCGTCTTCTATAGCCTTTGAAACTGTCTCCTCCCACATTTGAACATCATCCTTATGGATCGTAGATCGATGCCTTTCAAAAGAAGGTTCGCCTTTTGAGATATCTTCGGGAAAAATATTATACATTTCATTAGACCAGTTTATCTCACCGCTTGCTATATCAAAG
Organism: uncultured Bacteriovoracaceae bacterium; assembly: GCA_950054155.1. GTDB lineage: Bacteria > Bdellovibrionota > Bacteriovoracia > Bacteriovoracales > Bacteriovoracaceae. The sequence goes on from CATLOT010000003.1 coordinate 82,874, forward strand.
CTCCAGGAGCCAATTTTGGCTATCGCCTGTGCGTGCTCAAGGTCATTATTTTTGGCCTTAACTTTTCTTTGAAGTTCTCTTAGCTCTCCAACATGTTGAACAAGTCTCAGGTAACCAATGGTTTCTCCGTTTTCGCTTGTAAGAGAAGTGATGCTTACTACCATAGGAAATTCAGTTCCATCTTTATGAACACCAGTCCATTCAAATGAATTCTCTAATCCTCTATCCGTATGACATATAAAAGTATCCATTCCTGGGGCTACGGCACAGTCAAACTTTTCAGAAAACTCAATTGATCTTTGAATAACCTCGCTTTCACTATGGAAAATTGCAGGAGTTACTATTCCAATAACCTCTTTCGCTGAATATCCATAGATTTCCTCAGCACGTTTATTAAAACTTGTGATAAGTCCCTCTTTATCAGTAGAGATAATGGCGTGGGATGCGTTATCTTGAATACTATTGAGAAAACTCAGTGATGCCTCAAGTTCTCTATTCTTTTTAAGAATCTCTTGCTCATAAATTTTCTTCTCACTGATAAGAGTTCTGAAGGCCAAGAAGCCCTCAAGATTTCCTTGATGTCCCAATAAAGGATGAATTTTAGTATCTACCCAATAAAGACTTCCGTTCTTAGCTCTATTACAAATTTCACCACTCCATACCTTCCCTGCAAGAATAGTCTTCCACATTTCTTTAAAAAATTCTTTAGAATGGTGGCCCGAGCAGACAATGCGATGATCAGAGCCTATGAGTTCTTCTCTTGAGTACCCTGAGATCTTACAAAAGAGATCATTCACATAGCGAATTCTTCCTTTCACATCCGTTTTTGTCACAATAGCACTTGCCTCAAGACAATCCTTAAATTCATTGAGAATTTTTAGCTCGCTTTCATCAATTTCTATTGTTTTATATTTAGAACTCATCTCAATCTTTTTCGGTTTACTCGGCGAAAAGATTGACCAATTTTTTGTTCTTAGGATGCTTAAAAAGACGACCTAAAGTATTGATTTTAAACGCTTAGCTTCTCTTTTAGCCACAAATAGACATTTCTTTGATAGCGCAGGAGATAAAGGGCTCCCATTATATGTTCACAATCCTTAATGATTGTTTTGGGCTGGTGACCTGCCTCTTTAAGTGTCTTCCATAGTTTCCATTGATTAACGGAAGGAACAATCTTATCGTCATCGGCAATAATCATCGCCACATTATCTAAGTAAGGTGAGTTGATAACTCTATCTACATCAAGGCTCAAATTCTCTTCAAGTAAAGCCTCGTACTCTTTGACTGAATTGATCTCTAAGTTTTGCATGTGTCGGTTTCGAAGCTCTCTTACAAATTCGTGCTGGCTATTGGCGTAGATCTCGGGTAACTCAGCACCAGCGACTGAAATATACATCGCCCTAAATATATCATCGCTCCCCAATAAGAGTGAGGAACGAATTCCCCCTAAACTTACACCAGCAAGACCAATTCTCTCTTCATCGTAACTCATTTTTTTTTGATAATGATCGACAAGAGAGCGTGTTACATACAAGAAGTCCCTTTGACTATTGTCAATTGCTTCATAGGTAAAGTTATCTCGATTCATTAACTTATTCTCTAAAATAGGAACAACAACGTGAAAGCCTCTCTTTGAAAGGTAATGAGCTAATCGTCTTTCAAGAACAGTAACTCCTCTTATGTTTGGGGTGATTATAACAAGTCTATTAAGTGGCCTGTGTGATTTATAAATAAGAGCACCAAAGTTAACCTCACGCTCATTAACTAAAGTGGTACCACTCTCCTCATAAAAACTATAATGTTTCTTTGTTTTGATTTCGTGCAATTTGACGTCATATACTGTCATTTGAGGCCATGGCTGAACAAGTGCTTTTGCAAAAGCCTGGACTTGAATTAAAGATAGAACCATCAAAACAATGCTGTAATATAAAAGGTTTTTCATTAACTACTCTCCTCATTGGTTTTAAAACAATTTAAAATCAACGAAGAAATAAAGACTCTATGACTGGTTTAAATCTTTTTTAATTTTCTACACAACTTTGTAAAAGCTCATACACTTCTTTAGAATAGGCTTATGAAAGAGATCAATTCCAAAGTAGCTTCCATAGAAGAAAGTATTTTTAGTCAAATGACTTCCCTCGCCAATCAGCATCGAGCGATAAATCTGGCGCAAGGATTTCCCAATTTTGAAGGACCAAAGTTCATAAGAAATGCGCTTAAGGAAGCGGTTTCTAAAAAGGCTTACGGACAATATGCCCCTATGCCTGGTATCTCGCCCCTTTTGCAAGAACTTAAAAATCATTATCGCGAATCCTATCAACTTTATTATGATGAAAAGAGTGAGATCACCATTACCAATGGAGCGACTGAAGCGATTATGGTTAGCTCACTTGCTCTTCTTGAACCGGGGGATGAGGTTATTCTCTTTGAGCCCTTTTACGACTCCTACCCTATCTCAGCGAAGCTAGCAGGAGCTGATATCAAGGTCGTCACCCTTCGGGAGCCAGATTTCAAATGGAATTCCCAAGAACTTCGCGCTGCTTTCTCACCTAAGACAAAGCTCGTCTACTTTAATAACCCGAATAATCCAACTGGTCGGGTTTTTACAAAAGAGGAGCTTAATGAACTCTTGGCACTTGCAAGAGAGTTTGATGCCTATATTTTAAGTGATGAAGTCTATGAGTTCTTAACTTATGACAATCATCATCATATTCCAATTGCCTCTCTTGAGGGGGCAAAGGAGCGCACTCTTACCATCAGTTCTGCAGGGAAAACATATGGCCATACAGGTCTTAAGGTTGGCTGGCTAGCAGCTTCGCCTCAAATCACTCATGCCTGTAGAATGGTTCATCAATTCAACGTCTTTAGTGTCAATCCAATGGCCCAATATGCCGTTGCTGTTGGGTTACAACAGAATGAGAAATATATCCCTCAATTGAGAAGTACCTACGAAAAGAAAAGGGATTTATTATTTAATGCCCTTAAAGAAACCCCATTCACCCCAATCAAACCCCAAGGAACTTATTTTATTTTAGCCAAAATTCCTGAAGCTAAAATAAGTGAGGGTTTAAATGATTTAGCCCTTTGTAAGCAGCTTATCACCCAATCAAAAGTGGCGACAATTCCCCCTTCAGCTTTTTACTCTAAAAGTCAGGAGGGAGCTCTATTTCTACGTTTTTGTTTTGCTAAGGATGATGCCACTCTTGAGGAAGCGGCTAAGAACTTAAAGTCATTCTTTTGAAGGTAAAGTGATCACAAACTCACTTCCCACATTAGGCTCACTCTTTAATTCAATTTGACCATCATACGATTTTACAATGCCGTATATGACAGAAAGTCCCAAACCGGTTCCCTCTGAAACTGATTTAGTCGTAAAAAAGGGATCAAAGATTTTTCCTTGGATTTCGCTATCAATGCCTGTCCCTGTATCTTTAACAGAAATAATTCTTTTATCCTCATCAAAGTCATACTTTACGGTAAGGACACCCCCTTGAGTCATGGCGTGAATGGCATTATTACAAAGATTAATAATAATTTGTGAGATATGATTTGAATTCATTCTAAAAGTCGTCTCTCCGATACTCTTCAGCTCAAGTTTTAATTGAATACTTTTATCAATTGAAGAGCTAATTAAGTTTACAGTTCTTTGTATTTCATCAGAGACCAAGATATCTTTCATTGTCCCTTGATCCTGACGAGCAAAACTTAATATTTGCCTAACGAGTCCCCGCCCCCTCTGACAGTACTCACTTGTCGTTCGAATATATTCATCAAAACTCTCTTGAGAGCCGGAATTATGAATAAATGAGTAATTTAAATTATCATTAGCTAAGGAGATACACTGTAAAATATTATTAAACTCATGAGCAACACCACTAGCAAGGACTCCAAGTGACTCAAGTCTTTGTTTTTTTTCAATCTGTCTTTCATACTCTCTAAGCTTAACGAGGTTGACTTCCCTTAAGTAAACAAAGAGAGCAATGGCAGTACTTAAAATAAAAATCAAAGTCAAAACAACCCATGGAAGGTAGGCTTTGTTATTTTGGATATAGTGCTTTGTTGGGTAAATATCTATGACCCATATTCGTCCCCCCACTTCAATACTGAGGTTTTCTTTATATTCCTCCACAACTTTCTCTTTATCGACTGTATTGAAAATAATCTCATTATCCAATTTATCGGTGATGGAAAACTGAAAGGAGAGATGACTATCACCTTCTTTAAGAGGCTTAAAGAAGTCCTCTACATAGAGGACCATTGCAAGAAAACCTTTCAGAAACTTAAAAGATTCATTTGATGAAGAAGAGATTGTTGAGTCGGTATAAACTGAACGACTTAAAGCAAAGCCCTGCTTAAAATCCTTATTCCCTTTAACGATGACATCAAAAACTCCAGACAGAATAGAGCCACCAGAGCGCATCGACTCGTACTTCGATTCCATTCTCTGAGGAGAAAAAGCAAGATCTAGCCCGACAGTATCAAGAGTACTATTCACTGAATAGGAGTAAAGAACTGGGAAATGAAAGTCCCTCTGCTGTAAGGAGATCCTCTTTCCCTTTTTATCCATTTCAAAGAGTTCAAGATTTTCTACACCGCTTGTTCTAGCCTTCCTTAAGAACCTTCTTAAATCTTCATGAGCGACCTTTGGCTGCCACTCAATAATGTGAAGAGGAATATCCTTGTAAATAGAATTGCGACAAAAGGTATCAAACTCCTGCTTCGTTACAACTTTACTCGACTGAAAAAGCGCCCCTATTGCTCTGAGTACATTATCTGAACGAAGAAGCTCTCTTGAAATCTCTTCTTTTATGTGACTCCCATGAGCGAGGGTTCTCGACTTTATCTTGCTCTCTTCTCTTTCGAGCATAAAGAAAAGAGACAATGCGCCTAAGGATAGACCAAAGATCAAAATGGCGAGTGAAGGTGCTTTAAGAGATTTTTTCATGTTCTCAATATTTTATGGTTACTCGAGAAGAATTCCTACCTCTTTATACCAGCCTACTTTACTCGGGTTAGATTCTTTTACCTTCCTCAAAAGATGGTCTAAGCTTTAAGAAAAAGGATTAACCATGTACACCATTCATCATCTTGAAAACTCTCGATCTCAACGCCTTATCTGGCTTTGTGAAGAATTAAACCTTTCTTATGAGGTAAAAAGATATAATCGCGACCCAAAGACAAAAAGGGCCAGTAAGGAATTTCAACAAATCCATCCGCTTGGCAAGTCACCTGTTCTTAGTTTCTCAAATGAGAACGGCGATGACACAAAGCTAGTGGAAAGTGGTGCGATATTTGAATTTCTCTTTCAGAAACATGACACTGATTTTCTCCACCATCCTCATCCTACTGACCCTCAGTATAAAGACTTTCTTTTTTGGCTTCACTTTTCTGAGGGATCTTTAATGGGCCCCCTATCAATGCGCTACATGCACCAAGTTGTTACCAATAAGGTTCCTTTTTTTATCAAACCCTTTGCGGGCCTTATTTTCACTGGAATGGAGAAAGCTTATCTTACCGATACTATAGACTCAATGTTCACCTATGTTGAAAACACACTCCAAAAAAATGAATACCTCCTTGGAGATAAACTAAGTGGAGCAGATATCATAATGAGCTTCCCTCTAGAGGCCGCAGTCGCAGGAAGAATTGATAAGACGAAATACCCTGCAATTGTCCAATACGTGAAAAAGCTCAAAGAAAATGAGAACTATAAAAAGGCTATCGAAGTCGGTGGCCCTTATGACTATTAATTCCTTTTCGCCTTTTCAAGTTCATCAATTTTCTTACCAATTTTCTCGGCTTCTTCACTAAGCTCAGAAAATAACTCAATATTGCCATTTCTCTGGGCTTGCATTGCTCTTTCACTCACTCTCTCAAAGAGCTTTCTTAATTGCCCAAGTTCATCTTTCTTAAATAGTCCGAACATAGTCCCTCCTTTATTTCACTATACAAAGAAACCTCACTTATGAGTGCCATACCTTTACTAGACAAAACTTTGGCTAACATTTTTAGGGCTATCCCTTCATAAGGTGATTCGCTAAATTAAATCCATGAAAATAGAAGACTATCTCTACCACCGCGCCCCTTACCTTCTCATCGAAAAGGTTGAGTCGATAAGTCACAAGCAAATTACAACCTCCAAAGAATTAAGAGAGGATGAGTTCTATTTTAAAGGTCACTTTCCAAGTGCTCCCGTCCTTCCGGGCGCTCTCATGCAGGAAATGACCACCCAAACTGCAGGCATCCTTATCGCAAAAGAATATAATCCTCTCGGTAAGGATTACGATACGAATAATTTTGACCCCAAAAGACCTGCCCTTGGAGTACTCAGTCGAGTAAAAGATGCTCGCTATAAATCATTTGCGAGACCTGGAGACCTCCTTCATATTCAAGTTGATCTCATTGAAAGTCTTGATAACTATTTTGAGTTCAAAGCAAAGATCCTCTGTGGCGACAAACTCATTATGAGCAATCACTTTATCCTGAGTAATATCCTTTCCCAGGAACTTATCGCCAGCTCCTAGGACTTGTGTGACGAGATAGAATTTTCTTAGAGTGCAATTTAGTTCTCCTATCCTTCTTTGTCTTCCAAAGGGTATCCTTCGCCAATTTTGCTGATTTCTCATGACAGATAATTCTCTTGGGATAGTCTTTTCCTACTTTGAAGTCATACATAACTTCTTCCATTGCTGTACACTCCCATGGCCTATGGCCAAGGTGAAGCGGGAGTTTTCTTAATTCCGGAACCCATTCTTTAATAAATTCTCCTTGGGGATCTTTATCCAGTGATTGCTTAACTGGATTATAGACACGAATCGTGTGAATACCCGTCGTTCCCGCCTGCATCTGAAATTGAGGATAATGGATACCTGGTTCATAATCTAAGAACATACGGGCGAGATACCTCGCCCCTTCCCGCCAAGGTTGCCAGAGAAGATGAGTGAAGAAGCTGACAACCATTGCCCTCATGCGAAAATTAAGATAGCCGGTCTCCTTAACACACCTCATGCTTGCATCGACGAGCGGATAACCCGTCCGTCCCTCTTTCCAAGCTTTGATAAAACGCTTATTTTTCTTGGTTCTCAGTTCATTATAGAGTGGGTTTTGATTTTCAGTTTCAAGCTCAATTTCCATCTCAAACTTTTGAACAAAGTGACAATGCCACTTAGTCCTCGTCTGAAACTGGTTAAGGTTTTTCTTATCCCTTAACTTGGGCCTGAGTTCATCAAGGTGCTGATAAATCTGTCTAATGGTAATATTTCCCCAAGCAATATGAGCTGATAGACGAGAGCAATGATAACGAGATTCATGAGGACTAGAAATTGATTTAAAGTAGTGAGGGAGAAGCTCGCGCGTAAAATGTCTTAAACGCTCCTGAGCAAAGCTCTCGCCTCCATGCTGAAAACTGGCATCATCCTCAGTTACCATGGATGGATATTCTCGATACAAAGGCTCAATAAAGGACGCCTCTTCAAAATGGGCATTATGAACTTCAGCTTTCATTACCTTTATCCAATGAGCATCCCAGCCATTTCTATTCTTTAGTCCTCTTACCACCGCATTGCTAGGATATTCATGCCATTCTATTCCCTTGTCCTTAAGATACCTCTTTACTTCTCTGTCACGTTCATAGGTTAACTCAACCCCTGTTTCTTCATGAGAGAAAACGGCTTGGATATCAAATTGATCCTGAATTCTATTGAGAGTGGGCACGACTTCAGTATTGGCAATTGTGATGAAAGGGACCCTTCGTTGAGCCTCCATATCTTCAAGACTTTGCCTTACAAAACGCCAGTGCCTGATATCAAAGTCATAATGAAAAGAGAGAGACGGCTCAAAGCAGTAAAGGGTAATTATCTTATATCCACTTTGAATGGCCTCCCTAAAGGCTTTGTGATCAGATAAACGTAAATCTCTTTTCAGCCACACTATACAGGCTTTTTCTTTTGGCATTTTGCCATTAAACCATAGTTTCTTCAGGAATTAAGAGGTGTAAACATAGACTTTTGTTAACCCTATCTAGATTGCCTCTTTGGATCTGTGTTTTAATTTCTCCATGATAAAAGCACAATTCCCCCACCTATTACTCCTCTTTTCAACCATTTCCATGACAGGTATTATCTGGCATGTGCAGCTCGTCACCTATCCTCTCTTTAAGGAGCTTCATGGCAACGGCCTCGTGGAATTTCATGCTTCTTACACAGGTAAAATGACTTTTCTCGTTCTTCCTTTAATGGGCTGTGAGTTATTGGCGAGTCTTTACTTTACTTATCTTAAAAGCGATTGGGTGAACATCACATTGCTCCTTTCTGTCGTTCTTCTGTGGATGATAACCCTTTTTATCTCAGTTCCCCTGCACTCTAAAATAGCCAAAGGAGAAGAAGAGGCCATAAATCCCTTGATAAAATCAAATTGGTTAAGAACAACAATTTGGACCCTAAGGTCTTTCTCTCTCCTCAAGATAATTTATCTCTAAATCCATGAGGAGCCGAAGCTAGAATGAGAGGTCTCTATTACTTTACCATTGATCAAAGATTTGAGGATAACCCTCTCCTTCAAAAAGCAGTGGAAGAATGCGAAGAAATTTGTTTTTGTGCAAAAGCCCCATCTTCCCAATGGGGCTATTTTCGTCAAAGATTTACTTGGGAATCTCTCGAGTACCTTAAAAGAACTCTTGAAAACAACAATAACACATTGTTGATTTTAGAAAATCCACTCAAAGAGATCTCCTTGGCATCATTTGATCGCGTTTATATTTGTAAGATGGAAACGGCTTACGAGAAGGAAGAATATTCACTGGTACCAAATGAGTTGTTAGTCACGATGAGGACAGATCGCCTCTCGGACTCCCCACCAACTCCCCTCCCCTCCACATTTACGCCCTTTAGGAAAATAGTAGAGACCTCTTATACACCATCCCCTTTTACGCCCTCTCCTCTTCAATTGGGAAAAGCTTGTTCACTAAAAATAAAAACATGTGAAAGTCCATCGCTATCTCCCTTTCATCCCTCTAGTTCCTACCCCTTTAAAGGAGGTGAACACCAAGCTAAACAAAGGCTTTCCCACTACCTATACAGAGATCAACTGATAGAGCATTACAAGGAAACAAGAAATGGTCTTACGGGAGCGGACTTTTCAAGTAAATTGAGTGCCTACCTAGCCCTCGGGAATCTTAGTCCACAAGCTGTCTATAGAGAGATTAACAATTTTGAACAAACCGTCCTCGCCAATGAAAGTACCTACTGGCTGAAGTTTGAGCTTTGGTGGAGGGAATACTTTAGATGGGTTCATGATCAATACCCTCATCTCTTCTTCCTCAACTCGGGAATTAAAAATCCAGCCAAACAAAAGGCTCAAATCCCTAATCAAGAATTATTTTCTCAGTGGCAAGAAGGAAAAACACCTCACCCCTTTGTTAATGCCTTCCTAAGAGAGTTTTTAGCGACAGGCTATATGAGCAACAGAGGTCGCCAAATTACTGCCTCTTACCTCGTTAATGACTTACAGCTCCCCTGGAAGTGGGGAGCCCAGTACTTTGAAGATAATCTCGTCGATTACGATGTCTACTCCAATTGGGGGAATTGGCTCTATATCGCTGGAGTCGGAAATGACCCTCGTCCAAACCGCTACTTTAATCCAGACAAGCAACAAGAGAGATATGATCCCAATGGGGCTTTTAGGAAAATTTGGTTATAGTCAAAACCATCGAGATTGCTTAATCTTGACTTAATGCTTCTCTACGCACTCTTATCAAACTTTTTCTTTGCCCTTGGCAGCCAGTTCTTTACTCACTTCTCTAAGAAGGTTGGCTCCATTTGGATGAATTGGTTTAAAGCATCGATCGCCCAAATATTCTTCATCCTATGGCTCCTTTTCAATGGTGGAATCCCCTATTTAACCCTAGAGATCTCTGTCTTTCTCTTAACAAGCGGCGCCCTTGGTTTAGGTCTTGGAGATATTTTTCTGCTTGCTGCCTTTAAGCAAATTGGACCGGGAAGAACTCTAATGCTCTTCGCCTTTCAACCTCTTCTCATGGGTTTTGGTGGTCATCTTTTCTTTGGTCAAGGGATGGAAACTCATAGACTCTGGGCGATCATTTTCTTTATTCTTTGTGTCCTTATTATTTCACTCGAAAACTTCAAAAGTAATAAGCATTGGGGAGTAAAGGGAATATCCCTTGCCTTTGCAGGAATGGTTCTCGACGTCATAGGGGTTATGATTACTCGCTATAGTTATGAGGCGAGTCCTGAACTTGAAGCCTATACTGTTAATGTTTATCGTACTTTCGGCGCTCTTGCTTTCTTCTGGCTCCTCAGTTTCTTTAAGAAGGATCTTTCACTCTTTAAGCCATTAAAACGCTTCACCAGGAATGAAATTATATGGGTAAGCGTTGGAAGCATTTTTGGCACCTTTCTTTCGCTTACCTTTTACCTCATGGCCATTCAAAAAGCACATCTTGGAAGCCTTAGTGGCGTTGCCATTACTGCGACACTCTTCTCTGCTCTCTTTGAGTGCCTTTGGGAAAAGAAAAGACCATCAAGATATTTACTCACAGCCTTCTTAAGTTTCTTAATAGGCATGAAAATTCTGGTTTTGTAGCCAAAGGAAGAAGATATGAGAGACCTAAAAGCTTTTATTTTTGATATGGATGGCACCTTGGTGGACAGTAAACTTGATTTTGATGCCATGAGAGAGGAACTTAAGTTTCCAAAAGGAGCCCCCCTTTTAGAGCATATTGAATTGCTTGGAGATAGTATTACTGATGAAGAAAGAGCGAGCTACTTCTCAATCATTAACAAGCATGAACTCAGAGGCGCAAGAGAAAGTGAACTCATGCCAGGCTGTGTAGAGTTTCTTCAATTCCTTAAAAGAAATAATATTAAAACTGCTGTATTAACCCGAAATAGTTTGGATGTGACTCAAAAAACATTCAAGAAATGGAATCTAACTTTTGATTTAATACTGACAAGAGACTGCGTTATCAAACCCAAGCCTGATCCAGAAGGTCTCATCACAATATGCAAGACATTAGAAATACACAATGAAGAGGCCGTCTATATAGGAGACTTTCTGTTTGATCTTCAGACAGCCCACAATGCTCAAATGAAGGCGATCCTTTATTCACAGGAACCCAATAACGAGCTTGAGGCCCATGCGGATCTTGTTGTCAGTTCCTATCCTACCTTAGTGGAGAACTTTAATCTGAACTTTCTTAGTCCTCTAGGTTTTAAATCCTTAAGTATTATAGCTTAAAATGATCTGAATATCGTGAGCAGAAAGAGAGTCTACTAGTTCATGCTCTTCACTATTAAGCTCTTTACTCTCTTTGATAAAGTCGGCCAGGCGAAAGGCTATATCCATCGTGGAGCTATAATAGATGTCGCTCTGTCGTTTTTGAAGGTCTGATAGTAAACGATCTAAAATCTTTTTTTGTGCTATAACCTTCTGATCGTGAGGACCAGAGTTCTCTTTAATGAGGTTATCTTTCATCGCCTAGACTCCTTAAAAAAGGTTAAGAACTACAATATAGGCACTTATAATGGCAAAGGCCAAAAAATTAAGCCGCCACCCAAATTGTATCATAGACATTTTTTTTACTCGATGAGAACCATAGACAATGACATTAGGTGGGGTTGCCACGGGTAGCATAAAAGCCGAATTACAGGCGATGGCCATTGCAAAAGTAGTGACCGTTGTATCAAGGGATGTTTTGGCAGCAAAGGCTATCATAATCGGAATAATGATATTGGCCGAGGCCGTGTTTGAAGCGACCTCCGTAAAGAAAATAGTCACTAAGATAAAGAGAAGAAGAATAACGACGGGACTTAAAAATGTACCTAATGAACTTAATTGGCCTGCAAAGACTTCGGCCAATCCAGTTTTAAAAAGTATCGCTCCTAGAGAAAGACCAGAACCAAAAAGCAGGAGCGAACCCCAATCAATTCCGGATATATCATCGCTAGAGAGGATTTTCTCTGCCCTGTTAAGAGGAAAAAGAAAAAGGAGAGAACTAAAAAGAACCCCTATCATTGCCGTAGACAAGTTTTTCTTTAAAAAGAGAGAAAAGGAACTCCCCTGCTCACTAAAGAGGCCTAAAATACTAGGGAGAATCCAAATCAGGATTGTGATACCAAAGAGCCAGAGAACATTTCTTTGCTTAGTGTTTAGATCTCTCACCTCTTCCATATGCCCTTTTAGGCTTTCATTCTTTGTCGTCTCGGGTAAATCAGAAATACATCTGCGATAGACAACATAAAAGAGAAAGAGCGATAAAGGTGTCGCCATCAATATCCATTTGAGAAAACTAATTTCATAGCCTTGGAGATTGCGAAGAAAACCGATGGCAACAAGATTTGGGGGGGAGCCAATTGGCGTTACATTTCCCCCGATAGTTGCACTATAAGCTAAACCTAAAAGAAGTTTCTCGTTAAAGGCTTCACTCTCTATCCCAAAATTTTGCTTTAGGTTTTTAATAACCCCAAATGAGAGTGGCAATAGCATTGCCACTGAAGCTGTATTTGAAATCCACATCGAACAGAAAAATGCCAGAAAGAAGAAAGCAAGTACAATCAGCTTTGGATCTCTCTTGACCCTTTTATGGCCCATCACCACATGAGCTAGGTATTCATCAAGCCCTGTATGCTCAAGGGCTTTGGCAAAGAGAAATCCACTTAAAAAGAGAAATATAATGGGATCAGCGAAAGGGGCGAGGGCCTCTTTAGGTGATACCAGACCAAAGAGGGTGCTCAAAGAAACACCAAGTATTCCCGAAATAAAGAGCGGCACCTCTGTAAAAATCCAAAGCCATACCACTAATAAGAATATTGCCAAAAACTGTTGTGCTTGACTCTCTAAAGAAGTGGGTATGAGAAGTGTCCCCAAGAAAATCAAGGGTCCAAGTAAAAAGTGATACTTTCTTAATGAGCTCAACAATTGCTTCTCCTGAGTTCTAAGACCACGGCTATCATGACTTTTTCTCATTTCTCTATCAAATAATAATCCCTGAAATATAGCATAGTTATCCATAGGAAGTATTTACTTCTTAAGGCTGCACAAGGTTCTGGTGTAATATAGTCTTAAGGAGACTTCAAATGCTAAAGGTCATTATTCTATTTCTGGCGCTCACCCAATCCGTTCAGGCCAAGAATCAAGTTCTCTGCTGGATATTCAAAATGCAGGGTTGTCCTGGGGTTGAGGCCAAGCAAGGAAGAGCGATCAATATGTTCAATAGTGGCCGTGGAGGAGTTGGCGCTATTGGCGGAAAAACGGACCGGGTTGAAAAAAGGTGGATATTAAATATTCCAGACTACAAGATACGGAGGATCAAACGCTTCTTTGGTCTAGGTGGTAATCGAATAAATGTCTCTTTTAGTGACAATAGTTGCCAGCAAAGTAGCGACACCCTTCCCGGACTTGAAACAACGCTCCTTCAATCAGACTTTAAGACCTGTTTTAAAGCCTTAGAGCGTGAGGTGGATAATTATCCCAATGGAATTGACCTTGATATTATCCAATGCCAACACTACTTCTGCGAAGAAAGCTTTCTTAGTCGATTCGAAGAATTTTTAAAGACTAAAGATATCAAAACACCGAGCACCGAAAAATTCCTGCGCTGCCCAAGCCCTACAGTTGAAGTCTAGCCCTTAGCTGGAAAAGAAATTTACTCAAGAGCATATTTTGGTGATGGTCAATCGAAGAGCTTAGATTGACCTCTTTAAAAATAGGAGTTGCTTTTGATATGAAATCACTCTACCAGAGAGCATAGGATTACGAGGTTCTAATGAGACCCTCCTTTCATAATCTAAGATTAGTTCTGTTAATTCAATAACCACTTCTTCGAGAATTCCCTCTCCCTCAAGGAGCGATTTAAAACCGGACTCAATTTTGTCTTCTAAAGAAGACAAGATCTCTCCGTGATAAGAAACACCTTTTTGGCAACGATAGAACGCCAATTTATTGTAACAGGAACGGTCTCCTCTACCGTAACGACGACACTCAGGGGAAGCTTCAAAAGTAAAAATAGTGTGAGAAATATCACGGATATGAATAGGTGTTTGACCAAGGTAATCGACACCCGTTTTCTCTAAAACAAAATCATTGCCTAAGTACATAAAGGCATGAATGAAATCTTGGCCATTATGGAAGGTACCAATATCTCCCGCTATTGGGCTCTCGACTCTTTGACAACTCGCCATCACAAAAGAGGAGAACTCTTCAAGATCAACGCCACGGATTGTTCTCACGTTGTCATTCGCAAACATGGCTACACCAAAACAATTTGGTCCTGGGTAATTGAAGACTTTTCCCTCTAAATCTCTAAACTCAGTATTAGAGAAGCTTATTTTACTGACTAAGGTTAATATAAAGAGAAAGAGGAAGTGTTTCTTATGCATAGGGCACTTTATCAGGCAAAGGCGTCCGTTGGGCAAAGTAAGTAAAATAGACAAGGTTAATCAAAAAAAATAAAGAACACTATTAATAGGGATTATCATAAGTCTCTATAATCATAGACAAAAGACTATATCTTCTTCTAACACTTGTCCCCTCCACTCCCTCCCCTTAAGCTCTAGGAAGGAGGTCATATGGGACATTTAAGACAAGGTGAGTGGCATAACGACGAAGTCGCAACCAATGATGATAAGGGCCAGTTTAAGCGCGAAGAGAGTACCTTTAGAGAGATCATTAGCGAAGAGCACACAGAATTCAAGCCTGAAAAAGACAGGTATCACCTCTACGTTAGCTATGCCTGCCCTTGGGCCCATAGGACTTTAATTGCAAGACAACTTAAAAACCTAGAAGATCACATTAGTGTTAGTGTTGTTCATCCCGAAATGTTAGAGGAAAGTTGGACTTTTAGAACAGACTTTGAAGGCACGACGGGAGATCAAGTCCTAAAAAAAGACAAACTCTATGAAGTTTATCTCCATCACAATCCTGAAATCACAACGAAGGTTACGGTCCCCATACTCTTCGACAAGAAAACTCAAAAGATCGTCAATAATGAGTCGAGTGAAATCCTTAGGATTTTTAATTCCTCCTTTGAAAAGATCTCCTCAAGCGATATAAACCTCTATCCAAAGGAGTATCAAAGTAGCATTGATGAGTTTAATGAGATGATTTATGAACCTGTCAACAATGGGGTTTATAAGGTTGGATTTGCAACAACTCAAGAAGCCTATGAGAAAGCCTTTCACTCCCTCTTCAACACTCTTGATAAACTAGATGATCATTTAAAGGAGACAAACTTCTTAGTCTCTGACTCCTTAACAGAGGCGGACATTCGTCTACTCACGACCCTTTTACGCTTTGACGCCGTCTACTACACTCATTTTAAGTGTAACAAAAAGAAAATATCCGAATATAAGAACCTCTTTCGCTATCTTAAATTTCATTATCAAAGAAAAGAGATCTCAAGTACGACAAACTTGGAGCACATCAAAAGGCATTACTTCTATAGTCATGATTTTATAAACCCCAATAGAATTGTCCCCCTCGGACCTATGAACCCCTTCATCTAAAAATGTTTGGGGAAATCGAACATTCCTTTTTTTGTCCTTATTGCAATAGCCCCATATCCATGGTTTTAGAGACGCTATATGGAAAACAAACTTATATTGAAGACTGCGAAGTTTGTTGTAGTCCAATAGAGATCGACTACAAGTTTGACGAAGAATTCAATCTTATCTTCTTTGAATCAAGAAAGGCCTAAAACCTCAATGACGGTATCCTTTAAGTTTGAGAAGTGGGGTTTATCAATAAAGCCACGAGCACCATATTTAAGACTCGACATCATAAGTTCTTCATTCCCATGCCCCGTAAAGAAGACAAAATCATCCCGGCTCCCCTTCTCGCGAGCTTCTTTGATAACTTCAATACCATCCATTTTAGGCATATTAATATCACATATGATGAGGTCGTACTGACCTTTTAAAACCTTCTCAAGTCCCTCTTGACCATCGCTTGCTGTATCAACCTCAAGGTCAAGTTTACTGAGAAGAACAGAGACTAGTTTCAAAAGTTTCACTTCGTCATCAATGATGAGTATCTTCTTCTTTGCCATAATCTACCTCAAAACCATTACCATGAAGGTGCTTCTTTAAATTATCGATAAGGAGTGTTGGATGTTCGTTATAATAAGTAAAAACTTCTTTAGGGTCTTTATATGCAAAATTAAGAAAGACCCTGAGATAGCGCTCGGCTTCTCCGCATAAGCCTAAGATACGACAAGAATACTTCTTTTGATCTCTTCCAAGTGGACTTGGTTGAATATCAGTGATCTCAGCAGTAAGCGCAAAAGGAAACTCAAGATGGATCCAGCTCCCCTCTTCCAAACCATAGGGACAACTAAAGGTGAAACGATCCTCACTCATTTGATGTAAACATACTTCACTAATAATCCAGCCACAGCTTCTCACGTCACTATCAATGGGGATAACACCTTGTTCAAGGCTAAGGTCTTGTAATTTTTTTTCGTTGTACTTGCTTATAAGTTCGTAAAGTATCTCTCGGGAAAGCTCTTCTTCCAGAGCTACAATTTTGTCGTAGCGAAAAACTTGTCGTAAAGCTAGCGAATGTGAGGGAGAATTCAACACGATAATGATAGGCTTATAAAATTCATCAAAGGGTATTGCACTTTTAACCTTCAAAAGATCTTCAAAAACAAACCCTGTCAGATCACTCTCCTCTCCTTTTAGATTTGCTTCATCTTTAAGGTTAATAAAGAGAACGCTCGGATGATGTTTACTCACTTCTTCTTTAAGAATATCAAGATCGTTAATAAAGTGAACGCGAGCATTTGCTTGATAATCGAGAAGTCGAGAAATACGTTCACTCTTCTCATCGTTTCCAATTAAAAAAATACTCCCTCTTCTTTGACGAAAGAAGTTCTTATTGGCATTGATTTCTCGTATAAAGATATCTTGGTTTATATCATCTTTTTTTGAGATGAAACTTGGTCTCTTAAAGGGAAGTGAAAACTGATAACCTTGTTCACCCTTTTCAAGTGAGATCATTTTCTGATTCAAATCACTAAGAAGGCTTCCTTTGATTTGAAAATCGCCTTTATTTATCTGAAAAGGCCCACTCATCAAACAATGAGGAATACCAATTTTATTAACTTTAAACGGTATCAGGCAATTGATCCTTACCTCTAACTGACTCACACTCAAATAACGACCACTCTTATCCTCCTCAAGCTCTAATTCACATAAAAGTTTATTCCCAAAGAGATCTTCATCCTCACCTATAACCAAATAACTTTTTATAGCGTGACAGTTGGCAAGAGTAGCCTTTGAGACTAATTCGGGGTCATGTCCAAATAGTAAATAAACGCAACATCGTCTAAGGACACCATCTTTTTCTAAGAGATTAAGAACGGGGACAATTTCAGCAAAGAGAGTCTCATCCCAAGGACTAAGATCAACCAGAAGAATCTTTTTCTCCCCCTCTTCTTCATCACTGTAAAAGGAGAGATCGGGCAATGTCTTTGTCGTTATCTTCACACTAAGTGCGCCCACCTTCTTTTTTATAAGGTCAACCACCCTCCTATTTCCACCAAAATAAAGTATTTCCTTCATGCAGCCTCCCTCTTATGAGAAGAACTACCTCGAGAGAGGGGAAATTCAAGAACGAAGCACGTATTGTCACAATTATTATCAATACGAATACTCCCCTCATGTCTTTTTAAAATAGACTGAGAAAGCGATAGGCCGAGACCAGTTCCTTTCCCAATCTCTTTTTGAGTAAAAAAGGGATTAAAAATTTTCTCCTGAACATCGTTCGGTATTCCTTTACCACAATCAATAACTCTTATCTCAACTTGGTCATTAATCTCTTTTCCTGAAATTTCAATCCAAGGATTAGCAAAACCCTTCTCTTCTATTTCATCGAAGGCGTTATTAAGTAAATTGAGGACAACCTGACTTAATTGTAACGTAAGGATATCTCCAGTCTTAGAGACAAAGCCCTCCTCAAAATTGAGTTTCAAATCTATCCCTCTTCCTTTAAATTTTTGATTACAAAGGGGAATGACATCCTCAAATATCTTTCCAAGAGGAACAGTCTCAAACTCATCTGTGCTGGGGTCTCTTGCAATATTTCTAAGCCCCTGAATAATACGGCTGATTCTTAGGACTGTTTCATCGATATCCGTTGCAATCTCTTCAATAATAGTTGGTTCTAAGTCTTCTGACTTAACTAACTCCTTTAAGAAGTAAGTAGAAGCACTAATAATAGACAATGGATTATTAATTTCGTGGGCAACTCCTGAGGCCATTTCTCCTAGTGCGGAAAATTGAGACTGGATAAAAATTTGCTTTTGCTGGTCTTTAATTAAAGATTCATTTTTTTTGCGTTGTGTAGCGTCGATGCCAACAATCATGACATTTTCTTTGTAAGGCACCATCGCAAGGTCTAACCAAAAGGGTTCATAACCCTCTAATTCAAAACAGATTTCATCTCGCCAACTAAATCCTCCAGAGACATGCACAAGGATTCTCTCATAATAGTCCTTGTCATATTGACCCCAACAAAGATCAAAAAGGCTGTTTATTTTTTCGTTTCCCACGAGATGTGCGAAGTTCTTATTAAGATCAATGACAGTCCCCTCTTTATCGACAACGATGCTACAAGAGAAGCGGTTAAATACCTTTTCCATTTCTGTCATAATTTCCATGCTTCTATTTTATATGAAGGGAAAAGAGCTCAGCGAATTTTCGTCTCTCAATTGATCTCTTAAATCTTAAATAATGGAATTTAGAGGTGAAGCCTAATACACGATTTCCCAAGCCTGGGGCATATGTAAAGATTTTATGAAGATTATAAAGACACCATCATATCTTATGCCAAGATAAACTGGCTAGAAACGAAGGTTGGTCACAGGGCAAGTAAACTTCTCAAGTCTTTCTCGGTAGTCCTGTTCAAACTCCTCTTTGCTTATGAGGGATAATTCCATGAATTTAGACTTTTTAATTTCTGCAAAGACATCAAAGGGAAGGTATTGCTCAAGAGATGAAAGACCTCCCTCTAAAGAATCGACGAGTGACTTAAAAGCTCTTATATAGCCGAATGCCTGATCTTGCCTTTTGTAGCCCTCATAAAAGGCGCCAACAATTTCCGCTTTTTCGTGAAGTTCAAGCTTACTACTCTTACCGAGGTCCTCCCCCCACTTGTCCATAAAAGGCCCTACAGGGATCAAGAAATCATTCGATCGCCTCAAGCATTTAGGTTGTCTCATGGACATATGGCGGTGATTTTCCTTTGAGCTAAATTCTTTGTTTACCGAGCCAGTATAGGCGAGAATTTTGTCATAATTCTCGTTTAATCGATGTCCTAACTTGTAGATCCTCTTATGAAAGGGATCATTTTCATCCATCTGCCATTGATCCATAACTCGATTCAAATCACCAAAATTATGGGCCATCAAAGGTGCAGCCCTCAAGAAATTGATGTGATCACGATCGTCCCTTAATTGCAGAAGAATCTGCTCTTCTTTTTTAATTTCGGCGAGGATGACAGCGGCCATCTCTTCAGAAAGTTCCTTTTTCTTATTCTTAACAAGCGCGCAATAGGCTCCTATTGCCACACTCAACCAGGTACCTTCGTGCGTACTCATCACCTCATCATTAAGGCGATTATAAGACTTACGATTGGTAACGGGTGAATAATCCCAAGTCCAAGAATCAATAGTAAGCCTGGCCATTCGATCAATATATTTCTGGATGGTACCATGCTTCCAGAGGGACTCTCTGATTTGATTATCGACATCCGTAGGAACAAAGGTGCCTGCTGTTGTCCAATGAGCACAGAGACATATATGAAAATACTCGGCGAGATCAATATTTTTAAGGGCCTTAAGGTTCTTCTTATAGAATTGAAGTTTGGCCAGGTATTCACGCTTAGGAAGACTCGTCTCTATTTCACCGGCAAAGAGAAAGGGAGCTGTATTTTCAACATGCTTTAAGAGGATATTAGGGGCTATCCCAACCCCTTGCAGACCTGTTTTCTTACTTTTCTTACTCATGGGTCTTGGATATCACATATTTACAAAGTTCTCATCCTTTTCTGCCTTTTATGTTATAGATTCCCAATGTTTACACCAAGCCTTATACGCCTCAACAAATTTATCTCTCAAAGTGGGATGTGCTCGCGACGAGAAGCTGATCGCTACATCGAACAGGGAAAAGTCAAAATTAACGGAAAGACCGCTCAGACAGGAGACCAGGTAGGCCCCGGGGACAAGGTTTTAGTTAACGGAAACCCCATTGAGCCAAGAGATGAAGAAAGACTTGTCATGATTGCCCTTAATAAACCAGTGGGAATTGTCAGTACAACAGAGTCAAGTGAAAGAGATAATATTGTCGATTACGTCGGACACCCTCAGCGTATATTTCCGATTGGTCGTCTCGATAAAGATTCTCAGGGTCTTATTTTTATGACGAGTGACGGTGACATCGTTAATAAGATTCTCCGTGCTGGAAATAACCATGAAAAGGAATATTTGGTCACCGTCAACAAACCTATTACAGATGCTTTTATCGAGGGAATGTCAAAAGGCGTGCCCATCCTTGGTCAAGTAACAAAGAAATGTAAAATTGAAAAAGTTTCTCAGAACGTTTTCAACATCACCCTTGTTCAGGGGCTTAATCGTCAAATTAGACGAATGAGTGAGTACTTTGGCTATGAAGTCGAAAAGCTTGAACGCATCAGAATTATGAATATTAGTTTGAAAGGACTCGCTCCAGGAGACTGGCGTGATCTCACAGACAGTGAACTTAGAGAGCTGGCAAAGCTAATTGAGGGGTCGTCATCTGAAGCGAAACCAAAAGCTAAATCAAACTCAGCTCCTAAGAAGAAAGCGCCTCAAGGCCCTAAACGCTCAAGCCGACCAAGAAACTCATCCCCACCTAAGAAGGATCGGCGGCGCCGGCGCTAGAGTGACCTTTTCCTTTGAGCATAAAATACGTCACAGTAGTGGTACTTTTTATCTCAGCATTATAAAGTAAGACTGAAACTTCCCAAAACCGAACACATATTATAACTATGCGAAAATATAGAAAGAATGACTGGTGGGATCTCATGATTGTGATCGAACAAGAACTCGAGAGAGACCCATCCTATAAGACATTTCTCAATCTTGCCGATGAATTAAAGTGGCGCCTTGTTGAGTCCATCTCAGAGGGAGGAAATCATAAAATCAGGGTCAAGGCTAAAGAACTAAAGGAGGTTTTTAACACCTCTTCTCTCAGCGAGACAGTTTCTGATCAAGAGCTTCAAGAGATCATGGCCATATTTGATTTTATTCTCATCAAGAAACAGATTTAGGCTCTATGATGACTCTTTTATTGACCACTTTTATACTTCTTTTAAATCACCCCACCTTTGCTCAAGATGTCATCACCATAGAAGAACTTCGCCACAATAAAGAGATCCTGCAAAATTCAAGCCTTCAAGATAGGTTTCAATCCCATGCCAACTCCTCTCTTCAGGCTTCCACAGAACTTGAGCACCTCTTCTCACTACGATCCCCCGTGCTAACGGGTGGAGCTGCCGCAGGCTCATTCCTTCATTTCTTGGAGGATGTCAGTTTTCGAGCGAGGGGTTTTGGCAACACCAACTCTTTATTAGGACTGCCCTATGAGAGCTTTAATCTCAATATTAGACCAGGTCCCCACTCCGGAGATGTTATCCATGGCAGTACCCATTTTCACTGGCCCCAGGTTAATAAAAGAAGACTCTCCCTTCTTTCTGACTTTGAAAGTTTCTATCGTCTCCAGGCCAATGGTCGCGCTAAGAAGGTCAAAGGTCACATTCTCGTTGAGGACTCATGGGGATGGAGAGATCATTCCGCCCAAAATAAGATTAAAATAGGTCTCAGTGGCGAAATAGAGGCAGCTCATTTTCCTTTGTCCTACTCTCTTTATTATTACAATGTCGACCAGGATACAGCAGGCTATAGTGAAGACTACAAGGACAAGAGTTTAATCAAATCAAGTAACCTCACCAATGCTCAAAGAAAAGCGAATGGCTATCTTGCTCAATTTAAAATGGGAAGAGAAAACAATCATTTTATTTTCTACACGCGCCTCCACGAGATGGATTTCAATATGCATTGGTTTCCAACCTCTCCTCAAGAGATAAATAAACACAGATCTTATGGAATTAAATTTTCAAAGGATTCAAAATGGAATAGTTCAAATTATACTCTCATCAATATTTTATCAGACTTCACCAAGGGTGAACTCAATGAATTTCAAGAGCAACCAACCCGGTTTTCATTTATTCAAGGAGAGCATTACTCCTATGAGGTCGAGTCAAGAAGAGTTCAAACCAACCTCAAACACCTTACGAACTGGAACAGCCCTCTCTCTACAGAACTAGGAATAACTCACCAATGGGTATCACTCGAATATAATAATAAATTAGAGGAGGGAAGTTTTGGCCGCTATCTTCGTTTGAGCGATCAAGAAAATATATACAGTCTCCTCTCCCCCTACGCCTCCCTTCTCTACAACCCCAATCTTAGTCACGAACTTTCCCTTAGACTAAATTCTTCTCAGCGTATTCAAGAAGTCAATGATCTCTATAGACGACTAGAGGGACAAGTAGAGGAAGAGCTTCCTGCAGAAAGAATCTCCTCTATTTCTTTAAATTGGAGTTACCAAAATGATCAAATCTCCTTTAAAAATAGCCTCTACTACATGGTAAAAAAGAATTTCTACTTTAGAGATGCCGACGGAGAGAACGTATTAGGTGAAACACGCCATTATGGTCTTGAAAGTGATCTTCTTTGGCAATTCAATGCTTACTGGGATATGCAACTCTCTATCGCCCTCGGGGATCACACCTATCAGTTTGATAACCCTGTGAATGCATCCGCAAATCAAAATGAAGCCATTACCAAAGATAATACTATTGATACTGCTATTCCCTTTCAAGCTTCTACCCAAATCAACTGGTCCCCGCTATCGGGAGATAGATTTTCTCTACGCTACCTGAAAACCTCATCCTACTACTTGGACGCGGCAAATGAGCACAAGTACTCAGGCCATTCTATTTTTGACTTTTCTTACACTAAGAAGGTCAAAAATTGGCTCCTAAGCTTTGCAATCAAAAACGTTTTTGATACACGTTACGCTACAAGAGCTGACTACTTTAGAGGGTCCTATCGCTATTTTCCAGGGAGACCTCGCCACTACCTAAGCTCTATTCATTATATATTCTAGGATAACTATGAAGCTTCTCTTTCTTTCCTTCACCATTCTTTTTAACCTTTCATCCTTCGCAGCCTCAATTTCCCTAAGTCCCTTTGAAATGAAGCTTGATATTCAAAAAGGCTTCACTCTTACTGGCGAAGTAGAACTTGCTTGCCGCTATGAAAAATTTGTCTTTGGCGACTCAGCTCAATTTGAAACATTTTATCAAAAACCTGTTCCTCTCAATATCAAAGTAGAAAGAGGTGTTGGCAGCGATTTTAATCGTGTTCTCATTACAAATAAGCAAGAACTATACTTTGAGTATGATGAGCTCTTTAAATTTGGTGAAGAGTGTCGCGCTAGCTTTAAAGTTCATTTCATCAGTAAGGACTACAGCCTTGGTCACACTATTCATCCAGAGAAGCCCGTCACATTTACTCTATGGAAAGGCTTTTATGATTACCAAGAAGGAGATCAAGTTTACGATCTTGAAAAGATGAGGCGCTACCTTCATAACACCACCTATTCATTTCCTATCGACAAACGACCAAAAGATTTCTTTCTTATTCGAATCCTTCAAGATGGTAAAGAAGCTTCGACTTCCCCTTGGGTGCAAAAAGCCTACAAAGATCCAATCACAGGACGACCAAGAAAGCCCTAAGAACACTCACTATTCTTGGCATATAGCCTTTTAATGACCTCGACCTTACTTCCATCAAAGTTCGCGCGTAGGAAACAGTACTTCTTACTTTTATTCCTGAGCTGAATGACCCATGAATTATTGTCATAGAATTCGATTTGGCAGAAATGAGAACTCTCAAAGAATGAGTTCTTCTCTAAAGCCTTCCTAATATATTTCGTTAATAATTCTAAAGATAGTTTCGGTTGGGATAAAAAGGGATCAAAACGTACTTTGTCTTCGACCACTTGAAAAGGAAAGGTCATAGAGTTTATCGAGCAACTCTTTCCCTCTATCTTTGGCAGTGAAATAAAACTCGCGTAGACCTGCCCTTGAGTCTTTTCACATCTTACTACGCTAATTTTTATGGACTGAGCGCCCAGACCCTTTATCTGTGAAAATTCATCACTCTCTCTTACTTGAGACTGAATATCTTTTTGAGAGGACTTTGATAGAGGTTCCTGGGAACACTTAAGAATCGGGCTACGCCCAAGGCAAGGCGTTATAAAGAAAATAAAAATGAAAGTCGTTAATTTGTACAAATTGACCACCTAATAAATTGAACCTTATTGTAAAGGATGGCCTTAAACAAATAAAGAAAAAGGGGCTACGCGCCCCTCTTTTATTAATTACTTGAAACAGTGATTTTTTCTTGGTCAGTCCTAATTTGGATAACAACACGCCTGTTAATTTCACTTTCCGCTTTATCCATCGTTTCAACAACAGGACGTTCCTCACCAAAACTCTCGACTTCTATTGATTCTGCTCTAAGACCTTTATTGACAAGGGCCTCTTTTACTTTCATCGCCCTCTTGTAGCCTAGTTTATAGTTGTACTCTTCTGGACCAATCAGGTCTGCATGACCTTTAAGAATGATTGTTTTTGTTTCTGGGTTTTGCCTAAGGGTATCAACCACAGATTCAATTTCCCCAGTTTCCTCCATTGGGACCTCAGCGGAATCAAAAGCAAAGTTAACAACTCCGACCTTCATTGGTGTTGTCGGGAGATTTGTTTGAGCGGCTGGTATTGGCTCATTCTCACCCATCATAACGTCTTCCTTTTTATTAGAGGAAGAGCAAGAAGCAAGTGATAGACCTAAAATTAATGGTAATACTAAGTTTTTCATATTTTCTCCTATTTCCTTATAAGAAAGAAGCATTCCTTCCTTGTTCACTATCTATAATATCTGGTTTTGAAATTTAAAATTCTCAAGATTGTTTATCTATTGTTTAAATCTCTACACAGTAACAATGAGAACCCCAAAGACCACCAATAAAATAACGGTGGCAATTTGAAAGAGGGGCTTACTGTGAATAGAATTGTCTCGATGCCCTGGGGGACTTTTAGCCTTAGTCCTCTTAGTAAGGACTAGAAAGCCAATTGTAAAAAGTGCTGCAAGGGCTAGCCATATAGGCCACGAAAAGATTGTCATTTGTATTCCTCCTTGCCTTAAGAGTAATACAGAATGCCAAGAGAAAGCTTTGCTTCCCTATGAAGAACTTGTGTAATTTTATACACTTTTATGGTGAATCAATAGTGTTAAGAATGGAGTTTAAAGAGTGAAGTCTGTGAATGACTCCTGCTTGCTTTCCTTCTGGTGTGTCAGCAAGTTTTTTATTCTTCTCAATCATAATGATGCGCCCATCGCTCTGCTTAATATAGGCAGTGCTATCGTCCTGATTTTCAAAATAGCGCTCAATAAAAGCAGCTTTTTCAACATCACTCATTTGTAAAAAGTTGACATCAACACTCTTATCAATATTATGATTCTCATTTTCTTTCATAATAGCGAAGCCCACATCGCTATTGACAAGCGTTAGTCTAATACCAGCACCAGTTTCCTCAGTAGCAGTAGAGGGTGAGGCAGTTGTAAGGCTTGCTGTTGCTATTGAATTATAGCCACTCGTATCACCTTGCCTTGGTGCCCTAAAGTCGGAAGAGCCTTGAATTCCCCCTCCACCACTTACAGGCGCTGCTGTCGCTACCGGTGCAGTAACCCTGCTGCTACCTTGAGCACTTACCGAACGTCTATTAAGATTATTCTTTGGTAGTAATGGGGATTTCACTGGGCCTGAAGCAACAGAGGGCTTTTCTCTCTTATTTTGTGCTTCTCTCTCTAGTTGAGCGATTCGCTCCTTCTGTTTCTTTAAAAGCAGTGCATTTTCTTTTTCAAGAAGTTCAAGTTGAGCTTGAAGAGCTTCTAATTCTGCCCTTGTTTTAGCATCAACAAGACCCTCTTCTTCTCCATTACCCTGTAGCTCCTTTACTCGATTGGCAATACGCTCATAAGAGCTTTCAATACTCTCTCTTGCTGCCTTATTTGCGGCAAAACCTCTTCTCGTTGGCGTATCTTTGATAACTGGGCTCTCTGCTATTACAGGGTTATATCCTTGATTATAATCTCCAAATCCAGTTCTGTAGTCAGTCAAAGGAGCAGGAAGAGAAGCTGCTGAACTTGATTCCGTTGCTAAAGGAGCTGAAGCCACTTCCCCATCACCAAAATTTCGATCAATTTCACTTTCAGCCAACATTGTATTGATTTGTCTCTGGACCTCTCTTTCCATTCCTTCTCTACGTCTAGTAGGCGCAACTTCTGAATAATTTCTACCACCGGCAAGGTAATCACTACGTGTTCTATTACGATTAGGGTCTGCGATGGTTTCTATTGCTTCTGTTGCCAAATCATCAAATGAAGCATCGCCCGAAGTTACCTCTCTCTTTCTGATTCTATCGACCATTGAGTTTGCAAGCAATTCACCCCGCTCAGTGCGTTCAACGGCGTGTGAAAGACTCCCTGAAGTACCTGTATATTGAGATCTAGCAGGCCCGATGAGGACGGCATTTGCTTGTTCTTCAGCGACAAGATAATACTTTGTAGCTACGGAAAAAATATTGTCATAGCCAAAAAACTGCTCTGCTTGTTCTAAATTATCTACGCGGCTATGAGCTTCACGAAATAGATTGTCTCTTAATGTCACTTGATGACTTAAAATCTCTGCTAATTTACCAAGCTCCTCATACTCAGCTTCTGAAGCCTCGGTCAACATGATGTACTCTATCGTACTTTGCAATAAACTCTGAAAGGCTGGTCCTCTTGTGACCTCCTCATTTATATCTTCACCGAAGAGTTCTCTTAAAATCTTAAATGCATCATCACCGTCTTCACGATTAGTGATCAATTTCTTAAAATCAGCCATATCCAAATTAAAATTTTCAAGTAAGTCTTTTACTTTGGCTTCGGTAGGCTCTCTTGCCTCATCATGTTTCTCGACTAGCGACAACCCAAGTTCATAATCGAGAGTATATTTATCTATAAGTGAGTTAGCTTCTGTTAGCTGCGCTCTAAGCTCTGAGTCTGTTAGAGACTTCATTGCTTGTGCTTGTGTATCTGTGAGTTTCAAGTCATCATCGGTAATAGGACTATAACGACTACAAAATGACTCCCCAAAGAAGGCGCTATGACGATCGTCTTTATTATAGCGGGTATAACTGTCTTTAAGGCCATTATAGGCTCTAATATCGAGATCATTGAGAACCTTTTGCGTAAGAAGACTTTCCCTATCAATAATATTTCCAGTGATTTTTTCTTCTTTGACTTCAGTGAGCTTCGCCTGAAGTTCATCAACCATATTGGAACATATACCATTAATGACATCTATCGGAGGAACCGATAATCTTTGATTCTCACTATAGGCGTTTCTATTATCGAAGTATTTGAGACGCTGATTTTGACCGCTTTCTCTTCCATACTTTTCTAAATATTCAAAGATTCGACCTTTATCCTCAGTTCCTTCAAAGATTTCAATAGCTCGACCGCCTGTCTCCATCGTTCTGACATAAAAAAAGTTATCGAGATCATTTCGAATTGATTCACCTGATATTCCAAATTTATTATCAAGAACTTCAAAATCATTTACACTACTAAGCTCCGATAGAAATGATTCGTTATCACTATTGACTCCGGTACTCTGAGCCAGTTTATTTTGAAATTGGTTGAATTGATTAAAACAGGCGCCTCCCTCCCCAAAAGGGTTTTTAGCAAGTCCGTATTCATTAGCGATAAGATTAATGGTTGCTGCATTTTTTAAAAAGTGAGGTTCATGCATAAGCTCATACTTTGCAGCTGTCTGTGCATCAAACTCAGCAATTCTCTCGTTAAAATCTTTAAAGTCATCATTATCGGAAAGCCCAGGGTAAAGTTTTTCATGACACTCACAGAATTCTTTGGCCTGTGTTTCGGCGAAGTCGCGACAGGTTGCTCCCATCATTGCCTCTAAATTTTTCTCAAGACTTGAAAGACCAGTATCAACACATCCAATATCCGTATGGAAGTTCTCAAGACTCATATCCCCTGGTAAAGCAAAAGCCTTAAGGGAAAGTAAAAATAGAGAGATGATGAAGTTCGTTTTCAATAAATTAATTCCTTCTTAATTACCTTTCGGATCATTTAGGTCTATTATTGAATGACTTAAGCTCCTTCCCTATTAATATTTAAGAATCCCCCAAAAACTAACCTAAGCATCTAGAAATACAATGCTCACCATAAAGAAAAAACGCCTTATTAAATTGGCAATTTTTTAATGTCCATTTTTTAAACACCTTATGTAGACTCTACAATTTCAAGCAGTCATAGATTAAAAGGCGCTATATTTGACCTAACGTTTAAAGGAGTTATCAAATGAAGGTTTTAGCCACATTAGTCTTTTTACTATCTTTGAGTACAAAAGCAGCCATTTATAAAGGAAATGATACTGAATTGTCATGTGAGCGTTATATGGCCCAAAATAGCCAATACCTTGATACGGATGAAGCTCAGTTAGCCGATACAAAACAAAGTCAGATACTAAAAAGAGTAAGTATTAAAGCCGCTCTTAATTTCAGTAAATCCCATGGCAAGTTTAATCTCAAAGGTACGATGGGCTACTGGCCAATTTTGATGGATGTGAGCCTTGGGGATTACTCAGAAGAATATTTAATGAACAATATTTTTAAGTCAGTTTGTATTCATGACAATCAAGTCGTCGATGTTGAATTTTCTAGAAAAGCTTTAAACAATTGGAATAATGTAGATGCTCTAAGAGACTGATCCTCTTAGAAGTATTTTTAATATCATTTCTTCAGGTTCAAGGCACTGATTAAGGTTAACCTTCAGTGCCTTTACAAAATGACGATCAAAAACCTCGAAAAACTCTTGGGGATTCATTCCGCTCTTTTCTAAAACTTGATCTTTAAACAGAAGCATTTCTTTCTTTAGGTTACGGAACTGTTGGTAACTAATATTAAATTCATTGGCATAATGGGGCAAGATATGGCGCTCCCAAGCGACAACTGCAGCTCTTGAATCAACGCCATTTGGCAAGTTCGCCATTAAGACACGAATTTCTTCAACACTTGGCCTATTGAGAAGGTCTCTTACCCACTTCTTTATCGCCTTCTGATCGACACCAGCCTTTAAGTCGATTATAGAGTCACTAAACTCTGCTAAAAACCCTGCTCTTATATTGGACTCAGGGTCTTCAAGTAAAAGCTGTGAGACAATACCTGTCTTTAGGTAGTTCGGAAGTGGTGAGTTCACTACATAGTCAATTGAAGCATCACTTATCTTATTTTCTTCTAGAAACTTTTTTAAATTATATAAATCAAGTCCACTTACTTCTAGGCCAAAAGTCCTCTTGGCACTTTTTAAAACTTTACCAATTGTACTTTCTTTAGAGATTGCAGCTGCTTTTAGGCCCTGTTCTTCTAAGTCTTCGAGCAGGGGAAAGAGTATTTTTTGAGGCCCCGTAAGCCTTAATTTCTTTTTAATCTCTCTCCTCTTGGAAAGAAATGCATTGTAGCGTGCACGGCTCCCCAGTATCTTTCTCATTTTTTTACGGTGAACAAATTCATGATATTGCACTGGTAGTAAAAGTAAGGTCTTACCATAGGGAATCAGTACAGCGACGGAAAGCACTAATTTCAAATTAAATAGCGCGAAGAGGTAGTAACTCGTATACTCGAGGGCAGAGCCGACGATAAAGGCAACAATATACCCTTTACCGTATATCTTAAAAATTCCCATTGAATTTTTCAAAAGCTCTTTCGTCGAAAGAAAGATTTCATGCCAATTAATCTTATTGACCAGCTCTACAAAGAATCCTTTTTTGTACTCTCCCTCAAATTTCTTTGAATAAAATTGATCGTAAGCATGGGCATAGTTGATCGCTTTTCTCTGCATAATTTCAACGACATCACCCTGTGCTTCACTAAGATTCTCTATTCCTTTTTCTTCAAGCTCATCCGAAATCTCCTGTCCAATTTCTAGAGCGAGGCTGGTTAACTTAACTTCTAAATCCAAGTCTGCTTGCATCACTCTATGCTCAACCGCGTACAAGCTATTGAAATTGAATATAAGGATGAGTAAAAAGAATTTCATACCTTTTCTGTATCGGTTTTGTTGGAAACTTTTTTAACTATCCCTTTAAAAAACTGTAAAAAAACCGATAAAACCATCATGAAATGGGCCAGCTACTTTTCACTCTTCTTACTTTTCTCCTGTTCACATAGTCCAGGGTCCCGTCTCCCTGCTCAAGTTAACTCATTGTCCTGCCTCGATGCCATGAGAGTTGTCCTGAAAGAGAGGAAATATCAACTGCAAAATCGTCTTATTAGCGAGGCACAAGCAAAGAACCTCAATTGGGAAGAATTGCAAGATGATCCCGCAGTCTTGAATCTAATTGGACCCGAATTAGAGGGAAATCGCCAAAAGATGGCACTCCTAAGTATTGCAATTCTAAAAGAGGAATACCCAAACGAAAGTTTAGATATCATTGGGCAGCGTTTTCAAGCCCTCAAAAGAGTATGCACAGGGTCTTAAAGATACTGATCCATCACCTGTAATAGTTTTTCATCACTATAGAAATCATTAAACTTATCCACTAAATCTTTATTAAGCTTCTTTGTAAAAAGACAGTGATGCTCTTCTCGCCCCTGCACAAGTTGCGTAATAACAAGTTCTTTTTCATTTTTTAAGAGGTGCTTTAAAACTCTCTTGCTTTCCACTGCCACATCAGTCCTCTTCTTCGTAACCATACTAATGAGATTTTTGACATTGATGACATCACTCCTCTCAACCTCACCTTTCTCAATCATGGCCGTGAGTTCTGGTCCGTAGATGAAGCCAAGTATTCCTGCAACGGCTAGTCCTTTAAGATCGCTAAATTGACTTATTTCCTTTCCATCGACTCTTCGAACAAAATTACTTTCTTCTTGAAAAAGCAACTTCCTCCAATGAAAGTCTCCAGGACGAGAAATCCAATTTTTACTGCAAAGACATCTTATGTGAACTTCCCCACTGGTAATAAGCTTATCGAGACGCTTGCGAGGAACCATCTTGTACTTAACTTTATAACCTTCTTTTTCTGCAAAAGGATTTATGAGCGAGGGAATAATTCCGACCGGCTTACCATTGACCACTTTATAGTCTGGAAAAGTTAAACCAGGATGCACGCCAACCACAAGAGTCTTACTCGCGATCGCGAAGGGGCAGTTAATCAATATAAAGAAAGCAAAAAGGATTTTCATCCATCTTATTCTTTCATAAAAGAACAGGAACTTAAAATTAAAAGGCACTAAATTCTACAACGATAGGGTTGTGATCCGAACCACTGCACTTTAAAGCTTCACTCTTTAAAATCTTTAAATCACGACTAAAGACTCGGTCCAATTTATGACCCATAAAACTTTTTACAAGGCTTTTCTTCTTAATGATAATTTCTTCTAGACCAAGACGATCCGTAATCTCATTCAATACTTTTATCCGTTTCTTGCTCCAGGAGTTAAAATCTCCTCCCCAAACAAGGGGACCGTCAAAGGTGGAGACCTCTTGCTCTATCTCTTCCAACTGAAGACGGTAGGCTTCAAGACCAACAAAGTTGATCCCATGAGTGTTGATAATCGCCATTTCTCGTCCATTGATTTCGATATAAGTAATAAGACTTGTTTTAGGTGTTTCAAGAATGGGCTCAAGGTGATCAGAATGAAGTGCACGAGCAGACTTTATAGGAAGAGTTGAAGATGTTTTAACACCGAAAAAGTCCTCTTCAACTTGAATTGCCTCACTAAAGAAACAATCACTCCCACTCATACAAGTTTGACCTGGACTTTTTTTTGCCTCCTGATAAAGAGCAATATGAGGCTTCTCTTGAGTAAGTATTCTCCTCTCCTCCTCACTAAAACTTCTCTTTCCTTCTTTATAGACATTCCAGATAAGAACTTTAAAGCTATTGAGGCCCTCAGATTGCGCTTCTCTTTGAAGACTTCTCAAAGCGCTCGCTTCTTGGGTGCCCTGATAATTAAAGAAAGAATGCCCCTTTAGGCTAAAAGTGACTAAAACTATTAAAAACAATAACTTACGCATAAAACATTCCCTGCATCTGAATTGCTTTATTTTACGCCAATAAAAGAGATTTCACGGAATATCTGTAAGTTATTTAGGGACCTGTAAGGTTTTAGACACTTTTAAGGACGAAAAAGCTCATAAAGATAGATGCCACCTAAACCTAAAACTTGGCTTAGCATGAGAGCGAGAAAAACCATCACCATTAAACCAGGCTTTGAGGTTATTCTCTCGACAAACTCTGGCTCCAAAACTTCTACCTTATTCTTTATATAAGTTTTTTCAAGGCCAATTTTCGCCAAAGAACTCCTCAATGACTCATAGACTTTATATTCATAAGTATACTTCGCCTTCATTTTTTCAATCTCTTGCTGAAAAGGGAGAAGCCCTTTTTGCTTTCGCTCATAATTCTTTAAGGTTGATTGTAATGATCTTAATTTTGCCCGATAATCTTTATTTTCAGCCTTCAGGTTGCGTATCTGTGAAGCACCAGAGAACTTCCCCTGAGAAGTGACTGCATTAGCTTTATTAATTTTTCGCTGTAAATCCCTAATGAGATTCTTATTCTTTTTAATAGCAATAGAAGTATCAGAAATACTTTGCTTTAACTCATTCACATAGCGGGACGCCTCGCCTTTTTCAATGTCGACAGACAACACCTGATGCTCTTGCATTTTATTGATGGTTTGTTTTTCAATTTCATCGAGCTGAATTTGAACTTTTTGGATTTCCTCACTAAAGTACTTCTCTGCTTGTTCTAATTCAAAAATCTCCCTAGTGATTAACTCTTCTCTTGCTTCTTCAATGGCCAGACTAACTAAATTATAGGAAAGGACCTTGTTTTTAGTTTTCAAGGAAATCTTAAGTCTTCCCTCTCCCTCGTTCGAATAGTGCAAGAGAGAGCGAAGAACTTGGGCCATGCGAAGTGTTCTTAATTTCTCATTCTCTATTTTCAAAATCTTCCCAATCAATAATTCAAAACTCTCTTGAGAGTCTTTTTCCTCTTCATAGAATTCAAAAATCCTCTTCGCAAGACGAACATGAAAACGGTGCGTTTCAAGTAAGTTTATACCTTGAGAAACTTCGTCGGATTCTTGTGCCTCATCTGGAGCAAACTCACCCAACCTATTAGCAATAGAGTTAAGAAGAAGCTGATAGCGGGAGTTCTTTACATCTTTGATAAGGAGGACACCGCGAGCGGGATAGGTTGGAAAGAACTTGTGCTTAACTAAAGCCCCGAGAATAAAAAGAAGCGCTAAAATAACCAAGTACTTCCACCTCTTCGTAAAAATAGAAAGCGCCTCATGAAGAGAGATGGTGTCGTTGGCATAGTCCGGCTGGGGACCAAGGTCGGTCATTTTTTCTTCCATTGTTTGATTAATTTAAAGAACTTATCGGCTAAAAAATAAGATTTCTCGAGATTTTTCTCTGGTGCTTCGCCTATAATAAGAAGAAAACGGATAAAAAAATGAAGAAATGCCTGACTACCCTACTCTGCTACCTTTTCCTCAGTCACTCGCTTCTTGCTGCAACTGATCAGCTGGATCGCTACCGTATTGGCACCCCCTCAGAGTTTGTTTTCCAATCTTACAAGGGCCAAGAATTAATGACGATTAAACTTCTTGGCGCCGTCAGAAAGTCAGGACTCTATCATGTTCCAAAACAAATGGATCTCGCGACACTCCTCTCTCTTGCTGGAGGCACAACCTCGGATGCCAACCTCACCAATGTTCTTATTGGTCAAAAAAGTCTTGAAACAAAGAAAAGTCTTGAGATTAATGTTGAAGAAAAATTGGAGGAAGGGAAAATCAATCTCTACGACCTTCGCCCTGATGATGTTGTTCTCGTAAAACGCAAAAAGCCAGTAATTGGAACAGACACCTGGCGTCTTATCTCCCTTATCTCTTTAGCCCTCACCTCGATTCTCACCATTGTCGCTATTGACGACCGCCTAAACGATTAGCATTAATGCAGAAGTCTCTTAACCTCCATAAGCTAATCACAACGGTTTTGATAAGCTTAATAGGTCTTATGTTCTTCTCAAAGCTTAGTTTAAAGTGGACGAAACTCGTACCAAGAAGCCTCCCACCGCTTATTTTCCAACATGGTATGCATCCCTATATAAACTTTGGTCTTAACTTTTTAGCCTTTCTCATTCTTTTTTTCTATTGGATTAAAAAGAATAAGCGCTTTGCAACCTCAAAAACCTACTCAGCCTTCACAATTATTCTCTTATTAACTTTGGCAGTTCAAACAATTTCTCAAATTATTTTTGTCAACGTTTCATTTTCTCCCTGGTTACAGCTCTCTGGCTTTCTCATGGCCTTCATCCTTATCACAATGTATTCCCTTATTATTCCAAACCTCTTTCCCATTGAAAAAGCGATCTATTGGATAAGAAATTTTTCCGTTGCTCTTGTTCTCCTGTCCTTACTTCTTCTGCCTCTCTTTTATCCCACCTTTTTTAAAGGGGGTCGCTTCATTGGTGTCTTTAAGCATATCCCCCATATGGTTTCAGCATCCACTTTCGCTTTTATCTTCCTCATCAGAGACGTCTTTAGACCACGCCCAGCATGGACTAGGATGCGACGAAACTTTAATATTTTAGCCCTCTTTTTGATTGCTATCGCCATAATCATGACAAGCACTAAAGCAGCCTTTGTCACCATGGTCATGACCTTCCTCAGCTCCCTCTTCCTCTTTCCAACCCTCAGAAAAAGTATCGCACTTTTCAAAGTTACCTTTCTCCTCGTCTTCAGCCTCGGTATCCTCCTCTTTGGCGGCCCTGCCACAAACCTCTTTTATGAAATCACAACAGGGAAAAGATCATTTGGAATGCGAAAAGCTCAAAATGGAATCAAAACCCGCCTCGAAGAGGTCTATAGAGGTTTGGAATACTTTCAACAAGAACCCCTCTTAGGAAGAGGCTTACTTTATAAATTTATGAGCGGAAAGGGCATTAAGGTCAGTGGCTATAACTCTTTCAAAGACCCCCATAACCTTTTTGTGAGCGCTGGTGTAATTGGAGGATGGCCTCTTCTTATTCTCTCTATCATTGGTTATCTTTTGATGATCTATGGTGCTATTAATGGAATGCTTAGCTCCTCTTTTGATGTTCGGGTTATGGGGATTTTTCTTTTTTCTCATCTTCTTGTTTTTATTATTTATCATGCTCACTTTTCTCTTGGGGGGCTTGGAGATAGGATGTATTGGCTAGTGTTCGGCTACCTTGCCCTCTTTAAACTGACCCCCAAAGATGGAGTTCAATATAGCAATAAGTGAGCTTTCTTAAATAAATTCCAAGACATATAGCCTAGAAAAGGTGCTTCTCTAAACAAGGAAGCACCCTATGTGTCCCCACTGCCATTCAACTGACCATCTCATTAAAAGAGGTACTTATCGCCGCCCATCAGATCGTAAAAAAATTCAACGATTTCACTGTAAGAAATGCAATAAAGGGCACTCTTCGCAAACTCATTCATATGATTACCGACAACGTAAAAGACATATTAATCAAATGGTTTTTAGGCTTTACAGTAAGGGCAACTCTGAGCGTGCAATCGCACAAATCATTGGTGTGAATAAAAAAACTATCGCTCGGCGAGTAACTCCTTTCGCAAATTGTGCAAGAAAACACTTAGAAAAAATGAGAGCTGAGACAGCCGACATAACGGAGATCGTTTTCGATGAAATGGAAAGTTTTGAGCATACCAAACTAAAACCTCTGACAATTCCACTGGCTGTCGAAAAACATACTCGAAAGATCCTTGCTTATGACGTCGGAGAGATAGCCGCAAAGGGCCCTTTAGCACGCTTAAGTATAAAAAAGTATGGAAAAATAAAGTGCCAAAGACGAAAAGTTCTAGACTCTCTCTTTCGACAACTACACCATGTTGCCCATCCTCGTTGTAACTTCTCTTCAGACGAATCTCCCCATTACCCAGGTACACTCCGAAGATACTTCAAAGATGCACAACACCAGCAATTTAAAGGACGATCTGCTTCAATTGTTGGCCAGGGCGAAATGAAAAAAGGCGGCTTCGACCCACTATTTTCATTGAACCAAACTGCGGCAATGATAAGGGACAATATTAAACGCCTTACTCGACGAACCTGGTGCACAACCAAGCGCATCGATCGCCTGTCAGATTATTTGGCAATCTATGCTTTTTACCATAATCAAATAATTTAGGGCACGACAAGACCAAGGCTCTTTAATGCCTACTAACTCCATTTTACGGGGTCAGTTTGAATATTTTACAGGGCTCTCCCTACATTCATTTGTTTAAGATATATTTCCCGCAAAAGGCGGCAGGAAATTTATGGAACCAACTCAA
Source organism: uncultured Bacteriovoracaceae bacterium (assembly GCA_950054155.1). Taxonomy (GTDB): domain Bacteria; phylum Bdellovibrionota; class Bacteriovoracia; order Bacteriovoracales; family Bacteriovoracaceae. Next base: position 119,459 of record CATLOT010000003.1, read on the forward strand.
AGAGCTAGACTAAAACTCAAAATACAATTAAAAAAACAAGACTACGCGATCTTTGTGATTCTATCACTTATCGTCCTCATCAGTAATATTCCTCAATTATAAAGAGTTTTAATACTCTTCTAATAGTCTTTACAATACCAATCGAGAGAATGGACTTTAAAGTTAGGGAGTCTAACGAATGACTTGTATTTCCCATTTTCAGGAAAAACTCTGTCAATTCTCACTCGATAATTTCCTGTCGTAAAAAGAAGCACTCGTCCCTGGTATTTTTCAATGAGGTTTAACTTTTTATAGAAAGTCTCCTCTTCGCCGTTAAAAATATAAGGTACTTCTACTTCGAAAAACTCGGTACGACCAAGTTTTGACTCAACAATAAATAACTCTTCAACTCTCTCATAGTTCCCAAAGTTCAAACAATGGAAGATTCTCTCACGATCAATGTTAAGGCCTTTTCCTTCAATAAATGGGCTTACCAATAGCAAAAATAGGACAAAATTAACTTTCATAAACTGACCCCTTAAAATGGTGATAAAAAGTAGAAGATCCCTTAATAAACGCTCTTTCAAGCATTTAAACTCGTTTCAAGAGTGTGAGAAAAACTATCCATGTATCTATTTTAGTTAATTTTATGTAATTATAAAGCCTTAAAATTATTTAGGTTTTTCTTTATTAATTAAATTTATATCCATTTTAAGGGGTCAGTTTATGGAGTGCCTAACTGTTGAGAATTTTGAACAAGTTGTGAATCAAGAAGAAGGCCTCTTCATCATCAAGTTCTCCTCCCCAACCTGCGCCCCCTGCAAATCAATGGCACCAGTTCTAAAAAAGTTAGAACAAAATAATAGTGGTGTAAATTTCTACGAAATAGATACAATGCAAAGCCCCGAACTCGCGGCACACTTTAACGTAAGAGGGGTGCCCTACATTGCTTTTTGCGAAAACCGAGAAGTCATTTATGATTTTACTGGACTCACCCCAATAGGAAGCCTTCAGTACGTTATCAATAATATTAACGATGCCTATTATCGTGAATATGGTGAGTTTAAAACTGAAGAAGAGGCTAAGAATTATTGGTTCGAACTTACTCTCGCCTTTATAGTTCTTATTTTTATTCTTGCCCTCTTTCTCTTGTAAATTTATTTTCTCTTCTTCAATCCAAGCACTCAATTGAGTTACAATGGACTCCACGATAAGGAGATTAATTGAAGGTCTTAATTGTTGAAGAAGATAGTCAAATAAGAGATTATCTCTCCATGCTTCTTGAAGCGGGTCTCGAGTGTGAAATCATCGAAGCCAGCTCTGGAAATGAAGCCGTCACCATTTTTGAATTTGAAGAGGATATTGACCTCGTTATAAGTGAAGTTCTAATGAAGGGTGGAGGTGGGCACCTTATTGTCGATTACCTTGACGAGAACAATATTACCATCCCTTTTATTTGGTTGTCTCATCAACAAAATAAAGAAGTCCAAGTAGTAAAAGAAGTACTTAAGAGAGACCCTCTTAATGCTTTTATTTGTAAGCCATTTAAAGATACCGACTTTCTTCCCATCATTGAAAATGTTTTAGCGAGCTTGCCCGTAAAAGAAGAAAGCCAGCAGAGTGACTTCGATAAAGCTCAAGCGCAGGGTAACCAACAAGAGAGGCAAAGCCACGAAGGCATTAAACAATCTGATAGAAGAGAAAACTCATCTCGCTACGAAGATCTATACGCTAGAGATAAGAAGAAAGCCCTTGAAGAGGGGGATGCAGATTGGAGTATAGGCCTTAAAAGAAAGAACATTGACGACGAAGCTGCGGACTATTCTTTAAAAGTAAAAAATAAGTCCCAAGAACAAGAAGCAGATTGGGATCTTAAAAATAGAAGCGAAGCTTCTGAGCAAGAGGCTGATTGGGATCTTAAGAATAAAGGCAATGCTTCTGAAGAAGAGGCCGACTGGGATCTTAAAAATAAAAGCGAAGCTTCTGAGCAAGAGGCCGACTGGGATCTTAGGAATAAAAGCGAAGCTTCTGAGGAAGAGGCTGACTGGGATCTTAAGAATAAAGGCGAAGCTTCTGAGGAAGAGGCTGATTGGAGCCTTAAAAAGAAGAAAGCCTCTTTGGAGGATAATGTTGAAGGCTATAAGAAAATTAAGATTAAGCGATTTTTGAATTTTTCGACTTTAGTGTGTGGTGCCTATATTAAACTTGGCAAAGCGAAAATGGTCCGCATTATTGGAGAGGGAAAACCCTATGGGCAGGAGCTTATTGAGAAGTATCTTGATAAGGGGATCGAGTTTCTATTTGTGGAGGATCAAGATTACAAAAGATTTACGCTGCAATTCTCAGATTTAGTAAGCAGTAGACTGACCCTGGCTCAGAAATTTAACGACGAAATTAAAAGTGTTGCAGAACTCGCGGCCTTTGAGAGCACTCGTCAATTGGCTCGGGAGTTTGGTGTAAGCGAAATTGCGGCAGAAAAAGTCAAAGAGAGTGTTGAGTCCAACCTCAAAAGTCTCGCCAAAAAGCCCAACCTTGAGGCGCTTTTACAGAGAATTCTTCGAGGCGGTGATTATATCTCAGAGCGTAGTTTACTTGTCAGTCATTTTGCGGGGCAGATATGTCTGAACACCAGCTGGTCTTCTGATGAGACTTTGCAGAAACTCTCGATGGCGGCGCTGATGCATGATATCGCTCTTGAGGAGAATAGACTTGCGAAAATATCAAGCCTCTCAAAGGCAACTCAGCTTACCGAGGAGGATAAAAGGCTAATTAAAGAACATCCAGGTCAAGCCGCTAAAATAATATCTGAGGGTGAAAGTGTTTTCTCTGATGTTGAATCCATCATTATTCAGCATCATGAGAAGCCTGATCAATCGGGCTTTCCAAGGGGTCTAGGCTCTCTTTCCATCTCTCCCCTAAGCTGTATCTTTATCATTGCCAGTGAGTTTGCTTATGAGGTCTATGGTAAAAAGCCCTCAGACATTGATATGGCGGCCATAAAAGAAAAATTCAATGAGCAATTCTCTTCAGGAAATTTTAAAAAGCCCTTACAAGCCTTTCTCGCAGCCTTCTAGACAAACAGGTGGTTTTTAGGAGAATTTCTGACTTTTTCCGTGTAAAATAATGAATAAGCGACATTGATTACTTTTTAAAAAGAGGGAGATTTCTATGAGTACAACGAGTAAGATTTTATGGATTTTAGGTCTTATGTGCGTTTTTCTCTTTGTCCTTGTAACGGGAAGTAGCAATGTTAGAAACTTTGAAAAAGTTCAAAGCTCCATAGAAGAAATCTATGAAGACCGTCTGGTGGTCAAAGGATTCATTTTTGATCTTGCCGCCCTTTTGCATCGAAAAGAGATCGCCAATACGGCAAAGGACTCTAGCTTTTATACGCGTACAAATGATTCAATAAATGCACAGCTTGATGAGATCATCCGAGAGTTTAGAGCAACAAAACTAACCTCTTATGAAGAGGAGATGCTCGATAGATTTAGCTTGGGCGTTCAGGAATTGAAGGCCGTTGAAAAAGAATACAAGCTCGCCAATGGTTTTAATCTCAAAAAAATGGAAGAGAAGCGCTTATCAGATCGTACTCAAAGTTTACATGAAGACCTAAAAACTTTATTAGGAATTCAGTTATCAGAGGGACGAAGAAAGCTTAAGTCCAGTGGGAAAGCCGTGAGCTCAATGTACACCTTCGCAAAAGTGGAAAACTACATAATGATTATATTTGGGGCACTTATTTTACTCATCATTTTTGTCATACCAGGGCCTACAACTGCAGCAAAAGAAGAAAAGTAAAAACGACGCCTTAGAGAATGTCGCAAACCTCTTCTAGGTCTTTTGGAAAATTATTACGCATATCAAAAGCATCTTGATAGGAAAAGGTTTTCTCCATTGTGTGCTTTAAGCCACTCTCAAAGCTATGCTCAGGGTGACTCCAGTTAACATCTGCATAGGTCACTAACTTAAAGGGACTACTCTTGAGATTCTCCCACTTTATCCCCAATGAATACTTCACCTTTGGTTTATCAGACTTTTTAAATTGAGAGGCCATTGAGATAATACCTTTTCGAGTTAATGCATTCTTTGTCTTTAGAGCTTGCGCTAAATTATCTTCAAAGGCAATGACCTCAATACATCCACAGTCACTCTTGTCATCAAAATGCCACTCTGGGTTTAATTCTCCAGTGCTCTCGCTTTCAAGATAGCGATAGGCAAAATTCTTTAAGGTAAAATCAAGATACTCAACGATATCTCGACTCCCAGAGAGTTGTTCAAGAGCTTTTTCTTTCATTTCTTTTTCTAGTCTTATTTTCTCTTGATGATCAAAGGTCATTTTCTATTCCAGCGTCAAATTCGTTTAAGATATGATCGTATTTACCATTTTTTTTTATTTTCTTTAAGCCTCTATTAAACTCTTTTATTAAACGCTCGCTCCATTTATGTTTCCTCGAGAGAATGAGATGATAGGTACGCTCTTCAATGATATTTTTCGAGCGAGCGATTCGACGCCTTTGTTCAGGTGATATATTAGCTCTAATGTAATACTGACCTACACGCTTAACATTAAGTATCGCATCAATTCTGTTAGCCAGAAGCCTTTTGAAGAGGTCATCATAGCCTGCTCCCCGATTGATCGTAAACCAACCCTTTCTCACTCCTTCTTCAAGTGCAGGGTAAGCTGTATGAGCAGTTCCTCCAAAAACCTTTCCTTTTAAGTCTGACAGCTCATTCCATTCCCCGGGAGCCCCTTCTTTTAAAAAGAAGAGTGTTTGTTCATCAACAATTACGGGGTCACTAAAATAAAAGTCTTTCTCGCGCTCCTGATTTTTAATCCAAAGCACTGATCCGTGCCATGGTTTCCCATCAACACCATAGCCATCTCTTCCATACAGGAAGGCTCTTTTCCAAGGGAAGAATCCATATTCAATCTCAATTCCGACCTCTTTGAAGGCACTACTGACTATTCTCGACCCTAGTCCATGTTGAGGTAATCTCTCAGATAAATAGGGAGCCCACTCTCCGTTGGTGATTCGTACAACCTCTTGCCCCATTAACGAAAAGGAAAGTGTAAAAGTTGCGAATGACAAAAATAACTTTTTGATCATCTCAAACTCCACCCCTTAGTTATCTATGCTTCTAAAATAGACTTTAAAAGTAGTGCCACAACTTTTTTCATCTACTTCTTTAGAAACAGATGAAATTTCCATGTGGCCACCAAACTTTTCAACATAGGTTTTTACGATTGGCATGCCAAAACCCGTTCCTAATTCACCAGCTGTTCCCAAGCGAGATGTTTTCTTTGAGGCATCAAAGAGGATCTCAAGAAGGCTTTTTGGAATTCCAACTCCATAATCTCTAATAACAACGCAATGAAACTCTTCAACTTTATGAATTTTAATTTCTATACGACCTTCATTTTCAGAAAATTTAACAGCATTGCTTAATATATTAGAAAGGATCTGAGACTCAAGTGTCGCCTTATCAGCTTTAATAGAGTGATTATCGCCCTCTACATCTAAAATTATCTCTAAATTTTTCTTTTTAATTTGTTCTTCAAAAATATCAAGAACAAATTCAATGGATTTATTGAGTGAGACTTCCTTGACGTTTAAACTCATTTTCCCGCTTTGAGCGACTTCCCAGTACCGTACTTGCTGGATGATTCCCTCAATAGCATCAATTGGCTTTTGAATCTTACCCATCATTTCAATAGACTTTTTCTCATCCGATCTTTGGATTAAGAATTCAAGCCTAGCCTTTATTGTCATGAGCGGGTTTGAGATATCATGACACAAAACTCTAATCAGGGTATGAATCTGATTATTTTTTTGAGTTTGTATATTGTCGTTATGATCCATTAAGACCACAAAAATATAGATCAGAATAGTTGATAGAAAAATCCAACCAAAGACCATCAACCCTTGAGCAATCAACCACCCTTCTTCATCAATTGCATTGATAAACGTGAAATCAGATTTTTGAAGGTAGAGATATATTCCCGCAACCCAGACTGTGATAAGAAACCAAGTGATAACACCACGCTTTCCTAAAATAATCCCCCCCAACATCGGCAAGATCCCAAACCAGATCAAAATATTGGAATTAAAACCACCCGTATAGAAAGCAAATGTCGCTTGATGGATGAGACCTGAACCAATCAAAGCATTGCCTGCTAAGGAAATGCTTCCAGGCCACCGCAATAACAAAGGACTTAAAAGATGGATAAGAGCCATTAAAAAGCCAACTCTGCCAGGAATAGGATGATCTATTTCTAAGTAAGCTAAAAAGGCGTAGGCCCACATCAGCAGCCCCGTCGAGAACATCGTTGCTATTTGGGTGTGGGCCTGCCAACGCTCGTAAGAGCGGTCGGCTACATCCGTCAGAAAATCATAGAGAGAGAAATAAATTCTACTCAAAAATCGCATAAAAAGAGCATAGCATAATTTCTCCCTTCTCTGGATAATACTCAATTTAATTTTAGAAAAAACCGTGCTAGAAGCTTCCATGAGCTTCTACCAATTTACGCAGTACAAGAAAATTATCAAAACCGTAATTGCGCAGAAGAAGTCGCAAGGAGATAATGTGACCAATAAGGAATTGGCACAGCGTATTCCTATTCAAGCGACCTACCTTTCTAAATTTTTTAATGACCCTCTCTCCCACCTCAAAGACGAAACTCTTTTTCGCCTCGGAAAGGTTCTAGACCTCAGTCCTAAAGAATGTGATTTCCTTATTCTTCTTAAGCATTATGAAACGTCAGAAACGCCAGAACATAGAGAGTTTCTCTTTCAAAAAATTAATGATCTCTGTAAACAGGCCCAAGGGGACACTCTCGGAGAAGTTGATAAAATCGCCTTTGAGAGCATGTATCTTCTCAATCCCAAGTGTATGCTTGTTCAAATGGCCCTGAATATTTCCCTTTATCGACAAAACCCCCGATTGTTGTGCCAGCCTCTTAAACTGAATATTAATCAGCTCATTGAAATTCTAGATCTTCTTGAAAAGAACGAATTTATCATCAGAGATGAGGACCCGTTACAAATTAAACATGTCAACATACCAAAGTTTCATCTCAAGTCTGATCAATTAATGAGAACTCATCAATACTTACTGAAGTCCATGATTCCGAGTAAATTACAAGAGGTTGCCGAGGAAGATAAAAAGAGCTTCTTGGTGACACTCAACCTGGATGAGAGGGCTTATGAAAAATGCCTTGAACGATTTAGTAATTTTGTTGAAGACCTTAAAGAGATTAATAAAGAATCAAAGGCAGAAGGTGTTTATCAAATTTCATTTGATCTTTTTAAATGGTGCTAACCAAAGAAGGCCCTTCTCCCAGGTTTGAGAGAAAGGCCCTTTGGTAAGAGTCTAGAAAACCATTCCTACACCCACAGAAAAGTAAGTTCCTGAATAGTCAATTTCAGAAGCAGATGAAAATGACTCACTCACTTGTTCAATTTCAGCTTTCGCATGCTGATAACCAGCGGCCATGAAAGGTACAAACTCACCAATTACGTAGCGTGCACCGAGCGAAAAGTTAGCATAAGGAAGAGCTTTGGTATCCGATTCATAGGTTTCCCCAAATATATCGGCTCGACTCTTCGCAAGACCTAAACCAACATCAATCGTTGTAAACGGTTTTAAAATACTTCCCCAAAGATCAATATCATAGGTTAAGCTTTGGCCTACAGAGAGAATATTCATTTCCATTTCGTAGGAAAAAAGTCCGCTCATGCCTGTATCGGTATTCAGGTTACGAATACTAAAACGACTTGCAGAGTTCCAAGTATCTTTCTTAATCCATTCATATTCTACACCCACTTCATAACCGGTAGCAGTCTCTTCTTCACCAGCAATCTCGGCACCCGAGTTGGTTCGCGTCAAAGCCACGTAAGGCATCAGTCCTAAGCTTTCTTTACTTGTATTCGCTATTTCTTGGGCACCAACAGTTGTGCCCATTAAAAAAGATAATAGAATTAGGTTCTTCATTATTTTCTCCACGCCTTAACTACATTTGTAAGTGATTTGCCATTCTTTTTCTTGAGTTGTTGTACTTGTTTTTGATGTTTGATCAGCTGTCTCTGACTTCAAAGGAATACCGAAAAGGGAACCAAACTGAGTGCTTCCCCCCTCTCGACTTCTTGAGTTGGAATTGGTGGTTGTACCAATCACGACCTCACCTTCATCTGTTATCTGACTCTTCTTTGAGCCACAATTAGAATTCATAAAGTTGAGCGCAAGATCACGGTCCTCTTTACGATGTTCAAGCTTAAGAGCGACAACACCAGAGCGACCCGGTTTCTTTTTTACATTCCTTGCATAAGGGCGGTACTTATTCATCCCAGCACAAGAAGGTAAAAGAGCGAGAATGCTTAAAATGATGAGCGGTTTTGTATTCTTACCAAAGTTCTTCGATTTCATATTTTCCTCCACGTTTGAAATCTTTTCTGTTGAAAACATCATTCTCGAAGAAAGCTAGGATGAAAAAGAAGTGAGAGTATAAGGAAGGCCAAAAGACTATACTATCGCTGTAAGAACAATGTGATTACAAGTAGTTATATGCGTCAATTGAACACTTTTCATTGACACATTCCTCTTAGAAACGATAGGAAATCAAGACTATCTCTATAGAGTGAGGAAATGATGAAGCATCTTTTGATAAGCGGCTTATGCTTTTTATTTTTTAGTCTTAATGGTTTTGCCCTAACAATAGAGGATTTCGGCTGGACCCTTGAAGACCTTGATCGCCAATACTCCCACCTCACCTTTGAAGAAGCTTTAAAGTGTGGCGACAAAGCTGTATTTCAATCAGCAAAGTATATGTGTAAAGAGACCTGTCAAAATCAAGGTGGCTTCTCCATGTGCCAAACAGAGTGTGTCGATGCCACAATTTCATCCGAGTTTGTCACTCAGGAAGTATTGAATTGTACAGCTGATGAAGTTACGATTTTTAGTTCAGATGGCGACATCAGAAAAATTACAAGACAAGATTTTCTTCGCTATAAAAAGAATCCTCTTAGAGAATTACTTCATCAAATTCATTTTTATCGTGATCGTGTTGCGAAAATAGTCGTTACAAGTTCTTACCCGAAAGAACACACTCTTAACTGGAAAACACCCCAGGAGAGGAAAGTAAGAGCTCAATTCATTCGTGCCACATTTGAAGGACAAAACCCTAATCAGTTTGCCCAAGCCCTTTTAACGGTTATCAATGACTCTACTATTCCTTGGTTTGCCCAAGCAGCTAGAATTCGAATTGAAAGAGAAGGTACTTACTGGAGGCTTCATGAAGTTAAGTAAACTCCTCATTCTCTTTAGTGTCCTCTTTCTCTCCTTCTCTCTATCGGCTGCAGATGAATCAGGCTGGATTAGCTCAGGTGGTGAAAGTTTTTACGACGCCAAAAACCCTTGGATTCTTCACAGTAAAGATATTTCCTATTGCCTTGAAATGGACCAAGTTGGTTTTCCTCTCAATAGGGCTGAAGTCCTTGCTATTATTGAAGAGTCTTTTCACTATTGGCAGACAGAATTCTCTAAAACAGGAGAAATTTCAAACTCCCCCTTTAGAAAGTCCTATAAGCTTGGAAAGAATAGAATTACATTTAAAGAGAGATGTTCAGGTTTTGAAGACATTGAGTTTAAGCTAGGCAAAGGTCAGCTCGATCAGGAGGAACTTAGTTTTCTAGAGGAAAATGGTCATAGCTACCTTGGTGTAGCCGTGAGAAAGCAATATGATCGCAAGAGCTTAAGAGGAAATGGCTTTATTTTCATCTCTTCGCATAAAGATATTAAAGAAAATTTCAGTTCTCCTGATCTCTACCCCACACCATGGAAGCACCATCAGCTCTTGATGCTGACATTAATTCATGAGCTTGGGCATGTCTTTGGAATTCCTCATATGGGTAACTCCATAATGGCCGAAGCCTTTCTCGATGTTATGACATCTAAATACTTTTACAGAGCCTTTATTTCCTATGGAGTTGAATCTTTTCTCGCCCCGCCAAAAGAAACAAAGCGATGCACTCTCATCGATACAGACATGTACAATTTCTTTAATCTAGATTTTAGAAAGTACAACTGCCTCTACATAAAGAAACTCAGTGACTCACAATACGACATCTACGCTTCTCTTAATCAAGGTAAACAGGAGAAGGTTGCTAGTCTTGTTAGTTTATCTCCCGATGTCTATGGCCTAGAATCTAAGCCAATTGGCTATCTCAGACTCACAAAAGATCAAGAGCTCTTTAGATCTGATACAACTAACTTTAGACACCTTATCGCGGGACCTCTTATTGAAAGATATAAGCTCACAGGGAAACTGATAAACCACAAAACATTTAGCTCTTATCCCGTCACGATGAGTGTCTCACCCGAATCAATTTCGGTAATTTCGACTCTTAAAGATAGATTTGTCACAGTCTATTCGTACGACTCCCTCTACTCAAATATTCTCAGTGAAACATTCTTTGTTGAGTAGGATTAACATGAAAATACTTATTTCCATTATTATTGCGTTTAATATTCTTTCTCTAAAGGCAGAACCCTTCGGTTATTTTAAAAGTTTCTTTGATCGAGAAGTCGAAATCACTCATGACCCAGAATTTCCCGAGTATGAATATGTAAATGCTAAGAATGATATTTATCAGATGCTTAAAACAGGCCCTAATACTGGTATTGGCCTTGCCCTTAACATGAGCCTAAAAGAATCCGGCCGCTATGCCTTTTGGCTCCACAAAATTGATCATCGATGGAAAAATGGCGCGCGACAGATTAGGTTTGGCAAATGCCGTGCCTATAACGGCAACTGGGAATATAAAGAAGGAAAACTCTTCTTAGGCAACGATCTCATTCTTGAAGCTGCCTATATTGATGGAATGAATGCTCTAAAAGCAACTTTTGTAGAGGCTCAAAAACCGGCGGGAACAGAGAGTATTGAGACAACTTTAAATGATGGCTCTATTGATACTCTGATGGGACTTCAACCCAATGCTGACGATGGATTTCGCTGTGGAGGGTTTTCACTCCCCTTTTGGCTGCCTATTCCAAGTGAGCGCCCTTGGTAATCTGTGATCAAAAGTTCACTTGAACTTTGAATCCAATTTTATTGGGGATAAAGTTAGAGCCTCTAAAGTTGTCCCTATCTAGAACATCCATTGGACCTGATACATCTTGCAGTAATGGAATATCGACCGTCGGCATGAGAGTGACATTACTGCGCTCTCCTCGAAAGAGTTCATAGTTCACTCCGGTACTTAAAGAGAAATCCAAAAGACTGACTTTCTCTCCCTTTTCATCCCTGATCTTTTCTTCATCAACTTCTATTGAGAGGGGAACTCTCCAATGATCTGTAATTCTAATTCCATCTAAAACCTGTTGAGGCATCTCAGTATCACTTTGGTCTCCAACAGTCCCAAGAAAACTATGACCCTCGTCAAAGCAAGTGCCAATTTTCTTCTCATTCCCCTCTTCATTTAAGTAGTAAAGATCGTACAAGAGATAGTCACTTCCAGAAACACTTTCTCTTTCAGTTTTATAGTTAGAGACAGCACGAGACCTTAAAAAGAGGTTTTCTTTCTTATATTTTTCACGTGCATCGGACTCCAGAGACTGGCAACTGAGAAGGTGTATTCCAGATTCTAAATTTGGAAAGTGAAGCACCCCCTCTTCACAATCAGAGTAATTCGAAAATTGAGCGTTATTAAGAAGGTCAAGTACACTAACAGCATCACCAATCATTACCGCCATTGCCTCATTTTCAATATTGGAATCATCTGCCACAAGTGAAGGACTGATAGAACATAGGAAAAAGAATATTATCATGAAGTCATGAATTATCATCTCTACTATCTTATCAGTCTTTAGACATCATCTTGAGAAGGAAATAACTTCTCAAAAGAAGGCTGTATTAGCAGATATAATCATTTATAATCAGAAAAGACTGATAAGGTTTTACTGCAGATGGATTGTTTTATTATAAATTTAGGAAGATTTAAGGACGATGACTACACCATCGGTGCCTTTTCTATTATGAACTCCCTTCGTGAAGAGGGCCTCAATGTACAATATTTTAGTAACTTAAAGGACTCTCTCCCTTTAAAAAAAGAAGACTTCTATCATCAAGAGGTCTTTAATGAAGCTTCGAAAGCACACGATCAGCTATCAAGTGAGCTCTTAAGCAGCATCAATTCCAATACTAAATTTGTCGGCTTTTCAGTCTTAGATGACAACTTCTATGCCTCTCTCTACTATGCAAGGGCCATCAAAAGTCGGTTCCAGAATATTGTTATTGGCTTTGGCGGTCCCTTTTTCACCAACCCAGACACTCTTAATTATGACTATTCTAGGATTGATTGGTTAGATTTTTTCACTACGGGTGAGGCCCAAGAAACTATTAAGACAATCGCAAAGTATAAATTTGACTTAGCGTCGGTCCCAGAGATTCAGGGATTAAGTTATTATAGAGAAGGTACTTGGGTTATTCGAAATAACCCTCGTCCTTTTGATCACTTTAAGCCAACCTCCTATACGACCAATTTTGATAATCAAGAGGAAATTCACACGAGTTTTTCAATTGGCTGTCCCTATCGCTGTAGTTTTTGTACACAGCACTTTCATTACCCTGAATATAAACTAGTTCCCGTCGAGGATTGTATTGAGATACTAAAGCCTCATGCAGGGAAGAAACTTAACTTCTCTGATGCCCTTATCAATAGCCGCACGACATGGTTAAAGAATTTGTGCCAACAAATCATTGATAATGATCTCAATATTTTTTGGCAGAGTTGGTTTCGATTTGGTGATCATATGAATGATCTCAAACTTCTCAATCTTTTATATGAATCAGGATGTCGTAGTATACGCTTTGGACTTGAGTCTGCTTCTTCCCCAGTCCTAAAGCACATGAGAAAATTCCACAATGAAAAGATTATTTATGAAACTTTTAATAAGATTCGAGACCTCTATACTGATGGTAAAATCATGCTGGTTAAACTCAATATTCTCGTAGGTTATCCCAATGAGTCTGAGGAGGATTTTCAAAAAACGCTAAAATTCATCTACTTCAATTGTGATCTTATTAACCATGTTAGTGTAAACTCTGTCATTATTCAGCCGAAGCTCGATAAATTCAGCGCAATGATTGAATCAGGGGAACTCACTTATTCTAGTGGCCATGATTGGAGCACAAAAGAATCCACCCCAGAGGTGCGTAAAAGTAGACTCTTAAAAATAGAAGAACTTCTTAATAAGTGTAAAATTCAACATGACATTATGGGGAATGATGGACTCGATAAGGTTATAACTCAAAAGTAAAAAGGGAGTGGGCTCTCCACAAATTTGTCATCATATTTTGTAACAACCTTATTCTTATCTGTGCCAAAATAGTCGCCCCAACCTCTTGTCTCCCCTTTTCTTGATATAATCTCGTAGTCACTTTGATTTAATCCCATCGCCTGGAAGATTGAAACCCATAACGAATTCTGAAGAAGGCCTCTTCTATTCATATTGTCATTATAGAGACGCTGGCGATTATTATCGTATTCGCTGTGAATAATATCCCCATTCTCTCTATTTGAATAATCTATGTAGCGTCCTGTTTTAATCCCCAGGTTTGCCCCTCCCCAAGTAAGAATATGATTATTGTAATTGGAATGAGTCATTGAGTTTTCTGGCATCATATAAATAAGTGTATTATCCAAATAGGTATTCCCATTTGATTCTTCTGAAGACAACTCTTCTAACAAGGTGACAACAAAAGTATCCAGAGTATTTCGAGCATGACTTATAAGCTCGCCTTGCTTATTGTGAAAATCGTGGGCGTGACCATGCCAATCCATGTCACTATTGAGAGTGTTGAGATAAGTTCCTATAGAGTGAGTTATTATTTTAGTAGCATTCGTTTTAAAAGCTAGAGCAAAAATTTTTGCCATATCTCTTACATATTCTATTTTCTCAGTTGGGTTATTTCTAACATCATAAGACCTATTTGTTGTAAACTGCTCAGGAGCTCCCACACTCCCCTGAAAACTAACATCTTCACTATACCTCTTATAAAGATTAAGTCTTGTCTCTAGTTCACTATAATCATTCATTGCTTTTTCTAACTTAACTTTATCAGCAGCACTAATCCGGTTATGGGAGCGCAGCTTCCGATAGGATTCAAGGACACGATCAACGACTTTTAACTCAGCTCTAAAGTTTGAGTTTGTACCAAATAATTGATCAAATAATCGACAAGGGATAGAATTCGCTTCAATAGGTGTTCTCAAAACGGGGCTATCTAAGTTGGCCGGATTTGTAAGGCTGTAAGAGAGATTGCCGGTATTTATAGATCGAAAGGCAGGGACACTTGGATAGAATTTGGGGTTATAAGCAAGGATTTGATCAATTGTTGGCATGTTCTTAAGACCTTCCTTACTCCCATTGACCATATTATAGATACTACCGAGGGCCATACCGTAGTGATGCCCAGCATACAGGGGAATATCAAGACCTCTTAGAATATTCATTTCATTGAGAAAGGGATTAAGCTTCTCACTCATCACTTGAGAAAGCTTTAATTGACCGTCGATAGTGCTTCTAAAGTTACTTAAAGATCCGTGGCGAATGATATGAGAAGGAAGCGTAGAATTTCCTGAATGGATGAGACTCTCTGTAAAATGAGAACCCTCTGCTAGCGAAGGGGGATAAAAGTTTCCGTTATAGACGCCACCATGAGAATAAGTAAAGGCTAAAAATCGCGCGGGATTAGAAAAGGGCGCAGCATTGGTTTTCTCAATCAACAAGGATGGCAAAAAAGGTATTGCCAATGAGAATCCTAATGAGCCTTGGAGGAAGGTACGACGACTAGACTTACTGTATTTTAAGGTCATAAGAACTACCTAGTTTACCTTTTTCATTTTAAAAGAAGGGTGAAGTACGATTTCTTTAATTGCCTCTAGGAGACTTCCCGTTTGCAGTTTTTCATAGACTTTTCCAGCGACACATTGATCAAGATTATTGTTGAGTGATCTATAATTGGTGTATTCAAAGATTTTTTGTGCAAAACAGGCATGAGCCTTACCCGAGCGATTAAACTCTTGAGCCAGGGCTACAGGGTTACTCACCGATGTTGTCAGATCTCCACTTTCGATCTGAGGTACTAAGTTTTGATTAGGAATAGCAATTGATTCAATATTACTACGGTGAATAACTCTTTCCTCATTTCTAAAGCGGCCACTCGTATCATAGGACTCATGAATATTCCCAAGAGGATTAATTAGACTATGACAGCCCATGCAAACAGGATCTGAGACTTTATCATCAAACCTTTCTAGAGTTGAAATAGTATGGTCAAAAGCAGGTGGTTTGAGGGCGATAAGCTGTTCTTCGACACTCAAAACATCTTCAGGGGCTGTTAATTGATCACACAGAATACTCTCTCTAAGGCGAACTCCCCTATGAATAGGATTAGTGTCTCCTTTACCTTTAAAATTCATAAAGACCCTTGTGGTTAGTCCCGCATACTGTGATGAATTAAGATTCCCTGGTCCAGCACCATCTGAAAGAGGCGTAACCCCATATATTGATGCTATTGTTGGATCTTTGGTGAAGTACAAGTTACTGGTAAGGATATCAGAGAATGTCCCTTGGGTTGAAAATGTGTAATAGTTAAATAGGTCAAAGACCTCTTGCTTTTGAGCACTCACAAAATGGTTATTGTTGCTAGGTCTTACAATACCTCTACTGGTAATATACTCAGTAACCTTATTTTCAGGCATCCAACCATAGCTATGAGTTTTATCGAGTTGATAATTTTCTATGAGAAAGGCTTTTAAACTATTCTTGAAGCTACCCGAAGAAATACTCTCATTATTACTTCGATTAAAGATGTAATTTATCACTTCTTCATAGTCTGCTTTTGTCGCATCAAAATTAAGATGACCAGTTCTCGCATAGTCAAAGAGTCTCTTATCCGGTTGCCTCTTCCAAAAAGCATAACTAAGCTTACTGGCGAGTTCATAGGGGGTGAGGAAGTAAGTATCTTCACGTCCAGAAACACTTTGCCCATTTAACTGAGAATGATTTACAAAATAAGGCGACTGAAGCATTAGAGATATCTGATTTCGCCATACATGAGCTAAGCTTAGGCCATCGGCTATATCCTCAAGAGCATAGTTATAATGTTCCGTTACTTCTTCTAGGGTCACAGGTCGTCTAAATAATCTAAGACCTATTCGCTCAAAAGATATTTTAAAAGAGGATGAAGTGATATTATTAAAGCTTCTGCTCGAATTACAAAGAACATGATCTGTGTCCCCTAACCATTCCTTCACTCCTCTTCTGCATCTAGTCCCGCCCTCAGTTAGCCAGTGGGCCATTTCATTCGCGGCATTAAATAATCCTATAATATGAGTACTACTAAAAGTATTATCCTCTTCTTTAAAGCCCTTAGAGTCATCCTCAGGAAGAATAGAGAGTGCGCCATTAATCCACCCAGTCCATGCATTATCTCTATTTTCAACCTCTCGAATAATAGTGTTATACGTCTCAACGATCTCTAAGCGACTAAGACGTTTAAGTGGTGTCACTTGCAGCTCACTTGCTTCATCGCAATTAAAGCGTCCATATTGGGTCACGGTTCCACTATTACTTGGACTAATTAAATTGAGCCAAGACTTAAATTCATTATATAGACTATTATTCCAGCCTGATGCCTCATTCGAGTAAGACGGAGGCATATTAGAGTTCCTCTCTCCATGCCCCACAAGTCTTTTGAGAATTAAGCTTTCCTCAGGAGCTGCTGAATTATAAAACTTCGAGGAAATAAAACTTTCCTCATTCCTAGAGAAGTCAAGATTATGGTGATGACAACTTAAACAATTGCTTTCAATAATCTCAAATCCCCTAAGCCTGGGATTGGCCTCATTCGTTTCCTGGCATGTAGGAAAACTAAAGCTTCCACTAAAGTCACTCCAGGAACCATTATGGCAAATTCTTTCCTGCGTTTCAGCTTCACATGTCTGGGGTAGGATAGATTGAGTTTGACGGTAGCGAATTCTCTGTTCTCTCCCCCCATGAGAGACACCACCACAGCTTGCCGGCGCTAAAACCTCACAAGCTGAGTAAGAATAGTTACCACTAAAAGGTGTAAAAGAGCCATTCTCACACGTTCGCGTCTGAACTTCACTAATACATGTTGACCCAAAAGAAACATTACTTGTCAGGTACATTGTTCTTGATTCGCTCTCTCCTGCCACGCAAAGCACAGGTGATTCAACCTCACAGCTTAATTGGGAAAAGGTCCCTGAGTAGGATGTTGCTAAACCGTGGCGACAGGATCGTGTCTGACGCTCAGAAACGCACTCACTTCCAAAGGGCACTGTTGATGTTTCATACCGAACCCTAACCTCACTTTCACCGTGAATAAGATTTTCACTGACACAGTCTCCAGGGACCCCCAAAGAGGTGACCCAGTTTTCAATAGCAAGATACTCTTCTTTTGAAAAAGATGAAGAACTTGCCCCAGTAGGCATATTGCCTCCCCCTCCAGGGTAATGGATCATTTTTCGTATGAGCTGTGAGTCCTTTATATTTCCAGGCGCTATTAAGCCAATTGGTGTTTTCTGTAACCAGTCCCTCTCTGTGGCCAATGAATCGACGCCCCATCCTCTTCGGCTATCCTTTGTATGACAGGTGAGACATCTCGAATTAAGAACTTCTCGTGCCTTAAAGAAGAGTCCTCCCTTTCCTCCTCGCCCCTCTTTATCGAAGAACTCAAGTTCACTAGATTCTTCCTTAAATTCCGAAACCGGAACGCACGAAGAGAAGACTAAGCTGAGCACAACGAGAGTATAGAAATAAATAGAAGGAGAGCATTTTTTATCCATGCTTATTAGTTACAGGGTAATGATTTTCACAGCAACAACTAGATAACTCTCTAAAATGAGTGATTTCAACTCAATTTAACTCGGAGAAAAGTGGCAACTAACTGAGGCAATAAGAGAGTAAGACCCAGTGGATTATAGATCAGGAAAATCAGTGAACACTCCGTCGACTCCTCGCTCAATAAGTTCACTAAGCCTCTTTTTATCTCTAAGGGTGAAAACATGGACTTTTAGACCGTGACTGTGAGCATCTTTTATAAGGTCTTCCTTTAAGACAAAGGGAATCCATGGGCCTATAGCGTAAGCATATTCAGAGACTTTTGAAAGGCCTTCCTTTGTTCTCATGGCATCGTAATCATGAGGACTTTCCTTCCATGAATTATCTGCGATGAGCTGCACTAATTTTATGGAGGAGCTTGGATACCTTCTTTTAAACTCCTTTAAAAAGTCAGGATCGAAGCACTGGATAAATATTCGTGAATTTTCTTTATGATAGTTATACTTCTTAAGAGTATTCATAAGAAGGGAAATGGTGTCTTTCCCCTCACTCTTATGGAAAGCAGGGGCCTTAATTTCTGGATAAATCCCAATCTCTCGTCCTCTTGAAATATTTAATCCTTCAACTAACTCAATATATTCTTCAAATGTAGGCACCTTAAATGAACTCTTATTTAAGGGGAACCTATTTTTAAAGACGACGTCTCCTTTTTGGGATGCTCTTTCATGAACGGATAATTTTTTAATCTCCTTTAAAGAGAAATCTATGGCATACCATCGGCCATCACTTCGTTTCCGCTTTGGAAAGACCTCTTCAACATTAGTATTATTCTCTAGATGAATATCGTGGAGGACAATAAGATGATCATCCCTAGTAACAACAAGGTCTGGCTCAATATAGTCTGGGTCAAATCCATGGGCGAGTGCGACTGATTCAAGCGTGTGCTCAGGGAGATAACCACTTGCCCCACGATGGGCAATCACGAGAATATCCTCTCTCCCTTTAGTAAGTCTCTTAGGATTTTGAGTGGAGAAATGAATACATGAAGAAGTGATAACCGCACAGAGAGAAAGGAAAAATATTTTTTTCATAACGAGCTCCCTAAAAATAGGACTTGAAACTACCTTTAGGGAGTATAACTAATTAGCGATCCTATGGACAAATAAACTGCAAGGTTCCTTCAAACTCTGTTGGTTTTTCTGGATCCAATCTACATCCTTGTCGACGAGCTTCAAGTCTCATCTCATTGTAGTAACGATTCTTTTGTGCAATCACTATTGTCGACATATAAAAGTTAATAAAGACTTCGGTTTCTCCATTTTCTGTCAAAGAGGGATCTCCAACTGTTACACTGAAGTTTTCTTCAGATCCTCTCTCTCCCCTCAATGCCCTTCTGATCTGCTCTGTTACCAAATCACTACTTGCCTTGATATTACGATGGAGACGCGGATCGATTGTCTTTGTCACTCTACTTCCTTGTCCATCTAAGGGAAATGTATCTGGTGCAAAAATAAGTCCAGTAGCCCTCTTGGATGGAACTGGTCTAAGAACCATTCTTTTATCAGCATACTCACCACCAGTTTCATCAAGAACTGGTTGAATGAGGTAGTCTCCGCCTGCTCTTCTTTCAAGTTCTCTAATACGCGTATTATTATCTAGACTTCCCCTATAACCACTTTTAACAGTGAATACAATATTACCGGCCCCATCTCGACTTACACTTTCAAGTGCTGTTTTTTCACCAATTCCAGCAAGAGACTTAATCTCGTCGTCACTAATCTCCATTCCCTTACCGCGTGTCAGAAACGTGGCCTTGGTCATATCATTGGCCCTTATTTTACCGTTAACAAGAGAGGCTCCAAATGCTTCTTCGATTTGATCAGACACACTTCCTAAAGAGTCATGTTCAAAAGAGATATTCCCTTCTTGATCAATACTGACCTTTAGCCCTTCAATCTCTGATGCCTTTAAAAGAGACTCTTCCATTTCTGGGGTTAAAAATTGATTCTCTGCTAGACCGAGATTAGGTCTTAGGCCCTTTCTCCTTTTTTCTTCTCTTCGCTTTCTTTCGGCTAATGTATCAGCTGATTCACTTGCTTCTCCAGCACAGAATTCATTATAGCCTTGAGAATCCATCACAGATTTTACCAGTTCTTGGAACTTAATAGAGCCAGCACTATCTACTTTCACAGGAACACTAAAGACCGTTCCTTCCTTTTGCAGTTTAAGAACAACGGGAATTGCAGTGTTTCTATACTCTGGCTTACTAAAGGCGGCAGCAAGATCATCACTCATATATTCACTACATTGACTTGATCCCTTTGGAATGGCCGCATTCTCACTCTTGAGAGGACCTTCACTACTACTATCACCAAGCTCAGCACCGACATGAGTTAGCTTACAATCGACGCGACCTGTTTTGTTACCGTTTTCATCAGTTTTATAGCCTTGCATGGTTTTAAGTCTTGAAATCGCCATGGCAAGTCTACCTTTGGCACTATTTCTCTCGTGCTCAATATTACAACTGGCAACACCTGAATTTTTACAAGCATTTGAGAAGTCCTCACTTTCTTTAATCTTTTCAATGATCTGAGCTGGACTCATACTCTTATTCATACTTAATTGAATTGGTGCATAAGCGGCATCTTTCGTTTTCAAATAGACCGTTACGTCTTTGTCCCCTTCCTCACCAAAGCCATTTGAAAGAGTCCCGACAATAGAAGTTGAGCATTCAGGAATTGAAAGAGCGTCACTATAATCAGAACTATCCCAAGCATGAACGCCATCAAACTGACACTCTTGATCTTCCTTCAAAGAAGATAGCGCTGCCTGAAGGTTGGCCAATGTTTCGTTATTCGAAGGTTCACATTTCACACCATTATCTTTTTCACTTGGAGCACATTGAGGGAAAACTTCTTCTAACTTAATACCATTAAGTTTTTGTAGCTTTGCAGCTGTCGCCGTTAAGGCGAGATTCTTCTCTAAGGCGGTACACATCCCGTCTTTATTTAATCGCTCGCTATTAGCCTCACACTTTTGAACGATCACCTCTTGCAAGGCACGTAAATGAGCAGCCTTATCTGCATCAAAGAAATCACTTTCCCTCCAAGCAGGCATCCCTTTTTCTTTCCTTACTTCATCTAGTTTCTTAGAGGCATTAGCACACTTCTCAGAGAGTCCATTAAACCCACCACTAATGTCGACACAAATTCCCGCGTGATAAGGCTCATTCTTATTTCCATTTCCATTAACATTACCAAGACCAGAGGGAATTAAATCAGGCTTTATCCCAGGTCCAAAGACTAGAGGATTACAGCGAAACAGACCCTTATCCTGACAGTAGACATCTGAATTATAGGACTTCGTTCCTAGGTCACTCGAAGCACTTGAGCCAACACTTCCATAAGGAGTCTTACAACTGCCATTTTTCCTATAGCTAGGCCAACCTCCAAAGAGACACATTTCAGCCCCTTCATCAGCAATACATTGAGTGACGAGAGCATCCGAAAGGCCATTAAGAAGAGATCTAAGACTTAGTGAGGAGCCCTGCCCATACTCTTCGTATTTCTCTTGAGCTTCGATTCTAAGAAGAACTCTTGTCATTTGTTCATGAACAAGGGCCGCCTGCTTTCTTCCAAGAGTACTAAGGTCTACTGACCGCAAAGCCCAATACTTTCCTTTTTCTTGCGAGTACTGCTGAGCTGATAACGAGAACATGAATAGCGACATTGTTAAAAAGAAGACTCTATTTAAACTCTTCATAGATGGGTGTCCTGACCAGTGATTTAAAGTTTTTTCCTTTATCGGTAAGAACATCTTATTTATTAAGTCGGTTTTTTGGGAAATATTGAGAAGTCTATGCCATAATTGTAAGTAATAACAGTCACTTAGAGTGATTAAGTCCCACCCTAAACCTCATAAAGAGTGCCCTATTTGATTGGCAAAATTGAGGAAAGTCTTACTTTAAGCGCCAGCCTATTTCTTGACCGGCCCAAAAAGGAACAATGACATTATCATTTGCGACAGTAATTTCAGAAGGCATTTTCCACTTCTCTTTGATAAGCGTAATGGTTTTACTATTTCGTGGAAGGCCATAAAAATCTGCACCATAAAAACTAGCAAAACCCTCTAATTTATCAAGGGCATCAAGCTCCTCAAAAATATCAGCATAGAGTTCAATGGCAGCAGGAGCACTGTAGCAGCCAGCACAACCACAGGCCGACTCCTTTTGCCCTTTCATATGAGGAGCTGAATCAGTCCCAAGAAAGAACTTTGGAGATCCACTTGCAACCGCAGCTCTTAGAGCTTGCTGATGAGTGTTTCGCTTAAGAATAGGCAAACAATAGTAATGAGGCCTGATTCCCCCAACTAAGAGGTCATTCCTATTTAACATCAAATGTTGAGGAGTTAAGGTTGCTGCTACATTTGCTGAGGCGTCCTTAACAAAGTCAGCTGCATCCTTAGTCGTGATGTGTTCGAGGACAACTTTAAGGTTTTGATATTTTTCTACAATACCGACAAGGTAGCGCTCGATAAAAACCTTCTCGCGGTCAAAAATATCAATCTCTCCATCTGTCACTTCACCATGAATCAACAATAACATTCCACAGTCGGCCATGGCCTCAAATACAGGACTCATGAGACTGATATCGGTTACACCATTATTTGAATTCGTCGTCGCTCCAGCAGGATATAATTTAGCTGCGACAATCCCTTGACTCTTCGCCTCTCGAATCATTTCAGGAGTCGTTGAATTTGTCAGATAGAGAGTCACTAAGGGTCTAAAGTCTGAATTTGCTGGCCGATTTTCAAGGATACGGGCCTCATACTCTTTTGCGTCTTTCGCATTTAACACAGGAGGCGTAAGATTTGGCATTACTATAGAGCGAGCAAACTGCCGTGCACTAGCAGGCACAGTTTCTTTTAATACGGCATCATCTCTTAGGTGGGCATGCCAATCGTCGGGCATCGTTATCGTGATTTCTTTCATAAAAAAAATTTACCATAAAGGGATGCACCATTCAAAGGTTAAGGCCTTTTATTTAAGGCAAAACTCGGTTTCACCCTTTTCACAAAGATCTTTTCTTAGCTTGGTTGCCTTTGTAATTTGACCGTTAGAAACCAAATAAAGATAGAGTCTTCCACAAGTGCTTGTACTATCTCGATAGCAACCTGTTTCAAGCATCTGAAATCCTCTCTCATGTTGTCCATTTTTAAAAAAGTAATTGGAAGCGTTGTAACACATATAAGATTCACCCGAATCGCAAGATTTCATAAAAAACTCTCCTGCTCTTGGGTCGTTCTGCGATTGTAACTCCCAAGCTAAATTTGAACATTGTTTTGCATCTAGATTGCAAGCTTTTGAACTATATTCAAGTCTTTGCTCATATTGGGGATCTTTATGACTTCTGTCATAGAGCATTGACGCAAGAGTTTCGCAAGCCAAGGCGACGCCTTCTTCACACTTACCTTTGAGAAAAAGCTTCATTCTTTGAATCTTTCCCTTATCTTTTGCTTGATCAAGTTGATAAGAAATATTTTGGCAGGAGTCTATATTTCCCGACAAGCAGTTTTTATAACTTTGACTGAGAAACTTTTTACTCTCACCTCTAAACTTATAATATTCCATTACGTCATAGCAGGATATATTATTTTCGAATTCAACCCGCTCACCTTCAGTACAATCTTGAAGAGCTTTTTCCATCAAGGTACGGTCTCTATACATTCGCTCAATTGAGATCAGTCGAGATTCCTCCTTTTTCCTCTTTTTCTTTTTTTCAGTAACAGTATTTTCTCCAGTTTGTTTTTCCTCAACAGGAGAATACCTCACTTTTTTTTCGATAATCTTTTCTTTATAAACAACTTTCTCTTTTTCAATAATTGGTGCAAACCTTTTGCCTAGTAAAAAACTAAACATAAGAGAACTTAACCACAAAATCCCATAGAGATGATTCTTTTTCATAGAGAATATTATACTTCATTCTCTAAATACTTTGCTAAAATTTTTCGATGCTTATTAAAGTCATAAAGAGCACAGCCAACCACAGGAGAGGATTTTATTAATTTAAAGACAGGTGAAAGATAAAAAGAGTAAGAAAAATGGATTTCATGAATCACATCTTTAAGAATAGCTTCACAAAGAGCTGCCATAAGCCCTAGTCCAATACCAACCAATAAACTTCTTAAAAAGATAGGGACAGAAGTTGTAAAAAGAAAATCTAAAAATCTTACCTCGCTATTTGTGGTTCCTCTCTTCCACTTCACATAAAGGTAGCAAATTTTATAGAAAAGGATCAGTTCACTAAGAATAATTGCTAACGAAATCTTTTCCTGAAAAAGAAATATCCCAAAAGGAAGAATACCAATGAGGTATGCCGTAAAAACTTCCTCTTCACTTAGCCTATGCTCTTTAATTTTTGATAATAGTGGATCAATTTGCCAAAGGTTGATTGAAATAACCATAAAGTAACTCCTCGTTGAGACAATTTCTATCATGGATGCTTCTCTCCCTATTACTCCCTGTAATATTGGTGTTTCACTCATTGAAACAAACCTAAACCCCTGAAAACTCATATGCAATATCACCCTCACCACTATAGTTTTTACATCTCAACAAGCCCCTCAAAAGCCTTAATGATAGATTCAGCAAAAAATAAGTGAGTTACAACAATGATAAATATCCTCATTTCGACGTTTATTTTACTGACAATAATTAACACCTCAGCGGCGAATGATGTCACTCAGTGGCAAAACTTGGAGCGACAAGAAAAGCTGCTCGCAATAGAGAGTGATAACCTAGATTCAATTGAAATTGACTTTAAAGAAATTCAAAATAGTCCTTACAAAAATCAAATCACTTCCCTCTACTCTTTCGCACTTAAAAAGCTTTCAACAGAGGGCATAGAGCAGACCGTTGGTAATGGAGGAATTGTTGCCGTTGGTGAGCCTGAAATAAGTTATATCACCCTCTTTAAAATCAAACAGACTGTCGTCGCCTACCAACTTCATCTTACTCAAAGAGGTGGAGTTGATCCTAGCGAAGAAGAAATGGAAGAATTCTATTATAACGATAGTCAAAGTGCGCTTGCAGCAGGTATAGATCTCGATGTGGATGTAAGTTGGTCTGCACACCCTATCCTTGAGATCATTAATGATACTGTAGTTGAAATTGAACTTGATGTTTATAACCAAGGCGGCTTTGGCTGGTCTGGATGGTAAAAAACCAATTGGAGAAAGAATGAAAAAATTAATTGTAGGTCTCTTAGCCTCCTTGATCTTCACCAGTGTATTTGCTGGAGGAATGGGAAGTCTTCACCTCGCTATCAGCGAGGCTGTAGCGACTGAATTTGTATCAAGTGATTCTCATGAAGAGTTTTATTTCTTAGCAGACAATATGGTTATTACCGGCCAGTCGACTGCCCCCAACTGTGACATCGTCTACGAGGGTAAAACGTCTAATATTCAAGGTGAAACTATTATCTTCGATGCTTGTATTAACATTGTCTCTCGAAGCGAGTTTATCATTGCTATTTCTGAAAATGAGGCCCCCTAGAGAGCCTTAGATTATCTGAGCATTGGGACTTCTAAAATAAGAAGTTCCGCTCCTTCTCTCCCTTCAATGAGAAGTTGATCTTTGGATTCGCTGGCATAACTATCTTGTGCATCAAGGTCCATGCCATCGACTCTAGCCTTCCCTGACATATTAAAGAAGAATACCCCATTCTCCTTGGCATGCTTTTGATAATCACAATTTTGACCACTCTCAAGTTTAATCATAGAAATAAAGGCATCTTGATTGATTTCAAGAGAATGGTCTCTTCCATCAGGTGAGACAATTAATTGAAATTGACCTAAGCGCTCCTCTTGCTTAAAAGACTTTTGCAAGTAGCGAGGCCTTACACCCAGCTTCTTTGGCATTATCCAGATTTGCAGAAACTGTGCCTCTTCATGGGAGGAATTATTAAACTCACTATGGGAAACTCCAGTACCCGCACTCATAACCTGAATCTCGTCCTCGCCGATAACATACTCATTCCCCATAGAATCCTTATGCTTGAGGCTTCCCTTTAAGGGCACCGAAATGATTTCCATATCGCGATGGGAATGAGTACTGAATCCCATCGAAGGTGCGATCGTGTCGTCATTGAGAACGCGTAGGGCCCCAAAGCCCATCATTTTTGGATTATAGTAGCTGGCAAATGAAAAAGTGTGAAAACTCTGAAGCCAGCCATGGTTCGCCCTTCCCCTTGAATTTGCTTTTATAATTTCATTATTCATCTCTAACCTCCTTAGCCCATCCTAAGAGAGATTTTGATAAAATAAAATTATAATTAACTTCTTATCAATATAAACTGAACTTATAATCTGAATCACAAGTTAGAGAGAAAAAACACCCATAACGACAATATAGCGCGCGACTTTGCCTAAGGAGAAGCACACAAAGGTGATGGCCTGGTGAGTTCTAAAGTAGCCTAAGGCAAGTGCAAGAGGGTCCCCAATAAGGGGAACCCAGGCCAAAAGACCGGCCAAGGCACCGTACTTCTTTATAATTTTTGAGGAACGCTCAAGATCTTTGGAGTCGAGTTTCTTCTTTCCCCACTCTCCCATCTTATAAGTAATGACAGAGCCCAAGATATTTCCCGTACTAGCAAAGATCAGGAGTAAAAGAGGATGATAATTTTGTGAATTTTGTAAAAAGAGGAGCCACAGTTCACTCCCCAGAGGAAGAATAGTGGCCGCAAGAAGGGAGACCAGAAAGAGGGCCAATAAAGGCAGTACACCGGTACTGCCTAGTATCTGGTTTAGACTCTCTTCCAAAACTTGTTATAAACGAAGATTAGAAATACGAACACTTCCAAATTCACAAGTCTCCTTGCGAACCAGAACTTCTAATCTCACATCCTTACCACTTTCTAACTTCCCCTCAACAGTAATAAAGTCATAAATGTAGGGGTCTCTTAATTCAATTCGTGCATGATTTGCTTTCATAGCAAGTCCAAACTCTTGCATCTTTTGTTCAGCGAGTTCCATAGCCTTCACATTACACTTATTGGTAATGTACTGCTCACCTTCACTCCAATCTTCCTTACAATACGTATCGTAATCATAGATATGAGCTACTGGAGTTGAAAGGTCTTGAGAGTAAATTGAGCCATAAGTATTTCCACCATCACAACTGTCTTCAGTTGTTCTGAAGCGATAGTACTGAACCCCATTAACTTCGATAAGCTCTTGAGCGACGTGCTCCTTACACTCATCATAAGAGAAATTTAAGATGACATCAGTTTTATACCACTGCTCTCTCGTGAGAACATCCACACTAGCAAGGACATTGAGTGTGTCTTCTTCAGTTTGATTCACAATACTTTGGCAAATACCATCGTTTGCAGCCGATACAGATGAATAAGATAGAAAGATAAGAAGGAAAGTCATTAAAGATTTCATGGTCGCCTCTGGTCGCTTAGGATTTATTGTAAACCTTAGCTACGCTGCGAGTCACGACATGAAAAGGTCCCTTTGAAAATCTTATAGAGGACTTTATTTGGTCACGACGAAACGACCATTAAAGAGGACTTGAGCTGAAGCCTCACTGGGGCTTAAGGCAGTGCTGAGACTCGCCTGCATTTTGGCCCTTCCCATTGCACGCCTTCTTAATGAACTTAAGAAAGCTTCGGTATTACAGCACTCTGATCGGGAGTAGAAGTCCCCGTCAACAGGCTTAAGGTATTGAATAGAGCTATCTTGAATAACGAGAGAACTAAAAGGAACCTCTTCACATTTAAGGATGTGATGAACTAGTAAGTAACAAGAAAGAATCCCCAATGTATTAAGGCTCCCTCCAAAAGCCGTTCCCTCGTAATTAATATTCGTTGTAAGGGGGGCCTTTAAAATAAGGGATGTCTCTGTAATTTCAACAATATCGACATCCATAGCGGCAACAACCGGGATAGACCTGAGGAGTGATTCTTTGTAGTTTTTCTCAAATTCCATTTGAAAAATTGTGGCATAGGTCCCATTTGAAGACAAAAATTATTGTAGAATACATCTTTTTAAGCCCATTTCCCCTAATTCTGCTCTTTTTTAGCTTATTTTTTTCTCATGAATGTCCGATAAAAAGAATATGGAAATAAAGACACTTGCCTCATTCATGCTTCTTCTTTCGTTGAGCCCTTTTTCAATCTGGGCGAATTCTGTCGAAGAACTTGAACTCAAGTGGACCGCACTCAATTCAAAGGAAAGGCACGCATTTCATTTTAACCTCATGAAGGTCATGGCCAAGCAAGCAAAAGTGACGAATTATTCTGAGAAAGAGGTCAATGTAAAAATAGTTTCAGCCAATCCTCATCCTCTAGAGCTTATACTTAATCAACTGACAAAAGAAGCTCGTGCTAATGCAGAGGACGATTCCATTTATTGTAATTATGCAGGGTGGATGACTATTCACAATGAAGCTAATGACTGTCTTCCTCCCTGGAAGAGAGAAAATAGAAATAACTCTGATATCCAAAGCTTTGGAGACACCTATTCAGGAAAGTACAGTTGCGGAGGAGCAAAGCTCATTCGTTGTAACCCTCTCATTTTTGGACCTGGTGATGATGGAAAAGGAATGTGTGCCACAGCTGATGACAATGATCCCACTGACTCAACGAATGCCTGCCTAGAGCTCTACACGCAAAATCAAGATTACCTCATCGATCATATTGATCAGTTAGCAGAAGATCCTGAACAGCTCTCGCGCTACCTCGCTGTCGCAGCAGAGACCCTTCGCTTTTGTGATGCCTATCGAAATGATTTTCCCTACTGCGAAGACTTAGAAGAAAGCCTAAAGAAAAATGCTGAAGCCGCCTATTCATGTTCTGATAGTGAAGAACTTATAACATTCATGCCAACTGTTCTCACTCCCTTTAATCAAGACGAACTTAATCAAATCGTTGAAGGTTTAGGAGATAAAGCAGTTGATTACTCAGAAGAACTTGAACGGCGCCAAATAGAAGCACGAGAACACAACCGAAAAGTTTATGAAGATGCCATGAAAAGTTATAGCGAAAGTCAAAGAACAAAAGACATCAATACACGAATTGTCCGCAATACAGACAATTGCCTAATGGATTCGTGCAAGGGCTCCAAAAATAGTTTTAAATCAGTTGAATACTGTGCTCGCTACGTAAAATACGCCATGTTTCCCCCAGGAAGTGTGAGTGGTGGCCGCTATGGAAACTTCAGTGAGTACCCATGGGGTTCTGATGCTGTTGAGTCTGGAGACTGGCTAAGAAGAGAAGGTTTTATCAATTTGATGGATCAGCCAGAAATGCAACACCTTACTCCAGAGACTGCACCTAAGGGAGCCGTCATTGTTTATGAAAAAGTTACTCGTGGTGCACGCAAATATAATGTCGATGGCGTCACACGCGGAGGCCCTGGCCATATTGAAATTAAGGTATCTGATAAAGAGTATGTCAGTGATTTTATCAACGATGAACCCACTCGCTTAGGTGGTCTGAGAAGACCTATTGGAATTTATATCCATATGCCTCAAGATCAGAGAGACCAAATTCGGGAGGTTCCTGAAAAATGAAAACTCTACTCATTACTATTCTCCTCAGTTTCTCATTTTGTGTAAGAGCAACGAATCTTTCCTCGACTTATAAAAAAGAGTTAAAAGAAATAAACCATATATCTGGTAAGGGTAACAACAAACTCTACAAACTCATGAATGACTCGGCCCATGAGCTTGCCAAGGACTGGTCTCCAGAACTTGCCCAGGAGCTTGCAAGAGTCTTTAACTCTCTTTTAAATGTAAATCAGAATTCATTCCTTGTTGAACTTCTTACACCCGTACTTCAAAAAAGGCAGAAAGAATTTATGCCTATTTTAAAAAGGGCTTTGAGTAAAGAAAATTTAAAAATTTACACTAAGATGAAAGCTAAGAATCAAGAGGAATCTAAACGAGGAAATGGCTAGTCTACACGAAACTAAGTCTTTAAAAGAATAGATAGTTCAGGAAAGGTTTTTGAAAATGACTCTCCCCTTAATTCGTCAATAAGTGAAATCTCCCTTTTAAAGTCTTCGTTAACCGTACGATTAAAAGTTGGTTTCGAAAGATTAATCATAGCCTTTATTTGTTGAAAAAGACTTCTCGCCTCAATAGGCTTAAGTCGTTTATTATCAAATAGAGCAAGGCCATACTCTAAAAGCCTACATTGAGCTTCTTTTTTCAATTCTTCAGGGTATTGAGAAATATGAAAATAACTTGGCTCAAAGAGTGGTGATAATTTAAGAGCAAGAGGAGAGAGCTTTAAATCTTTTAAGCAGTAATCAAATAACTCAGGGAGATAATAAAAGTTAAGGTTACTTATTGTTGGGCTCATATAAACATCCACACTATTCCATGATTGATAGGTACGAATCGTTCTATCAAAATCTCTCCAACAGAATCCATGGCGCATATATCCAGCTCTCTCTCCGACACCATCAATCGAAAGCCCTAACGAAACACTCTTAAATCCTCTAAGATAATCCTCGATACTTTTCCCTTGAAACTCTACGACCGTGGCATTGGTGTTTAATATAAGCTCAATATCACCTTGCCTGTCTTGGCGCTTAATCTCTTCAATCAGGTCATAAAAGCGTGGAGACAAAAATGGTTCACCTCCTGCTATATAGAGGTGGGTTATTGTCTTGATATAGCGACTCGTCTGATAAATTAAGTCCTCACGAGTCGAAAATGCTTGAATTCTCTCTTCTTTGACAACTCTTCCTAGTTTTTTATAGTCAGAGACCCATGTTGTTGAGAGGTCGGGAAAACAAATACGACACTTCAGGTTACAGATATTATCAAAACGAAGCCCAAGATAACGAAGCGGGACCTTAATATCATTTTCAACATTTTCTTCAAAAACTCGAAGAGAGGATTGACGTAAGCTCATATTACCCGCTGCTTCAACTTTACTACACTGATAACATTGTTGAGGTAGTGGTTTTTCATCATTACTAAATAAAGCTCTAAACTCTTCCAGTTCTTTACTTTCCAGAATCTCAGATAAACTACTTTGCTTAGTGTTACCAAGCCTCACATTAGCTGAAGTATTACAACAGGGTGAGACTGACCCGTCAGGCTCCACACTTAAATGAATAAAAGGAAGAGGACAAAACATCATTTTTCCAAGACGAAATAATAACAACTTGATCATATCTCATGCTCTAGTACAAACCAAGGCTTTCCTATTTCGCCCTTTTATTGAAACTAGTGTATACATAATGCTATCAAAATATTCTCTCCGTTGTTTAAGGAACTGCCATGTGTCGCAACAATATATTTCTCATTTTTCTCTTAGCTCTACTCATCTCTTGCACTAACGAACCGCAAGATTCAAAGGAGAATGAAAAGCCTCTTCCTCTGCAAGAAACAACTCTTCCAATGGATCCGCCTGATGAAAAAAGAAACACCAGCGACAAATCTATTTTAATTAAAGACGCCCGTCTTATTCTCGTCTCATCTCCCTCTATTGAAAGAGGATGGATTCACCTCAAAGCGGGAAATATTATAGATCTCGGCGCAGGTGATCCGCCAAAGATAAATGTTGACCACATCATATCAGCTTCAGGAAAAACAATTTCCCCAGGAATAATTGATACCCATTCTCACATGGGCGTCTATCCTCATCCTGGTGTTCATGCCCATGCCGATGGTAACGAAATGGTATCACCCAATACCGCAGAAGTCTGGGCAGAGAATGGCTTTTGGCCACAAGACCCCTCCCTTTGGCGTGCCCTCTCCAGTGGAATCACAACTATTCAAGTTCTTCCTGGCTCAGCAAACCTCTTCGGCGGCCGCTCTTTTACCGCAAAAATGCGCCCTCGCTTAAGTGCAAGAGAGATGCGCTTTACAGGAGCACCTCAGG
Organism: uncultured Bacteriovoracaceae bacterium; assembly: GCA_950054155.1. GTDB lineage: Bacteria > Bdellovibrionota > Bacteriovoracia > Bacteriovoracales > Bacteriovoracaceae. Next base: position 151,207 of record CATLOT010000003.1, read on the forward strand.
GACTCAAGATGGCCTGTGGAGAAAACCCCAAAAGAGTTTACGGAGAAAAAGGTGGCCCTTCGACCCGGATGGGAAATGTTGCGGGTTATAACAAAGCTTTTCAGGAAGCCTTTGAATACCATCAGACATGGCTTAAATATCAACGTGATATTGATCACTGGAACAAGAGAATTGAAGAAGCCAATAAAGTTGAAGATAATAGCGCAAAAGAAAGTACCCTTAAAGAAATTGGCGATGCCCCCTCCCCACCCAAAGTGGATCCGAGACTTGAAACTCTAAAGGGCGTCATCGTTGGCGAAATCCTCGTCCATATTCACTGCTACCGCGCCGATGAGATGTCTCTCATGCTTGATCTTGCAAAGAAGTTTGGCTTTAAAGTAAGAAGCTTTCACCATGCTATTGAAGCTTATAAGATTGCTCCGAAATTAGCCGAGCATGAAGCAGGGATTTCGACTTGGGCAGACTGGTGGGGCTTTAAGATGGAGGCTTATGATGCCACTTCAGCCAATGCAGCCATTGCCCATAAGAACGGAGTAAAAACAATTATTCACTCTGACTCCTCTGAAGATATCCGTCACCTCAACCACGAAGTGGCAAAGGTTTTAAAAGCAGGGAAAGACCTCGGTATTGAAATCGACGAACAAAGTGCGATGGCGTGGATTACCCTCAATGCAGCGTGGGCCTTAGGTATTGAGGACAAGGTTGGCTCTCTTGAGAAAGGAAAACATGCAGACATTGTCATTTGGGATCGTCATCCTCTCTCTATTTATGCCAAACCGGATAAAGTGATTATCGATGGTCATATCGTTTTTGATCGAGAAGAAGAACTTATACCCACCAGTGACTTTGAAGTGGGAAATAGAAAGCTAGGCTTAGCAACGAGGGCCCACAAAGCTCCTAGCGAAGATAAGACTCTTGAGCTCTTAAAACGCCCCCATCCCAAGAAAGGAGAGCTCCTTCATCAAAACTTTCTTCTTAAAGGCGTGACTCTCTTAAAGTCGACCGGTCTAAAAGAGGAAAATAAAGATGTCCTTATTTCACGAGGGAGAATTAAAGCAATTGGGTCTAAGCTAAAAGCACCAAAGGGCTACAAGACAATAAATGCTGACAAAAAGATTCTTACCCCAGGATTATTTGAGCCTGTATCCTACCTAGGTCTTATGGAAGTTGGTTCTGTTGACTCCACTCGAAATATTGGCCTTCGTGGTAGCGCGATCAATCCTCACCTTGAAGCCCACTATTCTTTTAATTCTCAAACCTCAAGAATTCCCATCGAACGGGCTGCTGGAGTCCTCTACACGATGGCCATACCAAATGGTGGACTTCTTTCAGGTCAGGGATTCTTCTATAAATTAAGCGATAATCCCCAAACAACTGTCAAATCCAATACTGTGATGATGGGATCTGTAAGTGCTCATATCAAAGAAGCCTTTGGTGATCATTATTCAATGGTATGGCAAACACTCCACGACCTTGTTAATGAGACTCTCTTTTATCACCGCAATATCTCACGTTATAATAAAGGTGAGTTAAGAGAACTTAAGTTTGAAGCTAAAAAACTTGAAGCCTTCAAACCCATCCTAGAAGGAAAAATGCCTCTTATCTTAGCTGCTGATAGCTTTGATGAGATTTCTAACCTCATCTCCTTTGTTAAGAGAATGAAAAAGAAGAAATTAAAACTCAATGTCATTCTCTTCGGAGGAACAGAGTCCTGGATGCTTGCAAAGGACTTAAAGGTCCTCGATATTCCAGTCATTCTCAATGCCACAAACCAAACAGTTTACAGTTTCGCTCATATGCAAAACAGAGATGATCTCGCTGCTGCGCTTACAGAGAGTGGTGTAGAGATCGCCCTCACGGCCCATGAATGGTTCACCTATCCTCAAAGAATACGTCAGTCTGCAGGAATGGCCGTTGCCAATGGCCTTGCCTACGAAGAGGCCATAAAGGCAATTACTTCAACTCCCGCTAAGATTTTTAATCTCAAAAAAGATTATGCGACACTTGAGCAAAAACAAAGGGCAACCTTTATCCTTTGGAACGCCGACCCATTAGAGCCACTCTCTCATCCTGAGCGTATTTGGATCGACGGCAAAGAACTTGACTTAAACAATCGCCAACTTATGCTCGCTAAGAAGTATCTTTAATCCTTAGACACAAGAGGGTCTATTTGATTTTTATTGACCCTCTTCTTCTCCCTTAAGATAATGACTTTTTATCACTCAACAAAGGGGTTTGAAATGGATCGTGTTTTTATTGAATGGGGTAACTTAGAAAGAACAGAAGCCCTTGAAAGTCTCGTTTTTGAGAAAGCGGAGAAATTTTTTAAGATCCATTCAAAAGCGACTAAAATGATTGTAACCTTCAAAATCATTAATCCCATTACAAGTGCAGGCCCTGCCACTCAAAAAGTGACTATGGAATTACGCCTCCCGCAAAAACAAGATATCCGCGCTTCAAAAGAAGGTACGGACGCCTACAGACTAGTCCATGATGCCGAAAAAGCCCTTATGGCCCAAGTGAGATAGAACAGACTAAATGCTTACCTTTTATGTTTTTCTTTCAGTGCTGGTCTCCTTCACTTGCTCACTTCTTGAAGCCGTTATCTTAAGTGTAACCCCGGCTTACTTGAATCTTCTCAAAAAACAAAACCCTCTCACCTTTGAGAGGGTTTCTTTCTTAGAAGATGATATTGAAAAGCCTCTCGCCTCCATCCTTACTTTAAATACAATAGCCCACACCATCGGTGCAGCAGGCGCGGGAGCTGAAGCCCAAAAGATTTGGGGCAATGAATACCTGAGTCTCTTTTCGGCAGTCCTCACTTTCATCATCCTCTTCTTTAGTGAGATCATTCCCAAGTCGATAGGTGCACGTGCCTGGAAAAGAGTTCTTCCCTATTGTCACTACCTCTTAAGACCCATGATCATAGTCTCCCTTCCTATCATCTGGGCATCACGTAAAATTTCAGCTCTTATTAAAGGAGATGAAAAAGACGTCGTTTCCCGAGAAGAAATTCCTGCACTAGCTGAACTTGGTCTCCAGGATGGGACTATTGGTCCTGCAGAGTTTCACAAACTTCAATCAATGATGGATTTTGCCAAGGTTAAGGTAAAAGATATCCTTACTCCTTTTAATAAAGTTGGTATTCTTCACTATCAATCCCCTATTGATGAAGCCTATCAACACGCCAGTGGAAATACTTATTCAAGACTTATTGTTCTTGGAGTTCATAAAGATGACATCAAGGGTTATGTCATGCGAAAGGATATCCTCCAAGGCCTTATCGAGAAAAATCCTCTTTCCATAAAAGATATTACTAATCCAATTCTCATTCTTCCGGAAACCACCCCGGCCCAAGTCCTTTTTGACCGCCTTCTGGCCAGAAAAGCTCATATTGCAGCTGTCCTCAATGCTAAAGGTGACTTTATTGGGATCGTTACTCTTGAAGATCTCATTGAGACCCTCATGGGAACTCCTATCTACGATGAATTTGATCGTAACTAAGAAACTACTTTATATTGGCAATCAACCATGAAGAAAAGTCACTGATTTCACCTTGGTGGTCAGGATAGTTTTCCTTAAGGCTATTCAGTTGCCCAAGTATAACAGTCCCGTCGTAAGCGGTTTTTGCAAGAGTACTCATAAAAGATTCAATTAAGGGCGGGTAGAGGCTATCACTAAAGATTTTTGCTTCCTCGATAATACCCTTATTAGAATTGAGGTGAACCTCCACTCCTCCCCAGGGGAAACGAGTTTCAAATTGATGGTTAAATTGAGGTGTACGACCAAAGACCCAGTCCCAATCCTTAAGTTCTTCATAATACTTATTCAACTGAGGAACAGTTTTTAAGTAAGCGTAGTCCAGGACTTCAACTTCACATTGAGAATTATAATACTGGCAAAATTCCTCTCTTATCGCCTCACAGAGATTATCGTGATTGAGAGAAGGATTTAATTCTTTAAGGTTTATCACGCGTGCACGAGTGGATTGAATACCCTTTGACTCAAGTTTCTTTTTATCAGGATTAAGATAGGTGGCAAGTTTACTTAAATTAGCATCAATCAAAAGTGTTCCATGATGAAAACTACGATCTTTATTAAGCTTAAAAGCAGATCCTGAAATTTTTCGAACTCCCTCTTTGGTATCGACAACAATATCATTTCGTCCATTTGGATAGGCCTCTATGTCAAAACGCTTTAAGGCTGCCGTAATGATCTGATTATTAGCGTTTTTATCGTAGCTCTCTTTAGAAGACATAAAGGTAAAATTAGTATTTCCAAGATCGTGGAAAACGGCTCCTCCACCACTTTGACGACGAGCGAGCTTAACCCCATCTTCTTCCATTTTTTTGGTTCTGCACTCTGTCCATGGGTTTTGAAGACGACCAATGACAACTGTCTCAGAGTTTCGCCACAGAAAGAGGACATGATACTCGGGGTCCATATCATTAAAAATCCAGTTCTCAGTCGCAAGGTTAAACCAAGGGTCAAATTGATCTGCTACAAAAATTTTAATTTTATTCATATGCTCTTCATTTCCATTAATATTAGTCTTTAATTAGGAAGCCCAGTAAATTCAGGGAGAGAATCAAGATTATCTTCCCATACAGCCTTACTATCAGTAAATAAGTGGGCATTGGGTCTTAAATCAACAGGTTGTTCAAGGCATCCAGCTGGGACAACAAGAAGCTTTCCCTCATCTTGGACATTAGGTAAAGCAGACCCACAGTTACAACAAAAGCTCTTAACATGTCTCGTATTTGGGATATTGAATGTTTTTATCAGCTCCTTCCCATCCAACCATTTAATTGTGGATTTTGTGCTAAAAAGATTTGCAGCAAATGCACTTCCTGTATCTTTTTGACAATACTTACAGTGACAAAGAAAGAAGCTTTCAAACTCTCCCTCCACTTCAAAGTTTACTTTCCCACACTGACAAGAACCAATTCTTTTTACACTCATTCCCCTTCCCCTATTGATTTAAGTTTTATCAACTTGCAAATCTCTTCGTTGGATTGGTGAAAACATAAGGTCTACCTTTTCGAACCATAACAGTGTGCTCTTTTTGAACCGAATAGAAGAGATCATGATAGAGAGTCCATCCATCACCTGCCTCATCAACATAATGAGCCCCATTTGAGAGAAATGGTTCGATGGCCACGACCTGGTTTTCCCTAAAGACACGCTTGTCTTTAGTGTCGCAAAAGCTCCCTATAAACTCTGGCTCCTCATGTAAACTAAGCCCCACACCATGACCACCAAGATCCCTTAGAATAGTGAGCTTATTTTTCTTTGCATAGGTTTCAACTGCTAGGCCTACTCTATTAATCTTAGAACCACTTCGTGCGCTGTTAAGGGCAATGTCTAAAGCTTTTCTCACGTGCTTACAGAGAATGTTTTTTTGACCTTTACTATTACCAATGACAATAGACTCCCCGTTGTCTGCAAAGAAGCCATCTTTTGAGGCTGACACATCTATATTAAGAAGGTCGCCTTCCTTTAGGACATTTTCATTGGGTATCCCATGAGCAACATCATGCTCATGACTAAAACAGACATGCCCAGGAAAATTATACTCTGACTTTGGCGCAGAAATAGCACCGTATTGAGCCAGAAAAAGTGCTGCCATATGATCTAGCTCACAGGTGGTTATTCCTGGCCTTGCCTGTGCCTTTAAATATTCCAGGCAATTCGCTACGATAGCACCAATTTCTTTCATTTTTTCAAACTGAATTTCGTTATCTATAGACATTTAATTCCTTTTTCTTCCTAGTGTACCACGTAGTTATGCTAGTTATCGCCTTATATAATAGGAATTATATTCAAAAGAGGCCCCTCTCAATAAAGTCTTCAGAATACTGAAAGTCACAACCAAATATTCTCTTTTTCCAGGTCTCGATTACTTCTGTATCGTAGTGTTCATCCGGTGCACCATAATCACCAAAGTCCATCGAACGAATCATAAGAAGTTCTTTTATTTTCAAAGGTATGGGAGTTCCTTTCTTTTCGAAATCTAATATTGCTTTTTCGACTTGAGCTTTATTAAAAGAAGTAACATTTCCTATAAGAGGTGTGTCGATCAAGACAAAAGCTGCCCTCTTTTTTACTTTATCGGCTTGATAATCACAAAACCCAGGATGATGACTAACGTAGTTATAAGCTAGTAGATTCACATTTAATTCTGCTATGGTCTTTTTAAATATCCTATGACACTGAGGATGTTTTTCAAAAACTTTTTTGTGAACAAAAGCATAGTAGCCACTCACTCCTTCGGCAGCATAGGCAGCACCATACCTTTCAATCATTTCCTCTTCGCTAAGAGTTCCTCTTCTTCTTTCCCTTTGAGGAGTATCGCCACCTTCATCGGCTCTTTCCGTATTCTCCGTTTGGGGAATGAATCGTTTTGCCTTATGGGCCTTCTCTTTATTCTGTACAAAGAGCCTGTCAATTGGGCAGCCTTCTTTAATCATTTTCTCGTAGGTATCTTTAGTTAAAGGAATATCACCATCACTATTAACCTCCCTTAAGTCTAAAAACTCACTCTCACGAGGTATATCAATTTGATAAAGAGTATCTCCATAATGAGAGGTAACATTGGGATCTGTTGCCGCGTAAAGGCCTCTTCCGGCAAGGGCTGCCCCTTCAACACCAACAAACCGATTGATGAGAGGTCCCGCATGAAACATAAACTCTCGAGCCTTGGTATACTTGAGATTATCAAGAGATGTCAGGGCGATGGGCTCCTCCCCTTCTTTTTCCTCTTCATCATTTTTTTTGCCTCCACCCCAGTGAAAAATGGATATCTCTCTTGTCAGTTCTTTTTTTAAGGGAATAAGGTCTGCTAAGAGAGCATCACTGGCGGATTGATAACGACGCTGAAGAGAGAAAAAACCGGGCTTTATTTCATCTAAAAGCTCTTTCTGACACAACTCTATTTCTTCCTTACTTGGAACCTTCGAAAGGCAGCTTTCAAGGGTGGAAGAACCAGAGGCTAAAAAGAGAATCTTTGAGGAAGTATCAGGATCTCGGCTCAACTGGCCTTCCGGAAAAGAGCCAGCGAGAGAGAACGCCCTCGTTTTTCTCATACTCTCTTGCAAGCAATCTTTTGCTCCATCTCGTGCATGACACTCCTCTAAGGTACTTTTAGCGAAGGCAAGAATATGGGCAGAGGTGTAAAAGTTGTCATAAGAGAGAGTAAGCTCTTGAAGTTCATCACTTGAGTGAAGTTTCGAGATATCATCGTACTTATTATTAACGGCAGCTAGAAAATCAAAACAACGATTCAAATCATAATTTAAATCAAAGCTCAGGGGAATATTTTCGCCAGAAACGAAATCCTCTCTATAAGGACAAATTCCTACCGTTGATTCGATGAGTGATTTCTTTTTTTCTAAATATGCTTCAGGAGCACTAAGAGCTAGAGTTTTTACGGCCCGTTCAAAAGCCGTGAAGAAAAGTTCGTAATCACAAAGATATCGCTCCTTCTTACTAAGAGGTGCATACTCATTGACACAGTTAGAAAAGGCTATATGAGAGATTTTTAAGAGGCGATCCCTTTGCTCCTGTGCCATTAGTCCACCTATCTTATTCTTTAAATGAGTCTCAATTTTATTTGATCTTTCCTTGTAATAACTTAAGTCTTCACCCTTTAGTTCTGGTAAATAAAGATCTGGCTTTTCTATTTCAATGCAATCACTCATAAAAGAGTCCAAGTCGAGGCTTAACTTCTCTAATTCATAGTGGAAGTCTAAAGCGGGGACACTCCTCACTTTTTCCCTAAGTGAATTAATCCTTTGCGAAAAGGTTAGTTTTAAGAAGAAGTCATTAAGCTTAACAATTTCGTCGCCCGAAATATTCTCGTAACAGCTTGAAGCCCTTAAGCACCTTGGAAGTACTGCTTCTTTAAACACTTCTTCAAACTTTTGAACTGAGGCATTTTCACAAAGAAGAGGTTCGACCCCTTTTATTACTCTATGATCATCTGCGTACATTAAATTGCAGGAACCATCACTTTCTTTTCTATAATAGGTTGAAATGAGATTCTTTACACAATAGTCGAACTCTCTCTTTAAGGTCTTGTCTTTATAATTGACAGTACAATCAATGGGCTGATTATTAATATTCACCGTCGTCTTCAGTTTACTTGGATCAAAAGGACTTTCTAAAGTTATTTTACCTAAGCTGAAAATGATATCCATCAGTTTGGGATCTAAGTCGACGTCCTCTCCATTACGATCAAAAGGCACATGGGAAGAGTCCATATTCTTCTTTACTAACTTGAAAAATAGTTCTTTAGAAGAGCGATTTACGTCATAGGGAAAATAGTTTCTTTGCTCATTAACGACTTTATCATAATCCTCCCTTTCTTTTGGTGTTAACTCCTCATACCACGCCACTTTCCCTTTTTTTTCAAGCTTGGATAGGACATTCTGTTCGAGGTTACTTCGAAACTTCTCTTTGAATTGATTTTGATTAATGAGCACCAAATTATATTCATCGCTTTCAAGGATTTCATTTAATAGACGAGTTGTATCCTCCTTAATTTCATCCGTTACAACCATTCCTTGATATTGAGTAAGAATTAATGTGGAAAGGGTAATCGTTTTTTTTTCAGGGTCGATAGCTAGAGCCTGATTCATAAAGATAAATAAAAGAGGAAGGAAAAATCTCACCTCTCTTTATCGGTATAAATAAATGAAATTTTGAGAATTAACAGTAGCTTTTAACTACCTAAGTGATTGAAATTACGAAACAGCCAGTCTGTGACTGGCTATCTTGAGAGGGGTCATTTTATTGAATGATCTCAAAGTTCTTCATATTTTTACCAAAGAAGCCCTGAGGAAGTGAGGGTCTCGCCCCAAGCTCTTGCTCCTTTCTGGTAATACAAGACTTGATGTTCTCATACGCCTCTGTCCAAGTTACAGAATGAGGAACCTCCTCAAGAAGACAACTATCCCAAAAGGTATACTTGTAATCTGGAGAACAGCCAAATGAAGGACGGTCTTTGATTGCGGCCGTAAGAATAATTCTATTATCGCCCATAAGCTGCTTAGTGATAAATTGTCCCGAGTAACAAGCAGAAATAAGTATGACCGAAGGGGCATCACCGCAATTATCGTTTACGAGCTTAGCTAAGGTATTAGGCTGGAGAGCATAATCGCGACTAAGGTAAAAGCCTCCTCTTTTAATTCCATGAGAGGTCATGTGAACAAAACATCCACCATTATCTTTCAAATTAAAATTTTCAAAAACTGTCTTAATATTCGCGAGATTGGCAACACCATCAGCCTGTTCAATAAACTTTGCACTTGATGTCAGATGCGTTTGATTTTCCTCTCTTACACCTAGGCCATCAAACATAGCAGCAAGGTCTAAGCGCCCCACATCAAAGTTATCAATTGAATGATCGCCACTTATAAAGAGAGATTTCCATTCATATTTCTGTGCATAAACATCATTATTAACGCCAAGAAAAGAAATGGTAAGGACAAGAGCTGCAGCTCTTAGATTGCTAAGTATATTCACTATTCCTCCGAGTTTTTTATTTTTAAGAGGATAAGCTCATATCATAGTTAATATTATATTGGGAACTTTAACCAACGCACATCATTAAATACGATGCCCCTAACTTAAAGATCTAGGGGCATCAATTTAGTCTGCTAAAGCGGAAACTTCTTGATAACGGTGCATTTCGTAAAGTTGTTTTGACGATTCTTACTATCAAAGTATTTTATTCTACAATTAAATCCTTTTTTCCTACAAAGACTCGAGCTAGCCATCAAGTCATCATCGTCACTATAATAGATCTCTAGCATCTTATAATTACCTGTTGCAGTTATCCTAATCGTCTTAGGGCCCTTTGCTTTACGGTAGAATGAGCGAATAACAAGCTGATCTGACGTCATAACCCCAAAATACTCAACAGGGGAATTAGCATTAAATTGTCCAATATGGTTTTCATAAATTTTAATCTGATGTAACTCATCTATCTCTGTGTCGATGACAACAGGAGTTCCCACTGCTGGTGGAGGCAAAACTAATGAAGTTGAAAGATCAAAGTCGAAATAGGTTTTCTGATGTGGTGATACAACAAGTCTCTTTACTACAGAATCAGTTTCCTTATCTTGTATTTTACACTTGAAGTTCAAGTTATAATCGTCAGGTCCCACGAAGTTTGAACATTTAAATGTGAGCTCCTGGTGAGCAGGTGCTTTTTCGTCGTTATAAACAGTAAGACTTTTCACATATGTCGACAATGGTCTGCCCGCTACTTTCAAAAAGCTCATAACGATAGAGCTTAAACGATACTTACAGTGCTTGTTGTAACCCCAGCTCGTATTTATTGAAACATCAAAAGTATTATTCCTAATCGGCCCTCTCGAAGTAAGATAATGCCTCTTACTGCTTCTTGTTCTGTAAGGGAAATTACTAGTTGTACACAAACGACTGTGCCTACTGGCTTTATACTCGGCAACCAGCTCGACTTCCACGGCTTGTTTTGAAAACTCTTCATTTGCAATCCCTGTAACCTGAAGCTCTGAGGCCAATGTACTCATTACAGTAAAAGCTAAAAATATTACCCTCATCATTATCTATCTCCCTTAAAAGGTTTAGTATGAAGAGGAATATAGTTTGTAAAAAACTTGTGGAGAAGTGACCTATGTCAATCCCTAATAATTCTGACCAGTTAAGGGCATTGTTCTCACAAATGACAAAAATTCCGGATCAGGAATGGCTCATTATAAAAGATCTTTTTAAGCTTACTCACTTTAAAAAAGGTGAGATCATTGAAGAATCAGGAATTATCAGCACTCATATTGGCCTCATAGAAAAGGGCCTTATTCGAGGTTATTACACCCTTCTCAATGGTTCTGAAAAAGCAAAGAATTTTCGTTATGAAGGAAACTTTTTTGCCAATTATAACTCTCTTCTCACCAAAGAACCGTCATTAATTACCATTCAAGCTCTTGAAGATTGTACAGTATGGCTAGCTCATTTTGATAGTCTTCATCACAAAATTAAGAATAGCCTCTTTTGGCAGACCTTTCTAAGAAGAGCTAATGAGAGAGAGTTTTTGATTAAAGAGAGACGAGAGTACGAACTGTTAACATTAAATGCGAAAGAGCGCTACTTATCATTTCTTAGAAGTTCACCACAGATACACGAACGCCTTTCTCAGTATCATATTGCAAATTATTTAGGAATCGATAGATCTTCTTTTAACAGGTTAATAAAGAGCCTTTAAAGTAAATTTTTCCCATCTATTAGTATAGTCATTCTCATAGTGATAAAAATCTCATCATAAGGAATTCACCATTAAATTAGGAAACTTATGAAAACTTTAATAGCCCTCTCCCTTATCTCATTTAATACATTTGGTGCTCTAACCATGACTGATGTGGCAGGCAGCTATGAGATTACACATCCAGCCCTTCCCGTCTCTAATATTGTTACCCTTAAAGCAAATGGTAGCATTTCTTTAAGTGAAAACTCTCCCTTTGGTACTTTTAATTGTGAAGGACAAGCGACACTTACAGATGAACTTCTGACTTCAGAGGTGACTTGTGACAATGGAGCGACCTTTACACAAGAAATTGATCTCACAGGTGTAACAATCGCTGATACCTTTGAAGCTCCTGTTTACTCTAGCCTCTATCAGGCTCAGGTGGTGATGACCTTTACGAAGCTCTAAGTATTTCAGTATGGAAAATATAATTGAGAATTTTTTTGGCTCAAGACTAGAGTTTCTAGAGTCCTATAAGAGCGGAGAACCTGTGGTGGTCCATCACCCACCAGAAAAGTTTAAAGATCTTATGGAGCTAAAATACTTAAGTTCTCTTGAGTCCCTTTTAGACTCATGGCCTTGTGAGGTGAATGCCTATTCTCCAGGAATCGCTGATGAAGTGAATTCTTCTCAAGTGAGCCCAAAGCAAGCAAGAGAACTCTTTAGCAAAGGCAGTGGTCTTTTTTTCGATGACCCCAATCGCTTCGAGGAAACGCTTTCTGTCTGGCTTGAAAGCCTTCGCCAAGAGATGGGCTTCTCCCATATGACCTATTCTCGAAGCCTCATTTATGCCATTAAAAAAGGCGAAGGGACTTCTGCCCATTTCGATCAGAATATCAATTTCGTGATCCAGATTTCTGGTTCAAAGAAGTGGTGGATTGCTCCCAACACTTCAGTCGAAAATCCAATGACGAGATATACAATTGGCACCGAAGCTGATCCAGAATTAGACAGTTATCTCGATGAGGATCTTCCCACCGAATTCCCAGAAGAATCATTAGAATTCACACTGAATCCTGGCTCAGTCCTCTTCTTACCGAGAGGGGCTTGGCACAAAACCGAAGCGACTGAAGATGCCCTCTCTTTGAATTTTACTTATTCAGCACCAACTTGGATTGATATGCTACAAACGGCCCTAAGAGGAAGGCTTGCCATGTCTCCCTACTGGCGCCAGACAGCTGACTTTGTCACAGACCCAGAGCTACATACAGAGGCCATCGCGATGTTTGATACCTTACTTGATCAACTCAAGACAGATGTTCCTTCATGGCAGGCCAGAGATATCCTAGGCGCAATTGAAGAATGAGAAATCAATTTAAATCGGTTCTAATTAAAGGGAGATGTTTTCTCTATCCTCTTCCAGTAATCAAGGAGAATAAATATCTTTTAGAAGTTCCTCAGGACTTTTCTGATATCTTTATTCTCCTCTTTCAAAATCATTTTTTGAAAAATCCTGAAGGCGATTGGAAAGGGTGGCAAAAGAGCGAAGTCCATTCTGATGGCAAGACTCCCATTTACCGGCTCGACATCGAAAATTTATCTCTCACCATACTTTCCTCTCCAGAAGATGACCCTCAAAAGGCTGCGACCATTAATGAATTATTGGAAAAGAAAATCAAGGCAGTCTTCCAAGGAATGGAAGGCGCAAAAGAGTCGTTAAAAAAGACTTATGAAAACCAAAAAAGCTGTTCAACTTGTCAAAGATTGGGAATAGCTTCTGCTGAGCGAGAGAAGGTCATCAAGGCTTTTTACACTATTGAACAATGAATGAGCCTTCTCCCCAAACCTTGGTCCACTCCAAAGTATACACCTAAACATTTGAAGATTATGCTTCTAATGAGAAGATATTTTACCCTCCCAAAAAGCTAACAACTGAGGGGGCTCCAGCGAGTTACAAGCCTTCAAAAGGCGATGTGACCTATTATTCTCCATGGGGAGATGTCGCGATTTTTTACAAAGATTTCTCAGATTCAAAAGGCTTATTAAAGCTAGGAAAAATCACTTCAGATGTCGATCAACTTTTAAAGCTAAAAGACTCTGAAGTGAGTATTGAAAAGATAATTGATTAAGGTAAGTAGGCGCCACCACAAACAGGAGTATAGGTACCTGTTATATGTCCGCTATTTTCGCTAGCTAGAAAACGAACAGTATTCGCAACATCCTCTGGAGTTGCAATCTTCTGAGTCGGTGTAAACTGTCGAATCATTTCTTTAAAGTCATCAGGCGCATTTTTAGTGGCATCAGTTAAGACCAAGCCTGGGGCAACGATATTAGAAGTTATTCCCATTGGACCTAATTCTTGTGCAAGGTACTTACTAAAAGAATCTAGGGCACCTTTCGCTGTTCCGTGGGCAATAAACGTAGGAGCTGGACTTTCAGAAAGTGTACTAGAGATAAAAATTAATCGACCATACTTCTTGTTAATCATATTAGGAACTGCCAGTTTCGCAGCTGCGTAAGAGGCATGAACTTCATCGTTTAGCTTTTGTGCAAATTCTTCCCATGTCTGTTCAGTGAATGGCTTTGGTGTGAAGTTCATATTTGCATTTGAAACTAGGATATCGACTCCTCCAAACTCATTAATTCGATCGAACATTGTTTTTAAATGTGCATCATCTCGAACATCAGCTTGAATCGGGTGTGCTTCTCCTCCTTCGTCGTTGATAAAGTCAGCCAGCTTTTGTGCTTTCGCTTGGCTATTAACATAATTGATAAAGACTCGGTTTCCTTCTTTAGCAAGTGATCTCGCGATAGCGGCACCGATCCCTCTAGCTCCACCCGTGATTAATGCGTTTTTTTTCATTTTGACTCCTTTTCATAAATTGCTTAAATTATAAAACCTCAAGCTAGGTTGAGGTCAAGCGAAAAATAGGTTTAAATGGACTCGGAAAAAGAATATTTATCAGTTGGTGAAATATCCAAAAGAAGTGGTGTTGCTGTTTCTGCGATTCATTTTTATGAGACAAAAGGTCTTTTAAGATCCCATCGCAATAAGGGAAACCAGCGTCGCTTTCACCGCAGGGAACTTAGAGTTTTGAGTTATATAAAAGTCGCACAGACGATTGGCCTTTCCCTTGAAGAAATTAAGCAGGCATTTAAGGCAATTGAAAAAAAAGAGCGTCCCTCTGAAAGTGACTGGAAAAAACTAGGCAAGGCCTGGGACACAGTACTAACTGAAAAACTTATTTTGATAAAAAAGGTGAAATCACAATTAGGTCAATGTATCGGATGTGGTTGCCTGTCTTTAAAGGATTGTCCTTTAAGAAACCCCGAAGATGAGCTTTCTAAAAAGGGAAGCGGCCCTCTTTTATTAATCCCGTCGAAGTAACTTCTGGTATTTACCCTGAAGCCTTGATGTTAATAAGGTCCAAAGAATTTTGCCGTTATTATCAAGCTTATAGGTTTGGGTGCAAAGAATTTGTTTGGCATTTTTTGAAAGACGACTCCAGCGCTTACCTTTGGCGCGGTAACGAGGAGAAAGCTGAATTCCTAAAATTGATACTTTCGAACCAAGAATTGGTATCCGGTGTCGAAAACAAAAGTGAGTTAAATGGAGTGGATTGGTTAATTAAGTGAATGAAGGGGTGCGTGTTGAAATCGCTGCTGTTCAAGACTCTACGTCTCAGCTTCTCATTGATGAGGCCGATTACTTTCACCCTATCACCAGTGACGATTGGTTTACCCTTAATCCTAAACCACAAAAAAAGGGGACTCGTAAAAAGTCCCCTCGTCGTAATACTGCTAAGAAGAATAACTATTTCTTTAAGCTAGTCGCAAAGTCGATGAGATCGATGAACTCACCTCTAAGGTTGAGTTCATCCTTCCCTTTTGAGTTTTTCGCCCATTCACGAATATCTTTAAAGCTGACATTCTTGGTCATCTCATCTTCCCTAAGCTTCATGCCAAAAGCTGCTACAGAGGTCGCAAAGAGAAGCTCACGATCTCCCTTTAACTCACTCTGGGGAGCATTCTTAAGGGGAACTTCAAACTTTGTTGAAAACGTCCCTTCCGGCTTTTTGTAACGAACCTTAACATTAAGAATTTCATTTGAGTCATTGTCTTTTACTACGACTTTCTTGCCATACTTAAGATCATCAACTTTTGCTAAGGGCATTTTTTCATCAACACCCACAACTTCATAAAGAGCTGTTACGGTATGACCAGCTCCAATTTCACCAGCATCTTTCTTATCATCATTAAAGTCTTTAGCAGCTAACGTTCTATTTTCATAACCAATCAAGCGATAAGCCTGAACATACTGGGGATTAAATTCCACTTGAATTTTTACATCCTTCGCGACAGTGGTCATATTCTTTTCAAGATCATGCTTAAAGACTTTATTGGCTTCACTAAGATTGTCGATGTAAGCGTAATTCCCATTACCTTTGTTTGAAAGTTCTTCAAGCATTCCGTCTTGATAATTGCCCATACCAAAACCCAGGACCGTAAGAAAAATATTTTCCTTGGCCTTTTCCTTTACCATATCGACAAGACCACCACGATGAGACGTTCCTATATTAAAATCCCCATCTGTTGCCAGGATAACGCGATTAACGCCACCTTCTTTAAAAGCCACTTTTGCTAATTTGTAAGCAGCTTCAATCCCTGCCCCCCCATTAGTCGATCCACCAGCATTTAAACGATTAAGGGCACTAAGAATTTTTACTCTATCCTTTGCAGGAGTTGGCTCTAGCACAACACCAGCAGCTCCAGCATAGACCACAAGAGAGATAGTATCTGTTGGCTCAAGTTCTCTTAAAAGAATTTTCAAACTCTCTTTTAAAAGAGGAAGCTTATTAGTGGCATTCATTGAACCAGAGACATCTAAAAGAAAGACAAGATTCTTTTGTGCTTTTAACTTTGGCATCTGTGCCTTCATCGCTACCCTAACCAAACGACGGCCTTGATGGAAAGGACTTTCTGCCTGATCTACTTTTACAGAAATGGGATGGTCACTATGATCCATTTTTAAATCATAGGGAAAGTAATTGATCAGCTCTTCCACACGAATACTATGCTTGGGAGGAAGACTTCCATTTTCTAAGAAGCGACGGACATTGGCATAGCTTGCGGTATCAACATCTATGGAAAAAGTTGAAAGAGGCTCAGCCTGAACACTGACATAAGAATTGCTTTCAACATGGTCATACCCTTCTCTATTAAAGGCTTCTCTATCATTAACAACTTGTGAGTCTGCGATAGAAAAATGCGTTCCCCCTTTAAAGGCCAATGATTGAGCGCTCCCAGCAGCAATCTCTGGGCTAGCACTAGCCTTGGACTTTTTAGCCAGCCTTCCTCGTGATTCCGCCTTTGCCAGAACTTTTCTTTTTGGAGCTTCGCTCCTTTCATTCAATTGTCCTACCCAAGAATCAGCGCCGTCAAAAACGCCATCATTAATTTTTGTTAAGCGGTCAACTGCCCTTTCTCTAAATTGAAAAAAGATGACAGGAAGAGCAATCACAAAGACAAAAAGAGGAGCTAATTTTTTTATTGAAAACCAGTCCCATATTGACTTGGACTGAATCGGTTTGAGAACCTCTTCTCTCTTTTCAGGCGCTAGTCTTAAGGAATCATCCTTTGAAAACTCCTCTCCTAAGCGGTTTTTAAAGTCGAGGATATGATCAACCTCTTGTTGAATTTCTTCCTCGCTAATTCCTTCTTTCAAAAGACGAGCGCGAAATTCTTCTTTTTGGGTTTCCTCTAATTCACCTAGAGCGTAAGCTGTAAACTGGGGGTCATTTGTAAATGTGGCCATGTCGATCTCCTCTTAGAGTCGTGTTTCAGGTTCAAGACGCTTTAAATCAGCGAGAATAACTTCACGAAGAGCACCAAGTGCTTCATGAAGAAGGACTCCTACATGAGAAACCGAGAGACCGGTCAATTCTGCAATTTCTTTGTAGGAAAGCTCATCCTTGAATTTCAAAACTAGCACTTCTTGTTGCTGAACTGTCAGCTTAACGACCTCTTGCATAATGAGACTTGACTCTAATAAGGTCTCACTGACACAAGGACTAAAGAGGATCTCATCAAGACTTCCCTCAAGATCCATTCTCTTCTCTTTTTTAAGAATATCTAAAGCGAGGTTGCGACAAACTTTGTATAACCAGGCTTTAGGATAATGCTCAAAATTTCCAGGAAACTCTTGTTTCCATAAACGAAAAAAACTCTCTTGGACGACCTCCTCACTAGGAGCAAGTCTTGATAGAATTTTATAGGTGTAGTTTAAGAGCGGACTCTCAAGCGACACCACGGTCGTTTGGAACCAATTCTCTTTATCCCTAGAACCCATAAACTCCTCCTCTTTGGTAGCTTCTATACCTAAAACGATTCAGAGCTTATTTTATTAGAAAAAAGATGAAATAAAAGACTGAAACTGAGTCTTTTCAAGAACTTAAAGACTCAGTTTCCTCAGGTATTATGCCTGTCGGATATGGCCGTAATTAAGACAAGCAACAAAGAGAGAGCCACCAATGAGATTGCCTATAATCGCCGAAACGAGAAAGATCATGGCAGCGCCAATATCATGAAAACCATTTGAAAGAAGACCTAACCAAACCTCAGCACTTCCAGCAATACAGTGGTGAAGTCCACCATTAAGGGAGAAGATCCGATCCGAAGATCCGCCTTAACTTCATGACCAGCTTCGCACTTCACCGCATCCTGCTCACCTGTCCCCTTCGACCTGAACCCTCCCTACTCGGTCGGCTTCTCCTGTCTCAGGTGGCACCACAAAAAAAAAGCCAATCATGAAGATTGGCTTTTTTTGTTGTGGTGCCCCGACGTCTCCGGTTATCGAACTGCAATACTCGAGTCAGACACGCTAACATATTGAATTAGTAACTTTGGATACTACACTTATTTGTAGTGCTTAATAAAAGCCATATTGTCAGCAAGACAACATTTCCCAGAAGGGTTGGCTGTTTCACAAAAACATCCAGGGTCCTTCATCTTTGCTTTAATATCATCGAGAATTTCTTGCTCTCGACCTTCCTGTATTGCATCATACAACTCTTTCTTTGAGTGCTTAAAGCAATAACATATCAAGCCTTCAAGATTGAACTCCACTTTACTTTCTTCTTTTTTATCACAACAGCTCATTTTTCTTCTCCACAAGGCTTTTTATTTTCAAATGACCAGTAAGCCAAATAACCTGGACTTTCTTTAATTTCTTTAACTACTTTACAAGTAAAATCGTTAGAGATTTTGATTATGGCCTGACCTATACTCTTTTTAGGATTTGGCTTGGAGTGATCTACACTTAGAATGGCTGAATCTTTAAGCCCTGCTCTTTTCAAAGCTTCCCTTACTCCTAGCTCACAACCTCCGCAGGTCATTCCTTCTATATACAGAGTCATGACCTTACCCTCTGCTGTTATCTTCTTATTCTCAGCCTGAGATACAGAAGAAAGGATTATCGGAGATGACATTAATAATATTGTAAACACAGTAGCTATGCTCAAACTTACTCTTCTCACTTTTCTTTGTTTTAGATCAGCACATATACTTCCCTCACTACATTCTTTTTTCTCTAGTCTATAATTCATAATCCACCCCAAGCTTACTAACAGAGTAACAATCACTAATATAATCTCTCTATACTCTTCAAGAAAAAGTAGTGATGAAGCACCACCAAGGCCAATTGCCCCCAAGATAAGAGGACCAATGCAACAAATTGAACTTGCAACAGCACCTATCATTCCTCCGCGAGTTAACCATTTAATGACTTTAGTCTCTTGCATTTCGTTACCTTTTCACATCAAAAGACAAATGGCATTTTCTTTTAAGACCTGTGCCACCACTTGCTTCACATTCATCTACAAATTTACTCAAAACTTTCTTCATTTTTCGAAGTGATTTCATTCTTTCATCTACTTCTTCCATTTTCTCAAGGGCAATATCTCTTCCTGTTTTGCAATTTACTCCACTTTCCTTTAGGTTCAGCAATTTTTTTATCTCACTCAATGTAAACCCTGCTTCCTTGGCCATTTTTGTGAAGTTAATTTGACTGATTGTCTCTTCATTGTATTTTCTATAGCCTGAGTCTGTTCGGGCAGGCTTAGAAATAATTCCTTTTTTTTCATAGAAGCGAATTGTCTCTCTATCCAATCCTGTTAACTCAATGACATCTTTTGTCTGCATAACTATACCTCTACTAGATTATAAACTATGTACCATACTACCAGGTAAAGGATTCTTTTTTGGCTCTTCACACTTGAGGGTGTTTTCACTGCATCATAAGACATAAAAAAGGCATAAGAAATCAATCGGTTAAAATTTTAGTACCCCTACTAACA